>NZ_LT703001.1:663750-1327500 GCF_900149705.1 Sphingorhabdus sp. Alg231-15 | reverse complement strand
GATGAAATCTGGCGGATCGGTGGAGCGCAGGCGGTGGCTGCATTGGCCTTTGGAACGGAGAAAATCACTCCTGTTGATGTCATCACCGGTCCTGGCAATGCCTGGGTCGCGGAAGCCAAACGGCAGGTTTATGGCGTGGTCGGTATCGACATGGTCGCTGGGCCTTCCGAGATCGTGGTGGTTGCGGATGGCCAGAATGATCCGGAATGGATCGCGGCTGATTTGCTATCCCAGGCGGAGCATGATCCTACGAGCCAGTCGATATTGTTCACCGATGATGCCGGTTTTGCTGACAAGGTCGCGGCGCATATCGATGCGCAGCTGGCAGAATTAGCGACGAGCAAAACAGCAACCCAAAGCTGGGCCGACAACGGTGCGATCATTTTGGTGGACCGGCTCGAGCAAGCCATGCCGCTGGTTGATCGTCTGGCCGCCGAGCATCTTGAGCTGGCTTGCGATGATCCGCAGGCCTTGTTCAACAAAGTCCGACATGCCGGTTCGGTATTTTTGGGACGCCATACGCCAGAGGCCGTCGGTGATTATGTTGCTGGACCCAACCATGTGTTACCTACTGGAAGGCGCGCACGTTTCTCGTCAGGCCTTTCCGTGACCGATTTTATGAAACGGACCAGTTTTCTGGAATGCGATGAAGCGGCGCTTGAAAAAATTGGCCCGGCGGCCGTTGCTCTCGCCGAAGCAGAAGGCTTGCCTGCTCATGCCACCAGTGTGCAAAAGCGGCTCGACGCGCGCCGATAATCAACAGAGAGACCGAGACTATGAACATTTCATTATATGACGCAGTTATTCCGTCACAGCTTCAGATTATTGCAGCCGTTCGCGCGCTGGTCGATAAGGCAAAAACACATTGTGAAGAGACCAGCACTGCTGCAGAAGAAATTATCGGTGCCCGGTTGATTAAAGACATGCAGCCTTTTTCCTACCAGGTGAAATGTTGCCGTGAGCATTCGCTAGGCGCGATAGAGGCTGCGCGTGAAGGCGTGTTTACCCCCAGCCTGGTGGCGCCGCCAGACAGCTGGGAGGGGCTTTACGAAAAGCTCGACGAAGCGAAGGCCGGGCTTGAAAAGATTGACGAAGCAGAGATGGCCGGTTTTGTTGGACAGCCAATGGAATTCCGTTTCGGAGAGACCGTCATGCCATTTACTGTCGAAAATTTCCTGCTCAGTTTCGCGCAACCCAATTTCTATTTTCACGCAACCACGGCCTATGATCTCCTTCGTGAACGCGGGTTCCGGATCGGCAAAATGGATTTCGTGGGTGTTCCGCGAATAAAGCTGCCAGCATGACCGCGAAATCAAATACCCGTTCCACCGCCCGACTTGCTGCGGTTCAGGCTCTTTTCCAGCACGACATGGAAAAGACACCGGTGCCGCGCCTGTTGAAGGAATTTCACGACCACCGTCTGGGCGCCGAAATTGAAGATGCTCAATATCGTCCAGTGGAGGTTGATTTCTTTGACGATGTCGTCGTTGGAGTGTCCGAAAAACGCGATGAAATCGATGCGCTGATCTCCGGAAAACTGGCATCCGGCTGGTCTATGGGGCGTCTCGACAAAACTATGTTGCAAATTCTGCGCGCCGGGGCCTTTGAATTGATGGCTCGGGACGATGTCCCGACGGGGACGGTAATCACTGAGTATGTTGACGTCGCACATGCCTTTTTCGATAAGAAGGACAGCGGGTTCATAAATGGATTGCTGGACGCAATAGCGAAGCAGGTTCGGGGCAGCTGAGGGGCTGACAATAACACGATCCTGCTTGGCAGGGGAGTGTGAGTGTTAGTATTAGATGTGGGGCACATCTTCATTGTGAAGGGGGCCTCAATTGACCGAACTAGACTTTATTGACCAGTTGAAAGCACTGGCGACCCACCCGGCTGCACGCGGCTTGGCCGATGATGCGGCAGTATTGCCATTTGGCCGGCACAAGCTCGTTATAACCCATGACATGATGGTTGAGGACGTGCATTTTCTTTCCAGTGCGGACCCCGCGGATGTTGCGTGGAAGCTCGTAGCCGTGAATCTGTCCGATCTGGCAGCCAAAGGCGCGAAGCCGCTGGGCATATTGATGGGTTATTGCCAGACCGGTGATGATGTTTGGGACGCCGCTTTTGTCCGGGGGCTGAAAGAGGTAATTAGCCATTTCTGCGTACCGCTGCTTGGCGGTGATACTGTATCGGCGGGAGAGAATGGCAAGAGGACCTTGGGACTAACCGCGTTTGGTGAAGCCAAAGGGCATATCATTCCGGCCCGATCCGGCGCAGCACCGGGGCATAGCATCTATGTAACAGGTGAGATTGGTGATGCATGGGCGGGACTGCAAATTGCTCGCGGTAAAGTGCATGCAGCGGATATCGAGACATCAGCGGCCTTGTTAAAAGCGCACAACCGACCAGAGCCAAAACTGGACGATGGAAGGGCTTTGTCCTCGTTGGTCAGCACAATGATGGATATCTCCGACGGTCTGCTGCTCGATGCTTCGCGGATCGCTAAGGCCAGCAATGTTAATCTGGAAATTGATCTGGACCGGGTTCCACTTTCAGAACCTTTCAAGACGCTGTTCGGCGAAGGTGAGGATGCGAGGCTGAATGCGGCAACAGGCGGCGATGACTATCAATTGCTGCTGACCGCCAGCCCGGAAACTGTTTTACCCATTAACGTGACGCATATTGGTCAATGCAGACCAGGTTCGGGCGTGTCTCTGGTGCAGAAAGGGGAGCGTATCGGTTTGCCGGAAACCTTGGGTTTCGTGCACGCCTGATCATCTCCATTTCCGACCAATTTACAAGGTATCTGAAATGCTAGGTTATACCTATAAAAACAGGGGTTGCGCCACACGCTTCACGCTTTATAAGTTTCCGCGATATTGCCCCTATTCTGGGGCTTTTCATTATAAAATATAGGGGGAGAAGAGCAGCAATGACTGTTGTCACCATTTCAATAATATGCGGTTTAATTGCCGTTTTATATGGGTTTATTACAAGCCGTCAGGTGCTCGGTGCACCCGCTGGCAATGAAAAGATGCAGGACATTGCTGCGGCCATTCAGGAGGGTGCGCAAGCCTATCTGAATCGGCAATATCGGGCGATTGGTATCGTTGGGGTTGTTGTCGCGGTTATCGTTTACTTGTTCCTTGGCGGAATTTCGACCGTCGGTTTTCTGGTTGGTGCGATCTTATCCGGTGTCGCTGGCTATATCGGCATGAACATCTCAGTTCGCGCCAATGTAAGAACGGCACAGGGGGCAAGCGAAAGCTTGCAGACTGGTCTGACCGTTGCTTTTCGGGCAGGCGCCGTAACTGGCATGCTCGTTGCTGGTCTTGCGTTGCTTGCCATTTCGATATTCTATTGGGTGCTGACGACGCAATTAGGCCTTGAACCGAAAAGCCGCACCGTGATTGATTCGCTGGTGGCTTTGGCTTTTGGCGCTTCGCTGATTTCGATTTTTGCGCGTTTGGGCGGTGGTATCTTTACCAAAGCGGCAGACGTTGGTGCCGATCTGGTTGGTAAGGTTGAAGCCGGTATTCCTGAGGATGATCCACGCAACCCAGCGACGATCGCCGATAATGTCGGCGACAATGTCGGTGACTGTGCTGGCATGGCTGCCGATTTGTTCGAAACCTATGTTGTGACCGTTGGTGCAACGATGGTGCTTCTCGCGCTCACATTTGGTGACCTCGTTGGTAATGCAATGCTGAATAGCTTGATGTCCCTGCCTCTTATTGTGGGCGGTGTTTGCATCATCACTTCGATTATCGGCACCTATATGGTCCGTTTGGGCAGCAGCAACAACATCATGGGCGCTTTGTACAAGGGCTTTGTGACCACCGCTGTTCTGTCGATCCCGGCAATCTACTATGTGACCATGCGGTCGGTCGGCGATATGAATGCAGTCATCGGTGCGGGTCTTGATGGCTCTGGCGGTTTCACCGGCATGGCGCTGTTCTGGTCGATGATGGTCGGTCTGGCTGTTACTGGTTTGATTATCTGGATCACCGAATATTATACCGGTACAGAATATCGCCCAGTGCGCTCGATCGCAAAATCATCAGAGACCGGTCACGGTACTAACGTGATCCAGGGTCTGGCTATTTCCATGGAAGCAACCGCATTGCCAACATTGGTAATTGTGGTTGGCATCGTGGTGGCGTTCCAGCTTGCTGGTCTGATCGGCCTGGCCTTTGCGGCAACATCTATGTTGGCTCTGGCAGGCATGGTTGTGGCGCTCGACGCTTACGGTCCGGTAACTGACAATGCTGGCGGTATCGCCGAAATGTCAGGTCTGGATGAAAGCGTTCGGGACAAAACCGATGCTCTCGATGCTGTGGGTAACACCACCAAAGCGGTTACCAAGGGCTATGCCATTGGTTCTGCTGGTCTGGCAGCGCTCGTCTTGTTCTCGGCTTACACGGCCGATCTCAGGGAGTTCTTCCCGGATCTGCAAGTCAGCTTCAGCCTCGAAAATCCTTATGTGATTGTCGGTCTGCTGCTCGGTGCGCTGTTGCCTTATCTCTTCGGAGCCATGGGCATGACCGCTGTGGGCCGTGCTGCCGGTGACGTTGTTGTCGATGTCCGCGATCAGTTCGCTAAAGACAAAGGCATTATGGATGGCTCATCACGTCCGGATTATGCCCGTACCGTTGACCTTGTAACCAAGGCGGCGATCAAGGAAATGATCTTGCCATCGCTGCTTCCGGTTCTGGCTCCGATTGTGGTCTATTTCGTGGTCACCGCGGTATCGGATCAGGCCAACGGCTTTGCGGCTCTGGGCGCATTGCTCCTTGGCGTGATCGTCTCTGGTCTGTTCGTTGCTCTGTCGATGACAGCAGGCGGCGGCGCATGGGACAATGCGAAGAAATATATCGAAGACGGCAATCATGGCGGCAAGGGCAGCGAAGCCCATAAAGCGGCTGTGACGGGCGATACGGTAGGTGATCCCTATAAGGATACTGCTGGCCCAGCCGTGAATCCGATGATCAAAATCACCAATATTGTTGCCCTGTTGCTGCTCGCAGCGCTGGCACATGGTATGGCTTAAGCCAAATCGACATATTGGTCTAAAAGACCCCGCTGGAAGCGATTCCGGCGGGGTTTTTCTTTGGGCTGACTAAATTGCCGTCGTTAATCGCTTATTACCCTATTTTTGCTAGCAAATAGCCAGACCAGATAGGGCAGTAATTATGGATGCAGGCGGGTTGCAGACCCAAGGTGATGAGGCGCTTCATTGTGAAACGTCCGATCGCGTATGCCTGATGTCCTCAGCTACAGCTGAAATGCTACCCATCGCTTCGATTGACGAGCTGCTGATCCCATCATGGCAAAAGCTGGCGAAGAATGTTGTTGAACCCAATATCTTCTATGAGAGCTGGATGCTGGAGCCGGCGCTGAAACATTTCAGCTTCCATCCGGAGCTGCACCTGTTTCTGTTCTGGGCAGGAGTTCCGCATAAGTCCGACCTGCTTGGCCTTTTGCCCGTCGGGCCATCTCGACAATTTGGTCGCTGGCCTGTACCTTTTGTCCAGAATTGGACGCATCATAACAGTTTTCTCGGAACGCCGTTGGTACGCCGTGGATTTGAGAATCAATTCTGGACGGCCTTGTTCAAGGCGCTGGATGATCAAAACTGGCCGGGCTTCCTGCATATCCGTGGATTAACGATCGGAGGACCGTTGGATCAGGCACTGCGCTCCGAATGCACCCGCCAAAGCCGCCGCTGCGATCTGGTGCATAGCGAAGCACGGGCGCTGCTGCAGAGCGATATGGGTGCTGAGAACTATTACACAGCGAATGTGCGCGGCAAGAAACGCAAAGAATTGCGCCGTCAGGCCAAACGACTGGGGGAAATGGGTGATTTGCAATTTGCCCATCATCGTGATGACAGCGACCTCAACAGCTGGATTGACGATTTCCTGAGACTGGAGCGAAGGGGTTGGAAGGGCCAGAATGGTTCTGCACTGGACTGCGCCGATGATACGCGCCGCTTCTTCCGTGAAACCCTATTTGGTGCGACCAGTTCCGGCCAGCTGGAGCGCCATGACCTGCGTCTTGATGGCAAGCCGCTGGCCATGCTGGTCAATTTCCTGTCGAGTAAGGGAAGCTTCTCTTTCAAAACGGCTTTTGATGAAGATTACGCCCGCTTTTCCCCTGGTGTCCTGTTGCAGATCGAAAATCTCAATATTCTCGAAAGGCGTGACATTGAGTGGATGGATAGCTGCGCTGCGGAAGATCATCCGATGATCGACAGCCTGTGGTCTGACCGTCGTCATATAGGTCGTTTTTCGGTTGAACTGAAGGGCTTGTCGCGTACGGCAATGTTTCGCGGTGTCCGGTTAGGGGAAGACCTGATGGCACATCTTAAAGGTCGTGAGATTGTCGATATCATGCAGGTGCAACAATGAACCAGATTTTGGGAAAAGACGCTTTCAGCAGCCCCGTTTTTGGCGAGAATATGCGCCAGCAATTTTCCGCCTGCTATCCCGAACAGCCGCAGTTGCTCGATCACGGGATGGCGACAAATGCGCTGCTTACGCTGGAAGCATTGGCCAAACTGGGAGCGACACTGCCCAAAGCCAGTGTCGAGTATAATCCCGGCGATCTGCCGGTTGGAATAGCTCCGGCTGATGTGCCCGACAATGGGATGTCCATTGCCGATACGATTTTGATGATCGAAAATTCGGCGAGTTGGGCCGTGCTCAAAAATATCGAGCAAGTACCGGAATATGAAGCACTGCTCTTGTCGTTATTGGCTGAGATCAAACCGATATTGGAAAGCAAGACCGGCAAGATGCTGCGGCCGCAAGGTTTTATCTTTGTATCCTCACCAGATGCCATGACGCCTTATCATTTTGATCCGGAGCATAACATCCTGCTGCAATTGCGCGGCGATAAGACGATGACGGTTTTCCCTGCCGGTGACGAGACATTCGCTCCAGCCACCTCCCATGAATCCTACCATATAGGCGGACCGCGCAATCTGGTTTGGCAAGATGGATTTGCAGACCAAGGCAAAGCTTTTCACCTGACGCCGGGCAAAGCGATTTTCGTTCCAGTGATGGCTCCACATTTCGTCAGAAACGGGTCGCAGCCCAGCATATCGCTGTCGATTACCTGGCGCTCGGACTGGAGTTTTGCAGAGGCCGATGCACATGCATTTAATCATATGCTGCGGGGTTGGGGGTTTAGCCCGAAAGCGCCAGGGCGGTTCCCGGCGCGCAACAGTGCTAAGGCCATAAGCTGGAGAGCACTGCGAAAATTGGGTCTGGTGAAATAGGTCACCGCAAGTGGTCGAATTTCGAGGAAGTTGACGGTATTTACACGGTCTATTGGGGTGGTTTTCCCTTGTAGTTTTCCCGGTGGAGTTTTCCCAAAGTTCACACAGATCACACGCCTCCATACTCGCGTGAGATCGGATGAAGTTGACAATGTGCACAAGCTGCTTTGGCGTGATTTTGGTGCAAAATTTGCTTCCAAAGTTCACACAATTCTCACCCTGCTGCGGGCGGGTGCACAGGATTGTCATATCAATATTCAAAGCTGAGAAAGAGCCTTGGAAATGATATCATAGACGTACAGCTGTAGGAAAGCGTCCCGTCACAATAATGGTACGGGACGCTCTCGCAATTGACGCTAGAAACCTCAGTTTGGCCTAGGCTTCTTCCTCGTCATCTTTCTTGCCAAACAAGGTTGAGTATATTCCGAGAAGAATCAGCAAGCCGGCCGGAAAGACGCCCCACATATGTTTCCATCTTGAGAAGCTGTAACCTTCTGTTGGATCCGAACCCAGTTTTGATTTGAGCTGCTCTAGCTCTTCATCATCGAGCGGCAGATATGCATAGCCATCTTCAGTTTCGGTGTAGAGCACGAACGTCTCTGTCGTTTCTTCGGCCCAAAGTGGTATGAACAAGAGGCTGGTCTCTTTGTACATATAGCCAACATCGACAAAACTGCCGTCGATCTGATATTCGTCCGTATCCGGTAGATTTTCGACCAAAGCTATTTCTTGATTGGTCGTTCCACGTTTGCGGGCCTCGGCTGGTTGCGATACCGCAATCGTTACAAAAACACCAATAATTACAGCAAGATATCTCATATTTTCCCCCTTTTGAAGCGGCGACGATAGCTTGCACATTGGCCGTGTAAGTGATGTACATCACAGGGCATAAATATTTTTGGTCGAGGGCGGGGGTGATGTCACATTCCGCCAGATTGGTGACTTAAAACCGTTTGCGAAAACTCAGTTCGACATAGCGTCCGATTGGATCAACAAAACCGCGTTGATAGCTGAGCGGGACCAATCCGTTGCTGTCCCGTACGTCCTGAATATCATCGAAAATATTATCGATGCGAAAGGCAATACGACTGCCTTTGAGAAACTTGAATTTCTCGGTCAGACTGCCGCGGTTATCAAGGTTGATGAAGCTCCGCAGATTGAGTGTTGTCAGGTCGGAAAACCGCAAGTCAGAGCTGGTGAGCCCGCCATCTACGCGGGTGGCGGTTTGATGCTCGACTTGAATCCGAAAACCAATACCGTTGTTAAACCAACGGCCTTGCAACTCGAATTCGTGACGGGGTTGGCCGCCAGTCGATCCAATGGCCGACCCGTCCAGCAAATCGAGCTCTTCAACTCCGGGGCGGATCAAAACGCGTTCGTCGAGATGAACGGTGTGATAGGCAGACACGCGCCAGCGCCCACCGCCGCGCCTACCGGCCCGACCTCCGCCGCGCGGCGGTCGACCGGCCCGCGCGCCGGATCGTTCTGCTCGGGACTGATCCGTTTCGGGTCGTCCAGTCTCGGCTGTACCCTGAGGCGGTCGCCCATTGCTTCGCGGCCGTCCGCCATCACCAGCTCCTCGACGACCACCACCTGCACCGCGCAGTCCGCGACCGCCACGCCGCTGGCCAAACCGTTTGGAAAATTCCAGGCCATAGCGAACGCTCTCGCTGCGCACGTTGCTGTAACTGACCGGACGCCGATCAATGGCGATCAGGCGGCCGGTATCATCACGAGTAACACGATCAGGGAAAGCCGTTTCGATTTCTTCGGTCAACAGGGGGAAGTCGGATGCAACATTCTCGCTGTTATTGCGGATATATTCGGCCAGGAAAGTCAGATCATCCAGCCATTGTGGGCTGTAGTTGACCGCCAGTTTGATATCGCGCCTTTTTTCCGCAGGCAGGCTCAGATTACCCCCCGTGGTAATGCTAGCCAGCACGGTTTCGCCATTGGTAAAGTCAAAAGTGGTCACATTGGGCGTAATGATGATCGGATTGCCGAGTTGCTGAATGGTCGGCGCAGCTTCTTCCCCGATGGCTGAAGCGGTGAAGACGAGGCCGTCTATCGGCTCCCAGTTGAGCCCAAAACCAAACTCCACCAGTCCGCCGAAATCGGAAAGTTCACTATAGCCTAGATTACCGTTGATCGAGAGCTCGCCGATGATTTCAGCGACATCGATATTCTCTTCGGCCAGCGGAATGTCAATATTGATTCCGGCATTAAAATTGTCCCGGCCCAGATTGCTCAACGTGGTCACGCCATCAGTGGTGTCGCGGCTGTCGAGATCCTGCCGACTATAGCCGCCGCGCAAAGTTGTGGTGACGGAACCGGAAGGCAGGTCGATAAGCGTACCGGATAGGGTCGCCAGAGATTCCAGCGTGTTGCTCAACGATCGCGCTTCATCAGTGATCGGGGCAGACAGCAATGCGCCAAAATCTGTGGCAAACGGGTCCGCTGTGCCGGCGTCAACCGCAGCCTGTAGCGCACTGATATCACCGCTATTGTCGGTCGCGGTTTCGGTTTCCTCTCGTGCATAGTCGGCGGTCAACGACCAGCGCCAACCGGACGATGTACCGTTCAGGACCGCGCCGCCCTGAAATGTGTTGGTCTCGACCGTTTTACGCAGCGGACCAAATTGAGAGAAATAGCGAAACAGGCTCTCATCCGCGGCTGACCGTGCAAACGGACTGGTTGCCGGAATATCCAGCGTGCCGCTGGCCAGGCCCAGCAGAGCGCGGGACTTGTCGTAGATATAGCCACCGTTGAGCGACAGGGACATGCCATTGGCGAAGGTTCGGCTGTAATTGCCGTTAAATTCCAAAGTGTCGGTAGGTGCGCTGAGCGTACGGAAATTTCCGAGATTGACCAGGTCGCCAGCTGCATCCTGAATGATGTCGCGCTCGGCCTCGGTAATCGCTGTCTGCGTTTCATATTCGATATTCAGGTTTAACCGGCTGTTTTTGCCAATGCGGGTAAAGGTGGACTCCAGTTCCGCCTTGCCCTGATCCCCAAGGGTCGGGATACCATATTCGGTCTCGGCGCTGAGTCCGGTATAGTCGTCTTGCAGAATGAAATTGATGACGCGTTGATCCGGCGCATAGCCATATTGCAGGGCGAGTTCTTCGGGGAACACTTGAACACTCTTTATCGCTTCGGGTGGCAGATCGCGGATATCGCGGAAACCGGATGTACGCTGGCCATTGATCAGAACAATCGGCCGCCCGCTACCCCGACCGCGATTGGAACTGGTTTGCGAACTGAGCTCGCCGATCAGGTCTTCGACCGAAGATACACCATAGCTGGCGATATCGTCGGCATCGAGTTCGACGATCGGTGGCACCTCCGTGATAACCGATCCGCGCAGGCGCTCGGCAGTAACGACGATATCCTCATCATAGCTATCATCATCATTTGTTTGGGCATGAACAGGAAGCGCAATCATGACGGAAAGGGCCAATATGCTGGCCCCGACAAACCGGGGGGCGTTTTGTATCATGTGAATCGCTCTAATAATCTGAGGCGTTGAGGGAATATGGCCAAAATGCCGTGGCGTGGGGATATGCTCAACCCAATGTTTGTAATAATTTGTCGCAAGGGCGGGACATCGCCAAATTTTACACGGCGCAGCAAATCCTTCCCTTTTGTCGAAATTGGGTTTATGGCGCACCGCAACAGGTCGAAAAATCAACGAATCAATAGGGATAAAGTAAAGCCGAATGGCAAAAGAAGAATTATTAGAAATGAAGGGGATGATCCGCGAATTACTCCCCAACGCGATGTTCCGGGTCGAATTGGAAAATGGTCACGAAGTTCTCGGCCATACCGCTGGCAAGATGCGCAAAAACCGCATTCGTGTGCTGGTGGGCGACGAAGTGCTCGTTGAACTCACACCTTATGACCTGACCAAAGGTCGTATCACCTATCGCTTCAAATAAGCGCGGGATGCTGCCGTGACGCGGCTACGCTCATGAAACTTGTTCTGGCATCATCCAGCCCGCGCCGGCTGGAGCTGCTCGGCCGTCTGGGCGTGAAGCCTGACCGGATCGCTTCTCCTGATATTGATGAAACACCGTTGAAGGGTGAGCTGCCCCGTGATTATGTGCTGCGCATGGCTCGGGAAAAGGCCGCTGCCGTGAAACGCGCAGATGGTGAAGTCCTGATTGCTGGCGATACCATCGTTGCGGTGGGTCGGCGGATATTGGGCAAGGCCGAAAATGAGGCGGAACAGCGTCAGTTTCTGAAACTCATGGGCGGACGGCGCCATCATACAATGTCGGCAGTCTGCGTGATTGCAGCGGACGGAACTATGCGGACAAAATTGTCGGATAATATCATCAAGTTCAAGCGTTTCGAGGACAGCGAAATTGATGGTTACATCAAGTCCGGCGAGGGGCAGGGCAAAGCCGGTGGCTATGCCATTCAGGGGCTTGCTGAAGCCTTTGTGATTTCAATCAGTGGCAGTTTTAGCGGGATCATGGGTTTGCCGCTTTATGAGACGCGTAACTTGCTGATCTCCTCGGGCTATCCGCTCGATCAAGATGACAGCTGATTTCAGAAATGGCTGGCTTTTTGAAGCCGGTATCGGTGAAAACCGCGCTGCACAAATCACAGATGGCGAACTGGTTGCAGTGCGCATCGAGCGTGAGAGGGTTAGCGCGAGACTAGGGGCCGTTGTCGATGCGCAATTTACCGAACAATGGGTCGCCGGCACATCCGGCATCGTAACATTGGAAAGCGGTGAACAATGCTTGTTGCAACCGCTGCCGAAAGGCCTGACCGAAGGTGCCGCAGTGCGGGTCGAAATTGTCCGCGAGGCTCTGGACGAGAAAGGCGGGCAATCGAAACGGGCGAAGGTGCGGCCGGTGGATCAAGGCAGTGCTCTGGTGCAAGGACCAAGTCTGCTCGACATCATCCAGGCCAGCGGAGAGCCCATCCATCAGCTTCACGCACATGAGCCTGATAGACTGGCGGACTATGGTTGGCATGAGGCGATGGAACAGGCCGAAACCGGGCGGATTGATTTTGACGGCGGCAGTTTGCTGATTTCGCTTACGCCCGCAATGACAGTCATTGACGTGGATGGGCCTCTCAAACCGTTTGAGTTGGCCAAGCGTGCAGCGAAAGAGATTGCGCTGGCGCTGACCCGGTTTGACATTGGCGGCTCGATTGGCGTCGACTTTCCAACCCTGCAAGCCAAGGCTGAACGGACGGAAGTCTGCGCGATATTTGATCAGCATATGACCAGCAATTGTGAGCGGACGGCGATTAACGGCTTTGGCTTCATGCAGGTGGTCAGCCGCAAGACTGGACCCTCTGTTCTGGAAACCGTGCAGGCAGATAAAGTGCTGAGCACCACCATCGCGCTCTTGCGTCAGGCAGAACGAACGCAGGGAACAGGGGAAATACAACTGGTGGTGCATCCGGCGGTAGCGGCGAAGCTGAACCACCGGCAGCCTTGGCTGGATATGCTGACAAAGCGCACCGGTCGCAGCGTTTCGGTTGCCGCCAAAGGCGACATCGCCATCCACGATGGACAAATCGCATCTGCATAACCCGCCGCACTTGCAATTTCATGGCTTGCTCTGCACAAGCCGTTTCATGACAGATATCATCCTCTTCGACTATTGGCGCAGCTCCGCGAGCTACCGGGTGCGGATAGCGCTTAATCTGAAAGGCATCGCCTATCAGTCAGCATCGACAAATTTGCTCGACGACAGCACCAAACAGGCTGACTATATTGCTCGCAATCCGCAAGGGTTCATACCGATGCTGCATATTGACGGGCAGGACCTGACCCAGTCACTGGCGATTATCGATTATCTGGATGCGACACATCCGGAGCCGCCCATGGTGTCGAGCGATCCGCTGGAACGCAGCCGGACACTGGCACAGGCACTGGTGGTAGCGGCGGATATTCATCCGGTGAATAATCTTCGGATCATGAAATATCTCAAAAATGAAATGGATCAGGATCAGGAAGCGATCAATATCTGGTATCGCAACTGGGTAAGCGAGGGTTTCAAGGCTCTGGAAGCCATGGCACCGGATGCAGGTTTTTTCGGCGGTGATGCGCCAAATTTGGC
Source organism: Sphingorhabdus sp. Alg231-15 (assembly GCF_900149705.1). Lineage (NCBI taxonomy): Bacteria > Pseudomonadati > Pseudomonadota > Alphaproteobacteria > Sphingomonadales > Sphingorhabdaceae > Sphingorhabdus > Sphingorhabdus sp. Alg231-15. The sequence continues at coordinate 1,314,129 of NZ_LT703001.1, read as the reverse complement.
CGACGTTTGTCTGGTCCCGCAAATGTATAATGGCCGTCGGTTTGAAACAGATATGACGGCCTTTCCCAAACTCGTGCGGATTGATGCCGCGTGCAATGAACTGGCGGCGTTTCAAAAAGCGGCACCGGAAGCGGTGAAGGAACTATCATGAAAATTGAAGGTGGCTGTTATTGCGGCGCGGTGCGCTACAAAGCCGAAGGCGAACCGATGATGAGGGCAGAATGTTTCTGCCGCGAGTGCCAGTACATCACCGGCGGCGGAAATTTGCTGGTCATGGCAATGCCGGTGGAAGGCTTTGAACTGACCAAAGGTGCGGTAAAGGGATTTACCCGCGATGATATCGAGAATGCCGTCACGCGCGAATTTTGCGAAAATTGCGGGACGCATCTCTTCACCCGCGCACCGGGATTTGCAGCAGGCGTGATCATCAAAGTTGGATCCTTGGATGATCCCAGTGTCTTTGGTAAAGCCGAGAGCGCCAATTATGTCTGCGATGCGCAGCCTTATCACCGATTGCCGGACGATATGCCCGTCAACCAGAAGTGGATGCATAGTTAAGTCATGAGAAAATTAGTTTTGGCGTTGCCGTTGATTGCGCCCGTTTGTCTTTTGAGTGTTCCGGCCATGGCGGAATCTACTGCAGATTCTGCGGCTTTGACCACAGAGAGCATTACCGTAACTGGCTTGCCGCTGCCGGATGCAGACGATGCTTATAGTATCATTATAATCGAGCTGGACGCAGATGAGCGCATTGAGAATATTTTGCGCGCGGTTCCTGGCTTGCAGCAATTCCGGCGATCCGATGCGCGCTCTGCAAACCCGACAAGTCAGGGAATTACTATTCGCGGCCTCGGCGGCAATGCGTCTTCACGTGCGGTACTTTTACTGGATGGGGTTCCGCAAGCCGATCCATTTGGCGGCTGGGTCGCTTGGCCGGGCTATGACGCGCTGGCGTTAAGCTCTGCGCGGGTGACGCGCGGCGGTGGCAGTGGAACCGAAGGTTCTGGTGCGATTGCTGGAACTGTTGAGCTGTTCAGCAAAGATGTCGGCAACCTGATCGAAGCAGGCATAGCTTATGGCAGTCGTGACAGCGTCGAGGCGGACCTGCTGTTTGGCCGCGAACTGGGGCAGGGGCAGCTCACCATATCTGCGAACTATGCACGCGGTGATGGCTTTACGCCGATTATCGAAAGCCAGCGCGGCGATGTCGATCGTCAGGCGGAATATGAGCAGGCCGGTATCGCTGTACGCTATGTCGCCCCGCTATCCGACAATACCGAATTGCAGGCCAATGTCCGCGCGTTTACCGATGATCGGGAACGCGGCTTTGCGTTTAGTGAAAATCACAATGATGGCGCGGATGCCAGCATCCGTCTGGTCAATCGCTCTGATACCGGCTGGCAATGGTCGGCCTTGGGCTATGTACAGATCCGTAATTTTGACGTTAGCTTCGGCGGCGTTGCAGCGGATCGCAACAGTGTCCGCCGGGTTTTTGAACAGTTTAACGTCCCCTCAACCGGCCTTGGTGCAAGGTTTGAAGTGCGGCCTCCTGTCGGTGAAGCGATAGAATTGCGGATAGGCGGCGACTGGCGGCGGACAGAAGGGGAGACGAACGAGAATTTCTTCTTCCTCGACGATGACACGCCCCGTCGAAGCCGCAACGCGGGCGGTTCGACTGCGACCTATGGCGCGTTTGTCGAGGCCAGTGTTCAGGCCACAAAGGCGCTCACGCTGACTGGCGGTGGCCGGATTGATTTTTGGACTATTGACGATGGTTTCCGCAAAGAGATTGAACTGATCAATCCCTTCCCGGGTTCCGTGCGGACCGATGCGCAATTTGATAATCGCGACGGCACCGAATTTACTGCTCGTGGTGGTTTTGCATATGGCGCGACCGATCATTTGACCTTGCGCGGTGCGGCCTATCTTGGCTGGCGCTTGCCGACATTGAACGAACTGTTCCGTCCTTTCCGCGTTGGTCCAGATGCGACCGCGGCGAATGAACTGCTTGAACCGGAACGGGTGAAGGGTGCGGAGCTGGGGCTGGATTGGGATAGTGAATTTGTTTCTATCGGCATCACGGCATTCTACAACCAACTGGATGATGCGGTTGCCAATGTGACGCTGGACACGGGACCGGGTTTGTTTCCCGGCGTTGGCTTCGTTTCTGGTGCAGGGGTTTTTCGCCAGCGCCAGAATTTGGATTCCATCGAATCCAAAGGAATTGAAATCGACACCGAATTTGATCTCGGCAGTCTGGTGAACAATCTGTCTGCTCGCGCCGCCTATTCCTATGTCGATGCGGAAGCAAATGCCTCCGGTGATGCTGTAGCAGTCGATGGACTGCGTCCTGCACAGATACCGGAGCATAATGCGTCCGCCAGCCTGCTTTGGGAGCAGGACAATGGAACCGGGGGATCGGTTTCTCTGCGTTACATCGGTAACCAGTTTGAGGACGACCAAAACACCCGTCGTCTCGATGATGCGTTCACCGTCGATGGGCGTCTCGCTTTTGCAGTGAATGATCGTCTGTTGGTCGAAGGGCGGGTTGAAAATCTGTTTGATGCGCGGGTAGAGACCGCTATTAGTAGCAGCAATATTATCGAACGTGCGTTTCCAAGGACATTTTGGATTGGACTTCGCACCAAAATTGAATAAATATTACTTATGACCACAAATCTTGATGATTTCATTCCTTATCAGCTATCTACTGCGTCCAACGCGGTAAGCGATCTGATTTCCAATGAATATAAGAGCCGTTTCGGACTGAAAATACCCGAATGGCGGGTTATGGCTGTTCTGGGTAGCCGGGGTGCCTCAACCCAGCGGCATCTTGTTGAAGCCACTTTGATGGACAAGGTGACGGTCAATCGTGCCGTTAAGACACTGGTGGACCGGGAATTGCTGGATCGCAGTCCCAATAATGCCGATGGCCGCTCACATCATTTGGTGCTGAGCCAGACTGGCCGGGATCTTTATGACCAGATTATGCCGGCTGCAGAGGCGATGGAAAAGAAAATCATGACCGTGTTGAGCGCTGATGACCAACGACAATTGTCCGCAATGCTTGCGAAGATCAAACAGTCTGCGGACGATATTGCCGCCGCCTGAGACGGGACTGAAATTACAGACAAAAAAAGAGCGGCTGTTGAAGGCCGCTCTTTTCGTTTTTGAGATTGGTGATCTTCGCTACAACATTGTATCCGAGATCGAACAGGCCGCTGGGCCAAGGATCACGATAAACAGCGTTGGAAGAATGAACAAAATTAGCGGAATCGTCATGATTGCCGGTAACCGGGCCGCTTTTTCCTCAGCGCGCATCATCCGGTCGTTCCGGAATTCGGCCGACAGCACCCGCAGGGCAGATGCTAGCGGTGTACCATATTTCTCCGTCTGGATCATCGTCGTGACCACGCCTTTGACATGCTCTAACGCCACACGATAAGCGAGGTTCTCGAATGCCTGACGGCGTTCAGTCAGAAAGCCCAGCTCAATGGATGTCAGCGAAAACTCATCCGCCAGTTCTGGATAGGCGTCACCCAATTCCTTGGCGACGCGAGCAAAAGCAGCGTCTACAGTCAAGCCGGCCTCAGCACAAATCACCAGCAAATCAATCGCATCGGGTAGACCCTTACGGACCAGATCGGTCCGCTTGGAAATCAGGTTGTTAAGGTAGACATCAGCCCCTTTGTAGCCCGCGATGCAGGCACCGGCAAAGCCAGCGAATTTCTTGATCGGCGTCCAGTCGGGCATATAATCAAAGCCATAAAGGGCGAGAGCGGCACCACCTCCCAGAATGATTGGCAGCACCATTCGGCTGAAAATAACGGCGTAAGCCAGATCTTTCGAACGGATACCGGCCTGGGCCAGCTTCTGTTGCGATTCTTTGAGCTGATCATCCTGCAAAACCTTGAGGGATGACAGCAAGCCGCGCATCCGGTCGGTTGTGTCATTTTGCTGAATGAGCTTCGCACGCTTCTTTGTCGTCGAGGCGGTGATACCAGCCTTGAGCTGTTCGCGGCGTTCATTCAGCGATTTGACTCGTTTCGCCATGGGATCGCGAACGGTGACGGCAGCATAGATTGCAAACATCACGGCGACTGACGCAACGCCAGCTAGGATCGTTGCCACCCAGAGGACGTCTATTCCCAGTAAAGTTGGACCACTTTCGGGCATTGCTTTACACCTTCCCCTTAGATTTCAAAGTTGACCATTTTGGCCATGATGAACACACCAATGCTCATCCAGGTCAGTCCGCCAATTCCTGCGATAATCAGGCGTTCCTCGTAAAAGAAACCGGCGAGATAGGACGGGTTGACCGAGTAGACCAATCCGAAGACGATGAATGGCAATGAACCGACAATATAGGCGGATGCTTTTGATTCAGACGACATCGCCTTGATCTTCAGTTTCATCTGGCCACGCTTACGCAAAACATCTGCCAGGTTAGCGAGTGTTTCTGCCAAGTTACCACCAGTTTCCCGCTGAATCGCGAGGGTGATGCAGAAAAATTTGAATTCCGCTGTATCCAGTCGCTTTGCGCTTTCGCCTAGCGCATCTTCCATCGTCCGGCCAATTTTAATCCGGTCAACAACCTTGGCAAATTCTTCACCAACAGGGCCGTCAATTTCCTTGGCGACCACGCCAATGGTCTCGGTGACGGGCAGACCTGACCGCAGACCACGAACCAGAAGTTCAATTGCATCAGGAAAAGACGCTGTAAATTTGCTGACGCGCATACTGATCAGAATGCCAACGATCATATGTGGCAGTCCAACTCCCACGGCAAGTCCGCCAAAGAGGCCTAGAAGCACCGGAGCGCCCTGGAATAGAAGGCCGCCAGCCACAAGAACAGCAAGGCCGCCACAGACAGCGAAAAACTGTTTGATTGACCATTCACGGCCAGTCCGGTCCAGGCGAATGGCCAGCATGTCCATTTTCGACAGCGTTTCGCCGGTTGGTCGATGATTTTTCCGGCGGGCACTGACCGCCTTTTTCATCTGTTCTTCCATCTTGGCATTGGTGCTTTCCGAATGACGGAAGCGCACTTTATCCAGACGCTTTGCCTTCGCCGTAGCCTCTGAAGGGCCCGCAAACGCAAATACGATAAGCATCAGGAAGACCAATATTCCGGCGCCAAGGATGGCGGTTTGAATCAAATCCATTGGTTGCGTCCTTGCATATTAGAAAGAAACAGGCGGTGCATCACGATGCGGATGACTCGCCCTCTTTCTTTTTCTTCGAAGAGAGGAGTGATTTCACGCCACCAAATTTGTCCATCAAGGACCCTTTGGCTTTCTCTTCACTTTCGTCGCCTTCGGCTTCCACAGTTCCGAGAACATGTTCGGCCAAGTCAACGATTTTGCTGGTTGCCTTGCTGGATTTTCCGGCTTCGACAAAGGCTTGACCCAATTTGGCGGCATGAGCTGCTGCCTTCGGGTCAGACGGGATCATGATATCGATTTTGCGTTCAATCGAGTTCTCAAAATCCTGCCGGGAAATTTCCAATCCACCAGACTGCACCTTGTTGGCAACCACAATCACCTTGCTTTGTGCCGCATGGGATTTCAGCCATGACAGCAAGCGGATCGCATCGCGCGCTGAAGCCAAGGTCAGTTCCGTAACGATCACGGTTGCGTTCACATCGCCAAGCAGATGCGGATAGTTGATCAGCATTTCGCGCGGCAAATCAATAATGGTGCATTCAAAGGCAGCGCGGAATTCTTCCTGTAGCTGGAAAAATGCCGTACCATCCGTCATCATCGGTGAATTAATAGGCGCTTCCGCAGAGAGCAGGGAAAGCTTTTCATTCGCCTTGATCATAGCGCGTTCGATAAACAAACCGTCAATCCGGCTTGGATTGTCGATGGCGTCGGTCAGGCCGCGACCTGGTTCAAGGTCAAGTGCCAAGGCACCGGTGCCAAAATGAACGTCGAGGTCAAGAAGCGCGGTCAACCGCTCCTTCTCGTTGCTCAGCAACCATGCCAGTGATGTCGCAATGGTCGATGCGCCTACACCGCCGCGGGTTCCGATTACCGCTGTAGAAACATGTGGCTTTTCACTGCCCGCATCTTCTGCTTTCGGTGCGTTCAGAGTTGCCTGAGCCTGGCTCAATACATCGCGCAGCTGTTCTGGGCTGAATGGTTTCAGCAAATAGTCTTGCAGGCCACTGACAATCAAATCGCGATAGAGGCGGACATCGTTGACCTGGCCCATGGCGATAACCACTGTACCTGGCTCGCAAACCTCGGCCAGTGAGTTAATGTCAGCCAGCGGGTCACCTGATTCTGACAGATCGACCATCAAGATGTTGGGGCTCGCGGCAACCGAAAGCGATTGCACTGCATTACGCAGTCCACCTTTGTGACATTTGTCAGTTGGCCAACCCAATTCTTCTACGACAGGGCGCAGCAGATCGAGTGTGTCATCGTCGCAAACGAATGCGGAAAAAGGGTCACGCCCATTCACGGCACCGGGTTTCCAGGGAGCGTTCATTATAGGCCTCCAGCTTGTTTGGCTTTGTTACGATAGGCGCGGATGGCTTTCGATGCCTCCGCCTGATCTTCTCCGTCACGGGTTTGTCCGCGTACGAGATCTTCGGGATCCGCGATCATGGCGGCCATCGTGCTGTTCACACCACAACCATAATTCTCGCTCGTCCGAGCCTGAAAATCGGTATGGCTGCGATTGCTCCAGTCAGGACAACCGGGAACGCTTGCAGTAGACCGCGATACAACGACACGCATTGTACCGCTTGGAATTTCACCCTCGGTAACCGGAGCGATTTCACTGATCAGCAATCCTTTTTGTGCCGCCAAGGCTTCGACAGCGCCGCGAGCCGAGGCTCCGCCGTTGAAGTTTGGATCGTCGATTGCGATACGGTCACCGTAACCAAGCTCGAGCGCATCAAACCAGCCAGCAAGGCGGCGAAGTTCACCAGAAGGCAGCGATCCCGACCCGGCCGTATTGACGTCCAGAACAAAGTGGGACCGAGTCACAACCGGCTGCCGCTCGCTATTCACACTGCGGTTGGCTGTGTTGCTGCCGCAGGCTGCGACAGACAATCCGAGAGCGGTTACAACGGCTATAGAAACAAAACGCATGATGTATTCTCCTCAAACGGACTATTTGTCAAAACTGAAACCGGGAGCAGCGCCACCAGATTTCTTGGATTTTTTGGCGGATTTACTCACCTTTGGTGCAGTCAAGCTACCAAGAGCTGGGCCGCTGTTTACCGGCGGTGCTACCGAAGGTTTCGGACGATCGCCTTCACCGGTTGAACTGTGCCGGTTCATAATGACCCGCTCAAAATCATTGGCTTGTTTGAAGCCATCGGTGGGTAGGACAATGTCGCTATCGTTCACCGGTTTGACCAGATAAGGTGTCACCACAATCATCAGCTCGGTCTCGTTTTTGCGATATCCGTCTGATTTGAACAGATTGCCAAGAACGGGGACATCAGCCAGCCCCGGCGTCTTATCGATCGCCGAGTTATAGGTGTTTTGCATCAGTCCAGCGATCATGAAGCTCTCGCCAGAACCCAATTCAACAGTTGTTTCCGCTTCACGGGTGGAAATGGCCGGAATTTCAAAGCCATTAATCCGTACCGCACCGTTAGAGGAAATCTCCGAAACGCTCGGCTTGACGCGGATCGAGATCCGTCCGTTGGATAAAACAGTTGGCGTATAAGAAAGGCTAACACCAAAATCCTGATAGGTTACGCTGACATCACCCAATCCGGTTGATACCGGGATAGGAAAACGTCCACCGGCAAGAAATGTTGCGGTTTCGCCGGAAATTGTCGTGAGATTAGGTGACGCAAGCGTTGTCGCGAGACCTACACGTTCCGATACATCCAGTGCGGTTGCAATGTCCAAACCGAACAGACGCCCTGCGGCTGTGATCGTATCCAGTCCGGTTGCCTGATTGAAATTAAAAGCGGTACCACCCTGGGTCACGAACTGACCGGTCGCCGTGTTGAACGGCAGGGAGATTGAGCCAGCTGGAAGTCCGAACAGGTTAGATGCATCCAAAGTCGGAAAACCGGATGTATCGAAATCTGTAATCGAACCAAAATTCCGGCCGCGTGCTACACCGAAGAGGAAACCTCCGGTATTGTCGCGGGTCAGAACGTTGCCGTTGATATTCTTAGCCAGCGAACGGCTGACTTCGGCAAAGCGGACCTTCAGGTTAACCTGCATGGGCGTTGCTGTTTTCAGGCGACTGACCACCCGAGTGTCATTGCCGACATAAGCCTGTACCAGGTTCTCTGCCTCTTCCGCATCATCCGGATCAGCGATTGTTCCGGTTAGCAGAACAAAGTTGTTGGTTGTGCTGACCGATATTTTTGCATCGGGCATGGCAAGACCAAGCATCTGATCGATGGAAGAAATTTCAGCCCCTACCGAGACTTCAGCAGAATATACAACTTTGCCCGAGCGGCTGGTCGCATAGAAGCTGGTTTGTCCACCTGACTTGCCAAAAATATAGAGTTGGCGTTGTGAACGCACTTGCACATCTGCAATATTGTCTTCGGCAATGAAGATATCTTCAATTGGTGCAGGCAGCGTGATCAGCTTGCCACGGCCGACAGCAACCGAGATACGGGACTGCGGATCAGTGATGTTGACCGACTGTGCGTTTAGCGGCGTTGCGCTATTCGCGGTAACTGCCAGTGCAAGCACAGCAGCGACTGCTGACCCCATCATCTTCTTGCTTGATGCGGTTTTCATCGAGCGATTGTTCTTTAGATATTGCGTGGACATTATTTGTCTCCAAACTGAACTTCGCGAACGGTTTTGCCGCGTGCCACCCGGACTTTTGGTCCGGCGGGAATCTCTTCTTTTGCAAGCGGTGGAGGGGTGCGCGCTTCAAAGCGTGACACTTCGCCACCGGTTGAATAAGTTGACTTCTTGGCGTTCGGCCGGGTTGCCAGAGATTTGATCAGAGCAGCTTCTTCTGCAGGATCATCAGTCTTGGGCAATTTTACCTCGCCGGAGGCAATGGCTTCTTCCAGCTCGGCAGCGCTATCGGCAAGCGAACGCAGAGACAGGCTGATCGTACCCAAGGTCTGGGCTACAGCAATTTTCTCAGCGATTTTCGGCGTTGCTTCAAGCGTAACCAGTTTTGCTTTTTTGGCTATCGCCTGACCTTTGTCGTTGGTGGACTGACGAACCCGGTTATCGGTGGCCAGCACACGAACATTGCGAATGACCGTCTCGGACACTTTCAATTCTGGACCGTCGCCTTTAACCGACTGGGTGAGCATCAGATCGACGCGGTCACCTGGAAATACAAATCCGGCGACGCCGGTCAGTCCGGAAACTGGAATGGTAACCGCACGCATGCCAGGGCCAAGCGCAGCGGCAAGAAAGCCGCGATCACCAGGGCTAACAATAGCGCCCTTTGTGAGAGGCTGACCAGCAGTGATGGCGTTGCGGACAACTGTACCATGAAGGGACTCGATATTGGTGCCTTCTTTTGCGAAATAAGCTTCTTCAACCAGCTCTTCCGGCCAAGGCTGGAAACTGAAGGCGTCAGGCGTAATGATCGTACCAACAGGCAAAGCGCGTGAAGCGACGAGGACTTCTTCGCCCAGCACTTCGACTTTCTTAGCCTCTACCTGTGGTGCAGATGCACCAGTGAACATGTTCCTCGCGAGCAAGGCGGTGACCGCAGCCACTACCAATGCACCGATAAGCAAAATAAGTTTCTTCTTGTCCATGACGTCTTACGCCTCCTGAATGCCCCACCCAGATCGATCACCCTGAAACGATCCGCTGGCGGTAGATTTCTCTTTCAAGTAAAATGGTTAAAATATCGTTCGTTAATTATCCAAAGCCCTGCAAATGATATGGCAACTCCATATGGGACCTTTACTGGACCCTCAGTTTTTTGGATTTTCTTAGCTGTTATCATTAACAGCGTGAGCACACCGCCAGCGATCGACATGATCACCAGCATCTGAATTAAGGTGAGCCAATGGAGCCACAACGCAATGGCTGTAAGGAGTTTTACATCCCCGCCGCCCATCGCACCAATCGCGAACATTCCGGCAAATATGGTAAACACGACCGTAGCGATGCCAATTTGCCACACCATGTCGGGCCAGAAAGCCATATCACTGGCGATCCAGAACACGGGCGCGCCCAATGCAATGGCCAGATTCAGTTTATTGGAAATGTGACGACTCTTGATATCGGTAATTGCAGCCACGATCAGTGCAATTGCCAAGCCGCCCCAGAGCAAGTAGATGAGTTGTTCCCCGTTCATGGGAAACAGCTTTAAGAAAAATGCCTTACCAAATAGTAACCATGATGACCGGAGCCCATTTTTGAGTCGATCCACGCCATCTCTATTTGATCGACGATCCATTCCCAAAGACGCTGAAGAGCTGGTCTGGCATGCGCCTGATGGATGGGCAATGCGGCAGTTCGAGTGGAAGCAGCGCCGCAAGAAAAATCGCGGTTCGATCTTGTTCATGACCGGACGGGCCGATTTTTACGAAAAATATCTGGAGACATTTAGCGATTTTCACGCAGCCGGATGGAATGTCACGTCACCTGATTGGCGAGGGCAGGGCGGTTCCGGTCGCTGCGGGCCGCATCCCCATGTTGGGCATATCGATGATTTTGCAACATGGATTGATGATCTCAGCGCTTTTTTCAAGCATTGGCGGGAGGACCATAGCGGCCCTCATGTTATCATCGGTCATAGCATGGGTGGTCATCTGGTAGCTCGCGCGCTTGCCGAACAGCGCATTCATCCCGATGCTGCCATATTATCCGCGCCGATGCTGGCGCCAGCGGGCGGCGGCATGCCCGAGTGGACCGCTCATATCCTGTCCAAGATAATCTGTTCCTTCGGCCGGGAAAAACGCCGCGCCTGGAAAGTCAGTGAGAAGCCACTCGAACCCGAAGTGTTGCGGCAGGGTTTACTTACGCATGATGCAGATCGCTATTCCGATGAATTTTTCTGGTTTAAAGAGCGACCGGATGTGCGCTTGGGACCGGCAAGTTGGCGTTGGGTGGAAAGAGCCTATTCATCTACCCGTGGACTCAGGAAACGTGCGCATCTCGAAGCGGTTGATACACCGATGCTTGTTCTTGCAACTGCGGTTGATGAGCTGGTTGATCATGCGACAATCGAGCGAGCTGTCCATTTGCTGCCGCATGCCGAGATGAAGCTGTTTGGCAAGGAATGCGCTCATGAAATTTTCCGCGAGGTTGATGCTGTACGCAATGCGGCCTTGCGCGCCAGCTTTGAATTTCTAGATAGAGTTGCACCAGCAGCATGAGCACGGGTTAGGCATGAGCCAATATGATGTCGCGATAATTGGAGCAGGGATAGCGGGGGCAAGTATTGCTTCTGAAATTGCAGATCAATGCTCAGTGATCATCCTCGAAGCAGAGGATCAGCCCGGCTATCATAGCACGGGACGTTCAGCGGCATTTTGGACAGAAAGCTATGGCGGACCCCTTGTGCAGCCGCTGACGACAGCATCGTTTGATTTCCTCAATGCGCCCGATGCCGCTTTTTCCGAAACCAGTTTTTTGAAAAAGCGTTGCGCGATCAATATTGGCCGGTCGGACCAGAAGCATCTTCTGGACCGGTTCGTGAATGAGTTTGCGGATAGCGGGGTCACTATGGTGCCCTGGAACACCGATGATATAATGCAAGCGGTTCCCGATATAAAGCCGGGTTGGACGCAGGCTGTCTTCGAGCCGGATTGCTGCGATATCGATGTGGCGGCTCTGCATATGGCCTATTTGCGGGATGCCAAACGCAAAGGCGCGACTCTTCTATGTAGCGCCCGTGTGGAAACATTGGCGCATGTTGATGAGGGGTGGGTGATTCAAAGTGGTGGTGGCACGGTTCACGCATCAACGATTATTAATGCGGCTGGCGCCTGGGCAACCGAAATTGGAAATCTCGCCGGTGCCCTTCCGATAGAGATACAGCCCATGCGTCGGACCATGATCCAGTTGCGCACCGATCCTCCTTCTTCACCAGATATGCCGCTGGTGGTGGCGCTGGACGGTGCGTTCTATTTCAAGCCTGAAGCTGGTGGCAGCTTCTGGCTAAGCCCGCATGACGAAACCCCGGTTCCTGCGAGCGACGTTGCACCGGAGGAATGGGACGTTGCGATCGCTATCGACCGATTTCAGTCGATAATGGATGTGGAAGTTCAGAGCGTGAATCGCAAATGGGCTGGTCTGCGCAGCTTTGCGCCAGATCGATTGCCGATTTACGGACATGATCCGCAGCAGCCAGATTTCTTCTGGTTTGCGGGGCAGGGCGGCTTTGGCATCCAGACCGCCCCGGCGGCGGCTAAACTGGCCAAGTCGATATTTCTGAATGTCGAGCGGGAACCTTCGGTTCAGCATCTTGATGCGGCTCTATATACCCCCTCCCGATTTGCCGTGATGATGGCCTGAAAAATTTGGCATTGCGTTCAGGCTCTTAAGGCGCAATAAATCCTTTGTCCGATGGGGACCGATAAAGGTGTAAAAGGAGAGCGGTATTATGGCGCACAAATTTGAAATTTATAAAGATAAGAAGGGTGAGTTTCGGGTTCGCTTCAAACATAATAGCGAGATCATGTTCTCGACCGAAGGTTATAAAAGCAAATCCAGCGCCAAAAATGCGATTGCTTCCATCATCAAAAATGGTCCCAAAGCTGATGTTGAAGACAATAGCTAACGGACCCAACTGATCTACAAGATAAAGCGTTATCCCGGTTTATGACGGGATAACGCATATTGATTTATCGACCAGCCGCGACATTCATCGCCGCGTCGCTTGCCAGCGTATCTGCCCGTTCATTGTCGGCATCGCCAGCATGGCCCTTGACCCAGTGCCATTCGATATCGTGGCGCTCAACCGCCTCAACCAGTTGCTGCCAGAGATCCGCATTTTTAACCGGTTTCTTCGCCGCTGTGCGCCAGCCGTTTTTTTGCCAGTTAAACACCCATTTGGTGATGCCGTCTTTGACATAGGTGCTGTCGATCGACAGCTTGACCTTGCAAGGCCGCTTCAGCGCGTTGAGTGCTTCGATCGCCGCGCGCAATTCCATTCGGTTATTTGTCGTTTCCAGTTCACCACCGGAAATCTCTTTTTCGGTCTTGCCATGGCGTATCAACGCACCCCAGCCGCCCGGACCGGGATTGCCTTTACATGCGCCATCGGTGGCGATTTCAACGTAGGACAAGGAACTCATGCGTTAAATAAATCCGGATTGGCCTGATAATATTTCAGACGATTGAGAAAAGCGGTCGGGTCTTTGCGCGTCACCAGTGCGTCGGCCGGTGTATTGATCCAGTCATAGGCCCGGGTTAGCAGGAACCGGAGCGCCGCGCCCCGCGCCAGCAAAGGCAAGGCAGTACGCTCGTCTGGGGTCAGATGGAATGCTTTTTCATAGCCTTCCATCAACGCGGTGGAGGTATCGCTATCAAACGCCAGCCCATCCTCTGAAAAACACCAGGCGGCGTGGGTAATGGCAACGTCATAGGCGCGAATGTCGGTGCAGGAAAAATAGAAGTCGATCAGGCCAGTGACGTGATCATCCAGCATAAGCACGTTGTCCGGAAACAAATCGGCATGGATGACGGATTTGGACAATCCATCGGGCCAATGGGCATCCAGATGGTCAAGCTCTGCCTCAACCTGTTCATATAAACCCGCAGCAATCGCATCGAGCCCATCGCGCCCGCAGTCGAGAGCCAGGCTGCGCCAGGTATCATGATTCATACTGTTGCGCCGTTCGCCGGGGAAATCCTGCAACGCATCATGCATTTGGCCCAATGCCTGCCCGGTTGCCTTGGCCTGGTTCGGCGTTGGCATGGTCACCGAAATGCCTGGCAGAAATTTGATCAGACAGGCAGATCGTCCGCAAAGCTGTTGTATTTTGGCGCCGGTCCGATCAGCGATCATAGGAGGTACAGAGCAGCCCTTGGCCGCCAGATGGTCCAGCATTGCAATGAAAAACGGCAGGTCATCAGGATCGACCCGCTTTTCATATAGAGTCAGAATGAAACGATCGCGGGTTGTCTCCACCAGATAATTGCTATTCTCAACCCCCTCGGCAATGCCTTTTGCGGACACAAGTGTGCCAACATCGAAGCGGGTCAAAAAAACATCAATCTCTTCGGCACTAACCTTGGTATAGACGGCCATCAGGCAGTTTCGAGCCCGCGCGGCAGTTTGAAAACCATGCGTTCGTCCGCGGTTTTAATTTTCTGTTCCTCAACGGTATAATGTTCCTCGAGGCGGGTGACCACCTCTCGTACCAATATTTCAGGTGCCGAAGCGCCTGCGGTCAGGCCGAGCGTGTCGACGCCCTTGATCCAGTCGAAATCAATCTCGTCCGCCCGCTGGATTAGATAGGATTTGGTTCCTTCACGCTCTGCAACCTCGACGAGGCGAAGGCTGTTGGAACTATTCGGGGCGCCAATGACCAACACCAGATCGCAGGACTTGGCGATGCTCTTTACAGCGTCCTGCCGATTGGAGGTTGCGTAGCAGATATCCTCACCCTTTGGCCCGACAATAGAAGGGAATCGTTTTTGCAGAGCTTCAACAATCGCCCTTGTATCATCGACCGACAATGTCGTTTGCGTCAGAAACGACAGCTTTTCGGGTTCTTCGGGATTGAGTGCAGCGACATCGTCAACGGTTTCAACCAGCGTCATCATGCCTTCATCAACCTGGCCAAAAGTGCCGATCACTTCGGGATGATTTTCATGGCCGACAAAAATAATATGCCGTCCCGCCTCAACCTGGCGTTCGGCCTGGCGATGGACTTTCGAAACCAGCGGGCAAGTCGCATCCAGATATTCGAGTCCTCGCTCTTCAGCTTTATGAGGAACGGCCTTGGGAACACCATGAGCGGAAAAGACCACCGGAACGCCGTCTGGCACTTCATCCAGTTCCTCTACAAAAACCGCGCCCAGTTTCTTCAATTCGTCAACAACATAGCGATTATGAACAATTTCATGACGCACATAGACCGGCGGACCATATTTTTCGATTGCCAGTTCGACAATTTTTATCGCCCGGTCAACACCTGCGCAGAAGCCGCGCGGGGCGGCTACAAGCAAGCTAATGCGGGGTTTTTCTGATATTGGGTGATTCATAATCAAAGCCTTAGTGAAAAACGGAGGCGGCGAAAAGCCTGTCTGTTCATCCTATGGATGGTTGCGCCCTTCTAAAGGCATAGATAAGGGTTTCCAAACCCTGAACAAGGACGCAGATCATATCTGTACGAAACGGGATTAAGGACAAGGAATAAGCATGATACTCAAAGGGCGTTTCAATAAGCTGCTATTGACGGGTGGAACGGTTTTGGCTCTGGCGGGCTGCGCACAGGATGGAGCCCTCGATGTGAGCTCTGGTGTCGGTGTTAGTGTCACTAGAAGTGGCTGTCCTGCTGTCGCCGTTCCTGATTATACCGGTGACATTACCGTATTTGATCCCGTTGGCAGTACAGATGCAAGTGCGATTGATGTCGTTGCGAATATCACCAATGTCCGCTCGACCTGTAACAGTGAGGGAGCGCGCATCTATACAGAGGCAACATTTGACGTATATGCCCTGCGCTCTCGCCCCAATGGTGCCCGTACGGTAACGATACCCTATTTCTCAACCGTGGTGCAGGGCGGTACCGCCGTTGTTGCCAAGCGGATCAAAAACATCACGCTAACTTTTGCTGACGGACAATATCGTGCCACGGCATCTGGCAAGGCGGGTTCCTATGTTGATGCCGCTGCAGCGCGTTTGCCGGAAGATGTCATTGAAAAGATTACGCGCCGCAGAAAACCTGGGGATCCAGATGCGGCCCTGGATCCGCTCGCGGATCCGGCGGTGCGTGCAGCCGTAGCGCGTTCTACCTTTGAGCTTTTGATCGGGTTTCAGCTGACACCGGAACAGCTGCAATATAACGCGACCCGATAAAACTCTAGGTTACATGTTGTTTCTGGCTCGGCACGTTCGGGCGCGATAATCTATTGAAAATTGGGGTAAAACCATGCTGTTCGACATTTTTCAGCACCATATTGAAAAAGCACTTGATGATCTGGTCGCAAGCGGTGATCTGCCCGCTGATCTGGATCGCAAAAACGTCACTTTGGAACCGCCGCGCGATCCGTCCCATGGCGATCTGTCAACCAATGCGGCAATGGTGTTGTCCAAGGCGGCCGGCGAAAAGCCGCGCGATCTGGCACAAAAGATTGTTGAAAAACTGGTTGCGCTGGATGACGTCCAAACGGCAGAAATGGCCGGTCCGGGATTTATCAATCTCCGGGTGAGTGATGCGGTTCTTATCGCTGAACTCAAGGAAATAGAGATCCTGGGTCCGGACTATGGCCGTTCCAGCAAGGGGCAGGGCGTTACCGTCAATGTTGAATATGTTTCTGCCAATCCAACCGGCCCGATGCATATGGGCCATTGCCGCGGGGCGGTAGTTGGCGATGCGCTGGCCGATTTGCTCGAGTTTATCGGGCATAAGGTGATCCGCGAATATTATGTCAATGATGCTGGCGCGCAGGTCGATATTCTCGCCGAATCCGTCCATATTCGTTATCGTGAGGCGCTTGGCGAAACGATTTTGGCAATTCCCGAAGGGCTTTATCCCGGCGAGTATCTGAAACCTGTCGGCTGGGCCCTGGCGCAGCAATATGGCGATAAATATGTCGATGCGCCGTTTGATGAATGGCTTCCGGTTTTCCGCAAAGCGGCAGTGGCTGGCATGATGGACATGATCCGGAGCGATCTCGCTCTACTGGGTATCAAACATGACGTCTTCTCGTCTGAAGCGGAACTGCATGAAGCGGGCAAGGCGGATGCTGCCGAAGCCGAATTGCGGTCACGCGATCTCGTTTATGATGGCGTACTTGAAAAGCCCAAGGGCAAGACGATTGATGACTGGGAGGCCGTCGAACTGCCATTATTCCGGTCTACCCAATTTGGCGATGATCAGGATCGCCCGATCAAAAAGTCCAATGGTCGCTGGACCTATTTTGGCGGCGATCTCGCCTATCATTTCCAGAAAGCCCAGAAGGCCGATGAGTTGATCGATATCTGGGGTGCGGATCACTCCGGTACGGTGAAAAGGATCAAGGCGGCGGTTGCTGCGCTGACCGAGGGTAAGACGAAATTTGACGTGAAGCTGGTGCAGATGGTGCGGTTGCTGCGCAACGGCGAGCCCGAGAAAATGTCCAAACGTTCAGGCAATTTCGTCACCATTGCTGATATGGTTGAGGAAGTCGGCAAGGATGCCGTCCGCTTCACCATGCTGACCCGTAAGGCCGATGCGCAGATGGACTTTGATTTTGCCAAGGTAACGGAAGCATCTCGGGATAACCCGGTATTCTATGTCCAATATGCCCATGCCCGGATCCAATCGACTCTGCGCAAGGCGGCGGACGAAAATATTCAACCTTCTGCGGATCATCTTGATAGGCTCGGCGCCGAAGAGCTCGATCTGATCAAGCAGGCGGCACAATTCCCGCGAATCGTCGAATCGGCAGCGGCGAACCGCGAGCCCCACCGGGTCGCCTTCTACCTCAATGACCTCGCAGCGGCGTTCCACGCCTTCTGGAATATGGGTAATGACCGGCCAGAAATGCGGATCCTGATGATTAATGACCCTGCAATGACATCGGCTAGGCTTTTCTTAGCTAAATATTTAGGGCAAGTAATTAAGAACGGTCTCGCGCTGATGGGGGTTAGCGCCGCTGACAAGATGTGAGCGTTTGAGAATTACTGTGGGGTTTGAATATGTCTGATGTGAATAGCGATAGTCTGGATCTGGACGATGACAATCGTCTGCCATGGCTTGAATCTGCTGAAGATTATGATGGTGAGGATGAATATTCTCCCATTCGCGTCGCCATATTTGTCGGCTTGGGCATAGCTTTGCTGGCCGCGATTGTGGGTGGTATTTATTGGATGCAGAACCGCGACGCAGGCGGACTGAGCGGCGATGGTACATTGATCGCTGCACAGGAGGGCGACTATAAAGTGCGCCCCGATGATCCGCAGGCGAGGCAGTTTGAGGGCGAAGGTGATGCGAGCTTTGCCGCGTCTCAAGGACAGGAAACACCAGGCAAATTGGGCACAGCTGCTCCGCTCGAAGCGCCGATCAAGAAAGCCGCACCGGTTGCTCCATCTGCACCGGGCAGCGCGATGATCCAGCTTGGTGCATTTAGCACCGCAGGGCAGGCCGACCGTGCATGGTCGGGCTTTTCCCGGCGCTTTGCTGATATTGGCGCATTGCCGAAGAAGATTGTTCCAGGAACAGTAGAAGGCAGCACAATCTATCGCCTCAACGCGGTGGCTGCCGATGTCGCTGCGGCCCAGAGGGTCTGTAATGGCCTGAAAGCAGCTGGAGAAAGCTGCATCGTCGTCCCGCAATAAGGTTCTAAAAACAGTAATAATCGGGGAAGCGCTGTGGATAACGGCGCTTTCCGCTTTACCGGTCTGCCAATCCAACGCATGATATCAAGATGGTATTTTATGCGGAATTGGGTATAGTTGGATCATGAAGCCGGTAGTTTTTGGTATGTCGGGATTGCGCCTGACGGCTGATGAAAAAGCGTTTTTCAAGGAAAGCGACCCTGCCGGATATATTATTTTCGGCCGCAATGTAGAAAGCAAAGAGCAATTGCGTGCGCTTACTGACGAGCTGCGCGTTCTCCACGGCCGTGAAAATCTGGCGATCCTGATCGATCAGGAAGGCGGGCGCGTGGCCCGGATGCAGGAACCGGTGTGGCCCAAATTCCCATCCGGCGAAGTTTTCGACAAGCTCTATGCTATTGCACCGGCAACGGCAATTGAAGCGGCACGGCTCAATGCGCAGGCCATTGCCGAAAGCCTTCGTGAAGTCGGAATAACCGTAAATTGCCTGCCGTTGCTCGATGTCAGACAGCCCGAAACAGTCGATGCCATTGGCAATCGCGCCATGGGTAGCGAGCCGATGCAGGTGGCTGCTTTGGGGCGTGCGGTAATTGATGGCCAGACAAAGGGCGGTGCGGTGAGCGTCGTCAAACATATGCCGGGGCACGGTCGGGCCGTGGTCGACAGCCATATGGAATTGCCCAAAGTATCTGCGTCTGCAGAGGAACTGGAAAGCGATATCGCGCCCTTTCGCGCCTTGTCCGGCGCGCCCATGGGTATGACCGCCCATATCGTATACACCGCTTGGGATGCAGAGCGCTGCGCTAGCCTGTCACCGACGGTCATCGAGAATATCATTCGTGGAGAAATCGGCTTTGACGGGCTGCTATTTTCCGATGATCTCGACATGAAGGCGTTGAAGGGCGAAGTGCCGGAACGCGCTCGCGACGTGGTTGCGGCTGGCTGCGATATTGCTCTGAATTGCTGGGGCAGGATGGACGAGATGATCGGTATTGCCGAGCTGCTCGGGGAGATTAGCGATTTGTCCCGAAAACGACTGGATGATGGGATGGCGACCCTGGACGCGGCCGCTGAACCGGTTGAATTGGCGGATCTCTTGTCTCGCCGCGATTCCCTGTTGGCGGCGGCTTGATGGCAGACGAAGAACCCGAGAGCTTTTTCTTTCCACCGGCGTCTGCGGACGAAGACACGTCACTGACGCTCAATATCGACGGCTGGGAAGGGCCGCTCGATCTTTTGCTTGCTCTGGCGCGCAATCAGAAAGTTGATCTGCGGGAGATCTCGATCCTGGAGCTGGTCCAGCAATATCTGAAATATATTGCCGACGCGCAGAGTTTGAAACTGGAACTGGCAGCGGATTATCTGGTGATGGCTGCGTGGCTCACTTATCTAAAGTCGGGCTTGCTGCTACCCAAGGATCCGGAAGTTGATCCGTCGCCGGAAGAATTGGCGCTGCGCCTGCAAATGCGCTTGGAGCGGCTCAATGCCATGCGTGAGGCGGGGGCAAGATTGCTCGCCCGTGATCGGATCGGCCGCGATGTTTTCGCCCGCGGGGCACCGGAAGGTTTGCGCGTAGTGAAAAACCGGCATTGGCAAGCCGAATATTACGACCTGATTTCCGCTTATGGCCGGGTTAAACTACGGAATATTCCGCCAGTACATATTGTAAAGCAGCGGATGGTGATGACGCTGGAAGACGCGTTGGCGCGGGTTTCGTTGATGCTCGGCGAAGCGATTGACTGGACGGATATCAGGGATTTTCTGCCACCTGGAGCACCGCCGCAATTGCGGAAATCGGCTCTCGCATCCAGTTTTGTCGCTGCATTGGAATTGGCGCGACAGGGGAAATTGATACTCAGTCAGGATGAGAGTTTTGCACCGTTAAAGTTGAAAGCAAATAGTGATGGATAAGCCAGTGGAAGATGATCGGGATCTGATCATGGGTCAAGAACGTGAATTGGGATATGCGGCGATGGACGAAGGCACGCGGGCCGTGGAAGCGACCCTTTTTGCGTCGGATAATCCGATGACAATTGCCGATATCAAACTCTATGTTGGTGACGAGGTTGATATTCGCGCAGCGCTTAATCAATTGCAGAATGACTATTCCGGGCGCGGCATAGCGCTGATGGAAACCGGTGATCGCTGGCATTTCCAGACGGCCCACGACTTGTCTCACTTGCTGCGCCGAGAACGTGCGGAACTGCGTAAATTGAGCCGTGCGGGCATGGAAACACTGGCGATTATCGCGTATCACGAACCAGTTAGCCGGGCAGAAATCGAAGCAATCAGGGGCGTTCAGGTGGCAAAAGGCACGCTTGACGTGTTGATGGAGGCGGGTTGGGTCCGTCCGACAGGGCGCCGCGAAGTTCCGGGAAGGCCGCTTATCTATGCGACGACAGCCGAATTTCTAACCCATTTCGGTCTACAAAGCCGCAAGGAATTGCCGGGCATAGATGACCTGAAAGCCGCCGGTTTGCTTGATCCGGTTGATCTCGCGATGGAGCGCCTGGAAATGGAGGCGGAAGAGGAATTGCCGCTGGAACAGGAACTTAACGAAGATGGTGCACAAGAAAATGAAGATGACACCGCCGATTCACTGGAAAATGCGGCGGAAAGCGCCTAAGTAAGAGGCATAGATCAGGAGATTTTCGATGCAACCGAGTATTTGGCAGATTTTAATTGTAGCAGCCTTGGTGCTGATCCTGTTCGGTCGCGGCCGAATTTCTGAAATGATGGGCGATGTCGGCAAAGGCATTAGGTCCTTCAAAAAAGGCATTACCGAAGAAGAGGAAAGTGCCAAGGCTTCGGCCCAGATTGACAGCAAACCGTCCGATATCGGCGCAGACAAGACGGCGACTTCCGACAAGACGGCCAGCTAAGGCTAGCCAACCGGATTCTAGGCCGGATCGCGGCGCACAGATATGTTTGACCTTTCCATCTCCGAGATCGCGATTATCGTGATCATTGCGATTGTCGTGATCGGCCCGAAAGAGCTGCCTCGCGCTTTGGCAACGGCTGGTCGATGGATGGCAAAGGCCCGCGGCGTGATGGGTAATTTCCGCACCGGCTTTGACGCCATGGTCCGTGAAGCGGAATTACAGGAAATGGAAAAGAAATGGGCGGCCGAGAACGAACGTATCATGCTCGATCATCCAACTGTTTCGGATGATGAGCCGCAGATGGAGCCCCTAGACGGTCCGCCGATAACGCCAAGCGAAAGTGATACAGGGCAGGCCGATTTGCCGCTCGATGAAGGCGTTTCAGAGAAACCGCCGGAAAAACCGGATCCATGAACGAGCAGTCCGCGCCCGATATGGATGAGAGCAAAGCGCCGCTGATCGAGCATCTTATCGAGCTGCGCCAGCGGCTTGTCTGGTCCGTCGTAGCGCTGGCTATCGCCTTCGCCGCCAGCTTTTATTTTGCCGACGAAATATTCGGGCTTTTGGTTGTGCCGCTAACCGATGCCTTTCCTCCGGGAGAAGGCAAGTTGGTGTACACCAAGCTTTATGAGGCCTTTTTCGTCGAGATAAAGGTCGCGATGTTCGCTGCCTTTTTCATTGCCTTCCCGATCATTTCAAACCAACTGTGGGCCTTTGTTGCGCCAGGGCTCTATGCAAACGAGAAAAAGGCGTTTCTGCCGTTCCTGTTTGCAACACCGGTCTTGTTCACCGCAGGAGCGGCGCTGGCTTATTACATCGTGATGCCCACAGCATTTCGGTTTTTCCTTGGCTTTGAAGGCGAAGTGGGCGGAATGACGCAGGAAGCGCTGCCCGCTATGGGGGATTATCTTGATCTGGTGATGCGGTTCATTCTCGCCTTTGGGGTGTGCTTCCAGCTACCCGTGCTGTTGTTGCTTCTCAACCGCGCTGGACTGGTGACACGCGAACAACTGAAAGGGCTGCGCCGTTACATGGTTGTCGCAGCCTTTGTATTGGCAGCGATATTGACGCCGCCGGATGTTGTGTCCCAGTTCTTGCTCGGACTACCGCTAATCCTGCTTTATGAAGTCTCGCTGGCGATCATGTGGTTCACCGAACGCAAAAGAGCAAAACGCGAAGCTACAGAATAGCTTAGTTAATCGCATCTTCCCCGGCCCGACCTACGGATTCGATGTCTTGTCCAACACCCTGTACCGTATTGCAGGCCGCGAGGACCAAGGTGGATGAAATAATCAATGATGCCAAAATCTTGCGCATGGTTCTTCTCCTAAAGAAATGGATTAATCGATCGCCCGTTCGCCAGCACGGCCAACGGATTTAATATCATCACCAACACCTTGTACAGTGTTGCACGCGCCCAGTAAGAGCGCCGAAGATAGGGCGATAGAAGCGATTATTTTGCGCATATGGGTAACTCCTGATCCTGCGTTTATAGCAGAAACACGAAGTTACCCCGATTTCCGCTAGAAACTAAATTTTGCGCTGATACGAATATCACGACCAGCCAGCGGTACAAAATCTTTCGTGAACGAGGCATGACGACGCGCGTTTACATCAAAGATATTATTTGCCGATGCGAGCAGGGTCACACCGCCCTCTTTGCCCAAGGGGCGCCAAGCAGCAGAGGCGTTGACCATGGTGAAGCT
Source organism: Sphingorhabdus sp. Alg231-15 (assembly GCF_900149705.1). Classification (NCBI taxonomy): domain Bacteria; kingdom Pseudomonadati; phylum Pseudomonadota; class Alphaproteobacteria; order Sphingomonadales; family Sphingorhabdaceae; genus Sphingorhabdus; species Sphingorhabdus sp. Alg231-15. Next base: position 1,291,127 of record NZ_LT703001.1, on the reverse strand, counting down.
ATCCGTTGGCGTTTCAAAGGCTGAAACCCGGTTCTGGCTGTCTGACCATTCCAGTTCTGCCCGCAAGTCTACAGCATCGCTTTGTGCGGAAATCCCGCCAAGCAAACGCAGAGGCGGAATGCGGGGGACGGGGCCACCGCCATCCCGGATTTTCGCCCGGACATAATCGGCAACCCCGTCAGTGACGAATGCAAACCCGCCTGCACGGGCGACCACGAAGGATGCAGAGGCTTCGAGACCATAATAGGTCGCATCCTGTTGGAAAAATTGGAAAACAGGCAAGCCATCTTCTTCGTCGCCGGTTTCGGTCTCGAAGATATAATCATCGAAAATATTGGCATAAACCGTTGCGCTCAACTGGATATCTTCGGAATTCCAGCGCGCATATAGCTCGCCACCCCAGCTTTTTTCCGTGGTGAAATTAGGATTACCGATCTCAAACGCTTGTGTCGCAATGTGAGGACCATTGGAAAGCAATTCTTCCGGCGAAGGAGCGCGTTCCGAACGGGAGAGATTCACACCAATTTTCAGGCCGCTGTCATCCGGCGCATAAGCAAAGCCGAGAGCACCGGAAAGGCTGTCAAAACTGCGGTCGAAATTGACGATATTCGACGAGATATCCGTATTGTCATAACGTCCCGCAACTTCTACTTCGAAATTACCGAGATCAATTTCCTGAATTGTGAATAGAGCTACGCTTTCCACGGAATTTTTAGGCACAAAGGCTTCTGCGCCAATGGCGTTGAAATCGCGCACCAACAATTGTGTTCCGATAACGCCGCGCCAACCATTGCGTTCGTTCTGAACGAGTTCCGCACGGGCCTCGATACCTTCGACGTTAAAGACCGTTCCGACTTCATCGCCTTCAAATTCGGTATGTTCATAGTCGGAATAGCCAGCGCGCAGGTTGAGTGATTCAAAGAAACCATCGCCCAGATTAACACCGGCTCTTAGGTCCACGCGAATCTGTTCTAGATCGATGGTGACTGGACCTTCTTCTTCCTCTTCACCTTCTTCCTCTTCGCCTTCTTCACCGTGCCCATGTTCGGCGCCCGGACGGGCGGGAACACCGTATTCTGTGTCATAGTAGCTGACCGAGAAACCGATATTACCGCCTTCACCAATATAGGCGAGACCGGTCGCTGCACTGATCGTGCGGCTGGCCGTATTGGCAATCGTGCCGCGCTGATCGGCGGTTTCCGCCAATTCCGCAGCTTCGTCGAGATTGCCTTCCTCGGTTTCTTCAGCCACTTGCTCCAGCACTTCGGCGCGCAGTTCGGGGGCCAGTACAAAACCGGAAATGTCGAGATCATCGGTATCGCGATAGGCGCCGTTGATATGGAAAACGAGAGAGTCGGTCAGTGGCACATCCAGCGAACCGCCAATGCTGTAATCATTGGCGGCACTGCCAAAACCACCGACAGCATCCAGGTGAAAGGCCTCGTCAGGCACATCACGTGGAATTCGCTTGTCGATGACGTTGACAGCACCGCCAATTGCATCGCCGCCGAATAGCAATACCGCTGGTCCGCGAAGGACCTCGATACGCTGGGCGGTCAGGGGGTCTATTGTGACGGCATGATCGACGGAAGTGTTGGAAGCATCCAACGCGCCAATACCGTCGGTGAGAACCCGGACACGTGGTCCCTGAAAACCACGTAATACGGGCCGCGAAGATCCGGGCGCAAAGCTGGTCGAAGAAACGCCGGGTAATTTGGCAAGGCTGTCACCGATTTGGCCGCGTAAATCATTGGTCAGCTGATCACCGGTCAGGACAGACGTGCCTGCCAGTATGTCGAGCCTTTCGAGATAAGGCGCGGTGACGACAATCGCATCGTCATTGTGGAAATCATCCTCGGTTTCGGTCTGCTGGCTGGATTGAGCCAAGGCTGGTGAAACCGGCAATAGTATAATGGCGGCGGAAGTCAGAAATTTGTGATGGGACACGAACTACTCTTTTCTGGATAGGGAAATGATTGAAAGAGCGGATAATATAAATGATATGATATATCAATTCTAATTTTGCGAATTCGCAAAACTGATGCAAATTTGCTACATTACGGTTTTCTGGCGAGGAGAGGACATATGACCCAATGGAAAGAAGACGGCTTTCATAGCGTAACGCCTTATCTGATTGTCGACGATGCGGCAGCGGCTATCGAATTTTATAAAAATGCATTTGGTGCAGAGGAAGTCATGCGGATGCCGATGGGCGATAAGATCGGCCATGCCGATCTGTTGATAGGTGACAGCCATGTCATGCTGGCGGATGAGTTTCCTGACATGGACAAGCTTGGGCCAAATAAGCGCGGCGGCGCGACATGCAGTCTGATGATCTATGTCGAGGATAGTGATGCGGCTTTTGCGAAGGCCGTTAATGCCGGCGCGACATCGGTGCGGCCAGTGGAGGATCAATTTTACGGCGATCGTTCTGGCTGGCTGAAAGATCCGTTCGGCCATGAGTGGACATTGTCCACTCATATAGAGGATGTCAGTCCGGACGAGATGAACAAACGGATGGCAGAGATGATGGCCGAAGAGGCCTAACCAAATATCGTCATTCCGGCTTGCGCTGGAATGACGATATTTTCATAAGGGCCAAATGACCTTCACCAAAAAAATCCTGCTGCTCGGTTCGGGTGAACTGGGCCGCGAATTCGTCATTTCTGCCAAACGGCTCGGGGCCTATGTAATCGCATGCGACGCTTATGACGCCGCCCCCGCGATGCAGGTCGCCGACGCGCATGAAGTGTTTTCAATGCTTGATGGTGAGAAGCTGCGCGCTGCGATCACAAAACATCAACCTGACCTGATCGTCCCAGAGGTCGAGGCCATCCGCACTGAAATTCTCGCTGAAGTGGAAACGGAGGGTTTCAATGTCGTGCCGTCCGCGCGCGCGACCCAGTTGACGATGAACCGCGACGCCATTCGCGATGTAGCGGCTAAGGAGCTGGGCCTCACCACGTCAAACTATCATTATGCCGAGAGCTTCCCGGAAGTGCAGGCCGCTGCCGATGATATCGGTCTACCGCTGGTGATTAAACCGGTCATGTCCTCTTCCGGCAAGGGGCAGAGCAAGGTCGACGGTACAGATGCGCTGGAAAGCGCCTGGAATTATGCCGTCGATAATATGCGCGGCGACCGTGCGCGTGTGATTGTCGAACAGTTTATCGATTTTGATTATGAGATTACCTTGCTGACAATCCGGACAGGCGAGGGCGTGCTGTTCTGTCCGCCCATTGGCCATCGACAGGAACGCGGCGACTATCAGGAAAGTTGGCAACCCACCGCAATGACGGGCGTTGCGCTGGCCAAGGCACAGGATATGGCACGCAAGGTTGTTGAAAATCTCGCCGGCGATGGAAAGGGATGGGGGCTGTTTGGCGTCGAGTTTTTCGTCACCAAAGACGGCGAAGTCATTTTCTCGGAACTTAGCCCACGCCCCCATGATACCGGCATGGTCACCCTGATTGGCCAGAATTTGAGCGAATTCGACCTCCATGCCCGTGCCATCATGGGGCTGCCGATCCCGCATATCGCCTTAACCGCACCTGCCAGCGCCAGTGCCGTTATCCTGGCGGGTCGGGACAGTAATGACTTTGCCTTTGCCGGCGTTGCCGATGCCTTGGCGATGGGTAGCGAAAGCGCAGAGGTGGACGTGCGCCTGTTTGGTAAACCGATCACCCGGCCCTATCGCCGCATGGCCGTAGCGCTGGCAACAGGCAGCGACAGCAATGCAGCAAGGCGGCTCGCAAAAAATGTGGCCGAGACTGTCGGGATTGAATATCAAGAAAAACAGTGATTTACATCTCCCGTGATCCCGGCGAAAGCGGGGATCAAGAAATAGAGTAAAGGAATCACTCACCCATGACCGCTGAATATATTCTCTACGGATCGCCGCTATCTCCTTTTCAGCGCAAGACGGAGGCGGTGCTGGCGCTCAAGGGTCTGGACTATGATTGTGTGGCGATCAATATCATGGCGATGCCGGATTGGTATCTGGAGATAAGCCCGCTGTCCCGGATTCCGGCCTTGCGCGATATGACCATCGGCACCGAGGGAACGGCCGGTACGATTGCGGACAGCTCAGCCATGTGTGGTTATCTGGAAAAGAAATGTCCGCAGCCCGCCGCCTATCCTGACGACCCCTTTCTCTATGGCCGCGCCTTGTGGCTGGAAGAATATGCCGACAGCGCCTTGGCGATGAACGGCGGTGGCGGTGTGTTCCGACCGATTATTTTTGCCGCGATGACCGGCGGAGAACCCGACCTGGAAACTGCGCGCAAGACATGGAACGAAAAATTACCACCGCTCTGGGACTATCTCGAAGGGCAATTGGACGGCGGACAATATTTTCTGGGGGACCAGCTTTCCATTGCCGACATTTCTATTGCCGCCCAATTGATGCAGACGGACTTGATCGCAGGACCGCCGGATGCAGCCAGATGGCCTGCACTGACCGCGTTCCTTGCCAAGATGAACGCGCATGAAATTTTCGAGCGCAACCTGACCGCCTGCCAAAAAATGCTGGCGAAGATGGTGCCGGAGAAATTTGATCTGTCGGCCTGAAGTTCGGTAGTCGTCCTATTCGATTTCAGTTGCCTCGGTTACATGGCAGGTTTGCCGTTATCTCAAGAAGTCGGTCAGCAGCCGCAGATATTGTTGAGGGTCCTCGCCATAGGCCATGTGACCAGTATCTTTAACTTCTTCAAATCGGGAGTTTGGAAATATGGCGGTATATTGTCTTGCCACAGCTTCATTTTTGTAGTCACACGGGCCTCTAAGAACCAGCACCGGTATGTCAATCTTGGTCAGCGCGGGTTTTGGATCAAATCTCTGATTTACCAACGTTTTTCCGGTCATCCGGCTTGACCAGAAGCCATAACCAGAAGAACGTGCGTCCAGTTTTTTCGGATCACACATTGCCAATGGGAGATAATGCTCATTGGCAATCTTATCGAAAAAGGAACCCATTTCCTGATCTGGGGCAAATCTGGCTGCAGCTGCTGGATTTATTTCTGCCAATGCTATTGCCACGAAGAGCCGTGGTTTTTCGATAGCAGCATCAAGCTGTTCTTTCTGTCTTGAATTCATCTTTTCATCCAGGGTCCCATCGGAGATTTCCAGCCAGTCAGGACGATAGATTGGGCCAGGACTTGAGAATATTGCGCTTCCAACGCTGTCTGGATACTCTGCAAGATAATTGGCCGCTAGAGTTGCTCCCCATGATGAACCAATCAAGATCACCTGGTCGGTTCTGATTTTTTGTCGAATGGCATTTAGATCCGCAATATGCCGGTCGAGGCTATATTCTGAAACATCAGATAATCGCTCTGAAAGCCCGCTGCCTACCTGATCGTAAAAATAGACGTCATGACCATTGGCAGTGAGATTGGAAAAGACATCCAACATAGGTTTGAAAGTGACGCTATATGCGCCAGGTCCGCCATGTAATATGATGACAGGAAGCTTCTGCGCTTTTGTTTTCGACGGGAATTTTCGAAAAGCTATCTTTGATCCAGTTGGCAATTCCCAAAAGTCGACACCTGCGACCTCCTCGGCGACATATTGATCGACCTTCGGAACAAGAGGTTGGAGAATCAAATAGACCACCAGTCCGGACAATATCGTGATCACAGAACCCAATTGCATCCCAATATATAACTTTTGTCTTTTGACTTTGAAGAGCTTTCCAGAAAAATGAGAACCGAACCAGAGCACCAATGCGGCTGCCAGAAAACTCAGAAGAATCATCGTAGTTGGTGAATCTGAAATGAGCGCGCTAGCAAAGAATGTGGCGATAAAGGTCAAGAAGCAGAGCAGGTAAGTAACAAGTTGGGTTAGACCTGCGCTGGCCACTCGTCGGCGGCTGAACTCGGATATTAATCCTGGTGATTTCTCCATAATTTGATCCAATACTCGCTAGCGGGACATTGCTCCATGGCGTTCCAGCAGGGAGCGTTGGGCCAATGCCTTTTGACCGATTTCGAGAGCCTCGCTCAAGTCAAACCCAAGCTCGTTATTGAGGTTATTAAATACTTCAATTGCTTCACGGCAACGCTCTTCAATCAAGCTGGCTTCCCGCAACCCGCGGTCTGTGAGATGAAAGGTTTTTCGCCTCTGATCATTTGGATCCGGTTCGCGCGTGACGAGCAATAAGTCTTCGAGGAGCGTTGTGCGCTGCGCCGTTAACTGATGCTGTTCCTCCAATGCTTTGGCTATTTCAACCAAGGAAGAGGGGCCGTTGTGATCAATAAACAAAATCGTTGATATTGCTCTAGAGGGAGCAACTAATCCGGCTTCGCGGAAAAAGTCATCGCCCTGTTTCCCGATAATATCGGTTAAACGTAGCGCCCGTGCACCGACAAATGCTTCACTGAATGAAAGGCGTTCATAGAACGGACTGTTGTTAGTTTCCATCGACGATTCCATCATATATGCATATAATTGCGCAATTAGTTGCATATATGGCGCTATGTCAACTATTTTCTGTGGTGTCTTCACGTCCGATCTAGGCGCGGCGCGACTAACTTGGTGAATTCGGAAACAACATCGTCCCCGGCTAAATCGGGAAAATGCCTGTCCTACACAGGGCCGCATCGGTTATACTCGCCAATGCTTTGTTGTGTTGCAGGATATCGAACATGCGCTCTGGATTCAAAATTTCACGATGTACCAGGACGGTGTGAATTGTGTGAACTTTGGAAAAATCTTACACGCTAAATCTGGCTCAAAAGCCTTGGTTCACTTTGTCAACTTCGTTGGAAAATTGCTGGCGACGGGAGGCAAGAGATCGTCTGTCACTAAAGCTATGCTTTTGCCTTGCCAAATTGTCCCCGCTTGTCGGCATTGGCAACGCGCACTAAAGGTGTCTGTATGAATATACTGAACAATACGCTCGACCTGATTGGCAACACCCCTCTCGTTCGTCTCGCTGGCCCCAGTGCTGAGGCTGGCTGCGATATCTATGGCAAATGCGAATTTGCCAATCCCGGTGCTTCGGTGAAAGACCGGGCTGCCCTCTTCATTGTGCAAGATGCCGAGGAGCGCGGCTTGCTGAAACCCGGCGGGATGATTGTCGAGGGGACGGCGGGCAATACCGGGATCGGAATTGCTCTGGTCGCCAATGCCAAGGGCTATAAGACGACCATCGTGATGCCGGAAACGCAAAGCCGGGAAAAAATGGATACGCTGCGTGCGCTGGGCGCGAAGCTGGTCCTGGTGCCAGCAGCACCCTATGCCAATCCGGGCCATTTTGTGCATACCAGCCGCCGTCTTGCCGAAGAGACAGACGGCGCGGTCTGGGCGAACCAGTTTGACAATGTCGCCAACCGCCGAGCGCATATCGAGACGACTGCCGAAGAAATCTGGGCCCAGCTGGACGGGGAGGTTGACGGTTTCGTGTGTGCGGCAGGCACCGGCGGCACGATTGCCGGTGTTGGCATGGCGCTGAAGGCCAAGAATGAAAAAGTCATGATCGGGCTCGCCGATCCCCATGGTGCGGCGCTCTATAATTATTATGCCCACGGTGAACTGAAATCCGAAGGGAGCAGTGTTGCTGAAGGGATCGGGCAGGGCCGGATCACCGGTAATCTTGAGGAGGCCCCGATTGATACGCAATACCGGATCAGCGACGAGGACGGCATCAAATGGGTTGAGCGACTGCTTCAGGAAGAAGGGCTGTGTCTCGGCCTCTCATCGGGGATTAATGTTGCGGGTGCTATTGCGCTTGGTAAAGAACTTGGGCCGGGCAGCAAGGTCGCGACGATCCTGTGTGACACTGGTTTTCGCTATCTGTCCTCGCTCTACAATGCTGCGTGGTTGAAAGAGAAAGGATTGCCGGTTTTTCCCTGGCTAGCCGACGATGACTGAAGATTCGAAAAACAAGAGTGACCGTCAGGATACGATACAGCGCATCCAGGTAGGTGTGGTCGGTCTGGTGGCTGTCCTGTTGCTGGTTAGCATCGCCAATTTCGTGTTGCAAAGAGCCAGCGACGAGCAGTCGGCGCTTGAGGAAATTCAGGCAGAAGCGGCAAGCGGTACACGGGAGTTGGCCACAGAGGTTGTGCCTGAACCAGCTCCCGCACCTTCAGAGCCCTTGGCTGAACTGGGGATCACACCTGCGCCCGTGCAGGAAGATGAAACCATCAAGCCGATACCGACTGTGCCAGGTACGCGTGCGCAGGTGGTTCCGGATCTGGAGCCCGATCCGAAGCTCGAAGCGCCAATGGATCAGGAACGATAAGCATTGATGCGATGGCTCGCATCTGGATTGATGCTCCTCGCTGTCACGGGGTTATTGTTGCAATGCAGCCCGGCCTCGACCAGCGCAGCTGAGGAAAGCGAAGCCTCTACCAAAATCCAGTTGATGACGAGTCTGCCGATCGTCTGGGGTGAGGGCGCATCTATGGAAACTATATTATCAGGCACAACAGAGGCCGCCCCGATTTACACCCATTGGCGAGGCAAATATGATATCTCCGCGGTCGATAGTTTTGAAGCCCTGGACAGTTCCGCCACCGATGTTGTGATACTGGCGCAGCCGCCTGCGATGGATCCGGCGGATATAGCGGCACTGGATGCCTGGATACGCGATGGCGGCAAGGCGATCATTCTGACTGACCCGATGTTGCTCTGGCCGACAGAGCTATCCCTTGGAGACACAAGCCGCCCGCTTGCGTCCGGACTGTTATCCCCTTTGCTCAACTATTGGGGATTGGAATTGCTCGCACCGGATGCAGATGGAGCAGGCCAGGTGGTTCTGGAATTTCCTGAAGCAACGATTACCACCGTTGGTATTGGAACGTTCAAACCTTTGTCGGGCAAAAGTGCCAGTCATGCCAATTGTGCGCTGAGCAAGGCAAATATCATCGCGCGTTGTGAGGTCGGTGAAGGGCGGGCGATCATCATTGCCGACGCTGATTTTCTAAATGATGCTCTGTGGGGAGATGATGTTAATGAGGGCACAAAAATGGAGTCGCGGGATGCCCGGCGCTTGACCGATATTTTTGTTGCAGATTTGATTAAATGACACTGATTCCCTGCTTAGGTGCTCATCTGGATAGAGTTTAATACCATGTTTCCAACCACTAAACCGAGTTTTGGCCGGATCTGTCGAATGGACTTCAAATTTAAACACTTAAAAATCAATGAGTTAGATAATTCTACCCAAAAATTCCCGTAATATCCCGTAAAATCCCCTTCCATCCCCACCGCTCCCCTGTTAACCCTATTCCGTTATCGGGGTAAATTTCCTGTCCGGGATTCTGATGTTTCGGGAGTGGCTCATTGCGCGCTTCTCCGAGCGGGAGAGATTTGCCTTGCGATAGTGTTGAGGGATTGAGGCTGTGTCAGGCAATTACGCTTATTCAGGATCGGGTATTTCCGCGATAGACGACAAGGGTCGTCTGTCCGTTCCTGCGTTCCTGCGTAAAGACTTGATCGCGAGCAGCGATGGTCGCGTGCTGTGCCTCGGTAAGCATGAAAAATGGGATTGTCTTGTTGGCTTTGGACTAAGCCGCAAGATCGATATGCTGGCAGAAATCGACAAGGAAGAAGAGATCGCCATCGCCCGGTCAGAGCCCTATGACCGCGATGCAGCAGGTGCCCGCAAATTCTCCACGCTTCAGGACCTCAGCTTCGATGCCAGTGGCCGTTTTGTTCTGCCGCCCATGTTGCAGGCGATTAGCGGTCTGAAGGATAAAGTCATTTTCCACGGCATCGGCAAGACATTCTGCCTTTGGGCGCCGCAAGCGCTGCTCGACACGACCGATGATGTGCCGGTGGACAAGCGTCTTGTAGAGTTTCATCTGAGCGAATTGGGGAAAAAGAAATGACCCCCGATGAAGCGACCATCCCTGCAAAGCCCCATATCCCCGTTTTGCTCGACGAAGTCATAGATGCACTCGCCATTACCCCGGGCGAAACGCATGTCGATGGCACGTTCGGCGCTGGCGGCTATAGCATGGCGATGATTGCAGCTGGTGCCAAGGTGCACGGCTTTGATCAGGATCCTGATGCCATTACTGACGGCAAGCCTTTGGTTGAAAGCTCTGATGGCAAGCTCACATTGCACCATGCTTTCTATTCGCAGATGGCTGATGTGCTCGGCGGAGAAGATATTGACGGCGTCACATTGGATATCGGCGTATCTTCTATGCAGCTCGATCAGGCGGAGCGCGGATTTTCGTTCCAGAAAGATGGACCGCTTGACATGCGCATGTCTCAGGACGGTCCCAGCGCTGCTGATTTCCTGAATGAGGCCGAAGAAGAAGATATTGCGGATGTCATTTACCGCTATGGTGAAGAACGTCGATCCCGAAAAATCGCCAAAGCAATCGTCAATGCGCGGCCACTGACCCGCACATCTGATCTGGCCAATGTTGTTCGCAAGGCGCTGGGCCAAAAGCCTGGAGATAAAAAAGATCCTGCAACACGGACCTTTCAGGCGATCCGCATCCATATCAATCGCGAGCTTGGTGAACTGGAAGATGGCTTGCTCGCCGCGGAGCGACTGCTGAAGCCCGGCGGACGCCTTGCCATTGTGACCTTCCACAGTCTGGAAGACCGTATCGTCAAAAATTTCCTGCGCAACCGCAGCGGACAACAATCCGCCGGTTCGCGTCATCTCCCACAAGTTTCCGAAAAACGGCCGGCGCCCACCTTTCATAAACCAGCCAAACTGGTGCGCCCGACCGGGGCGGAGCAGGTCTCTAATCCCCGAGCCCGCTCCGCCACCCTCAGATCAGCGGTGCGTTCCGACGCTCCGAGCCATGCACAGATGGGAGGCGTGTAATGAAACTGGCAGTGAAACGTCTTGAAGGTATCGGCTGGCTCGCGCTTGTTTTTCTTGTCGCGATCCTGCTCTATCCACTATCTCTCAGCGTGGCCACGTTACGCAGTGACCTAGCGCGCACTGACAGCAAGATTGTGTCCGTCAAAAAAGAAATCCGTTATCTTGAAACAGAGTTTAGTGCACGCGCCAATTTGCGGCAACTCGAACACTGGAACAAGTTGGAATATGGCTATGTATCGCCCAATGCCTCACAATATCTGGATGGAGAGCGCGCACTGGCCAATCTTGGCGGCAAGGATTTGCGCAAGCCTGTTAAAGTGGCCGTTATCAGTACTATGGACAAGGTTCAGCCGGCAGGCATTATCGGCTCAGTCTTCCCGACCGCTTCAGCCAAGGTGCACGATGGCGGGATTAATGACACCGCGCCCGTCGCAATAAATGGCGAAGCCGACGGCGCTGGAGAAGAGCCCACAGCGGCTGAGCTACGCGAAACCAAAACCGCGCGTGTCGCTGATATGGAAGATAAGCTACTCGATGATGGATTAATCAAGCAGCTAGCGGCAAGGGCGGATAGTGAGCAGGCGGGGAGCCGTGCTCAATGACCACTCTTCTGGCAAGCAGCAGAAAAATGCAGTTTTCCGGGAAAAGTAAGGAGGTAGCAGCCAGCGCCCACTTTCGGTTGATGGTGTTGCTACTGGTGTTTCTTGCCATTTTCACAGTTATCGTCGGGCGATTGATAAGCTTCAGCATATTGGAAGATGCCAAACCCACGCGGATGTCCAGCTCGGCGTTTGTGCCGGCACGTGGCGATATCGTGGATCGCAATGGTGTTCCTTTGGCGCGAACGATGAAAGGTTATGCGATCCGTGTGGTGCCAGAGCGGGTGCTCGGTGATAAAATATTACTGGCCCGGCAATTGTCAGAATTGTTTCCTGACACAACGGCGGCCGAGTTTCTCGCAAAGCTTGAAGGGCCACGGCCAACCTATTTGCGGCGTCGCGCGCTGCCTAATGAGGTTAAGCAAGTCCATGCGCTGGGCGAGATTGGTATCGAATTCCCACGAGAAAACGAACGGCTATATCCGCAGCGCGATCTGGCGGCTCATGTCCTTGGCTATGTCGATGCGGACAGTGAGGGCGTGATGGGAATGGAGCGGGCGCTTAACGACCGCCTTAAGGATGAGAATCTGCGCGGCGCCCCGGCAGCACTTTCGATTGATAGTCGTGTCCAAGCTGCACTTGAGAGCGAATTGATGGTCGCGATGACCGCGCACGAAGCCCGCGGAGCGGCCGGCATTATACTGGACGTGCAAACGGGTGAGGTCATGGCATTGGCCTCGTTGCCGGTTTTTGATCCCAATAAAATCCGCAAGGCGACGATGAAATACCAAACCAATGATGTCACGCAAAGCGTCTTTGAACTGGGTTCCACATTCAAGCCCTTGACGGTTGCCGCGGCGCTTGATGCGGGTACTGTGACGGATCTTGCGGTCCGATATAACGCAACCGAACCCATCAAGGTGGCTGGCTTTAAGATCAAGGATGATCACGGGCAGAATCGATATCTCAACGTGCCGGAAACACTGGTACACAGCTCTAATATTGTGACTGCACGTATTGCCGACAATCTCGGCAAAGAAGGCATGGAACACATGATCCGGCGGCTCGGTTTCGACGAGAGACCTCATATTGAACTGGCCGAACGGGGCAAGCCGCTTTGGCCGCAAAGCTGGGGTCGGGTTACGAATATGACGGTTGCGTACGGGCACGGTATTGCGGTTACGCCGCTTCATCTGGCTAGCGCTTATGCGGCGCTGGTCAATGGTGGTATCTGGCGGCCAGCTACGCTGTTAAAGGTTGAGCCAGGCGAGGAGGCGGAGGGGCGCCGCGTATTCAAGGCGGCAACAAGCGCTCGCATGCGGCAACTGTTACGGATGATTGTGTCTAACGGTACAGGGCGCAAGGCCGATGCTCCGGGATACCGGATTGGCGGCAAAACCGGCTCGGCGGAGAAACCTGCTGATGGAGGATATAACAGAACCTCTCTGGTCTCCACATTTGCTGCGGCATTCCCGATGGATAACCCCCGCTATGTCGTCATTGCGATGCTCGACGAGCCAAAGGGCAACGCCGAAACAGGTTTTCAGCGGACAGCTGGCTGGACCGCAGCACCTGTTGTTCGCAGGGTGGTGCCGCGGGTAGGGCCGATGTTGGGCGTGGTACCGGATGAACATCGAGATGTTGATGTGTCGGAGCTGACTCCTTTGCTCTGGTCACCGAAAGGATAGGCCCGTGAAACTATCCGCTCTTGTCGCCGGAATGAATGACGCGGCCCTAGAAAGCGAAGAAGGCGAAGCCCATGTGACCGGTTTTGCCATTGACCATCGCAAGATCGCGCCGGGCAATATTTTCGGTGCCTTTCAAGGCGCAAGGGTCAACGGCGAGGATTTTATCGAGGCTGCGGTTGCAGCTGGCGCGTTAGCGATTGTTGCGCATCCCGACGCGCAAGTCGATGGGGCTACGCATATTTCTGACGCAGAACCGAGGCGTCTTTTCGCATTGATGGCAGCGCGCTATTTTACACCGACACCGCAATATGTCGCGGCCGTCACGGGTACTAATGGCAAGACATCAACCGCAGAGATGACACGCCAGCTTTGGCGTATGGCTGGCCTCAACAGTGCCTCTATCGGGACGCTGGGCGTTACGACAGCGGACGATCAGGTCAAGACCGGTCTTACCACGCCGGATATAGTCACCTTTTTGTCAAACATGTCCGGTCTTGCCCGCGAGGGAGTCAGTCACGCAATATTTGAAGCGTCTAGTCACGGTCTTTCTCAATATCGTACTGAAGGATTGCCCGTACAGGTTGGTGTATTCACCAATCTCAGTCGCGATCATCTTGATTATCATGGCGATATGGACAGCTATTTCGAGGCCAAGATGCGGCTGTTTGATGAAGTGGTTGACGACGCCGGAACCGCGGTTGTCTGGGCAGATGATGAACGATCTGCCACTGTCATAAAACGCGCTATGGATCGCGGGTTGAACCTATTCACAGTAGGAGAGCAAGGCACATCATTGCGGCTCTTGTCGCGTACACCGACGCAATTGGGCCAGGTGCTGATGATAAAAGCGCAAGGCAATACGCATCGGATCGCCTTGCCGCTGATCGGTGCTTATCAGGCCGCGAACGTCATGTGTGCTGCCGGGGTCGTGCTTGCGACAGGTGGAGCGCTGGAGGATGTGTTCGATCATATGCAACGCGTACAGCCAGTGCGCGGCCGCTTGGAACGGGCGGTCATCACGAAAGTGGGTGCGCCTGTTTATGTTGATTACGCGCATACGCCCGATGGTTTGCGGGCAGCGATTGATGCGTTGCGGCCTCATGTGAAAGGCCGGTTGATCACGATTTTCGGGGCTGGCGGTGACCGGGACAAGGGTAAGCGTCCGGAAATGGGCAAGGTAGCCGTGGAGCTGTCGGATTTGGCTATCGTAACGGACGACAATCCGCGCAATGAGGATCCGGCGGCCATTCGCGCCGATATCCTGGCAGGGGCACCGGGCGCGGAAGAGGTGGGAGACCGCCGTGCGGCCATTGGCCTTGCTATTGGTCTAGCTTGTCCGGATGATATCATTTTGTTGGCGGGCAAGGGGCATGAACAGGGACAGATTATTGGCGATCGCGTGATCCCGTTTGATGATGTTGAAGTCGCCCGGGAATGCGCCCGCAAAGCCAACGGCACACCGCAGCCGGAGACGGCAGCATGACGGCCCCGGTCACATCGGCAATCTGGACATCGTCCGCCATCGCCGCAGCTGTGGGCGGAGAGGCTAGCGCTGATTTCGAAGTTGGCGGCGTGGCTTTCGATTCACGCGAAATTGGTCCTGGCGACCTGTTCTTTGCGCTGAAAGGTGAACAGAGCGACGGGCACCTTTATGTTGATGATATCTATACCGCTGGCGGAGCGGGCGCGGTCGTCAGTGAACCGGTTGATGGCCCTCACATATTGGTGCCGGACACCACCAAGGCGCTAAGCGATCTGGCCATTGCATCGCGGGTCCGCACTGATGCGAAGATTATTGGAGTTACGGGGTCGGTAGGGAAGACCGGCACCAAAGAAGCCCTTTTTGCAGCTTTAAACCGTGCGTCCATGGGAAAGTCCCATCGGTCGGTGAAAAGCTACAATAACCATGTTGGCGTTCCGCTGAGCCTGTCGCGTATGCCGGCGGGATGCCAATATGGGATTTTCGAAATGGGTATGAACCATGCCGGTGAACTGGCGCAGCTAACCCGGCTCGTCCGTCCTGATGTGGCTATCATCACTGCTATCGCCCCGGCTCATATCGGTCATTTTTCTGATGTCGAAGCGATTGCAGATGCCAAGGCTGAAATTTTTCAGGGGCTGACGCACGAAGGCACAGCGATCATTCCTTATGATAGCGACCATTACCAGCGGCTTCGCAAGGCCGCTTTGCGACACACCAAGAAGGTCGTCACCTTTGGCTTTGATGCTGACGCCGATGTGCGTGCTATTGATGTTGTGCCGGCCCAGGGTGGCGGTTCACTGGTGACGGCGAGTTTTCGGGATGATGGCGAAGGGGATCGCAGCCTCTGCTTCACGGTTGCAGAGCCGGGCAAGCACTGGGTATCCAATGCGCTGGCCATCTTGGCAGCGGTGCGGGCCGTCGGCGGTGATCTGGCGTCGGCCGGTCTGGCGCTGGCGGAATTGCAGGGTCTCGATGGTCGCGGCAGGCGCCATCAGATTGAACTGAAACAGGGCGAGCCAAATACCGGCCGGGCGCTGCTAATTGATGAGAGCTACAACGCCAATCCCGTGTCGATGAAGGCCACATTAGGGCAGCTGGCACGGGAAAATTGTGGCGGGAAAAAAATCGTCATCCTCGGCGCTATGGGGGAGCTGGGTGATCAGGCGCAGACCTATCATGAGGCCTTGGCCGATGACATAGTCGCTTCTGGTGCACAGACGATCATATTGGTCGGCGATGAAATGGCCTATACATCGGCCAAGCTGGCCGAAATAGTTTCGGAAAAACTTGATCACACCCCGGAAATATCTCATGTCGCTGGCTCTTCGGAGGCGCTGACTGAAGTCGCAGGGGAAATCGGCGACGAAGACGTCCTTCTTATCAAGGGGTCAAATTATCTGGGGCTTTCCAAGGTCGTTACGGCTTTGGTGGGCGGGGAGTATTAATGTTTTATCTATTGGCGCAATGGCTTGATTTTGAAGGCATATTCAATGTCTTTCGTTATTTGAGTTTCCGTTCGGGTGCAGCGGTTGCAACCGCATTGTTTATTGGCATGTTGATTGGACCGAGATTCATCAGCATGCTGCGGATGAAACAGGGCAAGGGCCAGCCTATCCGCGAGGACGGGCCGATTACGCACCTGAAAAAAGCCGGTACGCCGACCATGGGCGGCCTGATGATTTTGCTTTCAGTGGTTATCTCCACTTTGCTGTGGATGGACCTGAGTAATATCTTCGTCTGGGTTTGTATCTTCGTGACGCTGGGTTTCGGGGCGATAGGCTTTATGGATGACTATGACAAAGTCAGCAAAGCCAGTCACAAAGGCGTCCCCGGTCGTGTCCGACTGTTGATGGAGTTTATTGTAGCCGGATTTGCAACATGGATCATTGTCCAGCAGATCGGTACCAACCTCTATGTGCCGTTTTTTAATGACGTACAGATTAATCTTGGTTGGTTCTATTTCCCCTTTGCTATGTTTGTGATTGTTGGCTCTGGCAATGCGGTAAACCTGACCGATGGCCTCGATGGCTTGGCAACCATGCCGGTAGCGATCGCCAGTGCAACCTTCCTGATTCTAGTCTATTTGTCAGGCAACGCGGTGTTTTCCGAATATCTCGGTATTCCCTTTGTTGCGGGCGCCGGAGAACTGGCGATCTTCTGTGCCTGTATCATAGGCGCCTGTCTGGCTTTTCTCTGGTTCAACGCGCCGCCCGCTGCGGTATTCATGGGCGATACCGGCAGCCTCGCCCTTGGCGGTGCATTGGGTGCAATTGCCGTTTCAATCCATCATGAAATTGTTCTCGCTATTGTTGGCGGGCTTTTTGTTCTGGAGGCGGTTTCCGTTATTGTTCAGGTCTTTTTCTTCAAACGCACCGGCAAGCGGGTTTTCCGCATGGCTCCGATTCATCATCATTTCGAGCAGCTGGGCTGGTCTGAATCCACCGTCGTGATCCGCTTCTGGATCATCAGTCTGGTTCTGGCACTGGCCGGGCTTGCGACACTAAAACTCAGATGATGCGTTCGTCCGCCTTTGCCAATAAAAGCTATGCCATTTTAGGCCTGGCGCGATCCGGCATGGCGACGCTCGATGCACTGCACGCCAGCGGCGCGAGATTATTGGCTTGGGATGTCCGCGAGGATTTGCGTGAGGCGGCCAGCGAAAAGGCCATTGTCGCTGATCCACTGGAATCTGATCTCAGCGACTATGATGCGATAATCGTGTCGCCCGGTGTGCCGCTCAACACGCATCCTATCCGCGACAAGGCGGCCGATGATGGTGTGCCAATTATCGGTGATATCGAATTGTTCGCGCAGGCACGGCGGTCGCTGCCGCCGCATCGTGTCGTCGGAATCACCGGCACCAACGGCAAGTCCACGACCACGGCGCTTTTGCATCACATCATTCAAAGCGCAGCATTGCCAACCCATATGGGTGGCAATATCGGTGTGCCAATTCTATCGCAGGAACCGCTGGCAGCGGGGGGCGTCTATGTACTGGAACTGTCCAGCTATCAGATTGATTTGACCCATAATCTCGATTGCGAAGTTGCAATGTTGCTCAATATCAGTCCGGATCATCTTGATCGCTACGACAATTACGATGCTTATGCCGCAGCGAAAGTGCGTCTGTTCGACATGATGGGTTCGAACCATGTTGCGATATTCGGCAGTGCTGATGAAAAGACGCAACTTGCGTTGCAATTCATCCGGGATGAAGGCCGAGTTCAGAATATTGTGGATAGCAGCTCTGTCACTTTGGAAGGGCAGGTCGATTGGCCGTCGCTGCAAGGGCCTCATAATCTACAAAATGCAATTGCTGCGGTGGTCGCTGCGGAAGCCTTGGGCATCCATGAACATCAATGGCGTCCCGCTTTGGCAAGTTTCAAAGGACTGCCGCACCGGATGGAACGCGTGGCGGAGGCCGATGGCGTATTATTTGTAAATGACAGCAAGGCAACAAATCCTGCCTCCACCGGTCCTGCCCTTGGCGCCTATCCTAAAATCCACTGGATTGCCGGTGGACTGCCGAAAAGCGACGATCTGAAGGAATGCAAACCCTATTTTGGTAATGTCCTGCAGGCTTATACTATTGGCGATGCCGGACCGATGTTCGGCGAATTGCTCGCCCCGCATATGCCGGTGGATTCTTGCGAGATGATCTTGACCGCGGTGCAGCATGCGGCCGCCAATGCGAAACCCGGGGAAGTGGTCCTGTTGTCACCGGCCTGTGCATCATTTGACCAGTTCAAGGATTTTGAAGCGCGGGGCGATTGCTTCCGCAATGCGGTGGATAGCGTCATCGAAAATAGTCTAATCGGAACAGCGGCTGGGGGCAGTATAGAATGACCGATGGAACAACCTCAAACAGTGCATCGTCGGGAGGTGCATTGCCCGAAATTGCCGCAGGCCTCAAAAAGAAGCGGTTTCAGCTGGAATCGCGCCTCGGGCGCAGTGACCGTTCACCATTGGCAATCTGGTTCTGGGAACTGGACCGGGTGTTGCTGGCTTTGATGCTGACCTTGATTGCTATTGGCTTAATTGCAGTGGCCGCGGCATCGCCTGTGACTGCGTTGAAGCATAGTACGGCCGCGGTTTCGCTGGATCCGCTCTACTATTTCTATCGCCAGCTCGGCTGGGTGATTGTTGGTATCCCGGTGATGCTGGTGGTGTCTATGCTTCCCAAGGAACAGGCCCGGCGGTTCGCGATCATCGCCGCTGTGGCAGCCTTTGCCTTGCTGTTTCTGGTGCCGATTTTCGGCAAGACCGTCAATGGCGCACAGCGCTGGATTGGCTATGGATTTGCCACGGTTCAGCCCGGTGAGTTCCTGAAGCCCTTTTATGCCATTTCGCTAGCATGGCTGTTGTCGCTGCGGGTTAAGGACCCATCACTGCCGGTGATCTCATTGTCTTTTGTGCTGACAGGCGTTGTTGCCCTGTTGTTGATGATGCAGCCTAATCTGGGACAGACTATTATATTCTGCGGGATCTGGTTTGTGTTGATGATGATTTCCGGGCTTTCCGCTCGATTAATAGCAGTCATGGGCGGCGTCGGAGTGAGCGGATTGGTGGCAGCCTATTTCTTTTATCCGGTGGCCACACAGCGGATCAATTCGTGGTTATTTGGCGGTGATGAATTTGATCAGGTTATGCTGGCGCACAAAGCTCTAACCGGCGGTGGCCTGCTGGGCACTGGTCCGGGGTTGGGAACCGCCAAGTTCAAGCTGCCTGAGGCGCATACAGATTATATATTTTCGGTCATTGGCGAGGAATTCGGACTGCTGGCCTGTGTTGCTATTGCTCTGGTCTATCTTGCAATCATTGTCCGTGTCTTCTTACGCCTTCTGGACGAGGAAGATAATTTCATCATTCTCGCCGTCGCCGGACTGACCGCGCAATTTGGCGGACAGGCATTGATCAACATGGCGGTCAACGTGCAACTCTTCCCTTCCAAGGGCATGACATTGCCGCTGATAAGCTATGGCGGCTCTTCGTTCCTGGCCCTGTCGCTGGGTGTTGGACTGTTGCTGGCATTCACGCGCAGAAACCCCTATTTAGATCGCTCACTTTATGTCACAAATGGGATGGTGGCCAGATGAGCTTTACGAAACATTATGTCCTCGCCGCAGGCGGAACCGGCGGCCATATGATTCCAGCCTATGCGCTGGCTAAGGAACTTGTTCAGCGCGGTCACCGTGTTGCCCTGATCACGGATGAACGGGGCGAAAAAATTCCCGGCATGGTCGATGACGGTCAGGTCCATGTCCTGCCTGCAGGCCGGATCACCAAGGACCCGCGCGGTTGGCTATCTGGCGCACGCGCGATCATGAAGGGTCGCAAGATGGCGATGCAGCTTTATGATGCATTTGAGCCATCCGCCGTTGTCGGTTTTGGCGGTTATCCTGCGTTCCCGGCTCTGCTGGCGGCGAACCGGAAGAAAATCCCGACAATTGTCCATGAACAAAACGCCGTGCTGGGTCGGGTCAACCGGCTGGCGGCACGATCGGTCAATGCGATTGCGACCGCATATCCCGATATTTTAAGGCTGAAGCCCAAATATCAAGAAAAGGTCCATCTGGTCGGCAATCCAGTGCGTGAGGAAGTCGTTGCGCTGCGCGAGGAGCCCTATCCACCGCTGACCGAGGAAGGCATTTTCCGCGTGCTTGTAACGGGCGGTAGTCAAGGTGCGACAATCCTGTCGGACATTGTGCCCGATGGTCTGGCGTTGCTGCCCATGCATCTGCGCCGGCGTCTGCAGGTGACCCAGCAATGCCGGGAACAGGATATCGAACGGGTGCGGGAGAAATATGCCGAACATGATATTCCGGCGGAACTGGCAACCTATTTACCGGATTTGCCCCAACGACTGGGCTGGTCGCATCTGGTGATTGGCCGCGCCGGGGCCTCGACTATTGCCGAGCTGACAACAGCAGGTCGTCCGGCGATCCTGATCCCGTTGCCGATTGCGACCGATGACCATCAGACGCAAAATGTCCGTGAAATGGTAGCCGCCGGTGGTGCGCGTTCGATTGCGCAGCCGCAATTCACTGCCAAGGAGCTCGCCAAACAGATGCAGAAAATGGCGCTCGGACCTGATGCGCTGCAAAATGCGGCGCGCTTTGCTCGCAAATGTGGTCGCCCCGATGCGGTCAGTGATCTCGCTGATCTGGTAGAAAGCATTGGCACCTCGCCGCTGTCCAAGCCTTTGAAAGTCAAGTCGGACTCACCGCAGCTGTCCCCGAGCCAGCGCCCGGCACTGGCGAAGAATGTGCTGGCGAAAGAAAGCATGCAATGAAGGGTGTCGGCACAGATATTGGCACGATCCATTTCGTCGGTATCGGCGGTATCGGTATGTCCGGCATTGCCGAAGTCATGCATAATCTCGGCTATCAGGTGCAGGGTTCCGATATGGCCGAAAGCTATATTGTCGAAGGTTTACGCGCCAAGGGTATCAAGGTGACCATCGGCCAGAAGGCGGAGAATGTCGAAGGCACTGCCGTTGTGGTCATCTCGACCGCTGTCAAGCGCGGCAATCCGGAAGTGGAAAAGGCTCTGGAAGACCGTATTCCGCTTGTCCGGCGCGCGGAAATGCTGGCTGAACTGATGCGGTTGAAGCGGACGATCGCGATTGCTGGGACCCATGGCAAGACGACGACCACCTCGATGGTCGCGGCGATGTTGGATGCTGGCGGGATAGATCCAACCGTGATCAATGGCGGGATCATCAACAGCTATGGCTCCAATGCACGGCTGGGCGACAGCGAATGGATGGTGGTTGAAGCGGATGAAAGCGATGGCAGCTTCCTGCGTCTTGATGGCACGATTGCGGTTGTCACCAATATCGACCCGGAACATCTCGATCATTATGGCAGCTTTGACAAGATCAAGGACAGTTTCGTCGAGTTTATCGAAAATGTGCCCTTTTATGGTGCAGCGATCCTGTGTCTCGATCACCCGGAAGTGCAGGCGATCCTGCCGCGTATCCGTGACCGGCGTCTAATCACTTATGGCTTTTCCGCGCAGGCCGATGTGAAGGGCGTCAATGTAACCCCAATTCCCGGCGGTAATCGCTTTGATGTGGTCGTGCGCGACCGCGATGGCGAGACGCGGACCATCGAAGGCATCACGCTGCCGATGCCCGGGCGGCACAATGTAGAAAACGCGATAGCAGCCGTGGCGGTCGGCCTCGAAATGGGCATGAGCGACGAACAGATTGCCAGTGGCTTCGATCAATTTGGCGGCGTCAAGCGGCGCTTCACCAAGGTTGGTGAAGTGGATGGAGTGTCGATCATCGACGACTATGGTCACCACCCGGTCGAAATCCGCGCAGTGCTTTCTGCCGCACGCGAAGGCGCAGAGGGTCGCGTCATTGCCGTAGTCCAGCCGCATCGGTTCACCCGGCTGCGCGACCATATGGAAGATTTTCAGCAAGCGTTTAACGATGCCGACATGGTCTATGTGACGCCAGTTTTCGTCGCTGGCGAAGATCCGATAGATGGCGTGGACAGCGAAGCTCTTGCCGCTGGCCTACGCAAACGCGGACATAGGGTGGCGGAAACCGTGGCGGACGAAGCGGATTTGACTCAACGCCTTGCCGAGGTTGCGGAAGACAAGGACATGATCGTCTGCCTTGGCGCAGGAGATATTACCAAATGGGCGGCGGGACTGGCCGATGGCATGAAAGCGGTGCGGTCATGACGGTGGCCACAACCCTCCCAGAAACCCGCGGCAAGCTAACCGCCGAAGCACCGCTGGCGCCGCTCGTCTGGTTCAAAAGCGGTGGTCCGGCCGAATGGTTGTTTGCGCCCAAGGATATTGAAGACCTGCAGCAATTTTTGCGGGACCTAGACCCAGCTATTCCTGTTTGGCCGTTGGGGTTGGGGTCCAATCTTATCATTCGCGATGGTGGAAAACGCGGCGTGACGGTGCGATTGGGCAAGGCCTTTGCCGGGATTGAAACCGTTGGCAAGGGACGGTTCGGAATAGATAATATACTGATTTGCGGTGCCGGTGCACCCGGTATTTCCGCTGCTAGCATGGCGCGCGATCATGGCATTGCGGGCATGGAATTTTTGCGCGGTATTCCCGGTACAATTGGTGGAGCGGTTCGGATGAATGCTGGTGCCTATGGCCGGGAAGTCTGTGACATCCTGGAGAGCGCGGACGTGGTTCTGAGAACCGGTGAATTGAAAACGATCTCGCTGACCGAAATGGGATATACCTATCGCCATTCTGAATTGCCGGAAGGTGCGATCGTGGTCAGCGCAACGCTGCGCGGAACCGATGGTGAACCGGAAATTATCGGAGCAGAAATGAAACGCATTGCCGACGAACGTGAGGCTTCGCAGCCATTGCGTTCCAAAACCGGCGGCTCGACTTTCAAAAACCCCGATGGGCACAAGGCATGGCAACTGGTCGATGAAGCCGGTTGTCGTGGTTTGCAAATCGGCCAAGCGCAGGTGTCAGAGAAACACTGCAACTTCCTGCTCAATCTGGGCGGTGCAACCTCGGCGGATATTGAAACCCTCGGCGAAGAAGTGCGCCGGCGGGTGAAAGAGCATAGCGGCGTCGAACTACAATGGGAAATTCAGCGCGTGGGGGACGAAGCATGAGCGATAAACTCCCGGAAAAACTCCCGGAAAAACTCCACGTCGCAGTATTGATGGGTGGCTGGTCCGCCGAGCGTGAGGTTTCGCTGATGAGCGGCAACGACGTAGCCGCTGCGCTTGAGAAAAATGGCCACAAGGTGACGCGTATCGATATGGACCGCAATGTCGCGATGGTATTGGACGGCGTGAAGCCGGACGTCGTGTTCAATGCGTTGCATGGTTGTCCCGGTGAGGACGGCACGGTGCAGGGCATGCTTGATCTGATGCAGATCCCCTATACACATAGCGGACTGGTGACGTCGGTCATCGCCATCGACAAGGAATTGACCAAACAGCAATTGGTGCCTGCTGGTATCCCAATGCCCGACGGCAAGATGGTCAAGAGCAAGGACATATTTGAAGCCGATCCTCTGCCACGACCCTATGTTCTGAAACCGGTCAACGAAGGCTCCTCGGTCGGTGTGGCCATCGTCACCGATCAGGGTAATTACGGCAATCCAATAGGCCGAGATGTATCGGGACCCTGGCAGGAATTTGACGAGCTTCTCGCGGAGCCTTTTATCAAGGGCCGCGAACTGACGACGGCTGTCGTCGGCAGCAAAGCTCTATGTGTAACTGAGCTAAGAACCAAAGCCGGTTTCTACGATTATGATGCTAAATATACCGAAGGTTTGACCGAGCATATCTGCCCGGCGGAAATTCCCGCCGATATTGAAAAACTCTGCCTCGACTATGCGTTGCGCGCGCATCAGGTTCTGGGTTGCAAAGGGACATCCCGGACAGACTATCGCTGGGATGACGAATTGGACGCGGATGGTCTGTTTGTGTTGGAGACCAACACCCAGCCCGGCATGACACCGCTCAGCCTGGTGCCGGAACAGGCTAGGCAAATGGGAATTAGTTACGAAGAACTGGTCGAAATGATCGTTAGGGAAGCCCTTAAATGAGGAAAAGGCGATGACAGCAGCATCAGTGAGACGGACAAATAAGAAGTCCAAAGCTAAGCCTCGCAAGGCGAGCAGGAAAAAAGTGCGTCAGGTCTCGATCTTTGACAAGATTCTGCGGGCCATGCCGGTGACCGAGGCACAGGTACAGAAAGGTTTGACCTGGGGGTTGGTCGGCGTGTTTATATTGGGCGCTTACAGCGTTGCGCATTATACCGGTATCAACGAACGCATCAGCAGTCAGATTGCTACCTCTGTCGGCGCCGCTGGATTTGAAGTGAAGCGGGTCGAAGTCACCGGCGTCAATCGGATCGACGAGCTGAAAGTCTATGAAATCACATTGGCACAAAAAGACCGTTCCATGATGCTGGTTGATATTGATCAGGTGCGCGAAGACCTGATGGGCAATGGCTGGATCAAGGATGCTCGGATCTCGCGCCGCTTGCCCGACACATTGGTGGTCGAAATTGTCGAACGGGAACCCGCAGCCGTCTGGCAGCGGGATGGCAAATTGTCCCTGATCGACCAGACGGGATACCCGTTGCAACAGATACGGCAGGAAGAAATGCCAGATCTGCCTGTGATTGTGGGTAAAAAAGCCAATAAACGCGTGCCGGAACTTACCAAGTTACTGAACGTTGCACCGGCACTCAGTCCGATGGTGACAGGCGCGACCTGGATCGGTAATCGGCGCTGGAATCTGGAATTTGAAAGCGGGGAAACGCTCGCATTGCCGGAAGGTGAAGAGACAGCGGCCGCGGCCCTGCTCAACTTTGCCCGAATGGACGGAGTTAATCGCTTGCTCGGACGTGGGGTTGTTCATTTTGATCTGCGCGATTCAGAACGCGCTTATCTTCGGATGCCGCCGAAGGCCGAGACATCACCAGAACCAGAGGGTTAAACAAGACGCTATCGATTGGGGGCACCATGAGGCAGCAAAAAGGAAATAAGGGAACAGACAAATGGCAGCACGGGTAGAAAAGATTTTTACCGCTTTGGATATTGGATCGTCCAAGATCACCGCGATGATCGCTGGTCGGATGGACAATGGCGATATTACCGTGCTGGGAACCGGGCAGCGTGCCAGCAAAGGCGTGAAGCGCGGTTATATTGCCGATACCGAACGGACCGAACTGGATGTCCGCGACGCAGTTGAACAGGCTGAGCGTATTGCCGGAACCAATATTGATGATGTCTGGGTGAGCTTTTCGGCCGGTGGTTTGAACAGCATGCTGACATCTGTTGAAACAGAACTCGGCGGTCACCGGATTGAGCAGGAGGATATTGACCATCTGTTGAATGCCGGACGCAACAGCATCGATCCACAAGGCAAGATGGTCCTGCACGCACAGCCTGCGCTCTACACAATAGATGGACTGGCCGGAGTGAAGAAGCCGAAGGGCCTGCATGCTGACCGTCTGGGCGTGGACATCCATGTGATCCTTGCTGACGCATCGCCGGTACGCAATATCGACATGAGTGTGCGTGGTGCCCATCTTAACGTGAAATCGATTATCGCGTCTCCCATTGCGGCTGGCACAGCCTGTCTGTCCAAGGAAGAACGTGAGCTGGGCGTCGCACTGGTCGAACTGGGAGCAGAGGTTACCAACGTTTCGTTGTTTGCAGGGGGTATGCTGGTCGGTCTTGCGACACTGCCTTATGGCGCTGCAGATATTACCGACGATATTGCATCATCCTTTGGTTTGCGCCGCGCGCAGGCCGAGCGGATTAAATGTTTTCATGGATCGGCGACGACCAGCCCGCGAGACAATCATGACGTGATTGATCTGCAACTGGATGAGACGGGACCGGAAACCGACGAAGAGGGTCGCATTACAAAAGCGCAGCTCATCGGAGTTATCCGTCAACGCCTTGATCATCTCATTGGTGAAATTGGCCAGACGCTGAAAACACTTGGTTTTACCGGACCGGTTGGACGGCAGGTCGTGCTATGTGGCGGTGGTGCTGAGCTAAAAGGGATTGCGGATTACGCGCAGTCAGCATTGGGTCAAACCGTTCGCATCGGACGGCCTACCGGTCTGACGGCGTTGCCAGATGCGCATAGCGGTCCGGGTTTTGTCGGTCTGGCGGGTCTCGCGCTTTATGCCTCGCAAGAACCTGTCGACCTCAGATCGCTTTCCAGTAGCCATCAAAACGTCCACAAATATGCCGGTTCTGCGGTAATTGGGCGGTTGATGTCGGCAATCCGGGGGAATTTTTAAGAATTTACGAAATAAATTAACTTTTCGGGTGATTCCCACATCAAATTTGTGCAAAGCGTTACCCAAATGTTACACATCGAGTTTATGTCTGGGGAGACAATAAAATGAGCATCAATATTGGCCCACCTGAAGTGGAAGAGTTGAAACCACGTATCGCCGTCATCGGTGTTGGTGGCGCCGGCGGCAACGCGATTGCAAATATGATCGCGGCAAAGGTTGAAGGCGTAGATTTCATCGTCAGCAACACCGATGCGCAGTCACTCAACAGTTCTCCTGCAGAGCGCCGTATTCAGCTCGGGCCCGAAATTACTCAAGGTCTGGGTGCTGGTTCTCGTCCCGAAGTTGGCCGTGCCGCAGCCGAGGAAACGCTGGAGATGGTCGAGCAGGCACTGGAAGGTGCGCATATGTGCTTTATCGCTGCTGGTATGGGCGGCGGCACCGGTACAGGCGCAGCTCCCGTGATTGCAAAGGCCGCGCGCGACAAGGGCATTTTAACGGTTGGTGTGGTGACCAAGCCGTTCACTTTTGAAGGCACACGGCGGATGAAATCAGCCAATGCCGGTATCGAGGAATTGCAGAAAAACGTCGATACGCTAATCATAATCCCCAACCAGAACCTGTTCCTCGTCGCCAATCCAAACACGACGTTCAAGGAAGCATTCTTGCTGGCTGACGAAGTGCTGCAACAGGGCGTTCGCGGGATCACCGATCTGATGGTGATGCCTGGCCTGATCAACCTCGATTTTGCCGATGTGCGCTCCGTGATGCACGAAATGGGCAAGGCGATGATGGGCACTGGCGAAGCCGAAGGCGATGGCCGTGCTCTGGAAGCCGCTGAAAAAGCGATTGCCAACCCACTGCTCGATGGTGTTTCGATGCAGGGTGCGAAGGGCGTTATCGTTTCGATCACTGGCGGTGAAGATATGCGCCTGATGGAAGTCGATGAAGCGGCCAATCATATTCGCGAACTGGTTGATCCTGATGCCAATATTATCTGGGGCAGCGCGTTTAACGAGAATCTTGATGGCCGCATCCGCGTATCTGTGGTTGCAACCGGTATCGACAGCGATGGCTCGGTGGCTGCACCCGCCAGCTCGTCTTTTGCGATGAGTAGTCCGGCACCGGCAACTTCATCTTTTGCATCCAGCATCCCGGCTGAACCTGAAGCGGAAGAAGTCGAAGAGGAGCCAATTCTCGATATGGCTGAAAGCCTTGAAACGTCGGAGGCCGAGATGGTGGTCGAACCAGAGGCGGAGGCAGAACCTGAGCCGGAACCGGAGCCGGAACCAGAACCGGAGCCAACACCTGCTGCGACCTATTCTGATGATGATGATCTGGAAGACGAAACGGCTGCTGCACCTTCTTTCGCATCTCTCACACCTGGTATGGTCAGTGAAGAACCCGAAGAGGAAGAACTCGTATTGGGCGGCGAAGACATGCAAGCCGACGGTGACGATCATCCGACCGATCCTGCGCCCCGCGTCGCCAGCGGTGGTGGTACCTTATTTGAGCGGATGTCAAATCTGACGCGCGGCAATAACAAGGCCGAAGACGAGGAAGATGAGGACGATGACAAGTCGGGCGATCCCCTTGACATTCCACGCTTTCTGAACCGCCAAAACAACCAGTGAGGTCATTGCCATCGATCGGTCTTTGAAAGTCCCTCTTGTGCCATTCAATCGCCCTTGTCTTTTGGTGAGGGCAACTGGCCTTGCAATTTTTGACCGGTGCTTGATTTCGGCACGTTCTGACCGTTTAATAGGCTTGTGAAAACGATCTACAAATATCTGATTCTGGCGAGCCTGCCGCTGGCGGGAATGAGTCTGCCTGTCCAATCAGTACAGGCGCAATCCAATAACCAGGCGGCGAGCAAGGAGTTGCAGGACGCATTGCGCCGTATTGCGCGCAACTCCAACGATTCTTCGGCACTTGCGGACGCCGGGCTGGCGGCGTTGGCGCTTGGTGATACGCGTGCAGCCATTGGTTTTCTGGCTCGGGCCAACGAGATTTATTCGACTAGTGGCCGGGTGAAGGCCGGTCTGGCCCGCGCTTTGCTGGAAGAGCAGAATCCCTTTGGTGCGATCCGCTATTTTGATGAGGCGACAGCCAATGGTGTGCCAGCGAAGGATATCGCCGCCGACCGCGGACTGGCCTATGATCTGATCGGACGCAATGCCGACGCGCAAAAGGATTATGAGCTGGCTCTGCGCTATGACAAGAGCGATAAACTGCTGAGCCGCTATGCGATTTCGCTGGGAATAAGCGGCGATATCGCGGGAGCTGAGGAAAAATTATATCCCTTGCTGCAGAAAAGTGATCGGGATGCCTGGCGCAACCGCGCCTTTATACTGGCGATGAACGGGCAAGAAAAAGACGCCAACAAAATCGCACGCCAAACCATGCAGAAGCGAATGGCAACGGCGATCAAACCGTTTTTCGACCGGATGCCGAAACTCACTGCTGCACAAAAGGCCGCCGCAGTTCATTTCGGACATTTTCCGGCAAGCGAGAATATCGGTGTTGATGTGGCATCGGTCCGTTTTGCGTCGAACAATGCTGTCCGCGGAGGAACAGGGGCTGATGCGGGCTTGATCCCGATCGGTGAGCCTCTGGGGCAAGGTGTTGAAAAGCCAAAGGTTCTGGCGATGCCCGACACTTCACCGCGCCGCAGGCCCGGCGCGACGCGTAGCGACAAAGAGCAGCGTGGAAAAGCGGCGCGCGAGAGTGCTGGAGAGGCTAGGCAGCTCGCCCAAAATGCGCTGCCCACACCAAAAGGCGTTCGGCCATTGGTGAAACCGTCTATCGCCCGGCCGAATGATCCGTTGACGAAAACCACATCTCGGAAATCAAGTGCCGAGGCCGTACCGGGATTTGAGACCAATATTGCCGCTGCCGGTAAAAGTGATGCCAAACAAAGGACGGGTGCTGGCACGGATGTTGGTTCAAAACCCCCATCGCTGGTGTTGGAAAGCGTTACCCGAAAAGTGGCTATTGGCGGAAGGAAACCGCCATCGGAGGCTAAAGAGAACAATGCGAAGGAACCCGTGCAATTGGTGAACTTCGATCTGGCCAAGACGCAAACGGCCGGATCTTCTCCGATCATACAGAGTTCGGGGGTAGATAACGCACCAGCCTCCACACCGCTTCGCCCGCTGTCGGACATTATTGGCGCAATTGCGGTTCCCGAATCCGAGAGGAAAACAGGTGTTGTGCCTGTTGACCTGAGTAAGATTACCCCAGCAAAACCGAGGCCTGTGGCTGAAAAACCGGTCGTCAAAAAGGCGGAGGTAAAGCCTAAGCCGCCGGAACATCCCAAACGCTATTGGGTTCAGATAGCCACCGGCTCCGATCTCAAGGCGCTGAAATTTGATTATCGCCGCATGTCGAAGAAAAATGCCGATCTGTTCGCCGAGACCAATGGCTGGACGTCGCCATGGGGTAAGACCCGGCGGCTCGTTGTTGGCCCATTTGAAGATATTGGTGCAGCGAAAAAATTTGAAGCTGGTTTCCGCAAGGGCGGCGGCGATGGTTTTGCCTGGATAAGTGCCGATGGCACGAAAGTGAACAAGCTGAACTGATGGCGCAGATCGCGAGCTATGCCAGCGACCCGCGTCAAAGTCGCGGACGGCGTCATGATGAAGGGCGCTCTGAAAATGACGGCAGCGTCCGAGGGCCACGCGATGATTTTCAGCGCGATCGCGACCGCATCATTCACTCGATATCCTTTCGCCGATTACGCCATAAAACGCAGGTTTTTGTCGCTCCTGACGGCGACCATTTCCGCGTTCGCCTAACCCACAGTCTGGAAGTGGCGCAGATTGGCCGGACCATTGCACGTTCTTTAGGGCTGAATGAAGATCTCACCGAAGCATTATGTCTGGCGCATGATATCGGCCATCCACCCTTTGGCCACGCGGGAGAAGACGCGCTGGAGGAAGCGCTGGCTGACCATGGTGGTTTTGATCATAATGCACAGACGATAAGAACATTGACCAAGTTGGAGCGCCCTTATCCTCGCTGGGATGGCTTGAATCTGACATGGGAGATGCTCGAAGGTTTAGCGAAACATAATGGTCCGATTGCGCAACCCACCTGGGCGATGGCTGAAGCCAATTCTGGAATGGCGCTTGATCTGAACAGCTGGCCGTCGCTGGAGGCGCAGATCGCGGCGGTTGCCGACGATATCGCTTATGACAATCACGATATTGATGATGGTATCCGGGCGGGCTTGTTGACCATAGACCAACTGCTGACGCTGCCGTTCATTGCGGAGCGCTGGAGTGATATCTGCGCACGCTTTCCGGATATTGAGCAGGATCGCCTGGTACCGGAACTGATCCGCGATCAGATTGGTCTGATGGTGAATAATGTGATCGAAACGACCGTTTCACGGATCAAGAAACATGGCATCACAACAGTCGATGATGTGCGCAGTGCTGGCGTGATGATTGGCGGTTTTTCGGATGATATGGCCGCGAAAGAACGGACACTCAAAAAATTCATGTATGCCAACCTCTATAATCATCCCGAGCAGATGGCCGCAGCTGACCAGGCGCGGGTCGTTGTCGCTGATCTGGTTGGTGCCTATCGGGACAAGCCCGAATTGATGCCTGAAAGCTGGGCGGCAGCGCTGCCGTCCGCCGAACCGGATCGTATCCGTCATATTGCCGATTTCATGGCCGGTATGACCGATCGCTATGCTAGCAACAGCCATAGCGAAATTTTTGGGAACCTATGATGGCAGAACCCGTTTTGATTGTTGGTGCAACCGGTCTGATCGGAAATCTTCTTGTTCGCAAACTCATCGCGGATGGACGCGATCAAGGGCTTCACCTGCTGGTACGTAAACCGCTAGACGGCGACTATGGTGCAGCCATAATCCATGCTGTGCCGACCGAGCAATGGGCTGATAGCATTGCTGACATCAAAGCTGTGCGAACGGTTTCGTGCCTTGGCTCCACCATGAAAAAGGCCGGGTCGAAAGAAGCCTTTGCAGCGGTTGATCGTGATCTGGTTGGCACGGTTGCACAGGCCGCCAAAGCCGCAGGAGCAAGGCAGTTTATTGCGGTATCCTCGACAATGGCAAATGCGCAGGCTTCGCAATTCTATCTGAAGGTCAAAGGGCAGGCAGAGGAGCTGATGCGTGCTCAGCAATTTGACCGGCTGGATATCATCCGGCCTGGATTGCTGCGCGGAGAACGGACCAATGATACACGGCTTGGTGAAAGTTTGGCTATTATCGCAAGTCCGCTGATGGACCTGCTTTTGCACGGGAGCTTGCGACGTTATCGGTCGATTGACGGGCGAGAAGTAGCGGCTGCGATAGCGGCTTTGCTAACCGAAGATGTGGCTGGCAATCAGATTTATGAAAATGATGCGATATGGAAATGGGCGGATCGCGAAACGGCTTAAAATTTTTACAGCCTTTTAGCCTATCGAATCATTGACTCCCAAGGCCCGCTCGGTCACGCTTTCGGCTGCTTTTGATTGCCGCCTTGCAGGCACAGATCACGAAGCGATGCGGGAGAGCGCCAAACTCCGTAAAAAAAGCTTGGCCGCCGAAGGAGCAACCGCCCCGGAAACTCTCAGGCCGATGGACCGCATAAGCTTCACAAGCACTCTGGAAAGAGAGCGAGCTTCCCGACCGGAATGCCTCGTTCCACCGAAGGGGTAAGTGGCCGCCAATGGGTTGCCATGAAACTCTCAGGTTCCGTGACAGAGGGGGCAGTTTTACAGGCTTTTGCTGTGAGCTGTACCTTTTGCATGGGCGGAATTTTTAATGAGTGATGACAAAACCGAGACATTGAATAAACTGCCGCTCGATAGCTGGCACCGCAGCCTTGGCGCGCGTATGGTGCCCTTTGCGGGCTATGAAATGCCGGTGCAGTTTGAAGGCGTGATGGCCGAGCATCTGTGGACCCGCGACAATGCCGGTTTGTTTGATGTCAGCCATATGGGGCAGGTGCAATTGGATGGTGAAGGTGCGGCAGACGCGCTGGAAGCGATTGTTCCTGGCAATATCTCTGCCCTGGGTGCAGGCAAAATCCGCTACACGCTGCTGCTGGCGCAGGATGGCGGCATATTGGACGACCTGATGGTGACCAATACCGGCCGTAATCTCTATCTGGTCGTTAACGGCGCGACCAAGCATAATGATATTGCCTACTTGAAGACACAGTTGCCATCTGATGTCACGCTTAGTCACATGGAAGATAGCGCATTGCTGGCGTTGCAGGGGCCGAAAGCGAGCGAAGCGCTGACAAAGTTGAACATTAGCCCGATGCAGCCAGACTGGCCGGTACCGACGGATCTATACTTCATGGAAGCCGGACCCTTTATATGGGGTGATATCCCGTTGGGCATCAGCCGTTCCGGCTATACCGGCGAAGATGGTTTCGAGATTAGCGTTTCGGCGGAGCATTCGGAAAAACTGGCCGCGGCTTTATGCGCGCTGGAAGAGGTTAAGCCTATTGGTTTGGGTGCCCGCGACAGCTTGCGGCTGGAAGCGGGATTGCCGCTCTATGGCCATGACATGGATGCAGATGTCTTGCCGGTGGAAGCGAATTTGAACTTCGCGCTGTCGAAAGCGCGGCGGGAAGAAGGGAATTTCGCCGGCGCTGAACGGGTTCTGGGGCAATATCCTAATAAGGCTGATAAAAAACGTGTGGGATTGTTCGTCAATGGCCGCCAGCCGATCCGCGAAGGTGCCAATGTTGTGGATGCCGGTGGTAATGTGATTGGCGCGGTAACCAGCGGCGGTTTCTCTCCAACGCTCCAAAAACCGATTGCCATGGCTTATGTGCCGACCGCGTTGGCTGAAACCGGAACTGAAATCATCGTGGAGCAACGTGGCAAGCCGATTGCCTGCACTGTCGCAGATATGCCCTTTGTGCCGCATAACTATCACCGCAAACCGAAATTATAGACGTTTAGAAGAGGGAAGAGGACGAGACTATGAGCCGATATTTTACGGATGAACATGAGTGGGTCGACGTGGAAGGGGAAACCGCAACCGTTGGTATTACCGACTATGCGCAAGAGCAATTGGGCGACATCGTGTTCGTCGAGACCCCGGAAGCAGGTGCGGAGCTGGCGCAAGGCGATGATGCAGCTGTGGTTGAATCAGTGAAAGCCGCATCGGATGTCTATGCTGCGGTTTCGGGAACCGTTGTTGAAGTGAATGATGCGCTCGAAGACGAGCCGGCATTGGTCAATAGCTCGGCCGAAGAAGATGGCTGGTTTTTCCGTGTCACGCTGTCCGATAAATCTGAGCTCGACGATCTGATGGATGAGAAAGCTTACAAGGCTTTTGTCGACGGACTTTAGAAACTGAGGAACAAGAAATGCGTTATTTACCGCTAACCCCAAATGACCGTCAGGATATGCTGGCGACAATTGGTGCCAGCAGCATCGATGATTTGTTTGTTGATGTGCCTGAGGACGTACGGCTGGACGGTGCTATACGCGATCTGCCAGCGCATGTCGGGGAAATGGCGGTTGAAGCGCATATGAAGAAGCTCGCCAAGAATAACTCGGCCGCCGGTGATATGCCGTTTTTCCTGGGGGCAGGGGCCTATCGCCATCATGTACCCGCAAGTGTTGATCATATCATCCAGCGCGGAGAGTTCCTGACCGCCTACACGCCCTATCAGCCGGAAATTGCGCAGGGGACCTTGCAGACCCTGTTCGAATTTCAGACGCAGGTAGCGCGGTTATTCGGTGTCGATGTCGCCAATGCATCCATGTATGATGGCTCCACCGCTTGCTGGGAAGCGATTGTCATGGCGCGGCGGATTACAAAGCGCGGCAAGGCGATCCTCTCTTCCGGCCTGCATCCGCACTATGTGTCGGTTGCAAAGACCATGGCCCGCTTCACCAAAGACCAATTGGTGAGCGAAGCGCCAGCTTTGGACGCGGCGACGGACGGTGCTGATCTGCTCGACCAGATTGATGATGATACCAGCTGTGTAGTCGTGCAATATCCTGACATTTTGGGACGCATATCTAACATGTCTGCGCTCGCCGAAAAAGCACATAGTCACAAGGCGTTGCTGATCGCTGTTGTCACCGAACCTGTTGCTTTGGGTGCGATCAAAGCGCCGGGTCAGATGGGTGCAGATATTGTTGTTGGCGAAGGGCAATCGCTTGGCGTCGGGCTGCAATTTGGTGGGCCTTATGTTGGTCTGTTTGGCTGCAAGCAGAAATATGTCCGGCAGATGCCGGGACGTCTGTGCGGTGAGACGGTTGATGCCGAAGGCAAGCGCGGTTTCGTGCTGACTTTGTCGACACGGGAGCAGCATATTCGCCGCGAGAAAGCGACATCCAATATCTGTACCAATAGCGGACTATGTGCGTTGGCCTTTACGGCGCACATGACATTGCTTGGTGAAAAAGGTTTGCGCGACCTAGCCATGCTCAATCACAAAAAGGCGATTGTCGCCGCTGATCGCTTGGCGCAGATCAACGGTATTTCTCTATTGAATGATAGTTTTTTCAATGAGTTCACTCTGGTTCTTGATAAAGATACGCGGCCAATTGTTCGCAAGCTGGCGGATCAGAAAATCCTGGCTGGTGTCTCTCTTGGCCGGCTTTATCCGGATGAAAGCGGTCTGGCTCATGGGCTTGTTGTCGCGGTGACGGAGACGACCAGCGACGAGGATATCGAAGCACTGGCGACGGCGCTTGAAGGAGAATTGGCATGAGCATGTTGGTTGAGGGGCGTCCGACCAAACAGGAAGAGAATGTCATTGCGCCGGATTCGGGTGCGCTGAAAACCCATACCGGCAATCGTGCGCTGATGGTTGATGAGCCTTTGATTTTCGAAACCGGGTCACCAGATCGCAGCGGCGTCGACTTGCCAGCAGCGCCGGCGGTTGAGAGCCGTTTGGGCGGTCTCGACCGGGACGAACCGATCAGCATTCCGGGCCTGTCCGAGGCAGAGGCCGTGCGGCACTACACGCGGCTCAGCCGTCAGAACTACGCCATTGATGTCGGCCTGTTCCCTCTGGGTAGCTGTACCATGAAGCATAATCCGCGCCTCAATGAGAAAATGGCGCGGCTGAAGGGCTTTTCGGACATCCACCCACTACAACCCGTGGACAGTGTGCAGGGCGCGCTGGAAACCATCTATCAGCTTGCGGATTGGTTGAAAAAACTAACCGGCATGCCAGCGGTTGCGATGAGCCCAAAGGCAGGCGCGCATGGTGAACTATGCGGTATTCTCGCGATCCGTTCGGCTCTGGAAGCCCGCGGGGACGCGCGAGAAGTCATATTGGTGCCCGAAAGCGCTCATGGCACCAATCCCGCTACCGCCGCTTTCGCTGGCTATAAGGTTGAGGATATTCCCGCCAATGTTGATGGCCGTGTCGATCTTGACGCGCTGAAGGCGCGGCTTGGTCCCGATGTGGCTGGTGTGATGATCACCAACCCCAATACTTGCGGATTGTTCGAACCGGATATGAAAGCGATTTCCGATGCGGTGCATGACGCAGGCGGGTTGGTCTATTGTGACGGTGCGAATTTCAATGCCATTGTCGGCCGCGTGCGTCCAGGTGACCTCGGCATTGATGCGATGCATATCAATTTGCACAAGACCTTCTCGACCCCGCATGGCGGCGGTGGGCCAGGGTCTGGACCGGTTGTCTTCTCCGAAGCGCTGGAGCCTTTCGCACCTTTACCTTTCGTTGAGAAAACTGAAGATGGTCATTTCCATCTGGTCGAAGAGGAAACCGCTGAAGATCATCATGAAAGCAGCTTTGGCAGAATGGTCGCTTTTCATGGTCAGATGGGCATGTTCACGCGGGCGCTCACATACATGCTGAGCCATGGTGCAGATGGCCTGAAACAGGTGGCTGAGGATGCGGTGCTCAATGCGAATTATGTACTGCGCAGCATGGAAGATGTGCTCGAAGCCCCATTCGCCAAGTCGGGGCCGTGCATGCATGAGGCCTTGTTCTCGGACAATGGCTTTGCCAATGGCCTGACCACACTTGATCTCGCCAAGGGCCTGATCGACGAAGGCTATCATCCGATGACCATGTATTTCCCGCTCGTTGTCCACGGTGCGATGCTGGTCGAGCCGACGGAAACCGAAAGCAAGGCGGCGATCGACCAGTTTATCGGCGCCCTGCGGTCGGTGGCAGAGCGGGCCAAGGCCGGCGATGAGCTGCTGAAATCTGCACCGCATTTTGCACCGCGCAGACGTTTGGATGAAACACAGGCGGCCCGCAAACCGATTTTGGTCTGGAAAGAGCCTGAGGAATATGCTGAAGCAGCCGAGTGAGGCTGACAGCACGCTAATTTGGGGGAGGCAGAGTGATACAGCGCTTAACCAATCTGTTTGCGCTGTGGACGGTTCTCGGCACTGCATGGGCGTGGTTTATTCCCGAACATTTTCTGTGGGTTGTCGACGGACGTTTTCGGCCATTGGGCCAGCCGCTGATCAGCGTCATGTTGGGACTTATCATGCTGGGCATGGGCCTGACGCTTTCCTTTGACGATTTCAAACGCATTGCCCGCATTCCGAAATGTGTCGCGGCAGGCGTGGGGTTGCAATTCACCGTCATGCCGCTCGCCGGTATAGCCATTGCCTTGCTGTCCAATCTGGAGACCGGGCTAGCGGTTGGTCTGATCCTGGTGTCTTGCTGCCCCGGCGGCACCGCATCCAATGTCGTCGCTTATCTGGCTAATGCAAATCTGGCTTTGTCTGTAACGATGACCATGGTTTCCACCTTGGTAGCGGTGGTGGCAACGCCGCTCCTCACCGGCCTCCTCGCGGGGAAGTTTGTCGAGATTGATCAGTGGAATCTGTTTATCAATATGGTTTCGATCGTGCTGGTGCCTGTGATTGCCGGCGTTCTGCTCAACCGCTTTTTCTCGAGAATGACGGAAAAAATCGCAATTGTTTCTCCGCTCGCTTCGGTCATTGTCGTTGTTCTGATTGTCGGCGGTATTATCGCCAACTCCAAGGCGCTGATTGAAGAGCATTTCGGCATTCTGATGCTCGCCGTGCTGCTGCTCCATGTCTTCGGTTTTGGATTGGGTTATGTGATTACGCGTTTGCTCGGTTTTGGCGTGGAAGAGCGCCGGACGATCAGCATCGAAGTCGGGATGCAAAATAGCGGTCTGGGGTCCAGTCTCGCATCCACACCCGCTTTCGCTTCGCAATTTGCAACACCCATGCAAGCAGCTCTGGCGCCCGTACCCAGCGCTATTTCGGCGGTCTATCATGTCGTGATCGGCAGCTTTCTGGCTGCAATCTGGCGGAGACAGGGGATCGAGGAGGCGCAGCATGGCGAATAAGAACGATTCCACTCCATGGTTTCGCGATCAAGCGGGACCGGAGGATGAGAAACATGCGCCAGCGACCTTGCGCAACCGTGATGCGATCGTTTCGGTATTGCAGGGCGTACTTCCGAAAGACGGCACCGTGCTGGAGATCGCCAGCGGCACCGGTGAGCATGCCGTCTATTTCGGAGAGAAATTTCCGAACCTGACCTGGCAGCCGAGCGATCCTGATCCGGACGGCTGTCGTTCCATTGCCGCTTGGACGAAGCGGGCTGGGGTGGGCAATGTCCTGCCGCCGCTGCAACTCGACGCACTGGTGTCCGAATGGGATATCGAAAAACCGGCTGCAATTCTATGCATCAACATGATCCATATCGCACCATGGGAGGCTTCGATCGGCCTATTCGACAAAGCCGCGAAGCTGCTTAAGTCGGGTGGTATCTTCTTTCTCTACGGGCCCTATTTTCGCGGTGACGCGCCGACTGCTCAGGGCAATCTGGATTTTGACCGCAGCCTCAAAAGCCGCGACCTGCGCTGGGGCATCCGCGAGGTTGATGACATGGATGCGCTGGCGACCAAAAACGGCTTCACACGCACCGATCTTGTTGAAATGCCTGCCAATAACCTCTCGTTGATATATCGGCGCGATTGACCGGATTACCGTAGCGTCAACCCTCTTGCCTTGATTTAGGTGACCGCTTAACGTCGCCCAAAACAGATTAAGGAGCGGGCATGTCAAACGAAGGGCCAGAAATTCGCCGGTGCATGGGATCATCCATCGCCTATTGGGCAGAGCGTCTGCCGGACAATATTGCACTGGATGATGCCGCCGGTCTGGTGACCTATGCGGAACTCGACCGGATCGTCACTGACTATGCGCGCGCCTTCACGGGCGCGGGTTTGAAAAAAGGCGACCGGATCTGCTGGCTCGGCAAGAATAGCGGGCTCTATTTCACGCTCTTTGCCGCCGCGAGCCGCGCAGGTGCGGTGATCGCCCCAATCGGCTGGCGTCTCGCTGCGCCGGAAGTCGCCTATGTCCTGGAAGATACCCAGGCACCGCTGCTGATCTGCGAACCGGAATTTTCCGATATTGCCAAACAGGCGGCTGAGCAGGCTGGAACCGTGAAAACCATCCTCGTTGCGGGGGAAGCTGACGGGCTGCAAGCGCTCGACGAATGGCTGGTCAAAACCCAGCCGGGAGAATTGCCCGACACCGATCCGGCAGAAGGTGTGCTGCAACTCTATACCTCCGGCACCACCGGCAACCCCAAGGGTGCGGTGCTGACCAACGACAATCTGTTCAAAATGCGTCCACTAGTGGAGAATAAGCCGGAACATGCGTGGATCGACATCAGCCCGGATGACAGCACGCTTGCGGTCATGCCTTGTGCCCATATTGCCGGATCTGGCATTGGTCCGATAGCTTTCTATAATGGTGCGACCATGATGGTCATTCCGGAATTCCATCCTGACAGTGTGCTGGATTGCGTGGACAAGGGTCTCAACCAATTTTTCCTTGTGCCGACGGCGTTGCAAATGCTGGTCAACTGGCCGCGAGCACAAGAAACGGATTTCTCGACGGTGCGCTCAGTCACCTATGGTGCCGCTCCGATACCACTCGAACTGCTGCGCCAGTGCATTCAGACGATGCCTCAGGCTCTATTCTGCCAGCAATATGGGATGACCGAGACAACCGGTACGGTATGTATCCTGCCGCCCGAGGATCATGATCCGGAGGGCAACGAGCGCATGCGCGGTATAGGCGTGCCGCTGCCAGGCGTGGAGCTGCGTATTGTCGACGAACAGCATGAAGAAGTGCCGCCCAACACTATCGGAGAAATTGCCACACGATCCGGCCTTAACATGCTGCATTATTTTAATAATCCGGACAAGACCGCCGAGACGGTGGATGCCGACGGCTGGCTCTATACCGGCGATGCTGCGATCATGGATGAAGACGGTTATTTTTATATCAAGGACCGGGTAAAGGACATGATCATTTCCGGCGGTGAAAATGTCTATCCGGCAGAAGTCGAAAACGCGATTTTTGGACACCCGCAGGTCAACGAAGTTGCCGTCATCGGTATCCCCGACGAAAAATGGGGAGAAGCGGTGAAAGCGGTTGTCTCGCCCAAGCCCGATGCAGGCGAGGTGGATGCCGACAGCGTGATCAGCTGGGCACGGGAGCGGATTGCCGGTTTCAAGGTACCGAAATCGGTTGATGTGATTCCGGAACTGCCAAGAAATGCATCGGGAAAGATATTACGACGTGAGTTGCGCGACCCTTATTGGGAGGGCAAAGAGCGCGGCGTGAACTGAGGGGTGTTGGACAATATTGACCGACTAACCTCCGCTATGGGTGCAAAAGCGGACACTAGGACTATCGACTATCGTTGTGCATGTCGAGAATGCCTGTAGGGTCGATGTATGAAAAGGAAGTACAAGGGAAAATGTCTTTGCGGTGACGTTACCTATGTGGCTGAAGGGTCTCCGATAGTTGTCGCACAATGTCATTGTGAAGAATGTCGCCGATTGAGCGGAACAGGTCACACTGTTGGGGCCATGTTCCCTTCGACAGCGGTAGTCCTAAATGGGAAGCTGAATGAATACAGCTATCGGTCTGACAAAGATTCGGAAGTGACCAAAGCATTTTGTGCAAAGTGTGGTAGTCCAATTTATGGATCAAACACTCGATTGCCCGATCATTTGACGCTAACGCTCGGTACAATGGACGATGCTGTCGGGTTGGATGTTGAGGTTGTCATCTTCGAACGCGACAGGCCACATTGGGACCAGATTGGGGAAGATGTGGCGTCGTTCGATACACAGCCAGATTGGAAACCCTAAGGTTGGCGGTTTCTGAACATCTAACGTCCGCTATGGTCGCATAAGGAGACATAGTGAATGCAATAGTGGTTGGTCCGTTTATGACCCATTGCCGATCATACGACCTGACTGCTCCCATACCTCAAAGGGAGGTACACAGCAGCGCCAAGGATGCCCCGTCTTTCTGGCCGCCTCAAACACCCCCATTCTTAAGGCTCAACATTAGGTCCGTGAGCATTCTATGGAGAGCCGCGAACGCTAAAAGTGCCAGTCATCAGAGCACACAGCTTCCCATCGGAATAAACTTGGCCTTGAGCTATATCTATCGACTTTCCAATCTTGGTAACATCAGTCACAAATTCAAGCCACTCACCTTTCCAGGCCGCACGGGCAAAATCCAGATGTAGATTTAGGGTGACCAGCCCGGAAACTTCTCCATGCTGCATCGCGCAGGACAAGCCCATTGCGTTATCCGCAATTGCGGAAATCAAACCCCCGTGAACGAAGCCGCGGCTGTTGCAATGCTGGTTATCGGAAACAAAGCCTATGATGGTCGCATCATTTGTCACCAGCGAATAGAGTGGTTCCCAGGGATCTGTTAGAGGGCTTTTGCGAAAATGAGGTTGAAAGCCTTCTTTGATCATTGTTCATCTCGTACAAAGACGATCTTTGTGTCTGGATCGGTGATCGACTGTTGTGCCTCAGAAAACGGCAAGATTCGCGTGATGACGTCCAGATGTTTGATCTTTCCACATTGCGAACAATCAAGCACAGCCTCAATCTTCGCGCGGGCATGAACGCGGCTCACTTCATAGGTGATGCCTTTCATGTACATCTCCGCAACGGGTAGTCCATTGATCAACCTGCCCGGAGCGGATACGCCAGTACAAATACCGTATGCTTGTGTCGATCGCAGAGCATAGATCAAACCTTCGCGAAGGCTGGAAGCGTCCACAACAATCGGGAATTGTTCAGTCACCGGGGTATCTGACCCATATTGAACTTCTATCGCTTCAGCACCCAGGCTTTTGGCGTGAGCCAGTCTTTCTGAACCAAAATCGGTATATGTGACTTTACTTGCCCCCAGCGCGACGGCGGCTTGAACAGCAAACAAACCAACGCTTTGCGCCATTCCTCCAACGATTAACACGGGTGATCCAGGTCTTTCCTTCAAGGGCCGGGCAACAGTTCTGTAACCATCGCTGGCATTGTCGGAGATCGAGGCCGCAACGGGCAGTGATACCGCTTGTGGGATTTTCACAAGCATTGCATCGGCGTAAGGTACAAGTACGAAATCACTCAGTCCTCCGCCCCAGTCTCGTCCGCTGCTTTGAGCAAGGCCATAGGCGGAGAAGCGGGGAACGCTGGAACAGGCATTTGTATAACCTTGTTGGCAAAATTCACAGGTCCCGCAATTGATTTGAAACGGCACGACAACTTTGTCGCTAGGAATGACGCGTGTCACATCATCGCCGATTTCGACGACTTCGCCCGCAATTTCGTGCCCGAAAGCAAAAGGCTTGTCCTTCATCGGTACGGTGCCGTTTGCGACGTAGAGGTCGAGATCGCATCGAGTGACCGCAAGCGGTCTTACAATTGCCTGGCCAGCGGATTCAATTTTGGGAGCCGTTACTTCGCGCCATTCCAGCTTGTTCGCCGCTACAAAAGTGAATTGCTGCATACTGCTGTCGATCATGGAGCACCTCGATATACTTTATTAGTGAAGTAAATATAGATGCAGACAGCTTTTGGCAATCATATTATGGAACGCCTATGTCAGCATCAAAACAACGGCTCTACTGGCGATTGCAACTGGCTGCACATTTTCTGCAGAAACGGGCGGATCGCGAGTTGAAAAGAAAAGCCAATATTACAACTGCTCAGACAGGCGTACTGGCTGTGATTGCTAATGGTTCTGAGGTCACACAGAAAGATATTGCCACAGCCTTGGGGCTGAACGAATCGGCCGTTACCGCAATGGTCAGGAGGCTGATTGCACTGGATTATGTAACCCGCCAGCGAAGCGAAGTGGACCAACGATCACGGTTGCTGACACTCACCGATCTCGGAAAAGAAGTCCAACAAAACGTCCGCCCACCGTTCAAAAAAATCAACGATAAAATTGAAGATGTCTTGGATGATGATGAAATCGATAAGCTGGCCGATTATCTTACACGCCTGACAAGATCCTTCGAATGATCCAGCTTTAATAAGGATGTAATTGATCTTGCGGTCTGTGCTCCTATGACGACAAGATCCCTTTTCCTTGCTCCGGATTTAGCTCTCGC
Organism: Sphingorhabdus sp. Alg231-15; assembly: GCF_900149705.1. Taxonomy (NCBI): domain Bacteria; kingdom Pseudomonadati; phylum Pseudomonadota; class Alphaproteobacteria; order Sphingomonadales; family Sphingorhabdaceae; genus Sphingorhabdus; species Sphingorhabdus sp. Alg231-15. The sequence goes on along the minus strand of NZ_LT703001.1, from coordinate 1,248,390 downwards.
AGAGAATGCGACAAGCGTGTTGGAGGCCAGATTCACAGCTGTATCGATTTGAGATGCGCTACTATTCGGTGCTGATTTCGAAATCCGAGCACGCATCAATTCATCCAGCTGTTCTATTCCAAATTCCAATCGCGACTTAATTTCGGCATCATCTGCACTGGAAGGTGCCGTACCAAACACTAGGCATCCTGGTGCCACTCGACTGTCACGATAATAAATGGACAGCATGGCAGCGTAGAAATCTGTCAGTGCGGATTCAAGGTCGTCGGTGGCATGCAGAGCTGGCACGGCCGTTTCCATGACATCCGTCCCAAATGCGTCCATTGCGGAAATGTACATGGAGTGCTTGTTGCCAAAAGCGCGATACAGGCTTGGTCGACTCAATCCGGTTGCATCGGATAGGTCATCCAGAGAGACGGCGGCAAAGCCCTTTGATCTGAAAAGTTCCACCACAGCCTGCATGGCGGTCTGCGTGTCGATTGTCACGGGGCGACCCCGTTTGGGTTTCAAATTTGGCATTATGTACTGTTTCGCATTTAATTATTGACGTATCGATAAAAATGTACGAAACGGTACAAAATTGCAACCATATGGAGTATATTATGCTGATTCAGTCTCTTATCTATCCCGGATTCACAACCTTGGATCTTATTGGTGCGTTGCAGCCCTTGACGCAGATTCCAGGGGCCAAAACCGAGATCGTTGCTGGTGTGGCGGGTGTAAACCCCACCGATTCAGGTGCATCAATCATGGCGGATGCAACCTTTGAGACCGCTTCAACTGCACCGGATGTCATCCTCGTACCGGGTGGAGGGACACCTTCTATCGACATACTTGAGGACCAGGCCACAATGGATTTTCTGGCCAGGCAGGGAGAATCTGCCGGTTGGATTGTATCCGTTTGTACTGGAGCGCTTTTGCTTGGGAAAGCTGGTCTTTTGGAGGGATACAAAGCTGCCACTCATTGGGCCGTGATTGACACGCTTGAAGCATTCGGCGCAACCCCGGTTCACGAACGCGTCGTGATTGACCGCAATCGTTGCACCGGTGGCGGTGTGACAGCGGGCGTTGATATCGGACTGACGGTTGCAGGGCAGCTCGCTGGAGACGATATGGGCCGGGTCATCGAACTCATCATTGAGTATAATCCAGCGCCGCCTTTCGGAACCGGTCATCCGACATTGGCCGATCCGAAAACACTTGAAATGGGCAAGGCCGGCGCAGAAGCGGTCATGCAACCTGACCGCATTCGCCAAATCGCGGCTGCCTGACCAACGTTGATCACTGGGAGAGGCTGTGAGCGACAAAATAATGTGGCCAGTGTAGCTTTTGGTTTAACTGTTAAATCACAAAAGCGATCAGAATTTAACAATCGTTACAGATCGTTTCGGGTCCAGCAAAAATTGTGCTGGATCCGGAGATTTTGGAGCCGCTTGCAGCCCAAGGATGGAGACAAGCGAACACTATTGGGTGATGTCAGCCTTTCGCACTTGAATCACCGAGTTACCAAATGGAAACTTCATAATATATAATACTCGTTATATAACTTGACCTACGGTTGTACAGGACCTACCCAGCAAATTATCGACTTTCATGAAAACTTGCAGAAAACTCACGCTTTGGCGTGTTATTTCGGGAGCTACAAATGTCCTACGTCAAAAAATATACCTTTTCCGGCCTTTTTCTAATGTCAGTGGCTCTGGGCGCAAATTCCGCTTCTGCACAGGAAAGTGAAAGGATTAACGATCTGATTGATCAAGTCGCAAAAGCGTATGGCGGAGATGAACTGATCGAACTGGATTCTTTTCGTCTCCAGGACAGGTATAAACAGGCTTTGCCGGGGCAGGGCTATACTGCATCCTATGATGAATTCGTTACATTTCGACGCGATACCCAACTTGACTTAGTTCGCAGAAAAGGAAGCGAAGAGAGATGGACGTCCAACTGGAACGCAACTCTCCATCTACGGGTGGTTTCATTGCCGGATGCGATAGCAACGATTGATTATGAAGACGGATTTGTTCGCCCGGCAAGCTTCCCGGACTTTGACGCGGCTTTTGGGGGAGCCGTTCGCTTAAGCGACACATTACTTGCGCGAACGTTGGTACTGAACCGTGAAACAGCTGTGATGAAAGACGGAGAAATCTATCTGGGAGAGAGGCAACAACAGGTCGAAATACAGATGCCTCACTCCCCACCATTGACTCTTTTTGTGTCAGAAGCGACCGGACTGATATCGAAAATGACGAGAAGCCGCGGCCCACAAACCCTTCATTACATTTTTGGGAATTACAAGAAAGCTGGCGGTATTGCTTATGCAGCTGATTTCTCCATTTTTGCAGGAAGTACGCCGGTTACCATTAGCGTTGATCGTCGCGTTTCGGTTGGAAATGTGGCACCATCGATATTCGGTCTCGACAAATCCTTTCGCTACGAGCCTGCTCGCGTAGACAACCAGGAAATGACGGTTCAAAAAATTGGCGAGGGCGTACATTTTGTCGGTAGGGGGCCAGCTTACACCGTTTTTATCGATGCCGAAGATTACGTCATTGCCGCTGGCGGATATCCAGGGTTGCGCGATCGCTATGAGATGTTCAAAAAGACCACAGGCAATGCAACTCCATTAAAATTCCAGGTCGCCACACATCACCACTCAGACCATCTAGCAGGGCTCTCCGAAGCGTTGGATCTCGGGGCGACGCTGATTGCGCCTAAAGCAGCTATCGAGAAAATTCGGAGCGAGACCGGATTGGAAGAAAATAGCATCCAGCTTCGTACCTTGAATGATGTGATCAATGAGGGGCCCGTAGAAATCTACAATGTCGCAACAAATCATGTAGATGAGCTGGCGCTGATTTATGTTCCCGAAGCCAGGACGCTTTTTCAGGCTGATCACTACGCCGCCTTGCATGAATCGGAGATTACGCCTGCGGGTCGGCGCGCGGTTGAATTGTACAACGCGGTGAATCATCTGCGTCTTGATGTCGCGATAATCCTGTCGGCACATGGTGGACGGCCTATTGCATGGGCCGAATTTGAAACGGCAGTAGAGAAGTTTGAGGGATTGCCGTGTCGATCACAACGGTCAATTTGCCAGTAAGGCGTCGGCGTTCAGAAGCATTGAAAACGACTCAAGCTGATTTGATTATATCGTTTTCGAAGCGCCAGTTTATGACGTCTCGGTTCCTACGACACCTGATTGTCAGATCAGGACTGGCGTTGTTGTTTCAGTTGATGACCAACATTTACAATACCCTCTATTGCTGGAATCAGTTCAGAACCCAATGTCGTCAGACTATATTCCACTGACGGTGGAGATGTATCTTTCACATCCCGGATAATCACACCCCGACTCTCCAGCTCACGCAAACGTGCGGTCAGTACTTTCGGTGATATTGGCGGAATATCTATGCGCAACTCGCTGAATCGGCGCGGACCGGCGCGCAAACTCCAGATCACATTTGTGGTCCAAGCCCCACCGATTATTGCCATGCATTCGGTCAGAGCACAGGGCTCTGGTGGATCAATGCTATGATTTTTTCTGATTTTCAATGGCATATCAAGTCCTAGTTACCAAAAGGAAACTCAATAATGAGGTTTCTATTAGATATCAAGTTTACAATTGAAACCATAACAAATAATTCGATTTGCGCAATCGCCGGCCTCCGGCCCCCTGTCATCCCGACCGGCCGGCGGTTGCATTTCATCCTCCAATCAAGGGACTTTTATAATGAAACTATATTACAAGCCAGGTGCCTGTTCACTAGCAAGCCACATCATTCTTGAAGAACTGAAAGCGAGCTTCACGCTCGAGATGGTTGATACGATCGAGCAGCGGACGGAAACGGGTGCTGATTACAGGGAGATCAATCCGCTGGGATATGTCCCCGCACTTGTTCTCGAAGACGGCACAATATTGATCGAAGGACCGGCTGTATTGCAGCATATTGGAGATCAATTCCCAGACAGTGGTCTCACTGCCCCTTTTGCGAGTATTGAACGGGCCGAGCAAAATGGCATGCTCAATTTTCTGTCTTCCGAACTTCACAATGCATTTGGTCCGTTTTTCACGCAGACACCTCCTGGATCTAACGAAAAAAAGGCGCATCTGAACAGAATTTCGAGATTGGTTCAATTTCTTGAAAACAACCTTCGAGACGGCCGCGAGTATCTTTCTGGGAGCAGCTTCACCGTTTCCGATGCGTTCGCATTTGTGGTGCTGTCTTGGTCGACATATGTCGATTTGTCCCTCTCCGACTTCCCGCTCATAACTGCCTACATGGAACGGTTAAGCAAAAGGCCTTCAGTGATCAGCGCGATGACCAGTGAAGGGCTATTGGACTAGTGGAACGCAATTTCTCCGACAATATGTTCCCGTCTCGTATGATCGATATTTGGGCAGCCCTCGAGACCTATTTTGACGGTCTCTACTACGGCGATGTTGAAACGCTTCGATCCGTGTTCCATCCAAAAGCCACATATGCTTCTCCTGCCAGTGGTCCTTTGTTGATAAAAACGATGCCGGAATATTTCGAACTGGTTGCAAAAAGAGAACCACCTTCGGATCGGAAGGAGGATCGAGTAGATGAGGTAGTATCGCTTGATTTTGCTGGTTCGAAGATGGTTTTTGCCAGGGTTCGATGCGCGATCGGCGAGAAGCATTTCACAGATTTTCTGACGTTGATCCTAGTCGATGGACGTTGGCAGATCCTATCCAAAGTGTTCGATTACACTTACCGAAACAGCAAAAAAACAGGCAATCCCGCGTTGGGGTAAACATGGATTTGAAAGGAATATGACAAATGCCATACGTCAATATCAAGGTTACGAAAGAGAGCGTGACCAAGGAGCAAAAAGCGGCTCTGATCGAGCGAACCACCGAAATGCTTGTTGAGGTTCTCGGCAAAGACCCGTCAACCACATTCGTCGTGATAGATGAAGTCGATCTGGACAATTGGGGTATCGGCGGAGCGCAAGTCACCGAACTTCGGAAAATGCGAGCGCCGCCACACTGATACCGTGTGGATTTCGACTGCCAGTTTGACCATTACTAACCCTCCATCGCATGAAGGATCATTTCCATGCCGGATAGAATTACGTCTTTGCTGAGTATTCGCCACCCCATTATTCTCGCTCCAATGGCTGGAGTGAGCGGTGGAAAGCTCGCTGCTGCGGTGAGTGATGCTGGCGGACTGGGGTTGATTGGTGGTGGCTATGGAGATGAAGTCTGGTTGCGGGATCAGTTATCCAAGGCTGGTACCAGCCCTATTGGTGTAGGTTTTATCGGTTGGAGTCTGGACCGAAAGCCGGGCCTGCTCGACCTGGCCCTGGATTATTCGCCAAAAACAATTCTGCTGTCATTTGGCGGGCTCGAGAACCACGCTGGACGGATAAGATCGTCGGGGATCACGCTCATTGCCCAGGTGCAGACTCTAGAACAAGCTAGATCGGCTGCTGATCTGGGTGCAGACATAATTGTGGCACAGGGATCTGAGGCAGGTGGACATTGCGGTGAAAGGTCCACTTTTCCTCTTGTTCCCGCCATAGTGGATAAGATTCCGGATCTGCCCGTTGTGGCCGCTGGCGGGATTGCTGATGGCAGGGGATTGGCTGCCGCTTTGATGCTGGGGGCGAAGGGTGTGATGTGCGGAAGCGTCTTCTTTCCTGCTCCAGAAGCATTGTCCTCAAAAGCAGCCAAAAATACCGCACTGAAAGCTTCAGGCGACGATACGGTCAGAAGCTCCGTATTTGATCTTTTGCGAGGTTATGATTGGCCAGAACAATGGAAAATGAGGAGCCTGAGGAATGCTTCGACTAACAAATGGGATGGACGAGAGAGCGCTCTGAAAAAGGCATTGGACGGTGAAAGACGGCATTTTGATCTGGCAGTCAAGTCGGACGACCCGGTAACGGCACCCGTAATTGTCGGTGAAGCAATTGATCAGATAAACCAATCAATACCGGCTGGCGAAATTGTGGAAGTTTTGGCCAAAGAGGCTCAAAGAACGATTCAGCAAATAGCCGCAGAAGTTCTTTTGTCGGATGGCCTCTCCATTTAGTTTGTATGGCGTCAAAAACCTAACATGCTTATGACCGCGCCAGCTTCTTGAACGTCCGGTTTCCAATCGAAGTTGGTAAAACGCATCCCAATGCCATGACCATGTCCAGTGGCCACGTTACGAAACCAGGGCAAGCGCTGCCGTTTTGGCTGAAGCGGAGATACCGGATGCCAGCTTCTTTGATTTGACCGCCCTTGCCAGCGTCAAACCTCCGATGAGGATGGAAAGAAGCATCCAGGCCTTCTCTTGACGCTGCTCATCGTTTTTTCCCGACAATCCTTGCGCTATCAGCCCACTAATCACCGACATCCGATTCTCATAGGACTTGCGAATATGATCGTTGGTACGGACAACATCCGGAGACAATGTTGTCATCGCGCAGCCACAAGCCAGATCGTCGCGGTGCGGCTTTCCCAAATAATAGTCTGCAAAAGCCCGGACCCAGTCTTTTCCGTGCTCAGACTGATATTTCGGAATGGCGGCGATGACTTCGTCCAAGCCCACGTTGACGGCAATTTCGAAGGCGGCATCCTTTGATTTGAGATGGGCATAGAATGCCCCAGACGTGACTTCGGCATCTCGCGCAATGGTATCGACTCCGACGCCATTATATCCGGATTGACGAAAATTCCGACTGGCAGCAGAAATCATTTTTTCACGGGTTCTTCTCTTTCGGTCTTCCTGCTTGGCCATCAAAAACTCCATTTATGTAACGATCATTATATTTATATTGACTCTTTGTGAAGGAATCAATATCTGACATAGCGATCGTTACATAGCGATCGTTATATAAATGGAAATCGCTCACAAAAGGAACCAAAAATGAAAATTACTACATCCCTCTTGGGGGTCGCTCTTGCCATCGCTGCACCAACCCAGGCGAAGGCCGCCGATTGTTTGGATCTAGGCGGCGTCGCTCTTCCAAACTTTTTTGCCGAAGGAGAAGGAAAGCCGATGATCATCTCAGCGACTCTCATGGGTAGCGTCCAACACGCTGCTGGCAAGATTCTCGGTCAGCGGGTGACGTCAACCGGCCTCGAGATGGATATGGAGCATTATTTTGGCCGAAGTGACGGCGGATCGATTTACACCAAGGACTTGGGGATCCTGACTTCAATTCCTGGAAAACCGGGCCGCTACATGATCGAAATAACATATCATGTACAGGAAAATGCCGGACGCGGAACTTTGGAAGGCTATGGCGGTCAATTTAATAGCTACGGTGTCGTGGATTTGCGCGACCCCAACAATTTGCAGGGTCTTGTCCGCTACTCAGGCCAGATCTGTAGTTAACACTCTCTCACAAAATGTACGCGAGCGGGTCACTTCGTGGACCGCTCGCGGCGCCCCTTCCCAATAGTCAGGACAAAATATGACCAATCCCACACCCAACCGAATTCTGCATTCCATGATCCGCGTCAGTGACCTTGAAACCTCCCTGGACTTTTATTGTAACAAACTGGGCATGGATGAAATGCGCCGAGAGATATACGAACAAGGAGGTTTCACACTTTCATTTGTCGGTTATGGAGATGAGGCTGAAAACTGCGTTATCGAACTGACATACAATCATGATGCCCGTTGCTATACGCACGGAGATAGTTTTGGTCACATTGCTCTCGAAATTGATGATATCGACGCGTGTTGCCGACAGCTCGAACAGAGCGGAGTAGAGTTGCTCCGCGCACCAGGCGCAATGGTTCATGCTGATCAGAATGGTAAACGCGATGTGATAGCGTTTCTGCTCGATCCCGATGGTTACCGCATCGAGCTGATAGCGGGTTCGTGATCATCCGAAATACTGGAATCCAGCTGAGCTTGTGCTAATCCATGGCTTCTTTCGGGAAACCTTTCATGACTCTGAAATATTTGGCTTTGTATTTCCTGACAGCAGCTCATTCTCTCGGAGCATCAATCGCCGCCGATAAATGGTCTGTAACCAAGAATCGGGAATCCGACACACATCCGATCGGTGTGATCGCATCGTTAGAGTCAATTGAGAATAATGCGATTTTGGCCATCAAATGTGACCAAGCCGACGCGGGTTCAATTTACCTGCATTTTGTCAGCAAACACTTTCTTGGTCGAACCGGACTGGGCGTGAGAAGCGTGAGTTTCAGGTTCGACGACCAATCTTCGGATTCTCTTTTGGCATATCACAAAGGGAATAATGCTGTGGTGTCCAATGCCGCTCCAGATTCAAGTGCAGGGAAATTCATTCTGAGCCTGATTGAGCGCAATTCTGTGATTCTCGCACTCTCGAGCGCGACGGGCGAACGCCACATTTCCAAATTCGAACTGGGTGGTTCGAAAAAGGCGATTGGCGAAATCGTTCGATTTTGCAAAGCCAAAAACTGGTATGGATTGATTGATTGAGAATGGAATTTTGCAGCGAGAGAATGGCACAAGATTAACTGACCATCGATCAACTTGCACCGCGGCGGCATGAGGAGCAGCAGGTTCACCGTGGTTCTCTCGGGTGCCAATGTTGCAAAATTTCGTTTTACCCTAAACGCAGCTCGATCAAAATGTGGTTTCTCCGTCACACCATCCATTGACAGTGCTATTTCCCGCAACTCAGAGTCTGAAATTGCCATTGTCGGTACCTCCTGAAATTCGTTGCGCTCAATCAGGTTAGGATAAAAATCCGCCGAATGCTAATGTCCGCTTTCGGGATCAAGCTGCCGCGAGCCAAGTGACCGCTCCCGACCCATTAGCGGACGAATATTCTGGACCAGCTTAGACCTCACAAAGGCCTTCGAGCCTACTCTTCAATGCGCTTGCTGTTTTCGTCTGGGTAGCTGTATTTTCACTCAGCTCGTCTTCAGGAATAGTTCCACCGGCGAATGCTGTCACATCTAGGCAGGGTAATTCTGCGGTACTGCAATTGCTCGTCTCTGGTCCACTATCAGTATCCCGATACTCGACAAATATATCCTGACCAAACCCACTACCATCCATTCTGAGGCGCAAGTAGCTTTCCGAACTCTCTTGAAGGTCGATCGTAAGATCGTGCCGTTTTGCGAACGCTGTGAGAGCGCTGCTTACGGATGCTGAATCCAGTGACGAGCAGCTAACCTCAAAATCGGCGACTGGAAAACTATCGGAAGTACAGGAAGCCAGAAGGCCTAAAAATATTACATATGCGCGTTTCATCGTTCGAACGTTATCCTAAACAATGACTGCTTTCCAAACAATTGTTGCTATCAAAAACGCCAAATCCTAACGTCCGCTTTCGAGATGAAGCGGACATCGTGAGGAGATGCTTGGCTTCGCTTTTCATCTTCCTACAATAATTTCAATCGCTTATCCTAGCCAGCTAACTGATCTAGAGCAAAGTTCTGCGCCGCATCGCGAACCTCTTCCGCCAATTCTGAATCAGGAAGTGATTTGGCAATAACCATGCCGCCTACACACAAGGCTGCCAGTGACAAGGCGCGCTGTCGTGACTCTTGGCCTTTCTCACTAATGCCGTTCTCAAATAATCCGACCATGGCTTCCAGCAGTTGTAGGTAAGATGTCTGCACCTGCGGGTTTGATCGGGCAATGTCTGAAGGTAAAGCGATCATTGGGCATTGTCCGTCAAGATCGCCCAAATGTTTCGACGACAGATATCCGGATATCATCTGGCGAACCATGTCTTCACCGGGCGAGCTGGGATCGACTCCCGCATCTCTGCGCCATTCCGCGCCGCGTCCAAGCAGAAAACTGGATACGGCGGCGTGGTGGAGCTGTTCTTTGGTTTTGAAATGATTATAAAATCCACCACGTGTCAGCCCCGCATTTTCCATAACCATATCGATCGTGACATCTTGAAAGCCGTGTCGGTTGAAAAGAATTCTCGCTGATTCTACAATCTTCGTCCGTGTCTGCTGCTTATGTTCCGCACTGTAAGGCATTAGTATTTTCTCCGTTTTGCGGGACCATAAAATATTTCTAAAAATGTTCTTTAACATATTTAGAACGCCGCAATAAAGGGCTCAAGAAAGTCACCAACCCCTCGAAGGAGAATAAAATGCAGAAATTCATCTTGGCTTATCACGGCGGCAATACATCAATGACGCCGGAAGAAGGGCAACAGCATATGCAAAAATGGATGGCGTGGATGGATGGTCTTGGCGATGCCGTGGTAGACCGAGGCCTCCCCGTTGGCCAATCCATAACAGTTAGTGCTGACGGCGTGATGGAAGATGGCGGTGCCAACCCACTATCGGGGATTACCATCATTCAGGCTGAAAGCCAGGACGCGGCTATTGCCATGACAAAAAAATCTCCGCACCTCGACATTGGCGGAACTATCGAACTGGCTCCGGCGATGGACATGCCCATGTAAAGGAGGTGGCTAAGAGACACCTATTGGCAATTATCGCAAATTAGAAAGTAGCAGCATGAGAGATATCGCAGCACTGACATTCGTAACTCTAAATGGTGTCATGCAGGCCGTGCGGCTGCCTGATGAAGATCGCTCAGGTGGATTTACATCAGGCGGCTGGGCTTCAGAATATTGGGATCCGGTGATGGAACAGGTACAAAAGGAGGCGATGGCCGAGCCCTATGATATGCTGCTTGGCCGGAAAACCTATGAGATGTTTTCTAGCCATCAGGATGCGAGCATGAATGATGGTCATGTCTATGTTGTGTCATCTGGAAATCCGGAGCCTATATGGGCGAACACAACCTTCCTTTCAGGCGATATTGTCTCCGAGATTACCAAACTGAAAAATCAGGACGGACCGCTATTACAAATTCACGGCAGCTGGCAATTGATCCAAACGCTTTTGGCGGCGGACCTGATCAATGAATTTCGCCTGTGGACATTTCCTGTGATTGTAGGATCCGGAAAGCGGCTATTTGGCAGCAATTCCGAAACAGAGTCGCTTAATCTGGTGAAGACCGCTCCGACTGGCAACGGCGCCATCATGAGCGTGTACCGAAAACCGAACTAGATTGCGGCCAAAGAGGCGAACCTATTCCGCCGGGAACCAGCGGCCTTCAAACACAACGCCTTGCACCTGTACCTCCTGCAATTTTGGGGCGCCGCCTTCATAGGGATCACGGTCCAGCACTGTGAAATCGGCTTTTTTGCCGGTGGCAATGCTCCCGACCATTGCATCGAGCCCAATGACTTGAGCGGCCTCGATCGTTATGGCACGCAAGGCCTTGTCGAGCGAAAGTCGCTCGGCTGGGGCCTTGGCATTGCCGTCCAATGTGATCCGGTTGCTCGCCACCCAGGCGAGGTAAAGCGGGTCAATTGGCGCCATGTTGAAGTCGCTATGCAGGCCAAGCGGGACGCCTTTGCGTTCGAGTGAGCCAAGCCGACTCATCTGCGCAGCGCGGTCGGGACCCATGCCGGTCTTGGCATAGGTATCTCCAAGTATCCGGATATAATTGGGCTGAGCTGAGACATAGAGACCCATTTTACCAATCCGCCGGTTTTGCGCTTCGGTCGAATAGCCGAGATGCTCCATGACAATATCCTGACCATTTTTAACGGTCAGTTTCTCGGTGATATCAAGTACGATATCCAGCCCCTTGTCGCCGTTGACGTGGGTATGGAGGTTCCAGCCGGCATCCCAGAACCGTTCGGTTTGCTTAAGTAACTCGTCCGGCTCGGTCAGCCATTTCCCCTCATGACCATCGCTATAGCCGGGGGGATTCATCTGCATATACTGGGCAAAAAATGCACCATCTGCAAACAGCTTTACCCGATTGGAGAAGAAGAACTTATCGCTGTCATATTTGGCTTTCATATCCTTCAGCCAGATGTTGGGATCGCCGGTGACGAGCGGTGCAACCGGAATAGCGAGGATCCGCGACGGGGTTGTTGGTTGATCATAGAGGCTCTTGAACAGCTGCGATTCCATCTCCGGTCCGCCAAAGCCGCCAAAAGCGAGGTCAGCGCTGGTTGTCACGCCGTTTTCGAGCATCATCTGGCGCATATCGGTTAATCCCTGCTGCACCTTTGCAGGAGAGAAGAGATAGGGGCGAAGCTTTTCAATACCGTTGAACAGAGCGGTTTCGTGAATAATCCCGCTCGCATAGTCGGCATGACCAGGATCGATCTGGGGCTTGTCAAACTCTGCCTTGAATGCGGCGGCGGTGCCGATACCGAGCAAGTCCAGTGCCTTTGAATTGGCTATAATCTCATGAAAACTGCGCTGCCAGATAACCACCGCCCGATCCGGTGCGATACTGTCCAGGGCCGCGCGATCCATATCACCATGGAACAGCTTGTGATGGCCCCAAGTAATGAACAGCGCATCCTGACTTTTTGCCAGCTCTTCGCGCAGACGCTTCTCATAGGCGGCCTTGCCGCGCGCTGCGGGATAGGTTTTTCCGGGTAGTTCCCAAGCTTCTGGACTGATGAACGGGATCGGCAGCATCATGATCGTCTGCATCGGGTGGATATGCGGCTCGACAAAGCCAGGCATCAGGATATTTTTGGCAAATTGCCGATCCAAAGTCACGGCCCGACCTTCCGTCCAGGCACTCAGGTCATCCAGTGATTGACCCAATCCCAGCACGATCCCGTCGGCTGTCGCAACATATCTGGCTTCAGGATAGCCTGGTTCCATGGTGATGATTTTGGCCGCTTCGTAAACGGTAACGTCCGGATAGGGCTGAGCGGCAGGAGGTTCATTGGCTACCGCCATGCTCGAAAAGGCTATTAACGTCCATAATGCGGCCGCTTGGCGCCATAAATAGTGCATATCTCTCTCCCCTTATCGGGAGGCTATGCGCTTTATCCGTGCTTGCCAAGCTATCAGTTTTTGGAGGGCCCCAGACGCGCTTCGCGGACATGTTCGCGCCAGGCAATGAACAGGCCGGAACCGATAATGATTGGCGCGCCCAGCAGGATCGACAGGCCGGGCCATTGACTGAACACAATGATACCAATGATTGTGGCCCATAGGAGCGCGCTATAGTCCATCGGCATGATGGTGGACACGGGTGCAAAGCGCAACGATTGGGTGATTGTCAGCTGACCAATCGCACCGAATATGCCGACGCCGAGCAAATAGGCCCAAGTCTTGGCATCATGTCCGCCGCCATAGATATAGGCGCAGACGGCCAATGCCGGCAGGGTATAGACAGAGAACCAGAATATCGTGACAATGCTGGTTTCCGTGCGGCCGAGCATCCGGATGACAAGGGTGACTGATGCCGTAACCAATGCGCCGATCAATGCTACGGTTGCGCCAAAGGCCGGGATCAGATTGCCGCCTGGCTGAACGACCACCAATACACCGATAAAGCCGATCAGGATGGCCGACCAGCGCCGGATGCCGACTTTCTCGCGAAGAATGAGCGCTGCGAACAGCGTCGCAAATATCGGCACTGTGAAGCTGATTGTTGTAGCATCGGCCAGCGGAAGCAGGGTCATGGCCCAGAAATTCAGACCCATGGCAAAGATACCGAGCGCAGACCGCAAGATATGCAGTTTATGCTTGTCGGACTTGATCGCTGGCCAACCCGCATGACTCCGCCAGATCAGAAAGCAAATCAACGGCATGGCAGTGAGTTGGCGGTAAAACAGGCTTTCGGTGACGTGAACGCCCTGCTCACCGGCCAGTTTCACAAAGGCAAACATGATGGCAAGCGAGAGCATTGCAGCAAGGCGGGTAATTATACCCGCCATCGGCCGGTTTTGGCCGACTGTGGGTGATTGAACCGACGTTGGCTTGACCGGCGCTTTATCTAAAACATCAGTTGTCATCTGGTTGCTAGAATGGTGGTGGAATAGCTCATTTTGTTGACGATAGGCGCAATCGGATTGTCAATGCAATTGCGTATCGCAGCGGAGCTCTGTTGCTTTTGTAATTTTATTACGCGCGACATTGCATGCTTATCGGCAGTGAATTATATATATCGGTAAAGAAAATGCCGTTTCAACGAGTCCTTTTCCGTTGATATTCCGGTTAAAACATAATTTCAGGAGCTTTACATGCTGGACACAACCACCAACCCACAGGATCCGATTGCGGAAGAAGTCGCCGAATTGGTTGCGCGGTCGCGTGCAGCGCAGCAGCAGATCGAAAACTATACCCAGGAACAGGTTGATGAGCTCATCCGTGCGATGGTGTGGGCTGTTGCGGAAGAATCGGTGGCAGAGAAAATTGCGCAACATACTGTCGATGAAACACAGCTGGGCAATTATGACGGCAAATATCTGAAAATTTTCCGCAAAACACGAGCCACGTTGTTCGACATTATCAACGACAAGTCAGTCGGCATCATCGAGGAAGATCACGAGCGAAACATCGTAAAAATTGCCAAGCCGGTAGGCGTGATTGGTGCTTTGTCGCCATCGACCAATCCAGAAGCCACGCCAGTGATCAAGGCAATCTCCGCGGTTAAAGGACGCAACTCAATCATTGTCGCTCCACATCCGCGGGCCAAACTAACGAACAAGATGATTTGTGATCTGATGCGCGATGCCATTGTGAAAATGGGTGCACCCGCTGATCTGGTAATCAGTATAGATGTGCCATCGGTTGAGAAAACCAATGAGCTGATGCGGCAATGCGACCGAGTACTCGCGACCGGCGGTGGTGCGATGGTTACCGCGGCCTATTCCAGCGGAACACCGGCTCTGGGTGTCGGTGTCGGCAATGCGGTAATCACGGTGGATGAAAGCGCTGACCTTGATGATGCTGCAGAGAAAATCCGCATTTCCAAGACACTGGATCTGGCGGCTAGCTGTTCTTCCGACAATAGCGTAATATTGGTCGATGCTATTTACGATGAGATGGTAGAAAAACTGAAGCATCAGGGCGGTTATCTGGTTAACGAAGAAGAAAAGCAGAAATTGCAGGATGCGCTTTGGCCAGACGGTCATTTTAACACTGCGATCGTTGCACAACCCGCAGAGAAAATTGCAGGAATGGCGGGTTTTAACCTACCAGAAGGGCGCACATTCTTCATGGTGCCTGAAACCGGTTTTGGTGCTGATTTCCCATTCTCTGGCGAGAAACTGACGGTCATCATGGCGCTTTACCGGGCAGCAGATATCGAAGAAGCGATTGCTTTGACTAATAATATTCAGGCCTATCAGGGGCAGGGACATAGCTGCGGTCTCTATTCCCGGTCAGACGAGAATATCATGAAGCTCGCCAATGCAACCCGCACATCCCGTGTAATGGTCAATCAGCCACAATCGGCTTCCAACAGCGGTAACTTGTGGAACGGCATGCGGCAAACATTCTCTCTCGGATGTGGCAGCTGGGGTGGCAATGGCACCAACAACAACATTACGTGGCGCGACCTGATCAACGAAACCTGGGTGTCCAAGCCCTTGGCAGTATCCAAAGAACTGCCTTCGGATGAAGACCTGTTCGGAGACGTGATGCGAAAGCTGGCGTAGCGCTGCCTTTGTCAAACTTTCCTAAGCAAAAGCCTTTCTGACATGGAAGGGGCAATGGTCCTGCAATGATGCGCTTATTATTGATCCTGATGGCGAGCCTGTGTTTTGCCTTGCAGCCGACCGTTGCCCAGAAGCGGATTGCGATAAGCTTTGACGATATTCCGCGTCATGCTGGCGGTTTTTTTACGCCCGATGAGCGTGCGATAAAGCTGATCGCAGCTCTGGCAGAGGCGGGAGTCGAACAAGCTGGTTTTTTCGTGACGACGGGTAATCTAGACAAAGAGGCGGGCAAAGGTGGTGAAGACCGCATCCGGGCTTATGTTGCCGCTGGCCATGTGATCGGTAATCACACAAAAACCCATCCTTGGCTGTCCCGGACAAAGGTCGAGGATTATATTGCGGAAATCGATGAGGCCGAAACATGGCTGAAAGGCCGGCGCGGCTATCGCCCGTGGTTTCGCTATCCCTATCTAGACGAGGGCCGCCGTGATCTTGAAAAGCGCGATGCGGTGCGCAAGGCGTTATCGGAACGCGGTCTGTTGAACGCTTATATCACAATCGACAATTATGATTGGCACATAGACCGTCTCGCATCGCAAGCCGCTGAACAGGGCAAAGCGATGGATATGGATGCGTTGCGCGGCCTGTATGTCGAGACGATGGTGGATACCGCCAATTTCTATGACGAAATCGCCGTGCAATCCTCTGGCCGTTCTCCGGCTCATACGTTGTTGTTGCACGAGACAGATATTGCTGCGCTATTCATTGACGATTTGGTACGCGGACTTGTCGCTGATGGTTGGACTATCATCACAATGGACGAGGCTTATGCTGATCCCATTGCCCGGACGGAACCCGATACCTGGTTTCTCGGGAGCGGCCGGGTTGCAGCCATGGCACACATAAAGGGCTCTGCTCCTCGTGAACTTGTGTATGAACGAACCGATGAAGATGTTTTGAATCGGCTTTTTTCAGAGCAGGTGTTGAAAGAAAAATGGAACGAAAAGAAATGACGGATCAATTTTCCCTGACAGAAGATCAATTGGCCATTCAGGATATGGCCCAGAAATTCACCGCCGATGCGATTACTCCTCATGCCAGCAAATGGGATGAAGAGCATATCTTTCCGCGCGATGTAATCAAGCAAAGTGCGGAACTGGGTTTTGGCGGAATATATGTATCTGAAGAATCCGGCGGCATCGGTCTTGGCCGGCTGGAAAGCGCGATCATCATGGAAGCCATGGCCTATGGCTGCCCTTCAACCAGCGCGTTCATCTCGATCCATAACATGGCAGCCTGGATGATTGATACATTCGGTGCTCAGGCGGTGAAGGATAAATATCTGCCCGACCTGATCAGCATGGAGAAAATCTCGAGCTATTGTCTGACCGAACCGGGTGCCGGTTCAGATGCGGCATCGCTGAAAACCAAAGCGGTGCGAGACGGCGATCACTATGTCGTCAGCGGATCGAAGGCGTTTATCTCCGGCGGTGGAGAGAATGAACTATACGTCACTATGACGCGGACCTCGGATGATGGTGCCAGTGGCGTGACATGTCTGGTCATTGAAAAAGATATGGAAGGTGTCAGCTTCGGCGCGAATGAGAAGAAGCTTGGCTGGCATTCGCAACCAACCGCGCAAGTGAATTTCGACAATGTTCGTGTGCCAGTGGAAAACCGTGTCGGTGGTGAAGGCGAGGGCTTTCGCATTGCTATGGCTGGCCTTGATGGTGGGCGCTTGAATATTGGTGCCTGTTCGCTCGGAGGGGCGCAGCGCTGCTTGGATGAAGCAGTGGCCTACACAAAAGAGCGCAAGCAATTTGGTAAAAGCATCAGCGATTTTCAAAATACCCAGTTCATGCTCGCCGACATGGCAACCGACCTCGAATCCTCGCGAGCCTTGCTTTATATGGCCGCGGTAAAGGTTACTCAGGGCGCACCAGACAAAACCAAATTTGCCGCCATGGCCAAACGCCTGGCGACCGACAATGGATCAAAAATCGTCAACGACGCGCTGCAGCTCTTTGGTGGTTATGGCTATTTACAAGATTATCCCATCGAGCGTTTTTGGCGCGATTTGCGGGTGCATTCGATCCTCGAAGGTACCAATCAGGTCATGCGGATGATTGTTTCGCGTGAAATGCTACGGCAATGACCATTGCGTTCTCCCAAAAATAGAAAGACAAAATGACCGAAGACCTAATCATCAAGAAGACGGGCCGGGTCGGGCATATCAGCCTCAACCGCCCCAAAGTCATCCACTCGCTCAATCTTGCGATGTGCGAAGCGATGCGCGATACGCTGATTGCATGGCGGGACGATGACAGTGTTGAAGCTGTAATTATTGATCATAGCGAGGGCCGGGGTTTCTGCGCCGGTGGTGACATCGCCATGTTGCAGGCCTCAGGCAAAAAGGACGGCAAAGAAGGACGGGCGTTTTTCTACAAGGAATATCAGCTCAACCACCTGCTGTTCGAATATCCGAAACCTGTGGTCGCCTTCATGGATGGCATAACCATGGGCGGCGGCGTTGGTATTTCCCAGCCAGCCCAATATCGCGTTGCGACCGAGAATACGCGCTTTGCCATGCCGGAAACAGGTATTGGGCTCTTTCCCGATGTTGGCGGTGGCTGGTTCTTATCGCGGCTGGAAGGGCGTCTGGGCCAGTTTCTTGCGCTCACTGGCGCGCGGTTAGATGGGGCAGAATGCAAAGAAGTAGGTTTGGCAACCCATTATGTGCCCTCCGAGAATCTTGAAGAAGCCAAGCAGCGGATTAGCGAAGATCCCAACCGTATCGACGGGATATTGGGGCAGCTTTCTGATATTGTTCCAACTGCGCGGATCACCGACAATTTGGACAAGATCGACAAGTTTTTTGCCTCGGATATGTATGAAGAAATTCTTGAAGCACTTGACGCTGATGATAGCGATTGGGCCGCAAAAGAGCGCGATACGCTCGGTACAAAGAGCCCGCAAACCTGTAAGGTGGCGCTACGCCAGCTGAAGGAAGGCGCGGCGATGGAAAGCTTTGCTGATGAGATGCGCAATGAATATCGTATCGCGTCGCGTGTGCTGGTCCGGCATGATTTTATCGAGGGCGTTCGGGCCCTGATTGTCGACAAGGACAATAATCCCAAATGGGATCCCGCGACACCGGAAGAAACAACTGACGAACTGATCGACAGCATTTTTGCGCCGTTACCGGCAGATGAGGAATGGAAACCGCTATGACCTATGAAACAATTCTGACCGAACACAAGGGTCAGGTGACGCTGATTACGCTGAACCGGCCCAAGTCGCTCAACGCGCTGAACAGTGAAGTTCTGGACGAATTAATCAGTGCCTTTGCGGCCTTTGAGGCGGACGAAACTCAACTTTGTGCCGTTCTCACCGGCTCCGGTGACAAGGCTTTTGCGGCTGGTGCAGATATCAAGGAAATGTTCGAAAAATCTGCGGCGGATTTCTATCTGGAAGATTTTTTCTCCAAATGGACCAGTCAGATTGTCAAGACAACGCGCAAGCCATGGATTGCGGCTGTGAATGGCTTTGCACTGGGCGGTGGTTGCGAGCTTGCGATGATGGCGGATTTCATCATTGCGAGCGAAAACGCCAAATTCGGCCAGCCCGAAATCAAGCTCGGCGTTGCTCCGGGCATGGGTGGATCACAGCGCCTGACCCGGGCGGTGGGCAAGTCCAAATCGATGGATATGTGTTTGACCGGCCGGATGATGGATGCGGAGGAAGCGGAGCGATCAGGACTGGTTGCGCGGGTTGTGCCGCATGACCAACTCGTCGACGAAGCTATCAAAGCCGCTGGCACAATCGCTTCGATGCCGCCCATGGCCATTCAGGTGAACAAAGAAATGGTCAACGCGGCGTTTGAAACAATGCTGGATCAAGGCTTGTTGCATGAACGCCGCCTGTTCCAAATTTTGACGGCGACCGAAGACAAGGCTGAAGGCATGGCGGCGTTTATTGAAAAGCGCGAAGGCAATTGGAAGGGGCGTTAAAAATGAAAATCGGATTTATCGGTCTCGGCAATATGGGCGGGGGAATGGCCGCCAATCTCGCGAAAGCGGGTCATGAGGTACATGCCTTTGATTTGTCTGGCGAAGCGCTGGCCAAGGCAGGAGAGGCCGGGTGCCATCCTGTTAGTGATGCCGCCGATGCCATCCGTCATATGGAAGCTGTGGTCACTATGCTGCCGGCCGGGAAACATGTCCGCTCTGTCTATGCCAATGATGTGATCATCAATGCCGGGCCTGGCACATTGGTGCTGGATTGCTCGACTATCGATGTCGACAGCGCGCGCGACGTTGCTGATATGGCCAAGGCAAAGAATATCTTACCGGTCGATGCCCCGGTATCCGGCGGTATTGCCGCGGCCAATGGCGGTACGCTGACCTTCATGGTCGGCGGCAGCGAAGAAGCATTTAAACGGGCCGAGCCGATTTTGTCGGATATGGGCAAGGCCGTCATCCATGCCGGTGACAATGGCGCCGGACAGGCAGCGAAGATCTGCAATAATATGTTGCTCGGTGCTTCCATGATTGCGACTTGCGAGACCTTCAAAATGGCGGAAAAACTGGGGCTGGACCTTCAGAATTTCTACGATATTTCCTCGAAGGCATCGGGTCAGAACTGGTCGATGACAAGCTATTGCCCTGTACCAGGCATCGGGCCGCAGAGTCCGGCGGATAATGGCTATGAAGGCGGTTTTGCTGCAGCTTTGATGCTGAAAGACCTGCGTCTTGCTATGGAGGCGGCGGAAAGTGCTGGTGCACAGGTTCCGATGGGCGAGAAAGCACGAGCGCTTTACGAGCAATATGCCGAAGCAAACGGGCAAGGCGGTATGGATTTTTCCGGCATCATCAACATGCTGGACGATTGACCAACATTGGACTCTCTACCGGACTTAAGTGGATGGGCGATTGCTGGCGGCGTCGCTGTTGTAATCGCAGCCATTGCTGCGATCGCGGAACGTCGTCGCAATAATCGCAAGAATATCGAAAAAGTCGGCTTCATGCCTTGGCCTTTTGTCATGCTGATGTCCCTGCTCTTTGCGGCGATCAGCATCGGTCTGGCGTTTAAAGGTCACTGATCGTTGTCGGGTGAACCCTGACAGGCGGCCTTGCGATCATAATCAGCGCTGGCAAACTCTTCGAAGCGTCCTCCATCTCGAAGTACATAATCCGTCACCTTCAGCTGATCTGGGGCGATGCGTTGATAGCGGGTTCGGCCAGTCTCGACCGCTGCATTATGCCAAGTGGCGACGAATGAGTCATTAGAGGTGAGGGCGGTCAGATCATGATCGACACCATTGCTGCCTTTCCAGCGACCACGCCAATGGTTCTCTCCGTCCGGGACGTAGTCCGCGTGACCGGCAAATCGCATTGTCGAACTGCCTTCACCGCTGACCTGATAATCTAGTGTCAATCCCCGGTTTCCGGCCAATGGGCAAACAGAAAGAGACATTCTGGCGGGCTGCCCGAACAACGATCCTTTGCCAGACCAGTCGCCAAGCAGCCAATCAGGAGTAGCTCTGTTATCAACAGGGGTTGGCGCTTCGACTGCCAGCATCAAAGGCAGCCATAACAAAGAAGAGATCATTGACTGTCATTCTCGAACAACATCATCGCGTTGTCGTCAGGATCATAGAAGGTCAGCAGTTTTACCAAACCAGGAATATGCTGGATTTCCCCGTCCTGCTTCACCTTTGCCGCGTCCAGACTAGCCTTGGCCTCAACTATGTCCTTCACGCCCCAGACAGGAGTGGCTCCGCCGCCTTTTTCCACCTTCTCAAGCTGGCTAAGACCCAGATTGACGTTGGCCAGTCCGGTGGACATCTCGCCCCAGGCAATTTCCTCATTCTTGTAAAGAAGCTCAAAATTCAAGATATTCGCATACCATTCGATGGATGCATCGATATCGCTGACGCCCATGGAAACGGTAAGGTCGCCGTCATAGCTAATAGTCATGTTGAACACTCCTGCTTTTCGAGTCGCGGTTGATTTATGGTCAGAAAAGTATAGTAGATAAAATATTATGTCAATTTTATCTCTATCGACGGTTCTCGCGCTCAGTCGCTATCGTTGGACCATTGCGATACTGGCAGCGCTTTCTGGCAGAGGTGCGCGCTTTGTGGAGATATTGAATCACGTTGGTCTGTCGCGGGACAGCCTGTCTCGGGCGCTGGAACAACTTATCGATGCGGGTTGGGTGATCCGCAATCCGGGCCATGGTCATCCGCTGCGCCCCGAATATTTGTTGACGGAAAGCGGCGAGGCGCTGGCGCAAGTGGCAAGCTCGATCATTAGGACGCAGAACCGTCTTGAAATTCCTGTAAAAGACATGACCCGCTGGACCCTGCCGCTGGTTCACGTTCTCGCGGCCGGTCAGACTCGTTTCAGTGGCATAGAGCGGGCTTTGCCAGAGGCATCGCCGCGCGCTGTTTCGCTCAGCTTAAAGGCCACAACAGCGCAGCGGCTTGTGCAAAGAAAAGTGCTCGACGGGTTTCCCCCGACAACAGAATATCTTCTCGCAAAAAACGGCAAATATTTCGCCGAAGCTTTGGAAGTTGCTTAGAGGCAGGCCTCAAGTAACGGTTGCTCAAAACCATATTGCCGCGCTTTTTCAAGCGTATAAGGGCGGAGGCCGGAGGATTGATATTCACCGATGATCTTGCCGTCGGCATCCTCGTCCAGATATTGATATTTGAACAATTCCTGCGTCACGATCACGTCGCCCTCCATCCCGATCACTTCGGTAATGTTGGTCGTCCGGCGTGAACCATCGCGGAGGCGCTTCACCTGAACAATCAGATCAACAGATTCTGCAATCTGGCGTGAAATGGCTTCTTTCGGGATTTTAATGTCACCCATCAAAATCATGTTTTCCATACGGCCAAGACACTCGCGCGGACTATTGGCGTGAAGCGTACACATCGAGCCATCATGGCCGGTGTTCATGGCAGCGAGAAGGTCAAAACATTCAGCGCCACGAATCTCACCCAGAATGATCCGGTCAGGACGCATACGCAAGGCGTTTTTCACGAGGTCACCAATGGTAATGGCGCCTTCGCCTTCGAGGTTAGGCGGACGGGTTTCGAGTGGCAGCCAGTGCGGTTGCTGCAAACGAAGCTCGGCAGCATCCTCGATAGTCAGCACGCGCTCACCCGGGTCGATCATTTTCGACATGGCGTTGAGCATAGTCGTTTTACCAGAACCCGTACCGCCAGAGATAACAACATTAAAACGGCAGGCACCGGCAATTTTCAGCGCCGTACACATGGCCGTCGACATCGAGCCAAAGCCCTGCATCATGTCGAGCGTAATCGGTGTGTCAGAGAATTTACGGATGGAGATGGCTGTGCCTTTAAGGCTCAGCGGCGGCACAATCACGTTCACACGAGAACCATCGGCCAAGCGCGCATCGGCAAGCGGGGTGGTTTGGTCAACGCGGCGGCCAACTTGGTTCACGATCCGCTGGGCGATCTGAAAGAGATGTTCTTCGTCGCGGAACTTAATCGGCGCGATTTCCAGTTTACCCTTAATCTCAATATAGGTCTGTTCAGGACCGTTGACCATGATATCGGAAATATCTGGGTTCTGGAGTAGCTCCTCGAGTGGTCCAAAACCGAGCAGTTCATCAACCAGCACTTTTTCAAGCGCAAATTGCTCGCGCCGGTTCAGCGTCAGTTTCAGCTCGGTCAGCACTTCCATGATAATCGGGCGGAATTCTTCGGTCAGCTCCTCTTTATTGAGTGTCGCCGCCGCTTCGGGATCAACCCGTTCTAACAGGCGCGGAAGCACCTGTTCTTTAATTTTATGGACGGATGCGCCAAAGCCTTCATCCTTGTCGCCTTGTTCGGCCATTGGTTGAGAACGTTCGGCCAGACGCGACATTGCATCGTCTTTATCCGGTGCAGCGGCCTGCTGTTCGCCGGGAAGGGGAACAGCGTCGATGGGAGGAAATTGGTCGCCACCCTCTGACTTATCTGCATTATCCTGATCAGCGGGTTTCGATCCTCCGCCGCCAGACATAGGCTTCGCAACGCCAAATGACGGTCTGCCACCGCCTAATCCGTTTTTCTTACCAAATGCGCTCATGTCTCTCCGCCGGAAATAGTTTGTTCCCAAATCATCAGACATCTCTTTCAAGGAAAATGGTTAATGTTTGGATAATGGTGGTGGGACAGTTTTGGTTTTCTATCACCTGTTTCGACGAAAAATGATGGTTGTGTGTTGCTGAATAGCCTGCAATCGGTGGTTAAGCGCTCATTGTGATCGGACGGGTTTTGCAGGCAGATAAAAATATCGGAAAAACAGTTGCAGGCAGCGGTATCTTGCTGGCCCTAATTGCTTTTTCGGGCTTTCCGATCGGTGATGCGTTCATTAAATCTATGGCTGGCGACTGGCCTGCACCCGCGGTTGCGGCCCTGCGATTCACCATTGGAGCAATCGCTCTTGCTGCCATTCTTTTCTGGCGCGAGGGCAGGGCAGGCTTCCAGATCAGCAGGCCTTGGTTGCATGCTGCGCGTGGCTTTGCCTTGTCGGTTGGCACTATTACGTTCTTTTCTGCCATTTACATAATGCCGCTGGCGGATGCTGTTGCGATATCCTTTATCAATCCAATCCTGACGGCTTTATTCTCAGGCTGGTTCCTGAAAGAGAAAATGCGCCCGGTGACATGGATAGCAACGATTGTTGCATTTGGTGGCGTGTTGATCATGTTACAGCCCAATGTTGCGGCTTTTGGTCTGGTTGCCGTTTTGCCACTAATCTCTGCTGTTGCGATGGCAGCAATGTTGATCCTGAATCGCATGGTATCCAGCCAGCGATCGATCTTTGCGGCGCAGTTCTATATCGCTTTCTGGGCCGCCATATTCCTCTCGATTGCCGCTACGACTGGGCATTTCCTGTTTCCGGTAATGCATGTTCCGGGAGCACCGGACTGGGATGTTATTCTGCGCTGTGCGGTCGTCGCGATTACGGCGACAAGTTGTCATTTTCTGCTCTATATGGCGACCATGCGGACGACAGCAGCGGCAATAGCACCGATTGTCTATATCCAGCTGATCATCGCATCACTGATCAGCGTTTTCATATTTGGAGACGCGATTGAACCGCTGGCTCTGGTCGGCGGCAGCCTGATCTTGCTGAGCGGTCTGTTCCTCTGGCGCAGCGAACGCCGGGCGGCAACGGTCGTAGAGGCTTAGGAAACGGCCTCGGCCAATACCGTCAGGCCTTTTTCGTTTACTTCGGCAAATCCACCCTGAACGGTTATGACTTCAGCCTCTGCACCCTCGCTGGCGTAAATGGACAATTCTGCATCACGGATGGTGGACATAAACGGCGCGTGGCCAGCCAATACGCCAAAGTCGCCTTCTGCGCCGGGAACAACAACCATATAAACATCATCCGAGCGGACAAGCTTTTCAGGAGTTACGAGTTCGAAATGTAGGTTTGCCATCAATCTATGTCCCTATTCCCCTCCCGTGAGGGAGGGGGAATGGATTAGGCCGCTTCTGCTGCCAGTTGTTTGCCTTTTTCAAGCGCTTCATCAATGCCGCCAACCATGTAGAAGGCATTTTCAGGAAGATGATCATATTCACCGTCCACAACCGCTTTAAACGACTTAATCGTGTCTTCCAGATCAACGAACTTACCAGAAATGCCGGTAAAGACTTCCGCGACGTGGAAAGGCTGTGACAGGAATTTCTGAATTTTACGCGCCCGGGCAACGACCAGCTTATCTTCTTCAGACAGCTCGTCCATGCCGAGAATGGCGATAATGTCCTGCAGCGACTTATATTTCTGCAGGATTTCCTGAACAGCACGGGCCGTGTCATAATGTTCCTGACCCACAACACGTGGCTCGAGAACACGCGAGGTTGAATCGAGCGGGTCAACAGCGGGGTAGATGCCCAGCTCTGAAATCGCACGGTTCAAAACGGTGGTTGCGTCCAAGTGGGCAAAAGAGGTTGCCGGTGCAGGGTCGGTCAAGTCATCGGCAGGAACGTAAATGGCCTGAACCGAAGTGATCGAACCTTTATTGGTCGAGGTGATACGCTCTTGCAGCGCGCCCATGTCGGTAGACAGGGTTGGCTGATAGCCCACAGCTGAAGGAATACGGCCGAGAAGCGCGGACACTTCGGAGCCAGCCTGCGTAAAGCGGAAAATATTATCAACGAAGAACAATACGTCCTGGCCTTCCTGATCACGGAAATATTCCGCGATGGTCAGACCGGACAGAGCAACACGAGCACGCGCTCCTGGAGGCTCGTTCATCTGACCATAGACGAGTGCCACTTTGGAACCTTCTGAGGTTGCGTTGCCGTCTTCGCCCTTGGCGATAACGTTTGCATCGAGAAATTCGTGATAAAGGTCATTACCTTCGCGGGTACGCTCACCCACACCGGCGAAGACGGAAGTACCGCCATGGCCTTTAGCAATGTTGTTGATCAGTTCCTGAATAAGCACGGTCTTGCCCACGCCGGCACCGCCGAACAGGCCAATTTTACCGCCCTTTGCATAAGGTGCGAGAAGGTCGACAACTTTAATACCGGTGACGAGAATTTCGCTGTCGGTGGACTGATCGACAAAAGCAGGCGCTTCTGCGTGAATTGGCGCAGTGGTCTTGTGACCGATCGGGCCAAGCTCATCAATAGGATCGCCAACCACGTTCATGATGCGGCCAAGTGTTTCAGGGCCAACAGGCATGTTGATCTGTGCGCCGGTATCGGTAACTTCCTGACCGCGGGTCAAACCTTCGGTCGCATCCATCGCGATGGTGCGCACGGTGTTTTCGCCGAGATGCTGAGCAACCTCAAGCACCAGCCGGTTGCCGTTATTGTCGGTTTCCAGAGCCGAGAGAATGGCCGGGATATCCGTATCAAAGGTGACGTCGACGACAGCGCCGATAACCTGTGAAATGCGGCCTACATTGTTGGTATTTGCCATTTTTCTTTCCTTGCGTACGTGCTTTAGAGCGCTTCAGCGCCAGCGATAATTTCAATCAATTCGGTGGTAATCGCGGCCTGACGGCTGCGGTTATAAATAATGGTCAGATTGTCGATCAGGTCGCCGGCATTGCGCGTGGCGTTGTCCATCGCGGTCATCGACGCGCCTTGCTCTGACGCCATATTTTCAAGCAATGCGCCGAAAAGCTGGGTGGTCAGATTGCGTGGCAGCAACTCGGTGAGGATTTCTTCCTCATCGGGTTCATATTCTGTCGACGCGCCCGATGCTTCGTCACCGGATGTGTCCAGAGCGACAGGAATAATCTGTTGCACCGTCGGTTCCTGCAACAATGCCGATTTGAATTTCGAGTAGAAGAGATGAGCAACGTCAAATTTGCCCTCTTCCACCAAGGCGGTCAGATCCGCTGCAATTGCTTTGGCTTCTTCAAAGCCAGGTGTTTTTGCGTCGGTCGTGTCGAAATGCTTCAATATCTGATCGGGATACATCCGCTTGATTACTGGAATGCCTTTGCGGCCAACCATGTAGAAGAGGACAGTCTTACCATCTTTGGTCAGCTGTTCAGCCTTCAACCGCGCTTCTTTGACGATATTGGCGTTAAACGCCCCGCAAAGACCGCGATCTGAGGTTGCAACAACCAGAAGATGGACCTGATCCTTGCCAGTGCCAGCCAGCAGTTTTGGTGAATTTTCATCCACCGTCACTTTGCCAGCGAGGCTCGACATGACCTTCGCCATTTCATTGGCGTAAGGACGCGCGGCCTCTGCGGCCATTTGCGCACGGCGCAATTTGGCAGCGGCCACCATCTTTTTGGCCTTGGTGATCTTCTGGGTCGATTTAACCGACCCGATCCGATCCTTAAGTTCCTTGAGCGAAGCCATTAGGCAAAGCTCTTGCCGAACGCTGCCAATGCGGCTTCCAGCTTCTCCTTGGTGTCATTTGCCAAGTCACCGCTTTCACGGATCGTTTTCAAAATGTCAGCATGGTCAGAGCGCATATGAGCGAGCATTGCTTCTTCATAGCGAACAACATCGGTCACTGCGACATCATCAAGATGGCCGTTGGTACCCGCGTAGATGGAAGCTGTTTGCTCTTCAAATGCGAGCGGGGAGAATTGTGCCTGCTTGAGCAACTGCGTCAAACGCTCGCCACGTGCCAGCAATTTCTGCGTGGACGCGTCCAAGTCAGAACCGAACTGCGCAAAGGCTGCCATTTCGCGATATTGCGCGAGATCGAGTTTAATCGAACCAGAAACCTTTTTCATCGCTTTCGTCTGCGCGGCAGAACCCACACGGGAAACTGACAGACCGACGTTAATCGCAGGACGGATGCCCTGGTTGAACAGGTCGGTCTCGAGGAAGATCTGACCGTCAGTAATCGAAATCACGTTGGTTGGGATGTAAGCGGAAACATCGCCAGCCTGTGTTTCAATGATTGGCAATGCCGTCAGCGAACCAGAACCATTATCTTCGTTCATTTTTGCGGCACGTTCGAGCAAACGTGAGTGAAGATAGAAAACGTCACCAGGATAAGCTTCACGGCCCGGAGGGCGACGCAGAAGCAGGGACATCTGACGATAAGCCACAGCCTGCTTGGAAAGATCGTCATAAACGATACAGGCGTGCATGCCATTATCGCGGAAATATTCGCCCATCGTCACACCAGTATATGGCGCGAGATATTGCAGCGGGGCCGGCTCGGAAGCAGAAGCGGCAACAACGATAGAATATTCCATCGCGCCGTTTTCTTCGAGCTGACGTACGATCTGCGCAACCGTGGAGCGCTTCTGGCCCACAGCCACATAGATGCAGTAAAGTTTTTTACCTTCGTCATCACCAGCGTTGATTGTTTTCTGGTTGATGAAAGTATCGATGGCGACAGCGGTCTTACCGGTCTGACGGTCACCAATGATCAATTCGCGCTGACCACGGCCAACGGGAACCAGCGCATCAAGCGCCTTGAGGCCGGTTTGCACGGGCTCATGAACTGATTTACGCGGGATGATGCCCGGTGCTTTAACTTCAACGCGGCTGCGCTTTTCAGTTTTGATCGGGCCCTTGCCGTCAATAGGATTGCCAAGACCGTCAACAACGCGGCCGAGAAGTTCCTTGCCGATGGGAACGTCCACAATCGTACCGGTACGCTTAACAACGTCGCCTTCTTTAATGTCCGCATCCGTACCGAAGATAACGACACCGACATTGTCGGCTTCTAGGTTCAGCGCCATGCCCTGGGTGCCGTTGGAGAATTCAACCATCTCACCAGCCTGTACCTGGTCAAGACCGTGGATACGGGCAATGCCGTCACCAACTGCGAGCACGGTTCCAACTTCGGAAACCTGAGCTTCATTACCAAAATTGGCGATTTGGTCTTTGATGACCTTCGAAATTTCTGCTGCGCGAATATCCATTGTTCTTCCTTTAGCCCTTCATGGCCTGAGATAGCGTGTTCAAACGGGTTTTAATCGAATTGTCGATCATCTGGCTGCCGATTTTGACGACCAGACCGCCCAGGATGGACGGATCGACGGAGGTGGAAACCGATACATCGCTTCCCACACGTTTCTTGAGTTGCGCCTTAAGCGCATCAACTTGCGCATCATCCAGGGGATGAGCGGAGGTCACTTCGGCGGTAATCTCACCGCGATGGCCCGAAGCCAAAGTAGAGAAGGCGCGAATGACGGCTGGTATCTGGTCGAGACGGCGATTAGCCGCGAGAACACCGAGTACGTTGGTGGTCAAATCATCCAGTTTCATTTGTCCCGCAATAGCAGCAATTGCTTTGCCGGCGTCAGCACGGGACAGGACCGGGCTGCTAATCAGCGCTTTCAGGTCGTCCGATTCGCCCATCGCATCGCCGAGTGCACCAAGGCTTGATTCGACTGTTTCGATGGCTTTTTTTTCGGTGGCCAAAGCGAACAATGCAGTGGCGTAACGCCCCGCTAAACTCGCTCTAATGCCGCTGGAATTCTCCACGCGTTCGTTACTCCGTGCCTGAATTATTGATCTGAAAATTGACCAAAAAACTGGTATGTAATGTATTCCCGAATACCGACGAAAATGACAGCATCTCGCCTTCGGATGGGCGGCGTCTAGCAACCATTTTGCTGCGATGCAAGATAGCACTCGAACGCTTTTTAAACTTTGCCAAAAAAGGCGGAATTTCAAGCTGTTTGATTATCTCAGAGGTAAGATTTTGCTTTGATCGCAAGATACGGGATGCGAGGGTCGGCAAAGGCTGGCAAAAGAACAACATGAACAAAGACGAATCCTTGATCGATGACAATAGAGCCTGGCAGGCGGTAGCCAACCGTGACCGGGCATTTGACGGCAAGTTTGTGACCGGCGTGCTAACCACCGGTATTTATTGCCGTCCTTCCTGTGCAGCGCGGCATCCCAAGCGAGAAAATGTACGCTTCTTTGCTAAGCCGGAACAGGCGGAAGCGGAAGGATTACGCGCTTGTCTGCGCTGCATGCCCAAAGATGTCGCGCGTGATGATGCGGCGGTAAAAGCCGTGATTGATGCGATCCGTATGGCTGAAACGGCGCCGGCATTGGATGAGCTGGGCGAGATGACCAGCTATTCACCCACCCATTTGCAGCGCATATTCAAGCGCGAAATGGGATTGTCACCAGCGGCTTATGCGCGCGCTCTGCGTTCCGAACGTGCCAAGGAGGCGCTCGACAGCGGTGCTTCTGTTACCGAAGCCATCTACGATGCCGGCTATGGCTCAGCATCCCGATTTTACGCAGATAATGGAAAGAGATTAGGCATGAAACCAAGTGCTTGGAAAAATGGCGGGGCGGGGGTCACGATCCGCTGGGCTAATGTCGAGACATCATTGGGAACAATGATGGTGGCTGCCACGGACAAGGGTGTCTGCTGTTTGTCCTTCAACGAAGGTGAAGAGGAATTGAGTGCCCGCTTCCCCAAAGCTGACCTGCAGCCGGGTGATGATGCATTTCAGGCCTTGGTCGGGCAAATCACGGCCTCTGTCGAGAAACCCGGTGACTTCAGCCATATTCCTTTGGACGTGC
Organism: Sphingorhabdus sp. Alg231-15; assembly: GCF_900149705.1. Lineage (NCBI taxonomy): Bacteria > Pseudomonadati > Pseudomonadota > Alphaproteobacteria > Sphingomonadales > Sphingorhabdaceae > Sphingorhabdus > Sphingorhabdus sp. Alg231-15. Next base: position 1,217,951 of record NZ_LT703001.1, on the reverse strand, counting down.
AGGGTACCGCGTTTCAGGAGGCGGTTTGGCAGGAACTTCAGAAAATACCGCTTGGCGAGACACGTAGCTATGCCGATATTGCAGCCGCCATTGGCAAGCCCAAAGCGGTGCGCGCTGTGGGCAGTGCCAATGGTGCCAATAATGTTGCGGTGTTAATCCCGTGCCACCGCGTGGTGCGCAGCGATGGCAGCATGGGCGGCTATGCCTATGGACTAGAGATAAAAGAACGTTTGCTCGAAAAGGAAGCCGCGAAATGACGGATATGATCGCCCAATTTGCTGAACTGCATCAACCGGGCAAGCCGCTTATCCTTTACAATATCTGGGATGCGGGCAGTGCTCAGGTTGCGGCTCGTGCAGGGGCAAAGGCGGTTGCAACGGGCAGCTTGTCCGTTGCTGGTGCGCAAGGTTTTGAGGATGGTGAGAAGCTGCCCTTTGATTTTGCTCTGGCCAATGCCAAACATATTGTATCTGCGGTCGATGTGCCGGTCACAATTGATCTGGAAACCGGTTATGGAGATGATGCATCTGCGGTTGGTGCAAACGCACGGCTGATGAAAGAGGCAGGCGTGGCTGGCCTTAATCTGGAAGATCAGGATTTGTCGGCGGGCGGACTACGCGATGTGTCCGTTCAGTCCCAACGTATAAAGGCCGCCGCCGATAGTGGGTTGTTCATCAATGCACGTACGGATCTGTTTATCCAGACACCTTTGCCAGATCATGATGATGCGCTGGCCCATAAAGCGTTGGAACGTTGTCAGGCCTACGCCGATGCAGGCGCTGGCAGTTTTTTCATTCCCTTTGCAGCCGATGAAAAGTTGATTGGCGATATTTGCGACATTGCAGCTTTGCCGGTCAACATCATGAGAATGCCGGATAGCCCATCCATTTCCCGATTAGCCGAGTTGGGCGTTGCACGCATCAGCTATGGCCCAGGCCCCTGGATGGCTGCGATGGCCGCATTTGAAGCGGAGGCGGTAAAGATATACGGCAATCAGCGCTGAACCCGAATATTACTGTTTATTGTCAGGCGCGGGCTTGACAATCATCAACAAGATTAGCGGGATCAGTCCGACAAATGCGGCAATGGCGAACGGTGCGCCAACAAAGCGAAAGGGCGCTGCATCACTGGTAAAATAGGATAGCGAGCCGTTATAAAGAAGCGGCGCGATCAGGGCGGCAAGCGCGGCCATGCTGCCATTAAATCCCTGTAATTCTCCTTGCATGTTGCTCGGCGTGCGGCGAGACATCATCGCGTTAATGCTGGGCATGGCCATGCCCTGTAATCCAACAACCAGACACATGGACAGCGCAACCCAGCTGACGTCCACCAGCACGTAGACTGCAAAAATCACAATCGCGACGAATATTCCGAACATTGCGGTTTTTCGTTCGCCGACAGCACTGACAAATCGACCAATCAAAAACGCCTGAACGAGCGCCATCGACAGCCCCACACAAGTCAGGGACAATCCGACCATTTTACTATCCCAACCATATTGCGCCGGAGCAAAAAAGGACCAACTGGTTGGATAGATGGAGCTGCTGAGCATCCACAGAAAATAGATCACGGCAACGCCAAGCAAGTTTGGCAATTTGCCGAGATTGAGCAAGGCTCCCATTGGATTGGCACGTTTCCATTCAAAGCTGCGCTTTTCTTCCGGTGCCATGGTTTCTGGAAAAGCAAACCAGCCATATATGAAATTGAGGAAAGCCAGCCCGCCAGCCACAAAAAACGGGATACGCGTCCCATAATCGCCCAAAAACCCGCCTAAAGCTGGACCAACTATGAAGCCAATGCCGAAGGCGGCTCCGACCAATCCAAAGCTTTTGGCGCGATCTTCGTCGCTCGACATGTCAGCCATGGCAGCATTGGCCGGGCCGAATATGGCGCCAAGACCACCGGCGATGGAGCGACCAATGAACAACCACACTATTGATGTCGCAAAACCCATCAACGCAAAGTCAATTCCAAACGCAAGCAGAGAGAGCAGAAATACGGGTCGACGACCAAAACGGTCACCGAGATTGCCGACCAGCGGACCCATGAGAAATTGGAACAACGCGTAAGAAGCGCTGATAAAGCCGCCGAGCATAGTTGCCTCGGACAGGCTGACGCCCTCCAGTTCCTGAATAAGCTCTGGCAGCACCGGCATGATGATGCCAAAGCCAACGGAATAGATGAAAACCGTCAACAGCACGAAGCGCATTGCCGACTTACGCTGCTTGTCTGCGATCATAGCAAGTCAGCAATCATTGCGCAGTTTTTTCGCATTCATAAACTAGCCGCTCGTTGGTCTGCATAGGTAACTCGGTTCGGATCGCCTTCACCATATCCGCAACATCGGAAAGTGCTTTTTCATCTGCGGTGCAGGCCCGGTTGCCATATTGCTTGCGGATCTCACGGGCCTTCGTCATCGCCGCCAGCCCCAGGAGATATCGCTCGGTGGTGAATTCCAGTCGATCAGGGTCAAAGCTGCTGATGGTGACCGTCTGTTCCTCATTGGGGACAAAAATACGTGACCATTGGGCGCCATCACGGCCATATTGGGTGCGTCCGTTGATACAGCCGCCTTCTGCCCAATCGATGTCCAGCGAGTCAGCCTGCGAAACCGTTATCCGGCTGCGTTGGGGATTCAGGCGGCATTGGTACTGACCCGAGGTAGCGATTATTTGTCCGCTAGCGGTGCCATTCTGATCAGGCAGCTGTTCCTTCAGTGCGACTGCGACACGATCATCAATCTCACTAAAAGCCGGCCGGGAAAGAAAAACAAGGATCGCGCCAACCAGCAACAACGCGGCCCCACCTGCGGTTCCAATGGCTGGTGTACGTTTGTCCTGAATCATCAGATAGCCGGCTCCGCCAATTGCCACCAGCGATAGCACCAGCATTAACGCGGCAATCGCCATTTGATTTTCGCGCTCGGTAATAATGTCCTGCGAGATGGAGGTCCGCAGCTTCGCCTCCGTCTGCTGGCGCTGCGCTGCCTCGGCTTTTTGAGCGGCCTCAATTTTGGCTCGGGCAGCCGCTTCACGGCGTTGCTCCTGAAGGCTTATATCGGCTGCAGAACGGCAGGGTGTGGCTGTTAGCCCTACTTTGACGCCAGCTTTGCGCAGAAAGGACAGTATCTCACGACTGGACACAGCAAATCCAAACTCAGCATCATTGCCGTCAGATAGCGAACCAAAGCTGTTTGCGCCCAATATCCGCCCACAATTGTCTATGAGCGGTCCACCGCTGTTGCCGCTGGCAATTGGCGCAGTGTGCAAAATAGTATCAAATTGTTTGGTTGACCGGCCGCCTGAGACAGAGCCGCGCGTTTTGACCGGTGACATCGGGTTGATGAGATCATCGAGATTGAGGCCCTGAGCGCGATCCACGGAACCTGGATAGCCGACTGCTACCACATCCGCTCCATCGGCCACAGGACCGCTGAAAACCGTAATGGGCGGCAGTCGTCCCCCATCCTGAAGCTGAATCAGCGCCAGATCATTACCTGGGGAATAGGCGATAACCCTTCCGCCATAGCTGGTTCCGCCTTGTGAAGGTACGATACCGATAACGACGGATTTCTCTTGCCGCGCAATTTCGACGACATGGGCGTTGGTAACAATCTTGTCCGGCGCCACCGCAAAGCCGCTACCATGGCCCACAAAAGCGACTTTATCACCATCTGTTGCGGCCAATACAACGCGGACGACCGAACGACTGGCGGCCGCGATATCGGCAGGATCAGCATGAGCGGGCCCAGCAAACAGAACAGTGAGAGCAAGTGTGAAAACCAATGCGAGCTTTTTAATCATCTTGTTCCCATGCTCGAATTTATAGGATTTTTCAAAAGTAATTTAAAAATTGAAGCTGTACCGAGCTGATCGAAGAGCAACCTGACAGAAAATACCCAAACCGGTTTAGAATGTGCTGTGTTGATGTGCGCCTTTAGACAAAGCTATACGGATCGATATCAACGCCGACCCGCACGGCGCGCGGCCATTCGAGCTTTTCGAGCCATTCGCGCATGATCTCTTGCAATTCAACCGATCGGTGCGCGTGGACTAGTAATCGATGGCGATGGCGGCCGCGCAGCATGGCAAGCGGGGCAGGGGCGGGACCATAGACTGCGAAGCTCTCTACTTTCGGCGCTGTCTGGCCAATCAGTCGAGCAGTTTCCATAGCTTCTGCATTATCTTCTGAAGACACGATAATTGCGGCAAGCCGAGAAAAAGGTGGCGCAGCGGCGGCGCGACGGGATTCGGTCTCGGTAGAATAAAAACCATCTCTGTCACCCTTGATCAGCGCTTGAATTACCGGCGCGCCTGGCATGCGTGTCTGAACATAGACCTGGCCAGGCTTCTCGGCTCGACCCGCACGGCCTGCCACCTGCGCAATTTGCTGAAAACTGCGTTCGGCCGCACGAAGGTCTCCGCCTTCAAGGCCGATGTCCGCATCCACCACACCGACCAGAGTCAGATTGGGAAAATGATAGCCTTTGGTCACCAGCTGGGTGCCAACGACAATGTCAATCGCACCGGCTTCCATCTGTGCGACAAACTCTCCCGCCTTGGCTGGTGACCAGATTGTATCGGAGGTGACGATGGCGGTACGTGCAGCCGGAAACAGCATCTTGACCTCGTCGCAGATCCGCTCGACACCCGGACCGCAGGCGACCAGTGAATCTTCATCGCTACATTCGGGACATTGTTCCGGCTGCGGCATAACATGACCACAATGGTGGCAGGCAAGGCGCTTGGTGAGCCGGTGTTCAACCATCCAAGCGGTACAATTGGGGCAGTTGATCCGATGGCCACAGGTCCGGCACAGCGTAAGCGGTGCAAATCCGCGCCGGTTGAGGAAAAGCAGGGATTGCTCGCCCTTGGCCAGATTTTCTTCGAGCGCATTGATCAGAGTTGGAGCAAGCCATGAGCCGCGCGCCGGAATATCCTGCGTCAGATCGAGAGCGGCTATCTCCGGCAAGGTCGCCGCGCCAAAACGGGCGGGCAATTCCAACAGTTCATAATTGCCCTGTTCGACCTGATGCCGGCTTTCAATTGCCGGTGTCGCGGAAGCCAGTACCACGGGAATTTTCTCATGCAGGCCACGCATCACGGCGACATCTCGGGCGTGATAGCGTACGCCATCTTCCTGCTTGAAGCTGTTCTCATGCGCTTCATCCACGATGATCAGGCCAAGATTCTTGTACGGCAGAAACAGCGCCGAGCGCGCACCGACCACCACTTTGGCATCGCCATCGGCTAGCGCCCGCCAGTTTTTCTTGCGGTCGGACTGTTTAAGTCCGCTATGCCAAGCCACCGGTTCGGTTCCGAAACGCGCCTGGAAGCGATCTAGAAAGGGTTCGGTCAGCGCGATTTCGGGAAGCAGCACCAGCGTCTGCTTATCCTGACGCAAGGCCTCTGCCACGGCCTCAAAATAGACCTCTGTCTTGCCGGACCCCGTAACGCCATCGAGCAAATAAGGTTGGAATGCAGCATTCTGTACAGCTTTGACTAATGTGTTGCTGACCTGGATCTGATCATCACTCAATTCCACCTTGGCGAATTCGGGATCCGGATGCGCGATAGCGGCAAAAGGAGAGATTTCGCTGCGGTCCAACGCGCCACATTTCTCAAGGCCTCTTATAACCGCAGCGGAAACATCTGCCTTGAACGCCAGTTCACTAACTGTACCCTGTACATCGACCAGTTTGTCGAGCGCCTGTTCCCGTTGTGGTGTCATCCGATCCGGAACATTGCCGTTCAATCGATATTCGATGATCGGGCGATTATCAGCAAAGGCTGCACCGCTCGACAACACCATGCGCAGAACAGACGCGGGCGCTGCAAAATAATATTGTGCAGTCCATTCAATCAATCGGCGAAGCGGCGCGGATAATGGCGGGACATCACGCAATTCCAACAATGGCCTCAGCTTTTTTGCGTCAATCTCATCGACCGGAAAACTGTCCGCTTCCCATACGACGCCAGGCACTTTGCGCGGTCCCAGCGGGGCCATAACAATGGAACCAGGGCGTGCGTCCATACCGTCAGGCACCCGATAATCGAGTGGTCCCAGAGCAGCATTGAGCAAAAGCACTCTAACTCGATTTTTGGTGCGATTCATTCGGCCGGTATAGGCATGCTTTGGGTTTGCGTCACCAACTGCTATGCAGGGATATGCGGATTAGGGGAGTAAGCACATGAGAAATTTGGATCGTCGGCATTTTTTAGCAGCTAGCGGAGCCGCGGCATTATTGGCGCTGCCTGGCTGTGCCAGCCTGCCGAGTTTGAGCTTGACCGAAGCGGTGAAGCGGTTGCTGACCTTGTCATCACAAAATGCTTTTGCCGAACTGATGCAACCCAACGGGTTTTTTGACAGTCAGGTCGCCCGTATCTCGGTGCCGGAAAGATTAGGCGGAACGCGGGTTACGAACATAGCAACCGCCATGTTACGGTCCAAGCCAATCCAGAAGCGCTTGCTCAAACAGGTCAACCGCGCGGCCGAGAAAGGCGCAGAACTGGCTGCTCCTGTCATAGCGGATACAATCCGCAGTATGAGCATTGCCGATGCGGCCGCGATCATCAGAGGTGGAGACCGGGCCGCAACCGAATTGTTGCAGAACGAGCTGGGTACCGCGCTGGTAACGCAGATGCTTCCGGGGGTTAGCAAGGGCCTGAACCTATTTGACAACGAGATTATCAATCTTGTCCTGTCGCAAGTCAGCGACATTAATTTTGCCGATATCAGCGATGATGTGACCAACAAGGTCAGCGATGCGATCTACCGATCCATCGGCGCTCAGGAGGCCCGGATCAGAGCCAATCCACAGGCAACCAATGATCCTCTGATAATCGGGGTATTCGGCTTGACCTAGAATGTTATCCGGTCTTGGCCCACACACTATCCACAGCTTTCTGAACAGCTTGACCGTGCCCCCGGTTTCGCGTCTCTTGGAAAGACGTTAGGCGAGTCGCAATCGCCATCACTTATCCGCATCGGGAGCCGGACATTATGAAATTTTTTGTTGATACCGCTGACACCGCAGAAATCGCTGACCTGGCGGCGACGGGAATGGTCGACGGCGTAACCACCAATCCATCGCTGATCAAGAAATCTGGTCGCGACATCATGGAAGTGACAAAGGAAATATGTGGTCTGACCGATGGCCCGGTCTCTGCCGAAGTGGTCGCACTTGATCATGCAACGATGATGCAGGAAGCCGAAGTGCTGCGCAAAATTGCCGACAATGTCTGCATCAAGGTTCCATTGACCATCGATGGCCTAAAAACCTGTAAGGCGCTGACGAACGACGGAACCATGGTCAATGTGACCCTTTGTTTTTCTGCCAATCAGGCGTTACTAGCGGCCAAAGCCGGCGCCAGCTTTATTTCTCCCTTTGTCGGCCGACACGATGACAACGGCTTTGACGGTATGAAGCTGATTGATGAAATCCGGCTGATTTACGACAATTACGCTTATGACACGGAAATATTGGTCGCTTCGATCCGCCATCCTGTTCATGTTCTGGAATCCGCACGTATTGGGGCCGACGTCGCGACGATGCCGCCAAACGTGATCCGCGGTTTGTTCAAACATGTCCTGACCGACAAAGGCATTGAGGGTTTTCTGGCCGATTGGAAAGATACCGGTCAACAGATTGGCTGATAACGATATTGCCTTATTCGGGCTTTCGCTCGGACAATGCCTTAAGCCCTAAAAACCCTTGGGTGCAGGATCGACGACGCTAAAGCTACCGCTGCGGATTTCCTGCACTTCCAGAGCACGCTCCGAGATGCCGTTTCTGCGGAAGCGGAATACGCCGTCCAGTCCAATAAACCCGCCTGAATCAGTAAGCTGCCTGATCGGGAAGGGGGTGCCGACTTTCCAGTTTTGCGCCACCTTCACCGTGAGCAGAACGGAATCATAGCCCAGGCTAGACAACCGGAAAGGTGCCCGGCCATAGCGGCTGCGATACTTACCTGCATATTGGCGATATAGCCCGTCTGAAACGCTGGCAAACCAGGCACCACGCATCGCCGGAGAACCGGCCAGATTACTGCTCGTATTCCACAAGTCAGTACCCAGTATCTTGGCGCTACCGCTGGCATTTTTGCGAATGTAAGGAGCCGCTTTTATTGCCATGGTGCCATTGTCTGCCAATAGTACCGCATCAAAATCGCCATTTTGGGCGAGCTTCTTGGTGGCGGCTTCTACCGATGCGGAATCACGATTGAAATTCTGAATGGAAACGACGGTACCACCGGCATCTTTCACGGAACGCAACAGGGTCGAAGAGGCACGCTGCCCATAAACACCGTTCGGGACGAGGGCAGCAAAGCGGTTCATGCCCTTCGACTTGGCATAGCTGACAACCCGACTGATGGATTGTGAAGGAATATGACCCAGCAGAAAGACGTTGTTGCCCGCTACGCCAGCGTCATTGGAAAAACTGAGGATCGGAACGCCCGCTGGTCGCGCGATATTGGCAGTCGCAACCACATTGTCGCTCAGCAGCGGCCCGATGATTAGTTTGTTACCGTCGGCAACAGCTTTGCGGGCAGCAGCAGTAACACCTTTGGCGGTATCATAACTGGTCATCCGTATATTCTGTGCCTTGGTATCGAGCAGTGCCATCGTGGTTGCATTGGCCAGAGATTGTCCGACCCCTGAATTCTTGCCGGACAGCGGGACCAGCAACGCGATCCGATGATGTTTCTGATCGGTTGGTAATTCGCCCGTAACCGGCGGAGGTGTCGGTGTTGGTCTGGTGGGACGTTCTCCGCCACGCGGTACAACGGATTCGCAACCGGCCAGAAATATAATGCCTGCTAGCCCCGCATATTTCAGCAAGCTGCGGCGCACAGTCTGGGAGGATGTTTTTTCATCCTGTCCTACATGCAAATTATCTGTCATGGCGTTCATTATGTCTGCTCCCGTTGAACATGGCCTGTATATCGTCGCCACGCCAATCGGCAACCTCGGAGATTTGTCCCATCGCGCGGAAGAAATTCTTGCTGCCGCAGATATCATTCTGGTTGAGGATTCAAGAGTAACCGGTAAGCTTTTGAACTATATCGGTAAAAAGAAGAAAATGATGGTTTATAATGACCATAAGGGTGCGGCTGAGCGGCAGGAAATTTTGGCGGCGATAGGATGTAAAATTGTCGCACTTGTCAGTGATGCCGGTACACCGCTTATTTCTGACCCCGGATACAAGCTGGTGCGCGAGGCTCAGGCTGCGGGCGCTTATGTCACAACTATCCCCGGTCCGAGCGCGGCCATTGCTGCGCTGACCTTGTCCGGATTGCCCAGTGACCGGTTTCTGTTTGAAGGTTTCTTGCCCAGCAAAACAAAAGCGCGAAGTGAAGTTCTGGCGGAACTGGCTCCGATCAAGACGACGCTGATTTTTTACGAAAACGGTGCACGGCTTGGTGGCATGCTGGCTGATACGCTTGCTGTTCTGGGTGATCGTCCCGCGGCTGTCATCCGAGAAATTACCAAGAAATTTGAAGAAACCGTGACTGGCGACCTGTCAGAGCTGGCGGAGCGTTATGCCGGCGAAAAGCCCAAGGGCGAGATTGTCGTAGTCGTCGGACCACCGCTTGCGGAGGACGCAGCGAGCATTTCCGATATCGAAGCTGCACTGCGTACGGCGCTTGAGCGGCTTCCAGCCTCCAAGGCTGCCGGAGAGGTAGCGCGGACTTATGGCGTGGATCGCAAGCAACTATACGAGCTGACGAACCGCTGGAAGGCGGAAAGTCAGCAGTGAAACGCTCTGCTGCGAAACGGGAACGGGCCGAAAAGCAGGGACGGCGGGCTGAGAGTATTGCTGCGGGTTGGTTACGATTGCATGGCTGGCGGATTTTGGGGCAACGTGTTCGAACCGCGCATGGTGAAGTGGACGTGATTGCCAAACGCGCGGGGCTGGTGGCTTTTGTGGAAGTGAAAGCACGGACGAAAGCCGAAGACCTGGAGACAGCGATTGACCATCATCGACTGAAACGCGTCGCGGCTGCGGCGGAAATTCTCTATCCGGACTATTGCAAAAATGGTGAAGATGCCCGGATTGATGTTATTTTGGTTGCACCGCGCCGCTTGCCGACCCATTTAACCAATGTCTGGCATGGGTTTTAATCCAGCCAATCCCAATGACCTGAGAAAGCGCCTCTATGACTCTGAACATCGCGATGCAAATGGACCCTATGGAAACCGTCAATATCGACGGTGACAGCAGTTTCGCACTGATGATCGCGGCGCAGAAGCGCGGCCACCGGCTCTACCACTATGACGTGAAGGATCTGACTTATCTCGCCGGTCGGCTAACCACGCTGGCGCATCCAGTGAAAGTGCAGCAGGTGCATGGTGATCATTATGAATTTGGTGAGCAGGTACGGCTGGACCTCGGCAGCGATATTGACGTCGTGCTGATGCGGCAGGATCCCCCCTTTGATGTCGGCTATATCACCGCGACCCATTTGCTTGAGCGACTTGAAGGTGAGACCTTGGTGGTCAATAATCCAGTGTCTGTCCGCAATGCGCCCGAAAAAGTCTATGTGCTGGACTATGCCAAATATATGCCGCCGACATTGGTGACGCGTAATGTTGACGAAATTCGAGCCTTTCAGGCGGAGCATGGCGGCATTGTCGTGAAACCACTGCACGGCAATGGCGGTAAAGCGATTTTTCTGGTGCCAGAAGACGGCAGCAATTTAAGTGCCTTGATCGAGCTGTTCAATCAGACCTGGCCAGAGCCGCATATGATTCAGCCCTTTCTTCCCGAAGTACAAGATGGCGACAAGCGGATTGTTCTGGTGGACGGCGAAGTGGCAGGTGCGATCAACCGCAAACCAGGCAAGGGCGAGTTTCGATCCAATTTGGCGCAAGGCGGCTATGCCGAGGCGGCTGGATTGACCGAACGCGAGAAAGAAATTTGCGCAGCGATGGGCCCCGATTTGAAGCGGCTAGGACTAATCTTTGTCGGAATTGATGTTATTGGCGGCAAATGGCTGACGGAGATCAATGTGACATCGCCGACCGGGATTGTGGCGATAGATAAATTTAACGGCACGGATACGTCAGGGATGATCTGGGATGCGATTGAGGCGCGGTTGGGGTGAATGCGGAATATCCGCTTTATCCCGAAAGCGGACATTGGAAATCGATTTGCGAAACTAGTCTTCAGATAATAAAGATTGATGGTCTTTTCACGTTGGTGAGTGCTAGCCTTATTCATTCAATTGATTCCATGAAGCATTGCTCTCGTTGAGATATTGTTCATCTGTCTGTAACCTTAAGCTTTGCGCCAGCGAATAGCTCGAATGCATCAAATTCTTCAAGGGATAGATTTATGGAATTAACACAAAGCCGTACGGTTAAAGTTGTCGCGGTACTGCTGCTTCTGGCAGCCATTTCGCAACCGATCTATACAGCCCTGTATCTCGGTGCGCCCGACTTTAACCGCCAATTTCTGTGGGGCTTGGAAGGGCTTCTATTTGTGCTGCTAGCTGCTTTTGCGGGTTCCGCTCTGGTCATGGCCAAACGTTACACATTAGGGTTTTCCGCGATTGCGTTCAGTGCGGTACTCAATGTGGTGCAGGTAGGCGTGGGCCTGACTCAATTCGGTCCATTTCGTATGGCTGCCGAATCGAACGCTGATTTCAGCGATGTCGCTTCCTCGGTGGTTGCGTTCTCTTTCTTCGGCTATAATGCGGCGAAAATCCTGCTGGGTCTTGCGGCGGTGGTTTTTGGCATGGCCAAAATGAGCCAAGGCAGCAAAGCGCTGGGAGGAGCGACAGTGTTGATTGGCGCGATAGCGTTTGTCGCCAACACTTTAGTTATGATGTTCGGCTTGCAGGGCTTTTTGCCTTCGCCGGTAGCTGGAGGCTCTGGAGTTTTGGCGACTTTGCTCCTGGCTTTGTGCCTGTTCAGCGTTAGCAACGAAGATTGATCAGGCTACCCATTCAATAATGGTGAGTCAGCGTTAATATCCGCTTTTGCGCCCAACGCAGACATCCCCAGAAGCAATCTCAACCCGCCCTAGGATGCGCATTTTGGTACACATCCAGCAAGTGCGCTGCGTCGACTGCAGTATAAACCTGTGTCGAGCTCAAACTCGCGTGGCCCAGCAATTCCTGAAGGCTCCGCAAATCGGCACCGCCTGCCAGCAGATGGGTGGCAAAGCTGTGGCGCAGGGCATGGGGTGTGGTCTTGTCCGATATACCCAGTTTTCCACGCGCCTGCTGGACGACCCGGCGGATCAGATTGGGTGAGAGCGGGCCCCCGCGCTTCCCGCGAAATATGGTCTGGTCAAGGGTCATGGGGTGAGGGCACAGATCGATATACTGCTCTATTGCTTCGCGAACCTTGGGAAGCAGCGGTACGATCCGGGTCTTGCTCCGCTTACCCGTCACACGCAATGTATCGGTCAAGGGCAGGGCATCGCCGGTCAAGTCAAGCGCCTCGCTGATCCGCAGGCCCGATCCATAGAGCAACAGCAAAACCGCCCAGTCACGGGCGCCAACCCAATCGCTGCTGGCGCTTTCGGCAATATCGCCGGCAATTGCGACAATATCGTCGGGGGAGGCCGGACGGGGCACGCCACGTGTGACCTTGGGACCCTTGATCTTGGGTATCTGACTGTCATCGCCGCCCACAAATTTCAGGAAGGCCCGAATAGCCGACAACTCCCGCGCCGCGCTATTGTTAGACAGCCCATCGCCACGTCGGAAAGCAAGATAAGACCGGATATCAGTCTGTTTGAGCGCTGTGAGTTCCGCTTTGCCAACTGCACCGCCTAGATGCTCCATCAGAAAGCTGCAAAACCGTTCTGCCGTCGTCACATAGGCCCTCACGGTGTGCTGCGAACGTCGCCGCCCTTCGCGCAAATGGCGGGAAAAATCCTTCACAAGGGCATTGGCGCTATCCATCGGCAGAATCTAGCAGGCTGTGAAGGAAACGCAAATTCTGACGTCTTGTGGGCCGCATCAGGTGCGGAGCGGATCGGCTATGATCTTGGGCAACAACGCATCGAGCAAGGGCATGCCCTTGGGTTTGACGGTAAGATGATCATCTTGCCGGTCGATGAAGCCGAGGCCAGCGAGTTTTTGTACTTCTGCCTCATCCATCATGTCCGCGATTTCCAACCCGGTTTTCGCGGTCAGAGCGGCCAAATCAATACCTTCGCCGAGCCGAAGGCCCATCATCAAGGCTTCTGCGGCCTGAACATCGGGGGATAGCGCTTGTTCGACTTTCAACCCATGACCGTTGCGCTCGACGGCCGACAGGAAGTTTTCCGGCTTTTTATGCCGCTCGGTTGCCAAGCTCAGCCGCCGTCCATGAGCACCAGGGCCGACGCCGATATAGTCGCGATAACGCCAATAGCTCAGATTGTGGCGGCTTTCCTGACCGATACGGGCATGGTTGCTGATTTCATAGGCGGGCAAACCAGCCGCTTTGGTCATATCCTGCGATAGTTCGAACAAATCGGCGCAATGATCATCGTCAGCCGGGACAAGCTGTCCGGTGCGCACCAGTGTTTCAAAGCGGGTGCCGGGTTCGATGGTGAGCTGATAGAGTGAAAGATGATCGGTGCCAAAGCCCATCGCCCGAACGAGTTCCGATTGCCAATCATCCAAAGATTGGCCGGGACGTGCATAAATCAGGTCAAAGCTCACACGATCGAAATTCTGCTGTGCGGTTTCGAGAGCAGCAAGACCTTCTGCGACATCATGCGCGCGGCCAAGAAATTCCAGTGTTTGATCATCAAGTGACTGTAATCCCAAAGAAACTCGGTTGACGCCGGCCGATGCAATGTCTGCAAATTTGCTGGCTTCTACTGAGGAAGGATTGGCCTCGAGAGTAATCTCGCAACCGGTGTTCAGACCCCACAGCTTATCGGCTTCTGCGATCAGCGATGCGACGAGCTGAGGGGGCATGAGCGACGGAGTGCCACCACCAAAAAAAACCGAACTAATCCGCGGACTTGGGTTAACTTTATATTCATGCCTGAGGTCGAGAAAAAGGGCTTTCTGCCATGCGTGCTGATCGATCTGATCGCGCACATGACTGTTGAAGTCGCAATAGGGACATTTGGCGACACAGAACGGCCAGTGAATGTAGAGTGCAATCTCGTCACGGTCCGTCTGCTTCGCTGAAACGGGAGAGGACGGGTTATGAAGCATCAGCGCACCACTAAGCATCACCGCTATTTCGTGCAAGCAGCAATGCTGGCATTATTGGTTGGTTGCGGCAGCGAAGGCGGAGGTCCTCCAGCAGTGACGCTGCCTGGTTCTCCAACACCATCGCCAGCTCCAACCCCGACACCGGCACCGACCCCGGCTCCCACTCCGGCGCCCGCTCCCACGCCGACACCAACCCCGGCGCCAACGCCCACGCCATCTCCGACACCTTCGCCAACTGGAGACGCGCGGCTGCAGATTATGCTGCAAGAGCATAATGAAGCGCGTGCCGAAGTTGGTGTCCCGCCAGTTGAACTGGACCCGGCTCTGAACACGGCAGCGTTGGAATATGCCGAGACCCTGATAGCCAATGGACGGTTCGAGCATAGTCCAGGTGCATCGCGTCCGAACCAGGGCGAGAATCTGTTCGCTGGGACCGCAGATGCTTTCTCGCCGGAACAGATGGTAGGTTTTTGGGTGGACGAGAAGCGATTTTTTGTCCGCGGGACCTTTCCCGATGTCAGCACGACGGGGCGCTGGCAGGACGTCGGTCACTATACTCAGATCATCTGGCGCGATACGACCAGAATTGGCTGCGGAATTGCCACAAACGGCCAGCGAGACGTGCTGGTCTGCCGCTATAGCCCGCCGGGGAACTTCATTGGCAGACCCGTTTACTAGACTATAGCGATTTGATGCCGATCATGTGAGGCAACCGTCGACGAGTTTTTTGAAAGCATCGGCGCGGTGGCTCATGTCATGCTTTTGTTGCGGATCGAGTTCGGCAAAAGTCTGATCAAAACCAAGAGGTTGAAAGACCGGGTCATAGCCGAAGCCGAGAGTTCCGCGTGGTGGCCAGATCAAATTACCTTGTACGCGGCCTTCGAAAGTCTCTGAATGTCCATCAGGCCAGGCTAATGCAAGGGTGCAGATAAAATAGGCGCTACGGTCGGTCTCGTGCCCAAGCTCGGCCAGTTTGCCTTCGACCTTGCCCATCGCCATATACCAATCGCGCCCTGGTCCTCCTTCATAGCTGGCTGCTTCTGCCCAGTCCGCAGTATAGACCCCGGGGGCTCCATTTAGCGCCGATACGCAAAGCCCGCTATCGTCCGACAAAGCCACACAACTGGCACCTTCTGCACTGGCACGCGCCTTGAGCAGTGCATTTTCCGCAAAGGTCGTTCCGGTTTCTTCCGGCTCGGGAAGGTCTAGCTCTGCTGCTGAGACCGGCTCGATACCAAAAGGAGCTAGCAAGGCGCGTATCTCACGCACCTTGCCCTGATTATGACTGGCGATGATCAGTTTACCAGGTGTGAGCTTTCGGTGTCCGGTCATCACAAGGCTCAGGAAACCGCCTTGTCCTGTGCTTCGAAAATCTGGTCGCAGCCGATCTTGGCCAGCCGCATCAGGCGCATCAGACCTTCATCATCAAATGTTTCGCCTTCGGCTGTCGCCTGCGCTTCGGCAATATTACCATCACCGGTCAGCACGAAATTGGCATCAGCGCCGGCATTGCTGTCCTCGTCATAGTCGAGGTCAAGCACCGGATTGCCGTTATAGATACCGCAGCTGATGGCCGCGATTTTCTGTTCAATCGGATCTTCGCTGATCAGCTTCTCATCAAGGAGACCATTGACTGCCAGCCGTAGCGCGACCCATGCGCCACTGATCGACGCCGTTCGTGTGCCGCCATCTGCTTGTATCACGTCGCAATCGACCGTGATCTGACGCTCGCCCAGTTTTTTCATGTCTACTACAGCGCGCAGAGACCGACCAATCAGGCGCTGGATTTCCTGCGTTCTGCCCGATTGCTTGCCGCGTGCCGCTTCGCGGGAATTACGGGTATTGGTAGCGCGGGGCAGCATCGAATATTCACCGGTGACCCAGCCTTCACCCTTGCCGCGAAGCCATGGTGGAATGCGCTCTTCGATACTGGCGGTGCAAATGACCTTGGTATCGCCAAAGCTGATGAGGCAGGAGCCTTCGGCATGTTTGGTATATTCGGTTTCGATAGAAATAGCGCGCATCTCGTCCAGCGCGCGTCCTGATGGGCGCATGTATGATTCTCCTGTGGCTTTGAAGGGGTGTCTTAGAATAGTGAAGGATGGATGCAAGCGCTCTTTGTTGCCGAAAGTAGCGGCTTGTCGCTCCATCACCAATTCTCCACTCGGTTTGCTTCGCACAAAGGAGAGGATGGTTCTGGAAACTGGTCCAGAAACATCCTATCTAACATCCAATGACAACCACACCCATCACCGAAATGAACGACCGGACTCGCGACATTTTTCGCGTGGTGGTGGAATCCTATCTCGATAGCGGTGCACCAGTCGGCTCGCGGACCATATCCAAAGCGCCTGGCCTGGAGCTTTCCCCAGCTTCCATTCGCAATGTCATGCAGGATCTCGAAGAACTCGGTTTGCTCGCCGCGCCGCATACCAGTGCCGGGCGGATGCCAACCGAATTGGGATTGCGGCTATTTGTCGATGGCATGATGCAGGCGGCGGAACCTTCGCGGGAAGAACGCGATGCGATTGAGAGTCAGATTAGCGAGAGCGGACCTGTAGAGGATGCCTTGCGTGCGACCACCAGCATATTGTCGGGCCTGTCATCCTGTGCTGGCCTTGTGATGGTGCCCAAGCGCGAGCCGACGCTCAAACAATTCAGCTTCGTGAAATTATCGGAAGGGCAGGGGTTGGCCATTCTCGTGTCACAGGATGGCAGCGTGGAAAACCGCGTGCTCGATCTGCCCATTGGTATATCGGAATCCGCATTGGTCGAGGCTGGCAACTATCTCACTGCCCAATATGGCGGGATGACGCTGTCACAGGCTTTCTCCCGGATTGACCGCGATATTCAGGCCGGCCGAACTGCGATAGACAAAGCGTCGGAAGATCTTGTTCAGCGCGGCCTAGTCACATGGACTCAGGATCCGGCAGAGCGACCCATCTTGATAGTCCGCGGACAGGCGAATCTGCTAGAGGATGGGGCATTGGACGATCTTGACCGGGTTCGGCAATTGCTTGATGAACTGGAGGGCAAGCAGGAAATCGCGCGCCTGCTCGACAATGCCCGGGATGCTGAGGCAGCGAAAATATTTATCGGTGCAGAGAATAAATTATTCTCCCTTTCCGGTTCATCTGTGATAGCGGCCCCCTATAAAGACGGCGACGGACAGGTGGTCGGCGTGGTCGGGGTTATTGGTCCCACCCGCTTGAACTATGCCCGCGTCGTACCCATGGTAGATTTCACAGCACAAACGCTGTCCAGATTGTTGAAATGAGTGACGAAATAATGAGTGATACAAACCCACAAGAAAATGAAGATGCGAAACTGGACGAAGCCGCTGCCGCGGAGCTGGAAGGCGTGCCCGAAGCATTGAAAGAAGGCGGGGATGAATCCGTCGACGAAGCGTCTCAAGATGAACGTATCGCGGGCCTTGAAAACGAATTGGCCGAAGCCAAGCAGCAAGTTCTGTACGCGCAGGCGGAAACACAGAATGTCCGGCGCCGGTTGGAAAAAGATGCACAGGATGCGAAGGCATATGCGGCAACCGGTTTTGCCCGCGATATGCTGAGCGTATCCGACAATCTGCAGCGCGCGCTTGCCGCTATTCCGACCGAAATCAAGAATGAGGATAAGTGGAAGGGCCTTATCGGCGGCATTGAAGCCACCGGACGGGAACTGGAAACCGTGTTTGAGAAAAATGGCATCAAGCGGGTGGCCTCTGTCGGCTTGCCGCTCGATCCTAACCAACACCAGGCGATGGTTGAAGTTCCCACGGACGAACAGGAGCCCGGAACCGTAGTGCAGGAAATGCAAGCTGGTTACATGATCAAGGACCGCCTGTTGCGGCCAGCCTTTGTCGGTGTGGCGAAAAAGCCTGAATAAGACGGCGCGCTGTTTTCAATATAGCAGATCAAAAAATGGAGTTCCCCATACCGCCATCAATGGTGAGGCTTTGCCCGGTCACATAGCCGGCCATTTCGCTGCAGAATAGCGCCACAAACGCGCCCATATCTTCGGCATCGCCAAAACGTCCGACGGGGATGCGAACCTGTTTGACGAATTGCGCGACTTCTTCGTCATAGCTGGTGCCATTGGCTTCCGCCTGGCTTTCGAACATGTCCCTGATCCCGTCCGTATGATGCATGCCGGGGAGGATTGTGTTGATCATGACGCCATGTCTGGCGACCTGTTTCGCCACCGCCACGCTATAGTTGACCAACGCGGATCGCGGTGGTCCTGAAAGAACGCGCATTGCTGCGGGATATTTGGCCGCGCCGGTTGCGATGTTGACGATGCGTCCCCATTTGCGTTCGATCATCCCGTCAATCACCGCCTTGATAAACTCCACTGGGCTCAGAAGGGTGAGCGAGAGTGCCTTTTCCCAATCCTCCCGGTCAACCGTACGAAAGTCTCCTGTGAAAGGCGGCGGTGAGCAGGTTGCCACCAGGATATCGGGTTCGGGGCAGATAGAGAGGATTTTCTCCCGTCCGGCATCACTGCTGTGGTCTGCCACAATCGGAGTGATCTTAGCTCCTGTTTCCTTTGCCATTTGCTCGCAGCTTTTGTGCAGCTTTTCTTCACCACGGGCGGTAATAAACAGTTCCGTCTTCTCCCGAGCAAGAGCCAATGCCGCGCCGCGCCCCAATCCGGCGCTACCGCCATTGACCAGAGCCACCTTTCTTGAAATGCCCAAATCCATATCAACATCCTTTCGCGCCCATTCGTAACAGCTGGCGGGTTTGGTGCCGACTAGCCAATGGGATAAGCGGCGGTTCAAGGACGGCACGGTAAAAATTCACTCCTTTCAAGTCAGTAGCTTGCAAGATTTTCACCCTTCATCCCTTGCATTCCTGTTATTAAGATATATCTTAGTTGCAACTTAGACATATAAAGAAGGTGATATTATGCGCTATGCAGGTAATTGTGGACCCGGCGGACGCCGTGGGCGAGGATGGAACGCGGAATTTGGACAGAAATTTGCTCGTGCTTTTGCTGACGCTGCTTTTGACGGCGTCAAGGCCAAGCGGAAATCGCGCTTGTTTCGGCGTGGTGAACTGAAACTGGTCTTGTTGCATCTGATCGCCGAACAACCGCGACATGGATATGATTTGATCCGGCAGGTCGAGCAACTGACCGGCGGCCACTATGCGCCCAGTCCGGGGATAGTCTATCCGACTCTGACATTGATGGCGGACATGGATCTGATCGCGGAAGCTGTCGACGATGATGGCAAGAAAATCTATTCGATAACGGCTCATGGGTCGGAAAAGCTGGCAGAGAAAAAGGATCAGATAGACGATATTCTAGCGCGACTGGACGGCGTCTCCAAAATGGACGCGGCTTCCGAAGGTGCGTCCATCAAGCGCGCGGTTCACAACCTTAAAAGCGCGGTGCGGATCCGCCTTGCCGATGAGGAAAAAGATTCAGACAAGATCCTCGAAGTCGCTGCAATCATTGATGAAGCGGCGAGCAAGATTGAACGGCTGAAATAGGGTCTATAACTCCCGCACCATCTGCACATTGCAACGGGCGTAAGGAGTTGGCCATAGTTCATCATGTGCCAAATGCCGGAAATCGCATTTTTCATAGAGACCAATAGCAGCGGTCAGATCGCTATTGGTCTCTAGCCAGATCGCATCGGCTTGCATTTCTCTAGCCTGTCCGATCAACGCTTCGAGAATGGCCTGGCCAATACCCTTTCCCCGGAGATCTTTCCGTGCTGACATTTTTACAATTTCCAGCCATTTGCGATCATCCGCCGGGTGATGATGGGGTGGCAGAATGGCTCCGGTTCCAACCACATCGCCGTTCAGTTCTGCGACCATGATCTGACCGCCAGCACCTAAAATGGATTCCTCAGGACGCTCCAGCTGATCCCGATCGCTTTTTTCGACTGAAAAGGACTCTTCAATCCAGTCAAGATTGAGATCAATGAAGGCGCGGCGATCTGCGGCTTGATACAGGCGTGTTGTGACGGTCATTGCGAGCCTAGTCTATTTTTTCCTATCTACTTGACCAACTTGCCCTATTTATCATCCTATGTCAGCCCCAGTGATCGCTGACACCGAGCCAATCGCTTCTGCGCTCTATAACTGGCTCTTACAATCAACTCGGGTCGCAAGCTGGAGGGGATTATCATGAAAACTTGGATGAAGGTTGTTCTCGGCATTGTCGTCGGGATTTCCGTTTTGGTCGGTGTAATTTTTTGGCTGACCGGAGATGTTACCAAAGCGGGGGAGGAGTTTTTTGCAGCCGTGCAGAATGACGATATGGACGCCGCTTACGCGCTACTGTCTGATGATTTTAAGGCAGGGACGAGCAAGGAAGATCTCAAAGCCTATCTCGCCGCCAATGCTTTGGACAAGATCAAGGAAACGTCCTGGGGTAGCCGGATGATGACCGGCGGGGTTGCCGAACTGGAAGGTACGATTACAACGGTCGGCGGTAGCAAGATACCGTTAAAATTGCGGCTGATTGACTCAGAAGCAGGCTGGCAAATCAACGCAATCGAAAAAGATACTGCTGGGTTCAAAACCGCCGGCAGTGACCGTGACCTTCCACCTGCTGACAAGCAGAAACAACTGTTCCGGGAGACCATGACGATCTTTGCACAGTCGCTGTCAGACGGCACGATGAAAAAGCTGCGCGATAATGGGGCGGGCGCTTTTCAACGGCAGATATCGCTTGAAGATCTGGACAAGGCCTATGAGGGTTCGTTTAAATTTGCCGGCGACTTTTCAGACATCGCCAAAATGTCACCGGTCATCGATAGCGTAGATGTTGGTGAAGATGGTGCACTGAATATCCGGGGCCACTATCCGACCAAACCACGCACGGTCTATGTCAACCAAGCCTATGAATATGAAGGGGTGGGCTGGAAGTTTCTCGGCCTCGTCTATCGTGTCGGTTCGCCGGTTAAGAACTAGGATGAAGGCTAAAACATCGTAAACATCGCCACCGCCATGATCGTACCGATCACTGGTATCACTACGGTCAACGCACCGACCGCGCCATAGGCATCCTTGTGCGTCTCGCCGCATACGGCGCGGATGGTGGTGACGACATAGCCATTGTGCGGCAGGCTATCGAGCGCGCCGGAGGAGATTGCAACCACCCGGTGCAGTTCATCCGGCTGGGCGCCGACATCAAGATAATGTGGAGCGATCAGAGGAAGGGCGATGGTCTGGCCACCTGAGGCTGAGCCCGTCAGGCCTGCGATTACGGTGACCGCAATGGCAGCGCCAATAAGCGGACTGCCGGGAATGTTTTGCACCATTACCAAGGCTTCCTGAAAAGCAGGCGATAGTTTGGCCACCGCTCCAAAGCCGACCACGGCGCAGGTATTGGTAATCGCGACTACCGCACTGGTAGCCCCTCGTGAAAAGGCTTCGGGCATCGCTTTCAGTTTGCGGTACCCGACGGCCAGAGCGACAATTGCGCCTGAGCCCAGAGCGGCCACCAGCGCCCATTTGTCGAGGGAGTTTTGCGGTAATATAACGGAAAGCGGCCCCATATCCTGCGGATATTGGAAGATCAGGAAAATACCGAGTACAGCAACCAATGGCAGCAAACATAAAAGCGGGCCGGGTAGGGTACCATAATCGGTATTGGTATCATCGGTCTCGCGGCCGACAAATGTTTCGCCTCTGGCGACCGCGCGTTTCACCATCCAGTTGAGCCAGAAATGACCAGCAATTGCCATGAAGATCGCAACAACCAAGCTGACTTCCCAGCCAGCATAGGCAGTGGTTCCAAGAAATTCCATCGGGATGAGATTCTGGATCTCTGGGCTACCCGCTGTTGTCATCGTAAAGGTAACCGATCCGAACGCCAAGGCGGCGGGGATGAAGCGACGCGGTAAGTTGGCTTCGCGAAACAGATGCACCGCTAGCGAATAGACCGAAAATGCAACGATGAAAAC
Source organism: Sphingorhabdus sp. Alg231-15 (assembly GCF_900149705.1). Classification (NCBI taxonomy): domain Bacteria; kingdom Pseudomonadati; phylum Pseudomonadota; class Alphaproteobacteria; order Sphingomonadales; family Sphingorhabdaceae; genus Sphingorhabdus; species Sphingorhabdus sp. Alg231-15. The sequence continues at coordinate 1,195,856 of NZ_LT703001.1, read as the reverse complement.
GCTGACCCCGCCATAGGTCAGGACAGCACAGGCCGCGACCACAGCAAGCACCGCGTGTTTGATGCCGATTTTTTCAATGATCCAATGGGCGACACTGGCCGCTGCGCCGGATGCGCCCATGATTTCCCCAAATATGGCGCCGAGCAGAAACATGAAAAACCAGCTTTTGAAGAAACTGACAAACCCATCCATATAGGCGGTGGCAAAATCCGGGGCACCTTCGGCAGCCAAAGGTGGCAACCATGCAAGACCGCTGGTCGCGGCCACAATCGCGGCGGCAATCGGCCCAGCGATCAAGATATTTACGCCCTTCACCGTCATATAGATGAGCAGCGCAAGCCCGCCGATTAAACCGATTGCAGATAGCATAAGTACCGTCCCCGTTTTTTAAGATGGCCTATTGGCAGAGGAAGGGAAGCGTCGGCAAGGCTCAATTTAGATGATCAGGGTCAAGCCGAGTAGCATGCGGGCTCAGGACGCTATGGTCTGGTCCTAACAAGAATGCTGTCTCCCTGCGGCTCGCCGGTTTCCGACGATCATCGCAACCGGGGTGCCGTTCATCCGAAAAACCCGATTTGTTCAGAAACCAGACCGCCATCTGGGTGTTTACTGTCGATCCATGGGGGCAGATGATTTCAGGAGTATCAGCCATGCAACTAACTGTGAAAAAACTAACCATTCTCTCGGCCACTGCCGTGTCGGCCCTGTCCCTTTCCGCTTGCGCTGGAAATTATGCCGGTGAAGGTGCCGCAGCCGGAGCCGCAACCGGAGCAGTTATAGGCGCGGTGACCGGCGATACCGGCGATGCCTTAAAAGGTGCCGCTATTGGTGCTGCCGCTGGAGCTGCAGCTGGTTATTTCATTGACAAGGATGATCGCTGCGATGGTTATAATGACGACGGCGAACTGGATGATGATTGCCGCGGCGAACCCGGTTATCCTGACTAGTGGTCAGGTTTTCGGTCCGACTGGTGGATAAACTGCAAGTGATCGAGCAGTTTTTGCGAGGAACATTGCTCCCTGCCGTCGGTGGAAACCTCATATAGAATCAAGATGCCCTTTCTTGGTGAATAGGCGCGGCTACTCGACGCGGGTTGCTGTTGGACAATTCCCTTTGCTCAACAGATGCTCCGTCACGCTTGCTGGACAGTGCGGTAAAGCGCGCGCGTTAAGGGTTGTTAACCACATAAATTTAGACGCACTTAATATTCTCGGCGCATTTTCATGGACGGGCATAGGAACAGGGTAACGCCGAAAGGCAGAAATGAGGTTCCATATGAAACATGTTACGATACCAAAAGCTAAAAGAGTGATCGGCCCGCTTGGGGAAGCATTAGCCGAACATGATTTACCACCAGCGGATACCACTCGCTGGGTCATCAGACGCAAGGCAGAAGTCGTCGCTGCCGTGAATGGCGGATTGTTGACCACGGATGAGGCGTGCGAACGTTATCAACTGTCGCTGGAGGAATTGATCTCCTGGCAACAGGCGATTCACCGCTCAGGCATGTCCGGTTTGCGCATCACCCATTTGCAGGAATTTCGCGATCAGAGTTAAAGTCACGATATGTGAATGACGTGGCATCGCAAGCAAGTGACTTGGTACGACAAGTCTTGCCGTCTGATCGCCTGAGGTTTCCAAATTCCCAATTTCACTTTCCCGCCCGGCCAAGTGCCGGGCGTGACACCCTATCAATAGAGGTTCCCCCCAATGGCCAATGCCAAAGTTATAATTGTAGAAGAAGAAAACGCCCTTTCACGATCACTACAAGATGATCTGGAAGCGCGCGACGTCGCTGTCGCCTGTGTGTTTTCGAAGCTGGATGAAGAAGCCAGTCTGGTCTTCGGGCCAGATGCTTTGGTGATTGATCCCAAAAGCATGCGCGAAAACGGACATGACTTGCTCGACCGTTTTTCGGGCCTGCGTCCTTCGCTTCCAGTCATATTGACGCCGAACCCGAAAGACAGTGGCGATGATAATCTGGCCTTCGATGCTGCCAGTGTCGTCCAGCGATTGCAGAAACCCTATGCGGTGCCAACTCTGTGCAATCTGATCGGACGGATGGCCGATGTCAGCGGCCATGCGGTCAATGACTTGGATTATGTCTGCGCATTGGTGGAAACGGACCGGTTGCTGCCCAATCTTTCGGTCGAGTTTCAGTCCAAACAGTCTTTGGATAATGACAAGATTGTCGGCTATGAAGCGCTCACCCGGGTCAAGACGCGGCGCGCTCTAAACCCTGCCATCATCTTTTCTGATTTGGTCGATGTTGCCGTTGAGGTTGAGGCCACATTGGTGGTGGTCGACGAATCTATCCGGCTCGCCACTGCGTTGGCAAAACGCGGTAAGGCGGTACCAGTCTCGTTTAACTGTAGCGCGATCATGATGACCTATCGGCGCTTTGTGGATGCGCTGATCAGCCGATTGAAACATGCGGATATTCAGCCCGGGCAACTCATGCTTGAAATCACCGAGGAGTCTCGCGTGGTCGATGTGGACCGGCTGGCAGCGGTATGTCATTCGCTACGTGGCCATGGACTTGGCATCTCGATTGATGACTATGGCACCGGTCTCGCCAATCTGGAACGGATTGCCAAAATCCCCTTTGACGAACTCAAGATAGACAAGACGATTTTCAATGCTTGCTATGATGGTGATATTCCGATCTCGCTTCTTGCGTCGATGCTAGAATTCTGTCGAGGCCGCAAGGCGCGGTCGGTCATTGAAGGGATCGAAACCAAACATCATCTGGCGCAGGCGCGCCTGCTCGGTGCGGATTTTGGGCAGGGTTTTTACTGGGGCTGTGCGGTACCGCCAAAATATTTCGTCCCCGGCTGGTAGGCAATTCGCGCTTCGTCACGCAGCTTCTATCGCTACTCTTGCCAATCTTCACTGGACCTTCGGGCATGGGCGCACTAACCTGCGACTCATCCCCGGGGAGCCTGTGCGCAAGAGCAGGTTGAGAGCGGAATAAGCCGCGACCCGTTGAACCTGATCCCGTTAACCCGGGCGGAGGGAGGGAGCGGTGTTAGACAAAAATCCCGCCTCTTCACTCCGACAACTGGAGTAAAGACTATGGCTGACATTCCTGCAAAGACCGAAATTGGCGTAACCACTGGCCCGATTGCGGGTTCCAAAAAAGTGCATGTGGCGGCGCATAGTGGATCTGGCATCCGCGTGGCGATGAGGGAGATCCATCTTGAAGGTGGTGAGTTGCCAGTGCGGGTTTATGACACGTCTGGCCCTTACACTGATCCCGATGCGCTCATCGACATCAACGCGGGCCTCCCGCAACTGCGCCGCGAATGGATCGAAGCGCGGGGTGATGTCGAAAGCTATGACGGCCGTGAGATCAAGCCGGAAGATAATGGACAGCTTGGCCCCGATCGCAGCGGCGGTGTCCCGCAATTCCCACATGTCGTGAAACGCCCCTTGCGCGCTAAGGCGGGACAGAATGTCTCGCAGATGCACTATGCTCGTAAAGGCATTATCACGCCGGAAATGGAATATGTTGCCGAACGGGAGAATCTCGGGCGGGAGCGGTTGAAGGAGTATAAGCGTGACGGCGAGAGCTTTGGCGCGTCCATCCCTGACTATGTCACGCCGGAATTTGTACGGGACGAGATTGCTAGAGGCCGCGCGATTATCCCGAATAACATCAATCATCCCGAAACCGAACCGATGGCAATTGGCCGCAACTTTCTGGTGAAGATCAATGCGAATATTGGCAATAGTGCCGTGGCATCGGATGTTGCGAGCGAAGTTGACAAAATGGTCTGGTCGATCCGCTGGGGTGGGGATACCGTGATGGACCTCTCAACCGGGCGGAATATCCACGATACGCGCGAGTGGATCATCCGCAATTCCCCCGTGCCCATCGGGACCGTACCCATTTATCAAGCGCTGGAGAAAGTTGGCGGGGTCGCCGAAGACCTGACCTGGGAAATCTTCCGCGATACGCTGATCGAGCAGGCCGAGCAGGGCGTCGATTATTTCACCATCCATGCCGGCGTGCGGCTCCCTTACGTCCCGATGGCGGCGAAACGCGTCACTGGAATCGTCTCGCGCGGCGGTTCGATCATGGCCAAATGGTGCCTCGCCCATCACAAGGAAAGCTTCCTCTACGAGCATTTCGACGACATTACCGAGATCATGAAAGCCTATGACATCGCCTATTCGCTGGGGGATGGATTGCGCCCCGGTTCGATCGCCGATGCCAATGACGAAGCCCAGTTTTCCGAGCTTTACACGCTGGGCGAGTTGACCCACCGCGCATGGAAATCGGACGTGCAGGTGATGATCGAAGGCCCCGGCCATGTGCCGATGCACAAGATCAAGGAGAATATGGAAAAGCAGCTCGAAGTCTGCGGCGAGGCCCCCTTCTACACGCTTGGGCCGCTAACCACCGACATCGCGCCCGGCTATGACCATATCACCAGCGGCATCGGCGCAGCGCAGATCGGCTGGTACGGCACCGCGATGCTTTGCTACGTCACGCCGAAGGAGCATTTGGGCCTGCCCGATCGCGACGATGTGAAAGTTGGCGTTGTGACCTATAAACTTGCCGCCCATGCCGCGGATCTTGCCAAAGGCCACCCGGCTGCACAGGTCCGTGACGATGCGCTCAGCAAGGCGCGCTTTGAATTCCGCTGGCGCGACCAGTTCAACCTGTCGCTCGATCCCGACACCGCGATGCAATATCACGACCAGACCCTGCCAGCCGAAGGCGCCAAGACCGCGCATTTCTGCTCCATGTGCGGGCCGAAATTCTGTTCGATGAAGATTTCGCAGGAAGTCCGCGACTTTGCCAGCAAGCAGAACCAGAGCGCCGAAGGCTTTATCGCCTCGGAAAAACTCGGCGCAGACACCGCAGCGGCATCCAAAGCCGCGGCGGAAGAAGGCATGCGCGAAATGGCGAAAGTCTATAAGGACAAGGGCGACCGACTTTATTTGCCTGAGGATGAGGTGAAGCAAGAACCAGCGGAGTGAAGCGCATGAAAACCTTACTGACACCACTCGCAGCCGCCATGGCGATCATCGCAGGGACCTCTGCCGCACAGGCGGAGCCCAAGCAGACGCTTATGCCTGAGGGCGGGCAGGGCCTTGCTTTCATGGAGCAGTTTGGTTTCTCCCAAGCGGTCATCCACAACGGCACTGTCTATTTATCAGGCGTCATTTCCGGCCCGACGCCGGAGGGCATGACAGACGAGGAAAGCTATGCCCGCACCTTTGCCTATCTCGGTACGATCCTGAAACGCGCCGGGTCGAGCTGGGATGATATACTCGATATCACCACCTATCATGTCGATATCGACCAATCGATGCCGCCCCTCGCGGCCGCCAAGAAACGATTTGTGAAAGCGCCGTTTCCGGCCTGGACCGCCATCGACGTTGATCGCCTCTACACCCCTGACGGGCTGGTTGAGATCAAGATCACGGCGCGTCTGACGCCAAAGGTGGAAGAACCGGCGGAGTGATGCGTCATTAGCATAGCGGCAGCAATATCTTTGGCGGTGGCGGCCGCTTTCGGCCCAGCTAATGCTGTGCAAGGTTCACAGGATCTTCAGATATTGCCGCAGCCCCCGCGCGACCACCTGCGCTATGTCTGCAAGATGCCGCCAGCGTTGTTCCAAGATTATATCGTGACCATGCGGCCCGATAACCCGCAGCAGGCCGCGCTGCATATCCTGTCCTTTTATCGCCCGGGCGCTTGGGGAAAGGGCGGTTTGGCCGAACGGATGAAGAGGTCCGATCGCAACGGCGACATTGTGCAATTCAGCGGCAAAGACATTGGCTTCCAGGTGGAAGGCAATGTGGGGCGTCTGCAATATTATGGCACGGAGTTTCCTTGCTTGCTCGAAACGGGTAAGCAAAAGAAACGAACCAAATGAAGGCGGAAGGGAACAGCTGATCGCCTATCACCAAAAAGGAATTGTCATGGGTTTAACAATTCGGACCTTCGCCCCGTTACTGGTGAGGCTATTGGTGAGGTTATCGGCGAGATTATCGGCGAGATTATCGGCGAGATTATCGGCGGGCGCGCTGGTGATCGGCTTTGCTGCCAGTGCCCAAGCCGCTGACAAGCCGCCCGAATTTCTGCCCAATAGCGGCGCCTTTCCCCTGTCCGAAGCCGTACAGGTCGGCGATATCATCTATCTCTCTGGCCAGCTTGGCATTGACGAGAGCGGACGGGCGCTGGTCGCTGGTGGCATTGGTCCGGAAACAAAACGGACAATGGACCGGATTGGCACGACGCTCGCCAAATATGGTCTTGATCATGATGCGCTGTTCAAATGTACCGTAATGCTTGCGGACATTGCCGACTTTGCGGCCTTCAACACTGTCTATAAGAGCTATTTCAAAGCGGGCCGCTATCCGTCGCGTTCTGCTTTCCAGACCGCCGGATTGGTGCTGGACGCGCGGGTTGAGGTGGAATGCTGGGCATGGAACCCGCAAGGCAAGGAAGAACCGGCGGAGTGAGCTATGGGGCACAAAACCCAGATCATGTATGTTGAATTGAAGTCGGGTCATGGTGGTGATGGACCAGCCTGGATTACCGAAACTCGCTTTACGAAATCTGGCCGTGGGGTGTATTTTCAGGACAAGCTCCTGCTCCGCGGTAACGGTGTGAGAGGGAACTTCTTCGATGAGGAAACCGGCGAGGAATATTGGGTGTCGGGTGTAAAGAAAAATCGACAAGACCGGCATGTACACGGCGGTGGACCTGTCCAGATCGATGAAAAGATTCGTGCCCAATATGAAGCGATGGTTGGCTGAACAAATAACAGAACAAGTTGACGGACCAACGGAATGAGCTGACAAATTATTTGCAGAGGAGATCATCATGCAGGAACCTTATGAACTGGCGTTGGAATCCGCTCGACAGGAACTCGAAAAAGCACGGGCCTTGCTACAGCAGGATATCTCGGAATATCCGCACCCGATTTCCGGATGCGACTATCAATATGTCCGCCTGATGAGTGATCGTACGAGGATATCCAACGGCTTGCGTGCTTTGGAAAACCGCCCCTTTGTCGCCACGCCGAGGATCCTCGAACCAGCGGGGTAAATACATCCCATGGCCTTATCCGCCGCCAAGGACAGCGCTGCCTCTGTCCGCGCCCGCGTCCGCCAGCTGAGTGATCTGTTGGCCAATCTTTGAATTTGCCAATATACCTGCAGGGTGGCAGGATCGGACGCACCTATAGCCCCTCGTCATCCTGAACTTGATTCAGGATCCATCCATGAGAGCCACCACCTATGATCACTGAAAACCCGAATGCGATAACCCCCCAAACGGCTGCCCGGTGGCGCGACGACGGACAGCATGTCACATGGAACGGCCACCAGATATTCATCCGCACGGGCGGTCAGGACAGCGCACCGCCGTTGCTGTTGCTCCACGGCTTTCCAACCTCCAGCCTCGACTGGCTGCCCCTATGGCAAGAGCTGACCGCGCGTTACCGCGTGCTGGCATTTGACTTTCTTGGCTTTGGTTTTTCCGACAAGCCGAAGCGCCATCGCTATGATTTGCAGGAACAGGTCGACCTTGCGGCGCATCTGGCTGACACACATTTCGGGGCGGATTTCCACATCCTCGCCCATGATTATGGCGTCAGCCCGGGGCAGGAATTGCTGGCGCGGCACGGGGAGGGCAGGCTCGCGCACCAAATGCTGAGCTGCGCTTTCCTCAATGGCGGCCTGCTCCCTGCACAGCATCGCGCGCGGCCGATCCAGAAACTGCTCGCCGGACCATTTGGCGGCCTGTTCGTCCACCTGATGAACCGCGAACGTTTCGGTAAAAGCTTTAGCGCGGTATTCGGCCGCGATACGCAGCCGAGCGCGGTGGAGCTCGACGCCTATTGGGCGGTGATCAGCCACAAGGACGGCGACCGGCTGCAACATAAATTGCTCCACTATATCGCCGACCGCCGCACCCACGGCCCGCGCTGGCAAGCGCCGCTCACCAACCCGCCATGCCCGATCGCCCTGATCAACGGCACCCAGGACCCGGTCTCCGGCGGTCATCTGGTCGACGCGATCGCGGCGCTGAACCCGGAGGTTCCCGCGTGGCGGCTGGACCATCTGGGACATTATCCGCAGACCGAAGGCGCAGCGGATGTGATGGCGGCTTATGCGGAGTTTCGGGGTGGGTTGTGAGGGTTGCTGGTACAATGCAAACTGTACTTTCCGCTTTTTAAGATCGAAGAGCATATCTATTTTCAACGGTAATATAGGGCTGTAATCGCATTTACGGTAGAAGAGGCATGCCCGCCTTGTTAATAAATTCGGAATATCTCCAAGAATAGCACCTTAACAATAAGAAAATTTCCGGGATTTCCACCAATATGGACGCAATTTAGGGTAGTAACTGAACTGTTGGTACCCTACTCTTTCATAGTCATCAGTGCTTACTTTTTACTATTTTCAGTACTTGCCTGCTGCCGACGGGGGAAATCACAGATATGGAATGTTTAGACGCTCTTCAAATAAATGAGAGTTTGATCGATGGGTAAGCCAAAAAGAGAAAGTGTGAGTGTTAGCTTTCACTATCTTCTGCGCGATAACCCAGATGAGGACGAAGGTTTTCTGCCATTTACGCAGGAAGATTTTGATCAGTTGCTAAGTGATATTGAGTCACAACCCGAGCCAGATATGGGTGACCCTCTGGTTTTTGATCGCGTTCGACTGGGCGCTCTTGTGCCCTTTTTGGATATGCAAAGGAAAAGCATCAGATGTGTTTTTGGTAAATTTAAAGCACCTTATTCAGGGCATTCTTTTGACAACTCTGAAAAAGGAAAAATCTCAGCCGAAAGTGTAAATCAAAGAATTTTTAACTACATACTTTATTTGTCAAATGATGGGAAACTGTATGTTGGTGCTCAATATTTGGGGAACTATGGAGGCTGGCTGCCTCTATCGCTCGCACTGAAGAAGATGCTCGGACAACCGACGAAAATCGCGTCAACATCGTTCAGGAACGATCTGATTTATTTGGAAGGTGCGAGGCCTAAGGAACTTCAAGTGAATATCCATAGACAGCCCGAAAAGATTGCTGCTGACCCCAAACTAGCAACTCGGGCAATGTTTGCCCTGCAAAGGGATGAAAAAGGGGACACTTTTGAACAAGACGCTCGAAGCAATTTGCTCCCTTTGCTGGGTCAAAGCCGGGATAAGATAAGAAAGAAGGTGCTAGAAAGCTTGCATAAAAATGGCCTAACAGAGATTAACGACGAAGAAATAGAAAAGTGTGTTTTAATTGCTGACGTCAATGGCAGAGAAAAGAGGTTTTATTTTCTTGATCAAATCAATGTTGCAACGCGCTTTCCAATTGAGGTCACTCTGAACGAAGATGGTCATCCTTTAACCAAACCGACCAGGGAAAAAATGTATGCATTGCTGGAACGCGAAATCATAGAAAAATTATCTGCCGAGGACTGATGTTGAACCTGATCGATCTATATAAGAAGAACAGGGAAACCTATTATAATTTTGCGACACAAAAAGAGTTAGCTGTTTGGCCACGTTATCTAACACTCTTTTCTATTGTTGCAGTGATTTCGGTATTTACAGACTATCCAAGCGAGGGCTTAATTGGAACAATTGTCTCGGCCCTATCTATCTTGGCGGGATTTAGCTTTGGTGTGCAATTTGTAATCGTTGATCGCTCGTTTATAGGTGAGGCGCGGTTAGGTTCAATTGAAGACCATCTCACGCGGAAGAAAGTACAGAAACTTGCTTCTGAGATTTTCGATAATATTGCCTACTTCAACGCAGTATGTATTTTTGGAATTATTGTTGCTTGCTGTTTGTTTCTTGAGCTCTCCTTAGGTTTAATCGAAACGATGATTCCCGCAGAGGTGGTGAGCAAGTACTTTTTTGCTGCAGGAATCATAGGGAAGTTCATATTATTCTCAATAGTTTCTGAGGCCTTTCTAACTTTTTTTAGGCTGTTGGAGAGGATTAACTATCTGTTCCAAAAAGTACGAGCGGCTTAGTCAAAGAATTGTGTTAGGTGCCAAAATACATTCGGATACTGAGCAGTTTGATTAAAGCGTATTCTAATCACTGCGTGAACCCGATGAGTGCTGTACGACCCCATCTAGCCATCTCACAAAACACCCACTACGATCCATCCCATGAACCTTCTATCCAACCCCGCCCTCAAATGGGTCCACTTCACCGATGCGGATAACCGCTTCGCCTATCCCATCGACTATCACGGCGCGGTTCTTTCCGTGCGCGATGATGGCCATATTGACCTGCTCTACAAGTGGGAGCCAAACGCCTATTGCCATTTCCACCGCCATGTCTGCGCGACCACCTCGACCGTGCTGGCGGGGGAGCTGCATGTGATTGACTATGAAAACGGCGTGGCTGGCGAAAAACGCATTCGCGCCGCCGGGGATTATGCGGCGAAGGATCCGGGCGATGTCCATATGGAACATGGCGGGCCGGATGGCGCGCTAGTGCTGTTCAATCTCTATGCGCCCGATGGCAAGCTCGCCGACTTTCTCGGCCCCGATGGCGAGACGCTGACCACGATCACGCTGGAGGATATGACCACCGGGCGGATTGCCCAACAGGCGGCTTAGGTAGTGGCGGCTTAAGCGGCGCGGGCGACGCGAGAGGGTTTTCCGCCGCCATCATTTGCGCAGACTACGCGGTTCCGGCCCTGTTCCTTGGCGTCATACATGGCGCTGTCCGCGCTCTTGAATGTGGCGGAAAAGGCGCCGGCGGGGCCATGGGCGACGCCGAGCGAGCCGGTTACCCGAAGCCGTGCTGGCCAGTCCTGATGCGTCAGTTTTGCAACCGCGCTACGCAAATTTTCGGCAATATCGGCGGCATCTGTTTTACAGTCGGGAAGGGCGATAATAAATTCTTCCCCGCCCCAGCGCGCTGCCAAGGCATCGGGCGCCGCTTCGTCCAGTGTTTCGCTGATACACGCGCTGACGGCGGCAATCACTTCGTCGCCCTGTCCATGGCCATAGCTGTCGTTTATCTGCTTGAAATGGTCGATGTCGAGCAGGATCAGGGCGGTCGGCATGTCGCCCAGATCAGCAATGCTTTCCTGCAAGGCGGAGCGGTTCAACAATCCCGTCAGACCGTCATGGCGCGACAGCCAGGACGTGCGCCGCAGCTCCTCCGCCAGCCGGTGGCCCAGCCGTTCCGCCTCGATACCGTCGCGGCAGCTTTTATGCGCCTGAAAATTGACCGCCTTGGCCACAATGAACAGCGCGACGCTCATGAAGATGAGCGCCAGCTGGGCAAAGCTGCTGAAATCCTTGTCAAACAGCAAGATGCCCGCGGCACCCGCAGCCGAGAACCCGCCAAGCAATGGAAAAGCAATGCCGGCAATCGGCGCGGCGAGCAGGACGGAGACAACCATGGTCACCAATATCGTGACCCACGTGGTCAGCACGGCATCCGATCCGCCGATGAGCGTTCCGACGTCGAGCATCATAGCAGCCCATATGATACCACTGGATGCCTCGGCCATCATCCACAGATTTTTGCGTATCCTTGTGCTTTTACCTGCCTCGATGGCGCGCCGCAGCGATTGCGATGTGGCAGTGATGGCAAATTGTGACAATATCTGCAGGCCCAGAAAGATCCACAAGGCACGGTTGTCGGTCTGGCTCGCGATCCATCCGATCACGCCGACCGGGATGATCACGCTAAGCTGCCCTGCAATCCGCCGTTCCAATCCGTCGATCAGCAACTTGCCGGCGACTTCCTGATTGTCGATAGCGGAAAGGTCCCGTGACACGGTGCTGCTTCCCTGATGCTCGGCCTCGGCCATTTCATTCCCCACAAACGAATTGCGATCCTGCATATGAGGTTTTGGATAACAGACTGTTAATGGGCAAAAAAATGGCCGCGAAACGCATGTGACCGGGCAAGCGGGATTGCGCGGTGAGCGGCCCAAGACGCTTTCCTATCACTGGCAATATTTGCTAGGGTCCTGCGATGACCCAGATTCCCGACACCCCGCTCATCATCGAAGTTTCGCTCAACGGTTCGGTCAAACCGGAGCAAAATCCCAATGTCCCCTATGAAGATGAAGAGATTGTCGCGCAGGCGGTCGCTTGCATGGAGGCAGGCGCGGCGCTGGTGCACAATCACACGCGCGATCCGGTCTTTGGCGGCTCCGGCGTGATGGATGCGGAAAGCTATGCGCGGCCCTGGCGCAAGCTTTTGAAACTGCGCCCCGACGCGATCCTGACCCCGACCATGCCGGGCAAGGAAGGCGTGCCGGTTGAAGAGCGCTATGCGCATATTACGGCGATGGCAGAGGAAGGCCTGATCGCGCAAGGCCTGTGCGATCCGGGCAGTTTCAATGTCTCGGTTCCGGGCGCGGATGGTGCCTTTGCACCCACCAATCTGATCTATCGCAACGACATGCACGACAGCTATTATTATGTTGAAGCGTGCCGGCAGCTGAAGCTGGGGATGAGTATCTCGATCTTTGAGCCGGGCTTCGTCAAGTTCATCATGTCGCTGTACCGCGCCGGAAAGCTGCCACCCGGCGGGATTATGAAATTCTATTTCGGTGCCGATGACCAGCCTTTTGGATTGCCACCGACCGCCGCCGCGCTGGATGCCTATCTGGAGATGATCGCGGGCAGCGCGCTGCCATGGCTGGTCTCGAGCTTTGGCGATGATTGCGTCGGTTGCGGTCTCGCTGAGGCTGCGATCATGCGCGGCGGCCATGTGCAAGTCGGGATCGAACCTTATGGCGGTCCGCGCCAGCCAGAGAATGTCGATCTGGTGCGCGAAGTCGTTGAGCTGGCAGGGCGCCTCGGTCGTCCGATTGCAACACCGGAGCAGGCGGCGAAGATGATGAATCTGCCAACCTATCCAGCGCCGTTTGCAGCCGCGTCCTGAAACTTTGTCGGAGATATCGAGGCATGAAGCGTTTCGCATATGTTACACTGATAGCCACGGCGCCATGGATGCTGGCCGCCTGCGCCACCAGTGGATCGCCCAACGCTGAACCGGCTTGGAGCGCCGCCGGAACGCCGGAACAGCGTCAGCATGTCATGCTCACTGGTTTTGACTGCGGTGATAACTGCTATGTCCATTATCGCCCGCTCGGTCAGCCTGAGGGCGAACTGAAAACCGCATTATGCACTGTTGGTGCCTGTATTGCCTGGATGACGGAGCAATCCTATGCAGCGAAGTTCGAGTGGCGCCCGGCGACGATCACTCTTGGCACCGGCAAACAATATGATGGCGGCGGTGCGGTGATGAGCAATGATTTTCCCGCCATTACATCACTGACACTGGAACCGGCACCCCGATGAACGAACCCCTCCACATTGGAATACTCGCCCATAGCGCGGAAGGCGCAACCTTGTCTTACCGAACCGTCTGGGAGGAGGGTATTCGCATATTGGGTGCGCATGAACATCCGCGGATCACGATGAGTGGCGGGGCGATGGCGCCAACGCTCGATCTTTGGGAGCGCGGTGACCTGGTGGCGCTACGGCAGATTTTCTGGGAAGATGCCGAACGACTAGCGGCTGCGGGCGCGGATTTCTTCATCCTGCCGGACAATACCGCGCATATTGCGCTGGAGCAGCCGGGCCCCGATTTCCCCATTCCTTGCCTGCATATAGCGGAAGTCGTTGCGGCACAGGCCGAGGCCGATGGGTGGCGGCATATCGGTGTGCTCGGCACCAATTGGACGATGGAAGGGCCAGTATACAAGGAAGCGTTGGGTCGCCGCTCGCTGGAACGCTCCATTCCGGCGTCTGAGGATCGGCAGATCATTCATAACGCGATTTTTGACGAACTGTGTCTCGGAGATTTTCGCGCAGAAACCCGGTTGGAATTTATCCGCATCATTAACGATCTGCAAAGCGGGGGCTGCGATGCCGTTGCGCTGGTCTGCACGGAGATTCCGTTACTGATTACGGAGCAGATGTCGCCGCTGCCGATACTGGATAGCACGCGGCTGCAGGCGAAGGCCGCAGTGGCCGTTGCGCTTGGCCAGGCAGCAAAGCCCGCTTGGCTGGGCGGAGCGGTCTAAACTATATTAAGGCACCACACTCAATGTCAAAATTGTAAGTCCGTTGACTAGCGCGCCAATATGTCGGCGACATAGGATTTTGCGATCGCCTGTTGCTTGGGGTTCAGTCCACAGCCACTTCGCAAAGATCTTTTGAGCAACGGAAGAGCTGCATCGTCGTTCCCTGCATGATAGTGGCTCGCGCCCGCCATGTAATAGGTCAATTTGCTTGGGCTTGGTTCGGCTATCCGGCGCGGTGCAACAAAATAGGCATCGAAAAGGGCAGATGCCTGAGTAAAATTCCTTGCTTTCAAGTTCTCAACGGCCGCCTGGTATGTACCGGTTAGCTTCCCGTCGGTGGTTTTGTTTTGCAGAGACCCGCCTAGTGAAACATCATAGCTATCGGCGTTGTTTAACAACGTATCAGTATAAGACGGAAAGGAACCGGCAGTAAAATTCTGTGCGATGGCCATGGAACTGGTCAAAAGCAATCCAGTCGCAACTGCAGCAGATAGATATTTCACAGTGTCTCCCCTAAATCTGTTGTCAAACAAGTTATTGTTTCTTTTTATAGCGGATTTGGAAATGAATACATGGTTAACTTCAAATTCCACTATGGGTATTGACCGATAACTACCGTGGGTACTCGAGATACAATCATTGTCGACCGAACATCCGCTCTGGGCGCAAAAGCGGACACAAATTTTGGTATATTTCTTTGTGGTGGTAAATATTGAGAAGAACTATGGTTTATCACTCCCATGCCCATTTTAGTTGTCGAGGAAGCAATGAAATCGAAAGCCTTTACGATATTTGTTCACATTACAACATCACTGCTTTTGTTGATTGCAGGGCCTATCAAGGCTCAGAATTTAGATCGACACTTTGAAGTTTGCGGAAATATAGACAACGCGTTTTCAACTGAACTGATGATTGGCAGTTGCTCGGAGATCATCAAGTCTGAGGGAGTTATTGCGCAAAATCGGGCAGTTGCTTTCCTCAACCGTGGGAATGGTTATTCAAGCAAAAATGAACTCGATCTTGCAATACCCGATTTTAATGAAGCCATTCGCCTTGCTCCTCAATATACCGTTGCTTTCTTAAATCGCGGAAACAATTATGCATCGAAGGGCAAGCATGCACAGGCCATCTCAGATTACAGCAAAGCCATTCTTCTCAATCCGAAATATGCCGATGCTTTTTATAATCGCGGCACTATCTATTTGGACCAAAATGATCTTTTCAGAGCTAACGCAGATTTCGGCCAAGCAATCCAGTTGAACCCTAACTACGCCTCCGCCTTCTACAATCGCGGAAACGTTCGCCTTCGCCAAAACGATCTTAAACGGGCAATTGCTGACTATGATCAAGCTGTTCGTATCGACCCGAACTTTCTCGCAGCTTTGGTCAATCGTGGTGGAGCTTATCAAGATCAACGTGACTACAATCGCGCAATTGCCGACTACAACAAAGCGATCGCTATTGATCCGAATTTGGCCCAGGCATTCAATGATCGTGGCACTGCATATCAGGATAAAGGTGATTTTGAACAAGCGCTTCGGGATTATAACGAAGCAATACGCCTTAATCCGAAATATGCACATGCATTTAACAACCGTGGTTTTGCTTTTTACAGCCAGAATAAGCTGCCGCGAGCGATCACCGACTATAGTCAGGCGATCAACCTCAGCCCCGAATATGTGTTGGCCATTATGAATCGAGGCGATGCCTATTACACCCGAAAACAATATCACAAGGCGATCTCTGACTACAGCAAGGCGATCGAACTTGAACCCCAAAATGCATTGGCGCTGAACAATCGTGGCGCTAGTCACTTGGCACAGAAAGAGTTTGCTCGAGCAATTGGTGATTACGACCGTGCGCTTCGGTACAGTCCTAAGAAATTGTTAGCTTTGAAAGGGCGTGGCAACACAAATCTGCATCTGGCGAATTGGGAAGCGGCAAAAGAAGATTATAGTACTGCCTTAGAGCAAAACCCCGATTCAGCTGAGGCATTATTCGGCCTTGGTTTCGCGAAAATTCGATTGGGTATGATTGGACAAGGTAAGGCAGATATTGCCGCGGCAAGTAAAGCAAACCCAAGCGTAGCGGAAAGGTTTGCGAAAGAGGGGTTAAAGCCCTAATTCCAATGAGAATATTTTTGTCCGGGTATCGGGCTCGGATATAACTCATACTCAAACTGCATAAAATTAGTCAGTGTAAATGGTGTTGATATTGACAACAGGTCCGCAAGCTAGTGTCCGCTTTCGGGATATTGCGGTCATTTCGCAAATGTCTGCTTAGGGCGCAAAAGCGGACATTGGAAATGTGCCGCGGATTGGCCGCTGTCGACCCATAAACGGCATTTCAGAGAGGCAGAACCATGGATGTTCGCCCGTCGATTTCCTTTGCAGCTTTGAACGAAGGGCGAGCATATATTCGATCAAACCACGCCTGACAGTGCGGATAATCCTCTGACATATATCCGCGCATCTGGGCCGACTGCATCGGATAGCTGAGCAGAATATCGGCGGCTGTCAGGTCGTCTCCTGCAAACCAGCCAGTCTCTGCCAAGTCCTTTTCGGCCTGATCAAACAATGCGTTCAATCGGGGTCGGATGAATCCAGACCCTGCCCCCTTCAATACCGCGCGCGCCAATGGTCTAATGAAAAATGGAACCCGCTCTACCATGACGCGAAGAATACTATCGATCAGCATCGCTGGCATCACCGATCCTTGCGCTGTGTGAGACCAGAAAAGATAGGCTGTGCGATCAGGGCTATCTGGACCGGGGCGCAAGGCACTGCCGGGATGTTTGTCGAGAATATGATCCATGATGGCGCTGGTCTCTGCCAGAACAAGTTCGCCATCGGTTACCACGGGTGCCGCACCGGTTGGTGAAAGCGCCTTATACTCTGGAGGAGCGAGGTGCGTTTTGGGGTCGCGATTGTAGAGTTTGATTTCATAGGGAGCGCCAAGCTCCTCAAACAGCCAAAGGATGCGGAAGGATTGCGAATATTCCAGGTGATGAAGCGTGAGCATGAGGGGTTCCTTGTTCAGAATTTTTGAAGCAGCGTGTAGAGTTGTTTGATCTCTGCTGAAGAAAGTGCGGTTTTCATTGACGATAATTCTTTGTCAGAGCGCTCGTGCGCATCGTGCCCCGCCGGAGTAATCGCGATATAGACGGTGCGCTGATCCTCGGTGCAGCGCCTCTTTGTGACAAGGCCTCGCCCAACTAGTAGATTCAGAGTTCGAGACACATTCGGACTATCATCGATCAGTTTGCTTTTAAGCTGTCCGACGGACAGTTCTTCCTGCGGGGCCTGATCAAGGCAATGAAGAATTTCGAGTTGCAGTAACGACAAGCCATGGCGTGACACCAGAGCTTCCATCTCTGTCTTGTGCTCATGCGCAACACAGCCGAGCAGACTTACAACCTTTTGTTCGGTCGAGAGGCTCTGTGAATTAATGATCAGTTGCTTATTCGGCATTGCGACTCCAATTTATATTCCGCGTATGTATATTCCGTGGATTATATATGTCAACAAGGTGTTATGGTACTATTGTCCGGCACGTCCGTGGACTGGTTAAGGTCAATCGAGTATCAACTTTCCGGGGAAGACTTCCGTCTGCTTCCACCCGCAAATTCAGTCCTTCGGTCCAGAATGAGCTAATGTCCGCTTTCGGGATATAGCGGTCACACTCCTAGTGTCGGCTAAGGGCGCAAAAGCGGACGTTGGAGAATCAAGTTCAATTGATGACTTTTCCCGTCGATTGTAACACATCCACGGAACAGTAATGTTGCCAATACGTTATTTACCGTAAGTTTAGCTTAGAGTTGGTCTTTCAGCCTCAGCAGCTTCTGTTTATAGCTAAATAGCGACCAATATTTCGATCTAATAGTGAATATATTTGCCATCTCGTATCATCACTCTCGAACGCGATTTGAGGATAAAGTAACCCTTTATTAAGCCTGTTATGTTTAATCGATCGAGCGATATCAGGGTGCAATTGTAAAATGCTTTTGAAACAGTATTATTTCAGACAGACTTTGGTCCCAATAATTTTATTGGCCTACATTTTTATCTCTATTGTAGGCAAGCCGGAGCACAGAGCGGAGTTGTTCCCCTTTTTCAATTGGAGCCTGTTTTCCACGTCATCCAATCCTCGGACCGATATCGTCGTCGTAGTTCGAGCTATGAATGGTGAAAGGCTTCCGGAAAAGAAGTATTTTTACGATCTAACCGATGCATTTAAAACGGCTCGGAGCCGAGATAGTCGCTTTGGAAAAGCACTCAATCTTTTGGCGCAGGCCAAGGTTAAATCAGCGCCGGCAGAGATCGGTTTGCGCAAGTCAATTGAGAATAATTTTATGTCTGAAGCCAAGCATCTGGAATATGATCTTGTCCAAATCGTCTTTGACCCCATTGAACGGCTGGCCACGGGCAAAGTGATAAGGACGCACAAAATCGCAACATATGAAAAGGGCGTTTATGCAAATGATTAGACATATGCGCCTGGCGTTGCAGCGTGGGCCACAGCATGAACGACCATTTGCCGCCTTGCACCTCAATTTTTTGAGGTGTCGAACCGGTGTCCGGTATTTTTACCTTGTTTCAGTTTTCATAGCCTTCACAATGATGGCTATGCTCCGCAGTGAGGTAGAGGGGGCCAGAGATCTAGACCTGCTTTGGCCGATATTGTGGATCGAACCATTTGATCTGCGTACCGCCACCGACATTCTCACTTTTTCCTGTTTTATGAGTTCGTTATTGGCCTTCTGGAAGCCAGATCTTTGGTTGGCCAGAGCTAGCTTTGCAATATTGTTGCTATTTGGCGCTGCTCTGCACGGATCATTTGGCGGTATCAACCATGTCTATCATATCTGGATCTGGGTGGCGGTTGTTTTTGTCTTTTTGCCGTCTGCCATCAGCCGTGTTGGACAATTGGCATATTGTCTTACTTTCGCAACAGCGCAGGCGTTGATCCTGTTTTTCTATAGCTTGGCCGGCTTTTGGAAGGTCAGTAGCGGCATCGCGGTTATGCTGGCCGGACAAGAAGGGAATTTTTCGCCGCGTGGTCTGGCTCTTACGCTAGCGGACAGGATGGTTCAAACGGGAACCGAGCCGCTGCTCGCGCGCTTTGTAATCGATAATTACTTTGTGTCATGGCTAATGTTTCTGGGAATAATATATGTCCAATTCATGGCGGTGATCATCGTCTTTAGACCACGTCTGCATGTAATCTGGGGTTTGGCATTGTTAGGATTTCATACCGGCACATGGCTGCTGATGGAGATTAGCAATGCACAGCACTTGATGGTTCTTCTCATTCTCTTGGTAATGTCTCCCTTCGCCAAAGAGTGGCGCAGCCTTGCTACACTGCGAGACTTGCCGCTTTTCGGTGGTTTGTTTTTCGGGATCAAAGAGGATAAAGCAGTTCAGATAAACAGCGAGCAACCGGCATGACTTGGCTAGTTTATGATGGCGAGTGTCCTTTTTGCGCAAACTATGTCGAATTGTTATCTTTGCGTGAACAGTTTCCCGGTCTTGTTTTGGTGAACGCTCGTGAAGAAAAGGACCATGAAGCAGTGATGAAAATGCGACAAGCAGGTTTTGTCGTGGATGAGGGTATGGCGCTGGTTGAAGGTGACACCATAATCTACGGCGCAGCGGCAATCCATTCCCTTGCCCAGCCGTCCAGCTCTATTTTCGGACGTCTGAATTGGTGGATTTTCAAATCTCAGCGAAGGGCAGGAGCCCTATATCCGATATTGAAGTTTGGCAGGTCGATTGTT
The DNA here is from genome assembly GCF_900149705.1 of Sphingorhabdus sp. Alg231-15. Taxonomy (NCBI): domain Bacteria; kingdom Pseudomonadati; phylum Pseudomonadota; class Alphaproteobacteria; order Sphingomonadales; family Sphingorhabdaceae; genus Sphingorhabdus; species Sphingorhabdus sp. Alg231-15. Next base: position 1,176,045 of record NZ_LT703001.1, on the reverse strand, counting down.
TTGAAGATACTAGGCCGAAAAAAACTGGGATATTAAAATTGCGTCGACAACTCACTGCTTCTTATGTCCGCTTTCGGGATTAAGCGGTCTTGGTTGCTAACGCGAAAAGTCATTCTAGAATGACTCTTCATTCGCGGTCAATTGAGTAATGATTGGAAGATTGCATGTTCAACTATAAACTGAACTACATAGCTGTTCAGGCGATAAACATAATTTTTTGGCTGTTTTCTTACTACTTTGTGAGAGAACATTTTTTAGATGACGACAGCAGCAAAATTGAGAGTTTTGTCTATCTATTTCCAACTGCAATGGCCGGTATCTATGTGTTCTTTACGAACCGGATCTTCTATGTGACGATAAAAAGCGATCAAAACTCAATTAGCTAATGTCCGCTTTCGGGATAAAGCAGCCGGAACGCTAATGTCCGCTATGGGCGCAAAAGCGGACATTGGAAAGCAGTAGCTGCCGTTCATCTAACGACCCAAAAGGCGACGACCAACTTAGCAGTCTCGGATGTGTGCCAAGCTTACTGTTTAGGTCTGAGGTTTTCGATGATCTGCGCATCGACCCAAAATATGTCTATATCGGAATATGGGTTGTCGTCTGTCGTGCCTACAACTCTTACGAAGAACAGATATTTTCCATCTGGTGTAACCTTCGGTCCTGCTTCGTATGCATCCGTGTTTATTGCCGCGCCCATATTGATAGCTCGCCCCCATGAGCCATCTGGCTGCCGAAAACTGATATACAGATCGACATTGCCAAATCCGCTGTCTTTTATGCCGTCCCACATGATGTAGGACTCGTCGGGGGCGATGAAGGGGTGGGAATTGCGTGTTCCGCTGTTGATTGCGCTACCAAACGGTTCCGGAGCTTCACGCACGCCATCAACCAACCGTGAATATCGCAGAAGGCCATCGTCCCCGTCGCGTCTTTCATCTATGACGTAGGTGCCCTGCGATGAGGCAGAAAGGCTCATGATATTTATGTCTTCGAAATCAGGTCCAAGACTTTTGGTGTCCGACCAACCGTCACTGGTGCGCTCCTTATATTGCTTGCCGAAGTGCATCGTCTTGCCATCGGGCGCAAAGTATCTGTAGAATGGTTCAGCATCTTCTCCCGCCCTCACTGTCTTGGTCCAAAGACCTTTTTCTTGTGTGAAGACGATTGTTTCGAGCTCTCGATCCTGCGGGCGTTCTCTAACAAAATAGAACTCATTCATGTCATGCGAAAAGACGCCGCCATCCTCAAAAGCGTTTGTTGTCACAAGCCCTGAAGCGAAGGGGATTGGTGTCAGGCCGGGAGGTTCCTGCCCCAGATAGGGGCCTGTGAGCTCAGGTGCTTTATTCTGGTTTTCGCTTGTGCAACCCACAGCCAAAAAAACGAGCAGCAGGGCGATCGACGATGAGAGAAGTTTCACTGTTTTCCTCCACGGCATTGGGTCGCTAGTCTTTGTTCAGACCCAAGCCTGCCAAGGGCTATATGAAAGATAGAGCTGCACAAATGGTCGACGACCAATCACTTCATTCATTCGACAAACTGCAACTCGCTATGCATTAGGCCTGCAGGCTCGAGCGTTTGAAATGAAGGTTTCGACCGGCAAGCATCTTTGCTTCAAATAGGTTCAATTACGCGGGTGCAATGTCCGCTTTCCACCCCACTTGTTGCCGCTAAAACCGAACAAAGCTAATGTCCGCTTTCGGGATATTGCGGACATAAGGGATTGTCGTTGGAGCAAAAGAAACCCAATCAAAGAGACCTCCTTATGCCGACTTCAATTAAAGCCATTTTGCCGCTGCGAGCAATGGATGAAAGACCGTTCCTTAACGTGTTACTTTCAGCATAAAATCCCGAACTTTGGGAACGATGAAGTCACTTTCCTCTTCCAGAGGGAAATGCCCCGTGTCGAGAATATTATAGTCAATATTTTTCACATCGCGCTTATAAGCTTCCGCTCCTGCGACGGAGAAAAATGCATCATTCTTGCCCCATATGATCAGCATTGGCGGCTGATTTTTGCGCAAATATTCCTGCCAAGCAGGATAGGATTTCACGTTATTTTGATAGTCGTAGAACAGCGCCAGCTGAACTGCGGTTTGGCCCTCACGGGAAATTTTTGCGTAGTCTTGCTGCCAATTAGCGGGGTCGATGCTTTCCGGATCGCGTGTTCCATGGGTATATTGCCATTTCATGCCAGCTTCAGTGAAAACATTGTCAGCTATGGTTTTCTCTAACTCTGGCGTTTTCCCCCTCCAATATTGTCTGATCAAACTCCACCCATTCTTACTCATTCCTTCTTCATAAGCATTTCCATTCATGGCAATAATGCCAGTGATTTTTTCCGGGTGCCTTAGTGCAATCCGAAAGCCGATGGGTGCGCCATAGTCGTGAATCATCAAAGCATATTCATCAATACCGCGCTGGATAAGAAAATTGTTCATGGTATCGGCAAGATTGTCGAATGTGTAATTATGGTCGCCTGTAGATGGAGAACTGCTATTGCCAAAGCCTGGATAATCCGGTGCAATCACATAATAATCCTCACCCAGTTCCGCGAGTAGTTTGCGATACATAAATGACGAAGTCGGGAAACCATGCAGCAAAACCAGCGCGGGCTTGGACGGATCACCCGCCGCACGATAAAATATGTCGAGCCCATCGACTTTTTCGATTGCGTTCGTGACGTTAGAAACAGTTTTCACATTAGTCCGTTCGCTACTGCTATTTTCCGTCTGCTGAGTACATGCTCCGGTCGTGGAGAGGGCGATCACAGTAAATGCAGTAAGCGCGGACCTGTTTGATATCGGCAACATATTGTATATCCTCTCAATCGGTTCGGTTATCCTATGGGATACGATAGATGTCCATTTCCAACGTCCGCTTTCGGGATAAAGCGGCCGTAGCTTCAATGGCCGCTTTGGGCGCAAACGTAGAGATAAGAGCACACATTTCTTGTCATTCTGCACCATCAGAAACACTGGGCACATAGCGCAGCAAATCACCGGGTGTACAATCGAGATATTCACAGATTTTGGTAAGCGTTTCAAACCGAATGCCTTTGACCTTTCCCGATTTTAGCAGGGAGAGGTTGGCGTCCGTAATGCCGACATGTGACGCAAGGTCTTTGGATTTAACTTTCCGGATGGCAAGCATCACATCAAGGGTTACTTCAATGGTCATTAGACGATCTGCCTCAGTTCATCTTGAAGTTCGCGTCCTTCGCGAAGGGCTCCCGCCAGTGCCATCAGAACAATGCCGATGAGCAAGCCCAGAGCATTGAGATCGATCAAATAGATAAAGAAATCAATGCTATTTTCAATGATTGACTCCGGTTCGATCAGCATCGGCAGCAGAACGTCGAAACTGAGGAAAACCACATACAACAAGATCATCGAGACACCCATTCTGGACAGCGCATTGGCCGCACTGTCCAAAAATAGCTCGCCTTTCTCTGCATGAGCCAGAAACCGATTGATAGACCGGAACAACAGCAGGAATGTGAAAACGGCAAGGACGCATGTAACAACAAGAGCAATCTGGGCAACCAAACCCAGTTTGGGATCGGCCGACTCCATTTCAACCATGTCAACCAAGAGCTCCATGTCTCCCATCAGAGCAGTCACGGCTGTCAGAATAATGGTCAATCCGACCAGCGACGTCATCACCCCGGCAACGATGCGCAACAGCCGATAAAGCCAACGATTCTGGGTACTGGCTTGCTGATTCATAGAAATTACCTTCTGAATGACAGATAAAAAATATTGTAAAACAATAAAAAATATTCATGTTTCAGAAAGATTTTAGAGTGTAGCTGGCGATATGCAATCGAAATATTCATTGAAGGAAACGCAGAAATGAGAGTTCAAAAAACCAGCACCATCATGGCAATCGCCTGCACCGGCCTTGTTCTGAGCGGATGCGCAAACACCGCATCGGGATATCGGCCGATCGTCGATGGCTATGAAGATGAAGTCTATCACGCCGACCTTGCCGACTGTCAGGCACTCGCGAAAACGAAGCGCTATGACAATGGAGACACCAAGACCTCGGCTTTGGCCGGTGCTGTTGTTGGCGGTGCGGCAGGAGCCATCGAAGATAATTCAATAGAGGGTGCGATAGTCGGTGCGCTTTTGGGTGGCCTGATTGGTGGTGCGAGTGGCGCTGCTGATACCCGAACGGACCGAAAAGATATTGTTATTCGCTGCATGGGTGGTCGCGGTCACGCCGTTGTCGGCTGATATAATGTAAGGTTTTTCAGCGATCTAATCCTGCCGGTTACGACCGGAAATTTCACAAAATTAACAAAACTACCATCGGGCTCATGTTTTCCGAAGAAGGATTCTTGTGCCCAAATTTTCCCCAAAATGTCGAGAAAGGACATAAAATGAAGAAGACCCTAATGATTTCCACCATCGCTGCTTTCGGCGTTCTGACCGGAGCATCGGCTGCGCATGCGCAGAGTGACGACGAAAATTTTGAAGGCGTAAAAGTTGGCGTGCAAGCTGGTTGGGAGCGCCGCAAGATCGACGATAACTTGTTACCTGCACCTAATAGCGCGCGGCTAAATGACAGATCCAGTGGCATATCCTATGGTGGCTTTGCCGGATATGACGCCCAGTTTGATGAATTTGTGCTGGGTGTTGAGGCCGATTTCAGTCCCAATGGCAAAACGCTAAGCTCTACGCTGCCCGGCGGCGGTTCCATTGAGCTGGATTCCAAATGGGCCGCAAGCGTTTCGGCCAGGGCCGGCATTGCCATTGTTCCACGGCTTCTGGCTTATGGCAGGGTCGGCTATGGTCTAAACCGCTACACCGTCCGCAGGTTCGCCGCAGGAAACGACACGGCTGTGGCGACGGATAAGGTGACCGGCAATGGCATGCTCTACGGCGGCGGTTTGGAATATGCGATCAATCGCAACGCCTCGTTTCGTGTCGAGTATCGGCGCAATGACAATGAAGGCTCGCTTGCCTCGAACCAAGTATTGGGTGGTTTGACCTTGCGCTTCTAGCTCCCCCAGAAGCGCTCCTCCGGAGACCGAGCAACAGTGATTTGCACCCGCTCATTGTTGCTCGGTCTCATCATAGATGATCGCACCAATCCAAGGCTCCCATAATCACATGAAAATAACAGCATTTCGTAAGCGGTTCGGTAGCGGGCATCCGAGGGCTCGGCAGAGTTCCGATAGAATCCATAACAGGCCGGACAGTTGCAGCTGTTGTTATTGGCTCGTGCGATTGCTGATATGGGGTAGTCGAAATTCCTGAGACCGCGATTGACTTCAGCTGTCGTTCGATTTCAACTGGTAGAGGATGAGTTGCAGCCTAAAAATTTGATCCGCGCTATGAAGCCGGATCTTCCAACTCTGGTTTCAGTGTCTCATGAAATTTTCCAATGGCACTTTCAAACAAACCGAACTCCAAAAATGCATTGGCGCCACTTTTCAAGCCGCGTTGGGCCGACATAACCACATCGCGATCTTCAATAGCTCCCTTGGCAGCAAACTCCTGCCCCTTGAAAACCGCATCCAATGCTTCTCCGCCTTCTGCGCAATCGGTCAAAAGAAACATATGCTGGCGCGTCAGTTCGAGCCCGAGAGGTTCAATAATGACGACCTGCATACAGTCCGGAAAGGTGGAAATTATGACATTGGGAAAGAGGTGATAAACAAAAGTTATTCGGCCGTTGGTTGACCATTTTGATCTTGGCTTGTCGCGGAGTCCTTCAATCGCCTGATAAGGAAAAGCAATGCGACTATTCTCACCGAATGATTCAACAACGGTCAGATTGTCATATTGAACCGGAAAGAATGTTGTCTGATGGGTTGAGCGAATATGATAGCCTTCTAACGCGCTCTCGAGATGCAGTTTCCAATTTGCTTCAATTTCCATCGCCGCCGATTTGACCACGCGAAATCCATCCGGGATCAAATCCGGTATATCGAGCAGACCTTTATCTTCTTTCTGGTCGGTGTCTTGTCGAACGAAAACCAATCCTTTTTTTTCTACGCAATCTAACGAAACAAGGCCGCGACCTTCTTTTTCCAGACCAGGGAATCCATCACCATGCGGCACGCTACGCAGCGTTCCGTCAGTGCCATAAGACCAGCCGTGATAGGGGCAGACAAACACGCTGGTGCAGCCCTGGCCTTTCGCCACCTGGACTCCGCGATGGCGGCAGGCATTGCGAAAAGCCCGCACTTCACCATCATTTCCCCGAACCACGATTAACGGAATTCCTGCCGCGTCCCTTGCGATATAATCCCCTGATTTTGGCAGTGCCGAAGAAGGGTAGAAGACAGTCCAGCGCCTGCGCAACACGGCTATTTCCCGGTCTAACCGCTCCGCTGACAGATAATTGGCTGTCGGTTCCTTCCAGCTGGATTGGCCTCTGTCGGTTGTGCCGTTGTCGATATGGTCAAAAAGGCGATCAATTATATCTTCGTCTGACATCAGCACGGTTTCACTGTCCTTTCCTTCTTCTTCCACAAATCTGGAAAACTTGTTTGTTGCCATAGTCTCTGTTCCCACGCTGCTTCGCAATATTGACTCTTATTATATGATATATATAACTAGTAAAGATATTCAACAATGTCCGAAGAGACTGTTTGAGAGGAAAGCACAATGGCGACGTCAATGACCCAGGAAATACAAGAAACTTCCCACCGGGCCGGACGCGTCGTTCATGATGCAGATAGCCACATTACCGACTCATTCGATTGGCTCGATCAATATGCCAGTGAATATGTGAAGGAAAATTTGGTCGAAGGATTAATTTCCAAATCGCTTCCGGGGATTGAACCCATTGTTGAAATGGCCGACAATCGTCTGGCTGGCAAAAACCCGGAACTGACCGAGGGCCTGAAATCAAATATTTTTGGTCATAAGGCGAAGATGAACCAGTGGGCGGCCTTTGGTGCGATCGACAAGAAAGAGCGCAGCGAAGCTCTCGATATTATGGGCATTCAATCGCAAATCGTCTTTCCACTGGCCGCACTGTCGCGCTTTGCCCGCTCCAAAGATGAGCGCGTTGTATATGAGGGGTCTGAAGCGCTGAACCGCGGGATGGCGGATTTCTGTTCCGGTGATGAGCGCCTCCTGCCGGTCGGTTTTATCTCACTCAACGATCCTGAAAAGGCTTTAGCGAGTGCGAAGCAGGCTATTGGTTTTGGTATCAGAGCGATCTGGTTATTCTCCGATGCCGTCGATGGACGGGCACCTTCGCACCGGAGCTATGATCCCATTTGGGCGGTGATGGAGGAGGCCAGGGTTCCGATCGTATTGCACATAGGTAGCGGCGTACGTATGCCGTCAGAATATATGAATACCGGCGTTGAGCGCGTTCTTGAAGGCAGTCCTTTCAATCTGGAAACTACAAAACCGAAGGACATTAATGTTCTGCACCATTCCATCGAGCGGTGGATGACCTGCATGATCTATGACGGTGTGCTGGAGCGTTTCCCCAATCTGAAAATCGGACTGATTGAGCTGGGTTCAAACTGGGTCCCGGCAATGATGCAAAATCTTGATATTGGGGTGAAGGAACTTGGGAAGTTTGATGTTGCCTTGCGCGATCTGTCGATCAAGCCCTCTGAATATGTGAAGCGTCAGGTGCGGGTGACCCCACTGCACTTTGAAGATGCCGGATGGGTTCTTCGGAGTGTTGGCAAAGAAATTTTGATGTTCAACACCGATTATCCGCATCCTGAAGGGGGTTCTGATCCTTTTGGTGACTTTGAACGCAGTCTTGACGCGGTCAATGCGACACCCGAAGAGCTGGACCATTTCTACAGTAAGAATTTCGAAGATCTGATGGGGCTGTAGGCTTCGGATTTGTAGACAATCCAATTACCGGTTGTTTCCTCCGCCGCGATGTTTATTTTTGATCTATGCTTAAGGAAAAACGCCTCCGCCTTGCTCCCAAAGAGCGACGCAATCAGCTACTGGATAGCGCGCGTGACATAATCCTGTCGCGGGGCTTTTCGTCGCTGACGATGGAAGCTGTGGCCAAAGAAGCGGAAGTCAGCAATCCACTGATCTACAAATATTTCGATACACGGCTGGCGCTGTTGCAGGAATTGCTCGGACGCGAGCTTATCCGGTTTTATGGCGACATCAAAATGAAGCTGGAACAGGCTGAAGCTTACGAAGACGTTGTTCGGATCGCGGTAACTTCGAATTTTGATGAGGGCGCGAACGGCAATATTGTCTCTATATTGCGCAGCCAACCGGACATTGAAGCCTCCCTACATCCGACAAATATGAAAGACACGCTTGGCGTTGGCAAGTTGCTGGTGAACCGCTTGATGGAATTCTATCCGGTGACTCGCAGTCAGGCTACGAAGATGACCGTGTTTGCGTCCGGTGTGTCTCAAGCGGCCGCAGCGCAGTGGAGATTGCATGGTGGCAATCGAGCGAGGATGATCGAAGACGCTCTACAATTCATCCATTCGGGGATGAAAAGCTTCGTTTCGCCCGAACGAAATGCTGATGATTAAGACGACCCACCAGGCATGGCGCTAAACGCCTGACAACTCGCGCGCGAAGAAACTTCCTTGTGCCAGCGATCGAGATTTTTCAGGCTTTCATCTGGCTTTAACCCCACTAATGCCGATGCAAAATCAACCCCTGTAACCAGAGTAATATCCGCTACCGTGAAACGATCACCCGCGACATAGGCAGACGAAGCGAATTCCTTGTCGAGGCGTTTGTAATAATGATGCGTGTTCTTGTCGCTCAATTCTTTGGCTTCGGGAACCTGCTTTACTATTCCCAGTTGCCCTACAATTGGGCCGTTAACCCATGAAATTCCTATCTCCCGCCAATATTCAAATTCAATCTGGCGATTGCGTGCCTCGATATAGGCGAGCTCATAGGCGTCGCGACCAAACAGATTGGGTTCCGGCTCAACTGCTTCCAGATAGCGACAGATCGCAACCGATTCAGGAATATAACGTCCATCCTCGAGCTCGAGTACTGGAATTTTCCCGCTCGGGTTTTTCTCGAGGAACTCTGGTGTCTTATGCTCACGCTTCAACATGGTAACTGACACAAGCTCTAGATCGATACCCTTCTCAGCCGCGAAAATCTTGACCCTCCGCGGATTGGGTGCACCATCTTGATGGTATAATTTCATTACTCGTTTCCGATCATATTAGCGGTTTCATTATTATAAATACCGTATAATATTATCCTAGAGGAGAATGGGTTGAAAATGAACGATATTCGTCAAAAACTGCCCTTCATGACAAAAGTCGCTTTTGGCGTCGGCTCGATGGGCGAGATTGTCTTCCTCGGCATGTTCAACACCTTCATCTCGATCTACTATAATCAGGCAATCGGACTTTCCAATTCGCTGATCGGCACCGCCATCATGCTCGCAATCCTCGGCGATGCGATTTCCGATCCGGTGATCGGGATGATTTCCGACAAGTGGCGGTCGCGATGGGGGCGGCGCCATCCTTTTTTGTTCGCCGCCCCAATCCCACTCGCAATCTCGCTGTTTCTGATTTTCAACCCGCCTGCACAATTAACCGGCGGGACAACAGGTGAACCCGATCAGATCTGGTTGTTTGTCTGGCTGGCTTCTTGGACAATATTGGCTCGGTTTTTCCTGACACTCTACTCGATCCCTCACTACGCGCTTGGTGGGGAGATAACCAAAGATTCCAATGATCGCTCAAAGCTGTTCAGCATCAATGCCGTGTTCGGATATGCTTCCGGGGCTCTGTTTGCATTCACTGCATGGGGGTTTTTCCTTGCCGGGGAATCTGAGCTTGCAGATGGCACCATAGTCCCCAAACATCTTGATGCCTCGGCCTATGGCCCGGTTGTGATGACCGCTTGCAGCATCATATTGATCGCGATTTTTCTTAGCGCAATAGGAACCAAGCACCGTATTCCGTATCTCAGCAAACCTGCAGAAGGTCAGGAGCGGCTTTCTTTAGCAAGTTTCTACAAGGAACTTCTGGGGGCACTTAAAAACCCGAACTACGCTTTTATCATGCTGGGTTATTTCCTCCTCATGATTTCGGTCGGAATGAACGAGACCTTGCAGGTTTTCGTCTATACCTATTTTTGGGAACTTCAGACGGAGCAGATAAAATGGTTCGGGCTGGCGACAGTGCCGGCCATTGTCCTGGGGGCAGTCTTGTCGCCCATTTTAATGAAGCGTTTTGACCGAAAGCGGGTTGTTATAGGCGGGCTTCTCGCCCTGATCATATTTGTTCAATTGCCGATTGATTTAAGGCTTCTAGGCATGATGCCTCCAAATGGTTCGGATATGCTTATGCCCATCTTATTGGCTTGCGTGATGTGTGCTGCGATTGGATTTTCGATCGGACTGGTGGCAATCCTGTCTATATTGGGCGATATCTCTGACCAGAATGAATTGGTTACCGGGTTGAGACAAGAGGGTTTAATTTACTCAGCGCGAGCCTTTTTTGCAAAGGCATCCAATTCTGCCGGTCACTTCATAGCTGGTGTAAGTCTGGACCTTTTCATTGTCCTGCCGTTTGAAGCTGTACCCGGCGAAGTCGACAGCGATATCGTGTGGCGACTGGGGGTGATGGCCGGACCGATCATGGCCTTTGCCGCGTTGGTGTCATTGCTGTTTTACGCAAGATATCGGCTGACACGGGCAGAGCACAATCGCATATTGGACGAGTTAAGCGCGAGGCGGACACCCGAGGAAGCAATTGCCAAATCGGTTGTATAGATAAGTGATTCAGGAAAAAGCTGATGCCAAACCACCACTTGTTGGCCGCAAAGACGGGATCGGTTGGTGAATAGGTTATCGTGATGGTAGGGATCAGAAAAAAGGGAGAGAGATGATGCGGATGATGTTCACTTTTTTGGCGGGCGCAGCGCTTGCGATGCCGGCAATTGCGCAAGAGGCTGAGAAGAAATGGTATCCCAGTAAATATGGCGCGGACGATAATATCGGCGCTATGAACAATCTGTCACCGGAAGGCACGGTCAGTGCAGCGAAGCTGGTCAAGACCGGCAAGACTTATGCCCTTGGTGTGGTGACCGGGCCAACAACACCTGCTTATCCGCCGCGATCCTATAGCGCTACGGTCTTGCAGAGTAATGACGGGCAGGGTGGATCAATGGGCGCGAACAAGGTCACTGCGCATGATGATATCATCCACAGCTGGGTCGGCATCGGAACTCAGATTGACGGATTTGCGCATCTCGGCATCGACCACCATTATTATAATGGCGTGAAGGGCAGCGAACTTTATCAGCCCGCTGGTGTAACCAAATATGGAACGGAGACAATCCTGCCTACGGCGACGCGGGGTGTGCTGCTCGACATGACCAAATATTTCGGCAAGGCCACACTCGATCCCGGAACAGCATTTAACCGGGCGGAGATTGAAGCGGCGGCAAAGGCGGCTGGGGTAACAATAGGCAAGGGTGATGTGGTGCTGTTCCACACCGGCTGGATGAGCAAGAGTGAAAGCGATCCGCAGGAATATATTGCGCAGCAGCCGGGTCTGGGTGTCGAGGGGGCGGAATATCTCGCCTCGCTCGATGTCGTAATGGTCGGTGCAGACACAGCGGCGCTGGAGGCAATCCCTTTTGAGGATCAAACCAAGCCGTTCATTGTGCACCAGACATTGCTCGCGAAACATGGCGTGCATATTCTAGAGAGCATCAACACGGCAGAGCTGGCAAAAGATGGTGCGACTGAATTCATGTTCGTGCTGGGTCAACCGCGCTTCAAGGGCGCCGTCCAGATGGTGATTAATCCGATTGCTATTCGATAGCGTTTTGGCAGTCGGCCTATTCGGGTTGTGGGGCGTATAGCGCCTCTACCTGCGCACCAGTCAAATTCTCGGTTTGCTCTGCAAAGCTGTAATAGGATGGTTTGTCATCGATATAGACTTGCGTCGTGAAGGTCAGGCCGTCCTGATTGTCGAATATGGCGCTGGCGATCATATATTGGCCATTTTCCTTCAGCCGGTAGAACAGGTTAGTGCCGCAGGTTTTGCAAAAGCCGCGCTCGGCCCATTCTGAGGAATCATAGATGGCAATATGATCCTCTCCGGTGAGCGTGACACTGGTGCCGCAATCGAGCTCGAGGGCGGGCCCACCGCCCCAGCGTCGGCACATCCCGCAATGGCAGGCACCGACCATATTGCTGGCTTCAGGCGCGTTTATTTGAACAGCTCCGCACAGGCAATGGCCCTGACGTTCGGTGGTTTCGGATGTCTCTCGGGGGGTGGTCATCATCGCTCTCCTGCTGCAGAGTCTTAAAATAATATATCGCAGTTGACGTGCGTATCAATTGATCAGGATCAACAAATGATCAAGTCCACGGGATTTTATGACAGGGCCGGTATGATCCAGACAAAGGACATCGCAACCAGCGCGGCTACCAAGGAAACCGCCAATACCCATCGCACTCCTTGGGGTCGGGTCTTGTTGCTGGCTTCCTTCTCGGTGACTAAGATTTCATCTCCATGGCGTTCCATTGGGCCTTCCTTCCAAAATTGCCCTCCATAGACAAGCATAGCATGAATCGGGTCGCCCTGCAGAGATTTGTAACAGCGTGCAGGTGCTTGTAAATGGACACAACCTGTTTAGGGTCAGCCGCCAGAGTGCGATCAATAACGCACCGTCAAGCTGGAGAAAATATGAGCGCATCAGCGGTTGTAAAGGCCACAAAGCCATCGATTTGGACGAAACTCGCTTATGGTTTTGGATCCGTTGCATACGGGATCAAGGATGGCGGGTTTCAGTATCTGCTGTTGCTTTTTTATGCGCAAGTCATTGGACTCAATGCCCAACTGGTCGGATTAGCCATCTTGATTGCACTGGTTGCAGACGCGCTGAGCGACCCGATTGTCGGCTATTGGTCAGACAATTTCCGATCCAAATGGGGCCGTCGGCATCCGTTCATGTATGCCGCCGCAGTACCGGTGGCGATCAGCTACTACTTCCTGTGGAACCCGCCCGAAAGCTGGAGCAATGCACAGCTCTTCTGGTATGTGCTATTGCTTTCGATCCTTATCCGAACCTTCATTACCATATATGAAACCCCCAGCACTGCGTTGGCGCCGGAGATGACTCAGGATTATGACGAGCGCAGTTCGGTGATCAGTTTCCGCTGGTTCTTCGGTTGGCTGGGCGGCAATACGATGGCTATCGCGATGTTCATCCTGATCTTCCCGGCCTTCGTGACAGCCGCGATCAGCAACGGCCAGTTTAATCGCGATGCTTATGCCCTGTACGGTTTCATTGCATCGCTGGTGATGTTTGGGGCGATCATGATATCGGCGCTGGGCACACATCATCTGATCCCCAAACTCCGCGCACCACCGGAAAAGCGCAAAATCACACCGAGTCTGATGTTTCGGGAGATTTTTGAAACACTGTCGAGCCGGTCTTTTGCCGCGCTGTTTTTCGCGAGCCTGCTGGGCTTCATTGCCTCCGGTCTCGCGGGAGGGTTGAACTTCTTTTTCGCAACCTATTTCTGGGGATTCAGTCCACAGCAAATCGGGCTCATTTCCCTGGGCGTTACTTTGTCGACATTTATCGGCTTGTTCCTGGCGCCCTATATCACCCGCACAATCGGTAAGAAACGTGGTGCAATCATTATCGGATTGATCGCCTTCATCGGGTCGCCAACGCCAATCATGCTGCGGGTATTTGACCTGCTGCCAGGTAATGAATCACCATTTGTCTTCTGGTTTGTTCTGGTCGCTACGACAATCGATGTCGGTCTGATCATCTGTTATCAGATCCTGGCATCATCGATGATCGCTGATCTGGTCGAACAGGCGGAACTGAAAACCGGTCGGCGTTCGGAAGGAATTTTCTTTGCCGCGACAACCTTCATCCGCAAATGCGGTGTCGGTGTCGGGATCATCCTGGCAAGCAGCGTCCTCGGAATTGTCGGATTGCAATCTGGTGCAGGGCAGGGAGAGGTCTCAGCCGCTACACTCTGGCAGCTGGGGGCGGTCTATGTGCCTCTGATCCTCGCACTCTGGATGACCATGATCGCGGTTATCAGCATGTATCGGCTTGACCGTGCGGGACATGAAGACAATTTGCGGCAGCTGAGCGAACGGACATCTTCCGATTAGCCAGATCTCATCTTGAACGGCCAGTTGATGACATTTCCGGCAATCAATGCCCACCAGATGAAGACCGGTTGAAACAGCAAGCGCGGGCCGTGATAGGCCCAACTCGCCGTCTCTCCGCCAATCGCGATATTGTTGACCGCATGGTTGACGTTTGCCGGATAGACGCACAGCGCATAAAGCGCGAGACCGATGCCGGCGGCATAGCGGATATGGGGCAAGAGTTTGGGTGGGATGAGCAAGCCGATGGCGCCGGCTATCTCCGCTACTCCGGTCAGGAAAACGACCGGTTCCGGAAAAGGTACCCAATCAGGTGTGATCGCGAGAAAGCCTGCGGGACTGCGGATATGGGCAATGCCCGCGAGCAGATACAATGCAGCCAGTAAGATGCGAAAGCCCTTGCGCAAGGCGGTGTCATTGCCATGCTCACTCAACGGCTACGGCCCATGCGTGCGACAACGGTCACAAAGAAAGCAGTGGACCAGCCGAGCAGGATGATACCGTTGACACCCTCGATCGCGGCGACCATCCGCCAGGCTTCAGCGAAGCCATCGTCATCATAGCCGGTGGTCGCATAAGTGATGGTCGAGAAATAGACAGCGTCGGACAAAGTCGGCAGGGCGTCCAGCAACAGATAGACAAGGGCATAAGCCCAGATCTCGATCCCGTGAAGCGCGAATAAACCGAGTACCAGCATCAATGTCACGGCGATCCCGCGCAGCGACATTGGGTGGATATGCTCCTCTGCCTCCTCACGAGCCTCGACCCTGAGTAGACGAGCAAGGGCAAGTATACCGGCGCCATGAATGGCAACTGTGAGCAGAACCATCAAGGCACTGACGAGAAGAGCGGGAAGCATGGGAGGATAGTGAGCGACTAACTATGATCGCGTCAAGCCATGATTATTCCTCGTCACCCCATGGCGGTGGTGGAGGTTCAATGGAGTTGGAGAGATCAAACTCTACCCGAAAGAAACGCCCGCCAGCTGTATCAGGGCGGCGCAGTTCATAGGCAAAGCGCGCTTCCTGTTTGCCAGGTGGGCTGATTTCGACCGCCCAGGTGTTGGTTATGGATTGATCCAGCCCTTCCTGTTTGAAGAGCATGATAGATTCGTTATCGACAGGATATTCCTGACGCTCTGCGGTTCCCTCTGAACCGGTATCACCGCCATAGTTGCTGACAGCGTCCAGCGATCCATCTTCATGGCGATGGCGGTGTTTCAGTCTCAGGCCGTCGTCGGTGCGGGTGATGATCCACGTTCGCGACCGGTTCCAGGTGCCATCAGCATTGGCGATATGGAAGGGAATCTGAATCTCACTCTGATCGCAGGTTGCAACATGCATGACCATCGGTTGGCCGATCATGTCCGCGTCGGCCTCCTGATCGGAAACCAGCTGTCCCGGATAAGCCTTGTCGCAGAGCAGCGATAAACGCTCAAAATAGACATCCTGCGCCGCCGGATCCGGCGCAACGGGTGGTTCGCCAGGCTCACAGGCGGATAGGGTCAAGGCAATGGCAACGGCAGAGATGCTGCCCGGTATTTTAAGTGTCTGGTTCATAAGATGAAACGCTACACTTTATCGCCCGCAAGGGAAAGAGCTGCAATGGTGGCATTGGCATATATAGGATGTTGGGCTGGGCATGATCGGCGGGCTCGATGTTGCAGCCGGTATGGAACCGGCCTGGATGCTGGCGCGCGCTGGATATTGTCGCTGGGATTGGGGGTTTTAACTTTGACATTGTCGGCCATCGCGCTGGTTTCGACGCCCTAAAGCCTCATATCGGCGCATCCCGTCAACCAAGCGGTTTGCTAAGTGGCAGATAGGCTGCTATGGGCCGCTGCAGCTAATAATCGCGTTCGACGAAATTCTTGTTTCGCGGCTTTTTCGAAAGCCCGCCTGCTCTTTTTTCCTTTTTCTCGACGTTGGCAACCCCGTCTGATCCCGCCTAAAAGCAGGGTCAGGCATAATTAAGTTATGAATAGGAATAAGAATATGCCTACAGGCACAGTAAAATTTTTCAACGCAGACAAAGGCTATGGCTTTATCGCTCCTGAAGATGGTGGTGATGACAGCTTCGTGCACATCACGGCCGTTCAAGCTGCTGGCATGCAGACTCTTGAGAAAGAGCAACGCATTACATATGACATTGAAACCGGAAATAATGGCAAGAAAGCCGCTGTAAATCTTCAGCAAGCTTAATCCAGTCGGTTAAAATTTTGAAGGGCGGGAATGCAATTGTACTCCCGCCCTTTTTTTGTCTGTCCTCCACTAGGGTTGGTATGTATTGTTCCCCCCGAACACAGCTGGGGTAGCATCATGAAAACCGTATTTCGTCTCATTGTCGCATTGGTCATCATTCTGGTTGCTGCGTTCTTCATATTTCGCACGCCTGATACCGACCGCGCCGAAATGATCGCCAAATATACGAACGATGCCTCGACATTTGTCGATGACGGCTTTGGCGGTAAAATTCATTATCGAGATGAAGGCAACAAAGATGGGCCGGCGATCCTTCTCGTCCACGGGTCAAATAGCCTTTTGCAGACCTGGGAACCGGTTGTGGCCCTGCTTGGCGACAAATATCGTCTCATCTCTCTCGATCTGTACGGTCATGGCCTGACAGGTCCTCAAGCCGAGGGGGATTACAGCGCCGATGCGAATATTGCGGCGGCGGTTAAAGTGCTTGATACAGTCGGTGTTGAACGTGCCTATTGGGTAGGCAACAGCATGGGCGGATGGCTGTCATGGCGTGCTGGCCTTGCTGCACCAGAGCGTGTTTCAGGCCTGGTTTTAATCGATGCCTCGGGTGCGCAGACGGATGAAAAGATCAAACCTTATCTTGGTGCACGGCTGGCGCGATCTTCCGTCGGTCAGTTGCTGCTGCCAGAGATTACACCCAAATTCCTGGTTCGTTCGTCGCTGGAAGAAAATTTTGCACAACCGGAACGTCTGACCGATGAACTGGTGACCCGCTATTGGGAATTGCTGCGCTTTCCCGGTAATCGGCAAGCATCGGTTGCGCGGGGCAAGACGGCGCGTGAACCGGAAAAATGGGCTGAGGTCGGGAATTTGAAAATGCCCGTTCTGCTGCTGTGGGGAGAGCAGGACAAGGTCATTCCCGTTTCGCATGCCAAGGCATTCGAAGCCGCAATAGCGGGGTCAAAACTGATCATCTATAAGGACGCTGGGCATCTGCCGATGGAGGAAACACCAGATCAGGTGGCGCGAGATATCGGGACCTGGATCGAAGGCACTGAAGCTATAAACGACCAGGGCACAGAACTGGAAGAGGCCGGTTAAGCGTCTTCCACACCTGCTTTCCGAAGCTCCGGTTTCAAACGACCGGTCAGCCAAAGCCCCCACATTTTGAAGTCGGCGATCAGCGACCACAACGGATAGGTAAACGTCGCGGGGCGGTTCTTCTCAATCCGCCAATGTGCGATCCACGCAAAGAAATAGCCTGCTAGCGGCATGGCAAGCAACAACAGCCAGTTGGTTGTAAATACTGCGTAAAGACCGATAAGCACCACCAGACTGGTACCGATATAGTGCAAGTTGCGTGTCGCCGGTTTGGCGTGTTCCTGCAAATAGAACGGCCAGAATGTATCAAAACTCTGATGTTCTTTTTGTCTGTTTGCCGTCATTGGCCTTGTCCTTCTAGTGCGTATTCGCCCATCATATATCAGGCTGGCGGCAATGACCAGTCGATCGGCGCTAGCCCATTCTGTTCTAAAAACGCATTGGTCTTGCTGAAATGTTTGCACCCGAAAAAGCCGTTATATGCTGACAGGGGGGACGGATGTGGCGCTTTTAGCACAAGGTGCTTTCCGCCTTGTTCGATGCTCTGCACAAAGCCAGCTTTCTTTTGCGCGTAGCTGCCCCAAAGCAGAAAGACCACTGGATCTTCTTTCGCAGCTATCAGGCGCACAATAGCATCTGTAAACTGCTCCCATCCCTTACCACGATGCGAGGCGGCTTCGGCTTTCTGAACGGTCAAAACGCTATTCAGCAACAATACCCCTTGAGCGGCCCAGGATTCCAGAAATCCGTGCTGGGGGCGCTGCAAACCGATATCGCTCTCCAGTTCCTTGTAGATATTGACCAACGACGGCGGCGGCCGAACACCAGGCTGAACGCTGAAGCAAAGGCCGTGGGCTTGTCCTGGACCATGGTAGGGATCCTGTCCCAGGATTACGACGCGCACCTTGCCCAGTGGTGTCAGATCAAGTGCCCGAAAATATTCACTGCCTTTTGGAAAGATATGTTTGCCTGACTCTTTCTGTTGAATCAGAAAGGTCCGCAAGTTGGCCATATAATCGCTGGAAAATTCGGGTGCGAGCGGTGTCTTCCAGCTTTCATGCAATGTGATGCGATCGGATTTGGTCATAGTGCACAAATAGCAAGATGCACCCGATTGGCAATCAGGCTGCGACACTGCTTGCTAGTTAGGGCATGGGACTTTACGATATTGGGCAAATTATCTGACTATTCGACCCGAAGCTTATGAGAATTAATCCTATGACCAATGCCAATATCCCCGTAATCTCAGCCACCGGCTTGTTCACGCCAAGCGATAGCATCAGCAATGAAGAACTGGTTTCCAGTTTCAATGCCTATGTCGATTTGCACAATAGCGAAAATGCCAATGCCATTGCGGCCGGAGATGTTGCGGAGCTGCAGCATAGTTCGGTCGAATTTATCGAAAAAGCGTCGGGTATTAAATCGCGCTATGTGCTTTCGAAGGATCCGATTCTCGATCCCGAAACCATGTGCCCGCGGTTACCGGAACGGTCTGACGAGCAAATATCGATCCTCGCCGAGATTGGTGTGAAAGCGGCCGAACAGGCGCTAGAGCGGGCAGGGCGCAAAGCGGAAGATGTTGATGCAGTGCTCTGTGCCTGCTCCAATCTTCAGCGGGCCTATCCCGCTATTGCCGTCGAGATTCAGGATGCACTGGGCATTGGCGATGGCTTTGGTTTTGACATGAATGTCGCCTGTTCCTCTGCAACATTCGGTATCCAGACAGCAGCTGATTATATCCGTTCCGGCAGCGCAAAATCCGTATTGGTGATCAACCCCGAAATCTGCTCGGGTCATTTAAACTGGCGCGACAGAGACAGCCATTTCATTTTTGGTGACGTTGCAACGGCCATATTAGTGGAAGCGAAAGATATCGCTCCTGCGAAGCATTGGGAGATTATCGGAACCAAACTGAAGACACAGTTTTCCAACAATATCCGGAATAATTTTGGTTTTCTCAATCGTACCAGTCCGGAAACGCGAGACGATGCAGACAAGCTGTTCGTTCAGGAAGGCCGGAAGGTTTTCAAGGAAGTGGTGCCGATGGTCGCGCAAATGATTATCGATCAGGCCGAAAGACTGGGCATCGAAGGCACGGACTTGCGACGTATGTGGTTGCATCAGGCCAATGCAGGGATGAACCGTCTCATTGCACAGCGGGTTCTTGGTCATGAGGCCAATGATGACGAAAGCCCGACGGTGCTGGACACCTATGCGAACACGTCTTCGGCGGGATCGATCATTGCATTTCATAAGCACAATGCGGACCTAGCGGGCGGCGATATTGGACTTATTTGTTCTTTTGGCGCAGGATATTCAGCAGGAACGGTTTTCGTACGAAAAGCCGCATAGAGGGGAAATATAATGACGATGACGGGACAATGCCTATGTGGAGCGGTCAGCTACAGTGTCAGCGGAGAGCCGCAGATGACTGGGGTTTGCCATTGCAAAAATTGTCAACGTCAGTCGGGCAGCGCTTATTCGGTTTTGTTCGGAGTTGCCAATGACCAGTTGAGTATTCAGGGCGATTTGACGACCTACGAAGACACGAGTGAAACAGGCAATATTGTTGAGCGTCATTTTTGCGGGAAGTGCGGATCACCATTGCTTTCTACTTTGCCAACACAGCCCGGAGTAACCTTCGTCAAGGCCGGTACGTTGGACGATACCAGTCACCTCAATCCGCAGGTGCATTTTTGGACCAAAAGCTCGCAAGACTGGGTAACAATTGACCCCAACGTGCCGCAGATGGCGGGTAACCCGGGTTAGGATCACGCCATGGCCAGTATAAGAGCCCGGCTGCTTGCCAAAGCCCTTCCGCTTACCGGATTGAAGGCGGTGTTTTCCGATGAAGCGAAGCTGAAGGCCAGCATTGCAAAGGCACGCGCGAAAAAGGTTGCTGCGCCCGGCAAGGGATTGCATCGCAAATTTAATGTCACTGAAACCAATATCGATGGCCATCCGATATTCACATTATCGCCTCGTTCCGGAAGCCATCGCCAGATATTATATATTCATGGCGGGGCCTATGTTCTGGATATACAACCCGGATATTGGGGCCTTTTGGGCGAATTGGTACAGCGCACCGACGCTACTCTGGTTGCGCCCTGTTATCCGTTGACGCCGGAGCATGACTGGAAGCAAAGCTACGACTGGATGATGCAGGTCTATGACACGCTGGTCGACGAGGTTGGTGCTGAGAATATTACCATCATGGGAGACAGTGCAGGCGCTGGCTTTGCGCTTGGTCTGACACAGATGCTGAGGGACCAGGGCAAAGCGATGCCGCATAAAATGGTTCTGCTATCACCTTGGCTGGATGTTAGCATGACCGATCCAATGCAACCGGCCTTGGCGAAAAAGGATCGGATATTGGGGATTGATGGCCTGCGCGCGGCTGGCAAGTGGTGGGCTGGAGAGGGCGGGACCGTTGATACACCGCCGGTTAGCCCACTATTTGACAGTCTGGACAATCTGCCGCCGATTGCTGTGTTTACCGGGACTTTTGATCTGCTTTGGCCTGATGCGAGAAAACTGAAGGAAAGGGCAGAAGCAGCGGGCCTTGCGTTAGACTATATTGAGGCTCCAGCGATGCAGCATGTCTGGATGTTGTTTCCTATTCCCGAGGCCAAGAAAACCCGTCAGCAGATTGCCGCTTTCATCAATGCCGATCACGAGGCTGTTGCCGGGTGATCAGCAAACGCGCACGTTTCATCAATTTCGTCCTGCGCTTGTTGAAGGTACAGCAGCGTCTGGCTGATTATGATACCGGCATGAAGTTTCTCGCCCGTGACCGGAAGAACGGTCCCGCGCGTCCCGGCCGATGGTTCCGGAAACACAGCGTGATCAACGAACATCATATGGATGGCCACAAGGTCTACGAGATTGAGCCTAAGGTCGGGGCGAGCAAGCAGCATATTTTCTATCTGCATGGTGGTGGCTATGCTTTTCAGATCGTATTTGTCCATTGGGCGATGATCAAGAAATTGATCAAGGCGACCGGAGCCAGTGCGACAGTGCCACTTTATCCGTTGGCGCCTGAACATGATTGGTCGCAAAGCTATCCTGTGGTGCTACAGGCTTATGAGCGCGCGGTTGCTAAATATGGGGCCGAGAATATCACCATCATGGGTGACAGTGCGGGTGGAGGATATAGTCTCGGGCTCACGCAAATGCTTCGTGATCACGGCAAGCCCATGCCAGGCAAGGTTATTTTGCTGTCACCATGGCTCGATGCAACAGCCAGCGATCCATTGCAGCAGCAACTGGAAAAGCACGATGTTCTGCTTTCAATACAGGGTGCTCGAACCGCTGGTCAATTTTGGGCGGGCGAGGGTAATGATCCGGCGGTTTTTCCTGTCAGTCCGCTATTCGCCGAAATTGATAAATTGCCCCCAGTCGCTGTTTTTGCCGGCAGTCATGATCTGCTCTATGCAGATGCACTACGCTTGAAAGAAAGGGCCGACAGTCAAGGGGACTCAATCACCTTACATGTCGGGGAAGAGATGCAGCATGTCTGGATGCTGCTGCCGATCAGGGAAGCGAAACTGGCACGAGCGCAGATCGTGTCCTTCATCATGCGATGAACGACCCTAGCCCTTCAGGGATCGACCTCGCTCGATAACAGCCAGTCGCCGCTGCTCAACCGCTTCAGCACTGACATCATCATTATAGGCATTGGTGACCTGCCTCTCCAAAGCCATCGCATCCTTGAAGCTATGGTCATAGCCGTCGAAGATAAGCTTCTTGTAGGCTTTGAGAAATTCAGGATCGATTGTTGCCATGTCGGCCGCCAATGCCAGTGCGGAAGGGATTAGCTGTTCCGGCGTGTAGACATGATTGACGAGACCCCAGCTACAGGCCGTATCGGCATCGACAAACTGACCAGTGAAACTCAGCTCGCAGGCACGAGACAAACCAATATGGCGAGACAGTTTTTGCGACAGGCCCCAGCCAGGAATGACACCCACCCGGGCATGAGTATCAGCAAAGCGGGCATTGGTCGAAGCGATCCGAATGTCGCATGCTAGCGCCAGTTCAAAACCACCAGTTATGGCGACACCATTAATGGCTCCAATAACCGGGATCTCTAGCTGTTCCAAAGCACGGCAAGGGTTGCTTGCCGGTTTCTGATCGGTCGCAGCTCCCAGGCCGGTTGATCCCAATTCTTTCAGGTCAAGGCCGGCAGTAAACGCACGCTCCCCAGCGCCCGTTACAATAGCTGCCCGAATATCCCTATCGCCTTTGACCTCTTCGCAAATATCAAAAAATTCAGCGCGCAGATCATGAGATAGCGCGTTCATCGCTTCGGGCCGGTTCAGCGTGATGATGGCAACACCGTCCGCTTTGTCGAGCAGGACCAAGGCCATTATTCGTCGTCTCCTGCCTCGTATTTCTCGGCAATTTGCGCCCCAAGGCCAGCGGTCATTTCGAACAGTTTTTCCGGATCGCTTTGCCGTAATTGGGCCAGCATCAGTTCCGGGCCTTCGGCAATAATCAGCTCTGGCACCTTGTTCGCGACGGCTTCCAGTATCTGCCGCGCACATTCGGCAGGTTCCATACCATTGTCGATTACGGCGTCGGATTTGTCGCGCTTGGTACCATCTTTTGTCAGTGCGTTGCGGGACACGTCGGTGCGGATAGAGCCCGGCAATATGTTGGTGACATGGATATTATGCCGCTTTTCGGTCTCGGCGCGCAATGCATCCATATAGCCGATCAGGCCATGTTTTGCTGCGCAATAGGCCGTGCGCAACGGAACACCGATCCGTCCGGCCACAGAGCTGATGCCGACCACATGACCGCCACCGGCGTTGATCATGTGGGGTAGGAGCAGCTGAGTTAGCCAGATCGGTGCCAAAAGATCGACATTGACGATCTGATGGTGAACATTGGGATCGGTATCAAGCGCCAGGCTGCGTTGACTGATGCCAGCATTGTTGATCAACACGTCAACCCTGCCTTTCCATTGCTGCGCTTCCGCTACTTTGGCTGGCAGCACGTCATAGTCGGTTGTCTCGAAAGGCAGCAGCAATGTATCCGTTTCTATGTCTGCTGCCACTGCTTTCAGAGCTTCAACCCGGCGACCGGATAATATGATATTCGCGCCATTGGCCGCAAAGGCCTTGGCCAGTGCTTCACCGATCCCTGACGAAGCACCGGTGATCCAGACTGTCTTGTCAGTAAAGTCCATTGCTCAATTCCTTTGATTCTCTATCTGCTCGGTTGCCCTTAGCTTACGCCATCCGACATAGCAGAGGGCCAGCATGATGATATTACCTAAAGCGTCAATCAAACCCATGCTGGTGAAGATGGGGTCGTGAAAGGTGAAATAATAATTGAACCCGAAAAAGGGCAGCAGAGCAATGCCGTAGACGAGAAATGTCGTTGCCGTGAAGCGGGCGAAGGCCGCAAATAGTCCTGCGAGCAAAGCCTGAGCGCCAAAACAAGCCATCATGAATGGCACTATCCGTCCACCGATCCGATATTCGGGCAGAAAGACTGTATCAATGACATGCTGTGGGAATAGGGTTGCCCATCCACCCAATAGGAAGAATACCAGCGCGATGAGATATTGAATGCGCTGGGGTGTCATATGCTTCCTTATCGCTTCTAAGCGCCCTTCTTGATGGTCGGGGCATCGTCACCGAGATCTTCGAACCAGGCTTCAACTTCGCCGTTCAACTTGATCAGTAGCGGATTGCCTTTGCGGTCGACGGTCTTGCCAGCTTGTACTTTGACCCATCCTTCCGACACACAATATTCTTCAATATTGTTCTTGCGTTCTCCGCGAAAATTAATGCCGATACCGCGTTCCAGCAATTCGCCGCCATAATATTTACTCCGCGGATTAATCGCGAGATGGTCAGGTGGCGTGTCGGCACCGGATTTCGTTTCTGCTGATGCTTCTTTTTCCGGTTGGTCAGGCGTGTCGGTCATAATATCTATGTCTCCAAAAAAGGGTTGCGGCGCTTTGCCACAACCCTATGGAAAATCAAGCCGCATGACATGCACCTGACAAGCCTGAAGGCTCTGTTCAGTTAAACACGTCACCGACATTGTCGCTCATTTTGGGGTCGTCCCCAAAGCGGTTTTTGCCCTTGGTCCCTTCAAGGCACATGAACACTAGAACGACGATACCGCCGACATAGGGAATGAAACCGAGCAGCACGAACCAACCCGACTTATCCTGATCATGAAAGCGCCTGACCTGGACCGCCAGTGAAGGAATAAAAATCGCCAGAGCATAAAGGCCAAACAGCCCAAGTATCAGTCCGCTGCCCAATCCCATTTCTCCGGTCGCGCTCGGCGTGAATGCTCCCAGGATGCCACCAACGATCGCCAGTCCAAATAAAACGATCATGTTGAGCAGGAAAAACATCCAATATTCTTTGCGCCGGGATCGCCCGCTAAATTCCGCATAGCGCTTGAGCGGCATCAACATCCATTCCATCATTCTTCCCCTCTTCATTATCTCGTCTGCAAGCCTAAGCCGCCAAAGTCTAAAATCAAGCGTCTATTTTTCCTGCCTTCAGGTCACGAAGAAACCTGATCTTTGCAAGATTTGGACGATTGATCATGGCGCGGCAGGCAAAATCAGGTTCTATATGAGCATTATGGTCTGATGATTTGTCTTATACCTGTGGTTAAGAAATCCTCGTATCTCATTTATATAAAAGAATTTACCAGAGGGTTTCCTGATGTTCAATGCGGTTCTGCGCGGAGACGTTTTGTATCAGGGAAAGTTGAACCATCTCACGATAAGGATGCTTAAATCCTTGTCAGGTTCGAAATTTGTTTTGGTCACTTCAAACTGTGTCGGCGATATTTTGCGAACGCCGTCCATGCAGAAGCTGACCATATTTGCGGCTTCTCCTTTATCAACAACGAGCCGGAATTTCTTGATCGGCCCTTTCCAGTTCGCGCCGGGTGAAAGACGATAATCCAGAAATAGCTCCGTATATTGCTCGCGCTTATACTCGCCGCGCCGGTTATACGTCCGATCGAATCCGGCAATGAAATCATCATCAATACAGAATGTCTCCTGGAACCATCCAAATCCGTCATCGGGATTTTTGCGGGCACCGGCGCTCATATTACCGCCATTGGTGCCGCCGGTAACAGGCTTGTAGCTATGTTCGACGGTGATGGTCTGATTGGCTGGAAACAGCTGCTCACGCGTAACATGGGTGGTGACTTTCCAATCAGCATAAGCCTCTCTGCCACGAGCCGACTGTTTCAAAAGACCTTCAGTCAAAAGGGCCTGCAGTTCGGGTTCGGGAAGTTGCTGAAGTTTTTTCTGGAAATCATAATCCAGCCAGTATTGGACCGGCCACCCGAGTTCCTGCAATCGCCGGGTAATATCTTTTCCATCTGCAGTAACCACGTCTCGATATTGCAGTGGAACAGCGGTCCCTTCGACCTTTGTCTGAAAGTCTATCGCTTTCCAGTCCGGAAAATTCTGATCTCCCATATGGCCATCAATATCATGGGGTAGTGCCGGCAATGGGAAAGAAACAAGCGTTCTGACATCTTTATCGGTGGTATTTGTAAACTGATATTTGACGGTCACCCTATCCATCGAAAGGAACAGGTCTTCGCTGTCTAGCGCTATCGCATCATTCTGTTTTAGCTCAAGACCGCCCAGGCCAATTGCCGCGCTACTGTCATTCGCCTTTGCTGGGGTCGCCAAGGCCATCAGGCTCAAGACCCAGAGCAGGTTTGAAAATCTCATCACTTTCGATCCCTTTTTCGGTCATAGAGGGTAGCAGGATAGATCGTCGGCCAACAAAACAGGGCCGCTGTAACTTTCAGCAATGGCAGCATTCACCTCATTTTGCGCCTTAATAGCGCGCTGCATATGATGGGTCAGCAGCAAGGTTTGTGCATCCAGCGCTGCCGCAGTTTCCCCTATGGATTTTGGATCTCTGTGCAAACCACGCGGCTGACCGTCTGCCATGGTGATCGCATTGTGCATCACAAGCAAATCCGGTTTGGTCTTCGATAGGGTCACGATAAAATCTTCGCTCAAGAAGCTCTGGTCTCCGGATAGAATGATTGTCTTGCCATTAGCGCTGACAACATAAGCTAACGCAGGCACATCCAGATGATGAACTGCGATCGCTTCAACCTTCAAGCCATTATCGCTCCAAACGGTCTGTAAACCGCTTTTGTCCGTAGCAATGTCCTCAACTGTCAAGCGGGGCAGAGCATCATTTTCTTCGAGATAGGGATGCAAATAGCGCAATGCGCCGCCCTCTTTACCGATCAACGAATCAAGATAAGCACTGGTTGAAGGAAATTGGTCATTCCCTCTCGGTCCAGCGATTATCAGGTCCACGGACCGGTTTGCAAAAGCACCATTGTTGAGCAGGGCCGGGAGGCCGCTGGCATGATCGCCATGCAGATGGGTGAGCAGGATCGCATCATGATCTGCAAAGTCAATTCCAGCCTCGCCATAGCGAACAAAGGCACCACTGCCAGCATCAATTAACAAGCGGGCTTTGCCATCAATCCACAGGACATTGCTGGCCCCAGCGCGATGATCATCGGCAATCGGACCACCGGAGCCGAGAACTTGCAAGGCAACGGGATTGTCGCGACACGCTTTGTTGTCGGCGACCCTATCCGTGCCGGCAGTTGTGTTGTTGGAGCAGGATATAAGTGCGACTGACGCCGTCAATAAGACGCCCAGATCCAAGAGTTTTTTCATTGTTGCTAACATGTGCTGATGATGATCCATCACAGCGCATGATGCAACAATTGTTGCGCTAAGCTGCTTCCGCCTTGCGTGCCGCTTTCTTGCGATCATTGGGATCGAGATGGCGTTTGCGCAGGCGGATATTTTTAGGTGTCACCTCAACCAGCTCGTCATTGTCGATATAGGCAATTGCCTGTTCGAGCGTCATGATCTTTGGCGGGGTGAGACGTACGGCGTCATCTTTACCGGTTGAGCGGAAATTGGTCAGCTGCTTTGATTTCATTGGGTTGACGTCGAGATCACCCGGTTTCGCATTTTCGCCAATGACCATGCCTTCGTAGACCGGAGTCTGGCCGCCGATGAACAATATGCCGCGTTCTTCCAATGCGTTCAGCGCATAGGACATCGCGGTGCCAGTACCGTTTGAAACCAGCACACCGACAGGACGCCCTTCGATCACGCCTTTATACGGACCGTATTTTTCGAACAGACGGTTCATCAGACCGGTGCCACGTGTGTCGGACAGAAACTCGCCATGATAACCGATCAGACCGCGTGATGGTGCAGAGAAGGTGACGCGAGTTTTGCCGCCGCCGGAAGGACGCTGTTCGGTCAGCTCGGCCTTGCGGCGTTGCATTTTCGAAACGACGGTGCTGCTATGTTCGTCATCGACGTCGATGACCACGGTTTCATAGGGTTCCTGGCGCTCGCCATTTTCTTGACGATAAAGAACACGTGGGCGCGAGATGGAAAGTTCAAAACCCTCGCGGCGCATGGTTTCGATAAGAACGCCCAGCTGCAATTCGCCGCGACCGGCAACTTCAAAGCTATCTTTCTCATCACTTTCGGTGATTTTGATCGCTACGTTGGATTCCGCTTCGCGCAAAAGACGATCGCGGATGATACGGCTGGTCACCTTGTCGCCTTCACGACCGGCCATGGGACTGTCATTAACCGCGAAGTTCATTGAAAGTGTCGGCGGATCAATTGGTTGTGCGGCAATCGGTTCGGTGACCGAGGGATCGCAGATGGTGTTGGCAACCGTTGCTTCGGTGAGGCCGGCCAGCGAGATAATGTCTCCGGCTTTGGCGCTTTCCACGGGGACGCGCTCCAGTCCGCGAAAGGCCATGATCTTGGTCGCGCGACCTGTTTCAACGACATTGCCATCCATATCAATCGCATGAATTGGTGCGTTCAGGTCAATTTTCCCGCTTTCAACCTTACCCGTCAGGATACGGCCAACGAAGTTGTCGCGGTCGAGCAGGGTGACGAGAAATTTAAAGTCCGCATCCGGGTTCACATCCGGCTCTGGCACATGCTCGACAATCTTGTCGAAAAGTGGCGACAGATCACCTTCGCGAACTTCGGGTGTATCACCAGCATAACCATTGCGACCGCTGGCGAATAGTGATGGGAAATCCAGCTGTTCGTCATTGGCATCAAGATTGACGAAGAGATCGAATACTTCATCGAGTACTTCTTCTGCACGGCCATCCGGGCGGTCAATCTTGTTGACGACAACGATGGGTTTCAAACCAAGTGCCAGCGCTTTGCCGGTCACGAATTTCGTCTGCGGCATTGCGCCTTCAGCACTGTCGACGAGCAGAATAACGCCATCAACCATCGAAAGAATACGCTCCACTTCGCCTCCAAAGTCAGCGTGACCCGGCGTATCGACAATATTGATTCGCGTGCCTTTCCACTCGACACTGGTACATTTGGCGAGAATCGTGATGCCGCGTTCTTTTTCCAGATCGTTGCTGTCCATGGCGCGCTCTTCGACCCGTTCATTGTCACGGAATGTACCGGACTGGCGGAAAAGCTGGTCCACAAGGGTTGTTTTCCCATGATCAACGTGCGCGATAATAGCAATATTGCGAAGAGACATATCAAATTCTGCCGTAAGAGAGGAAAGGGGGTTAATGTACCGCGCCTTATATTGGGAGCGCCCTTAACCTGTTTCGTGCTGCGCCGCAACATCAGAAACCGGGTTTGATGCAGTCTATGGTTATAGCACGAGCGATCAGGTATCGAATCCAGTTCCAGGAGCTTATTGGTATGCACTCTCCCATCAGCATTCCTGCCGTTCAGCTATTGAGCAACATTTGGAAAGACGCATCTTCTTGTGATCATTCTCTAATTACCGTTTGTTGGACTTGCGTCCGATTGCCCACTGGCGCATTGGCAGAGGCGCAATGCAAACCATAAGACTGATCCTGAATGATAAGTTTATCTGGCTGCTGGGAGGTTCGGTGCTTCTCGCAACGCTGGTTCCGGTACGCGGATCAGCTGAACCAATCGCGGCTTTTGCTGTGTCTGCTGGAATATTCTGGATATTTTTGCTTCACGGAGTCCGATTGGATCGGCAGGAGGTTGTAGCGGGTTTCCGCAATTGGCGTTTGCAATCTGCCGTTTTCGGATTTGTCTTCGGTGCAATGGTGGTGGCTGGACTTGTCCTGTCGCAAATTCTCGATGGATATATTGCACCGATGATCGCGGTTGGTTTCTTGTATCTCGGCTGTCTTCCCTCAACAATTCAGTCGGCGGCAAGCTATACCGCAATCGCAAAAGGCAATGTGGGAGCATCAGTGGTTGCCGCTGCGACGGTAAATCTGTCTTCCATCGTGATCACACCGGTGTTTTTTGCGTTGCTGGCCAGCTCGGTTGGAATTGTAATTACAGGCGCTTCATTCATAAAAATCATCACCATGTTGCTGCTGCCATTTGTCATCGGGCAGCTCATTCAACGCTGGGCACGGCCGTGGGTGGCCCAATATGGCGGGATAGTGGGGTGGTCCGATAAAATTGCTATCAGTCTGGCAGTCTATGTTGCGTTTTCCGGTGCCGTTGCGGCGGGCATCTGGAATCAGGTTCCAGGCAATCAGTTTCTGATCGTTGCTGTAGCGATTGGTGCGCTGCTTATCTTCGCGTTTGGCGGGGCCTGGCTCCTCGGCGGTATCTCGGCATTTGTGATAAATGACCGAAAGGCGCTGCTGTTTGGCGGCGCACAGAAAAGCATTGCGGTTGGAGCACCGCTGGCTGCCATTTTGTTTCCAGCAGAATCCGCGGGACTACTGCTGATCCCGTTATTATTCTATCATCTGTCCAGCCTTGTCCTGTCGGCTCCCTTGGCGGTGCGCCTTTCGAAGCTCTAGAATCGCAAAACTAGAGTTCACGAAGCGCCCTTGCAGGTTTTGCCGATAAGACGGGTATCGATCCCAACAGTCCAATGCCCAATGTCATAATCGCGCCAATGGCGAGAGTGACCATCACCACCATCCAGTCCGGTTGCCAGGTAAACTCGAAAATCTGCGTGATGACAAACCAGCCCGCGAGCAAACCAAGGCCCAAGGCAACGGCAGATAACAGCAAAGCCAGTACTGCATATTCAATCGCCTGTGCCGACAAAATCTGCGACCGGGTTGCGCCTAGCAGTTTCAGAATGACGCTGTCATAGACGCGGGATTGCCGCGACGCTGCGATCGCGCCGATCAGTACGGCGATACCAGAGAAAATCGCAATCGATGCGGCAGAGGCAATGGCAGTTGCCATCTGATCCAATATCGTGCCGATTTGCGAGGCTATCTCTTTTACTTTGACCATTGAGATGGACGGAAACTCGCGTGGTAAGGAACCCAGCAAACCATCTTCTCTGGCCTGATCGATCTGGATAGTCGCGGCAACATTATGGGGGGTATTAGCCAAAATATTGGGCGGAAAAACCAGTACATAGTTAAATCCGAAATTGCGCCAATTAATGGTCCGCAATGACGCGACCTTGGCCTTTATCTCAACGCCTAGCAGGCTGACAGTCAAACTGTCTCCCACAGCAAGCCCCAATGCCAGCGCTTGTTCTTCATCAACCGAAACCAAAGGTGGTCCATCATAGTCCGACGGCCACCATTCGCCCGCAGCAATCTCGCTGCCTTCTGGTAGCTCAGCGCTATAGGTAAGGCCTCGATCACCGCGCAAGACCCACGCACCTTCCGGCAGTTCATCCAGTTCCGACACGACCTGTCCGCCATATTCAGTGATGATACCGCGCAAGGTTGGAACTATATTTATCTCCGCCTCAGGCGCACTGGCGGTGACCTGGGTCTTAAACTCATCGGCGCGCTCCACGGGAATATCGAGAACAAAGAAATTCGGAGCTTGTTGTGGGACACTCAGCCGGATTTCATTGGTCAGGCTGGTCTGGATCGCGGCAAGTGTGGCGAACAGGGTCAGCCCGAGACCCAAGGCGACAACCAACTGGCCAGTTTGTGAGCCGGGTCGATGAAGGTTTGTGAGCGCCAGTCGTAGCAACGGTTGCTTCGGGCGCGGCGCTTTGCTGGCGAGCCAGCGGATCAATATACCGAGCAGGCTTAGCAGCACCAATATTCCAAGAGCAGCGCCAATAAAGGCGAGCGAGAATATCGGTTCGCGTCCGCTGCCGACGGCAAGTGTTACGATTGCACCAACCGCAAGTGTGACTGCAACCCAAGTCTGCTTGTCAATCTGACGCCATGATCGGCTCTCACCACGAAAAAGACCAGCGGCAGGTATCAGTTTTGCACGCGATAGCGGCGGCAGCGCAAAAATGACCGCAATGAGCAAACCATAGGCGGCGCTGACGAGCAGCGGCAAGGGATAGAGCGCAAATTCCGGTCTGATTGGCAGGACATCTCCTGCCACTTCAATGATGATGAGCGGTGCCAGTGCTCCAATTATCAAGCCTGCGACAATCGCGACCAGCGCCACCGCCAAAATTTGGAACATATAGATGCGAAAGACCATCGCGCTATCTGCGCCCAATATTTTCAGCGTCGCTATCGCTCCCTGTTTGCCGCGAAGATAGGAGGCAACGCCGTTACCGACACCAATGCCTGCGATGACCAGGGATGCGAGTCCGACAAGCGTCAGAAATTGGCCCATACGTTCAATGAAGCGCCGGGTACTCGGTGCGCCATTATCGCGGGTTTTTACTTCCCAGGCGGCATTTTTATAGTCTTTCTCCAACTGCTCACCCAGTTCAGATGGATCAACGGCCTCCAGTAGTTTCAGCCGATATTTGCTCTGAAACAGGCTGCCTGGCTGGATTAGATTGGTCGCACGCAGGCTCTCCAGGGACGTAATCGCTACTGGCCCAAGGGATAGACCCTCGCTCAACCGATCAGGTTCATCACCGATGATCCCGGTCACCGTAAATGTGGCTTCTCCAAATTCGATCTGGTCGCCTGTCTTTAAGGACAGACGCTGAATCAACGCGGGTGTAACGTAAATCTCTCTGGCGCCCAATGGCGGAGCGATTGTCCCGTCTTGTAGCGTGAAATCGCCGTATAGCGGATAGGGCGTGTCAACACCCTTCAGCTCGACCAGCTGGGTATCACTGCCATCCGGCAATCTTGCCATGGCCTGCATACGCAGGGTTTCGGAAAGCTCACCGGCGGACTGAAGTGTCTCCCGCTCCGCTGGTGTCGCTTCGCGCTGGGCGACTGATATTTCAAGATCTCCGCCCAAGATTGACTGGCCACGATTGGCGAGTTCATCCGTGATCGCGCTGGTCAGGCTGCCTATGGCAGCGAGCGTTGCGACGCCAAGAAACAGACAGATGATAAGAAGGCGCAGGCCGACAAACCGGCCTCGCAAATCACGCCTAGCGATAGTCCATGCTTTGGAAAGGCTGGCGCTCACGCTGCGCTGTCTTTCTCGATCATACCGTCACGTAACTCAATAATCCGGTCACAACGCTTGGCGAGCTCCGGGTCGTGCGTGATGATTAGTAAAGTCGCCTGGTTCGCTTTCTGACGTTCGAACAAAAGCTCTATGATTATTTCACCTGTCGCCCCATCCAGATTCCCAGTTGGTTCATCGGCAAAGATAATGGACGGACGCGATGCCATGGCTCTTGCAATGGCAACCCGCTGCTGTTCGCCTCCCGATAGCTGGGTCGGGTAGTGGCCAAGCCGATCACCCAGGCCAACGGCTTCGAGTTCTTTGGCAGCGATTGCAAAGGGATCAGATTGTCCATCCAGTTCCAACGGCACTGCAACATTTTCGAGCGCGCTCATTGTGGGCAACAGATGAAAGGCTTGCAAAACAATCCCGACCCTTCCGCGGCGGGCGATCGCAAGTTCATCCTCGTTCATTGCCCCAAAGTCAGCACCGGCAATGTTGACCGTCCCGCCCGTCGCGCGCTCCAATCCTGACAAAATCGCCATTAATGAGGATTTGCCTGATCCAGATGGTCCTAGCAAGGCCACCGTCGTTCCAGATTCAATCGACAGGTTGATGCCCCCTAGAATATCGACCCTTGCTTCACCTTCACCCAAAGAGAGGGTGACATTATGCGCTTCAATGGCAATATGGGGTTTGGAATTTGTGGCGTCGCTGGCTGCGGCGGTTTTTTGTAACATGGTGGGAAGGTTTATCCAATGTTGAACAGGTTTATGACATATGGGTTTTGCTTTGCAATTCTTCAACTTCTGATTGCATGTGGTTCAGCAGCACCAGAAAATAATGCTTCGGCTGAACCCGAAAAAACAGCTGTTGAAAGTTCTGACCAGCCTGCCACCGAAGCCAAAACGCTGATATTGGCCTTTGGCGACAGTCTATATGCTGGCTATGGATTGGCGCCCAATGAAGGCTTTGCCCCGGAGTTGCAGAAAGCGCTTAATGATACTGGGCAGGATGTAAGAGTGCATAATGCCGGGGTGTCGGGTGATACCACAGCTGCTGGTCTACGGCGGATGGATTTTGTGTTGGATAGTTTGAGCAGGAAGCCGGATCTGGTTCTACTGGGACTGGGTGGCAATGATTTGCTGCGCGGACTGAAACCCTCGGAAACCAGAGCGAATATGGATGCGATGGTGCAAAAGCTCGCGGATCGGGACATTCCGGTAATGCTGACCGGTATGCTGGCGCCACCAAATCTGGGCAAAGAATTCAGTGATCAGTTCAACATAATATATCCAGCGCTTGCAAAAAAATATGAAGCAGACCTCTATCCTTTCTTTATGGATGGGGTCGTGGGCAGGGCCGATCTGATTTTGCCCGATGGTATTCATCCCAATGCTGAGGGTATTGATGTGATCGTTGAGAGGATTGCGCCAAGCGTTGAACTGGCACTGCAAGGCTGATCGACTAAGATCCACTAAGTCACTGGCCAGGCGAATGGAAATACGTGCAGTGTTGGGCGCAATCTTGCAATAACTGTATTATTTTTATAATACAGTAGAGAAACGCTTGAAAAGTGCTGCATTTGCATCCATTTATGAGGTGAGTGCTGCATTGGAGACAGCGACATGGAGACAAGCCGATGGCGATCGAGACAACGACAAAGACCGAAGACCTAACCCTGACACCACCTGAGCCGGTTGTGGCCGTTGCGCCGACAAAGGCCGCCGGGCTGGTTCCGGTTGGTGATGAAGTTAAGTCCAAACTGGAAGAGAAAGTCGACAGCTTTATTGATGATCTCGTGGCTGAGGATGAGAATAGCCCCGAATTCGGTAAGAAAGTCGATCAGATTACCAATATGGGTCGCAAGGAAATTTCCGATGCTGCTGGACAGTCCAATCGCTTTCTGGATCGTCCTATCCGCACAATGGATGAAGAATCCGGCATCGGTGCGGATCTGACTGAACTTAGACGGACAGTAGAAGATCTCGATCCCGGCAAGCGCGGCAATCTTCTGGCACCGCGAAAGCTTTTCGGAATCATCCCTTTCGGCTCCAAGCTGCGCAACTATTTTGACGGCTACAAGAGTGCGCAAGGCCATATTTCATCGATATTGACGCGCTTGCAGGGCGGAAAAGACGAACTGCTGATGGACAATGCCGCGATCGATGTAGAGCGCAAAAATCTCTGGGCAGCGATGGGGCGACTGGAGCAGATGATCCACGTGTCCAAGGTAATGGATCAGCGTCTGGAAGACAAAGCAGCCGAACTGGATGCCAGCGACCCTGCAAAGGCCAAGGCGATCCGGGAAAGTGCGCTTTTCTATGTACGCCAGCGAACGCAGGATTTGCTCACGCAGATGGCGGTGACGGTGCAGGGCTATCTTGCTCTCGATCTGGTCAAGAAAAACAATGTCGAATTGGTCAAAGGTGTGGACCGGGCGAGCACAACAACCGTTAGCGCATTGCGTACGGGTGTGACGGTCGCACAGGCGCTGACCAATCAGAAGCTGGTGCTTGATCAGATCACTTCGCTGAACACGACAACGGCGGGCATAATCGACAGCACAGGCGATATGCTGAAAAACCAAACCGCACAGATTCATGAGCAAGCCGCATCGGCAACAATCCCGCTCGAAACGCTGCAACGGGCGTTCCAGAATGTCTACGACACGATGGACAATATTGACACGTTCAAGATCAAGGCGCTGGAAAATATGAAAACCACTGTCAATTCGCTATCTGGTGAGATTGAGAAATCCAAGGGCTATATTGCCCGCGCCGAAGGGCAAGACAAGGCGGCACTGGAAGCCCCATCCGAAAACCCTTTGAGCGCGCTTGAGGAATAAGGCGAATGAGCGAAAGCAATCAGCAAATTTATGATAATGCCGCGAACTATTATCGCAGCTATAAATTTGCAGAATCCATAGGCGAGCGATCCAAGGGGCTGAAGCGCGGTTATTTTCGCAAGAAGCTGGCGCGCGCTGCACTGCTCACCGCGGGCGTGCTGGTTGGTGCCAGTATTGTCGGCGGAATATTAAATGGCATTGGATTTTGGGGTGTGATGATTTCTGCCGGCCTTATCGCTGGCGGAATCTGGGCCGCAATGAAATTTCCGAAAATGAAAATCCCGACGCCAGAAACGCTGGTGCAATCGGATCTGAAAACACTGGCCGGGAAGACCGAAATCTGGCTTGAAAGCCAACGGCTGGCGTTGCCAAAGCCGGCAGTGAAGATCGTAAACGACATTGGTACCCAGCTTGATATGCTTTCGCCGCAATTGCAAAAGCTCGATGAAGCAGAGCCAGCGGCCTATGAAGTGCGCAAGTTAATGGGTGAGCATCTGCCCGAACTCATCTCTGGCTATCGCGCAATTCCGGCGTCGATGCGGAAGAAGAGCAACGATACCGGCAAATCACCAGACGAGCAGTTAATCAGCGGCCTCTCTTTGATTGAGAAAGAGATTTCTGGCGTTACCCAGCAGATAGCGAAGGGTGATATTGATAATCTTTCAATCCGTGGCCGCTATCTTGAGATGAAGTACGACACAACCGGTGAGGCGGAGTAACGGGTCACCAGCGTCACCGATCGTTCATCCAAATTCGCGGAGCTTATTGACCAAATGTTGCAGCACGGCGGGATGCAGATCATCTTTGAAAGCGCAGCCATAGTCCTCATGATCGGACCATTTTATTGTCGCGCTTAGGGTCTGGATTCCCGGCAATCGGATATAGACAGGCTTCTTCCCGTCAAGTTCAGTGTAACTGTTCATTTTGAAACCGGACACGGACAGATCAGACAAGGTTGCACGGAATAGCTGAGAATCAGACTGTCTCACAAAAATTTCTGCTTCGACAATTTCACGTGCAACTTTTCTGTTGTCAGGCAGTGGCGTGGTAAAACCATCAATGCTTTGTAGTTGTTCCATATTTCCGTTCCCAATCATTGGTCCTGCCAAGTTGGACGGTTGTTTCGCCATTTTTTGAAGGGCTGACGCGAATTTATTGTCGGATTGGATGCCAGTTATCGCAGATCAATAGTACAGCCTTACCAATCCGGTTGTTCAAT
The DNA here is from genome assembly GCF_900149705.1 of Sphingorhabdus sp. Alg231-15. Lineage (NCBI taxonomy): Bacteria > Pseudomonadati > Pseudomonadota > Alphaproteobacteria > Sphingomonadales > Sphingorhabdaceae > Sphingorhabdus > Sphingorhabdus sp. Alg231-15. The sequence goes on along the minus strand of NZ_LT703001.1, from coordinate 1,139,232 downwards.
GGTGATAAAATCACGGATCTCAGCCGACTGCGGACCCAAAGTGATGGGATTAGCGACACCGGGCAGAATACAGATGTCAAACAACTCGGTAATCGCTCCGTCAAAACGCAACCATTGCGCGAGTTCGCCGGTGGCAAGAGACAATATCTGGATGCCGCACCAGGCATCCTGCCCATTTTGCTGCAGTATCTTGTCCAGCGCCAAGCCTTCAAACCGGCCGTTGCGCGGCTTTGACAGGGTCACAAAAGCATGGTCGTTGTGAAAGTCTAATCCGCGTAAAAACCCGGGGAAAGAAGCAACCGGCGTGAACGCATGGTCCGTAGGGTGCAGCCAACCCAGTTCGCCTGTGCCGGAATTCAACAACCATACACGCCCGACATGAAATCGCGGGCTATGGGGCATGGATAATCCATCAGCCAGTATCTTGTTGGTCTCAACATCGATGATAATTCCGCCCGCTTGCCGGTCATCTCGCCATCCGTCTTTCTTGTCGGAACGGCTCACCGCACTGACATATTTGGGTTGGCCATCCACCATCGCCAAACCGTTCAGATGACAGCGGTCTTCTGTCACGATTTCAGAGATAAAATCAGGCTTCCAGATCGGTTTGAAGCTATGGGTGACGCTCGGGATGCTGAGGCAATTGTGCAGCGTATTGACGAAGATGATCTGGCCATCCTGGCGAATACCCAGTTCGTGAATATCGACATTGCCGGTTGTCTGCATATTGCGTGGAACAAACGCTTTGTCATGGGTGTCGTTGACAAGTTGCCCCGGTGGAAGGACATTTTCAAGCCGAATGACCTGGGTTAGAGATCCCAGATATATGCGCTGGGTGTTGGCTGTAACGCCCATGGCTTGCGGATAAAGCGCTTCATGGACTGCCAGCTTTCCATCGCTTCCGCGACCGACCAGATACAACCGGCCAGTCTGGTAGGAAGTGAACCCAATCGAAATGTCATGTGCTGCCAGAAAATCTGCAAGACCAAGGGAAAAACTAATGGTTATATTGTCGGCGTCTTTACCTGCAGGCGCGCTGACAGTATCGGTCCCGTTTTCTGGCTCGCGCATCTGTGTCACTTGGCCAGAACCAGTCTGTTTTCGCCCACAATGATCCCCCGCTTTTTGGATCCCCCGTGAGGATTCGAACCTCAATTAACGGAGTCAGAGTCCGTGGTATTACCATTATACGACAGGGGAGTGCCGGGGGGCGCAATAAGCGCAGGCCAACTATTGGTCAAGGCTTTTCAAATTGGAAATCTGTCCGCTGTTTGACGCTAAACTCTTGCACATCGCAGGGGCTGAGGTTATCTCTATTGGCAAGTACCGGCGGTATTATCCGATCCGGAGAACATAAGAGTAACGGAAATGGCGGATGAATCATCCCCATCGCCGCAACGACAGCAGGACGGAAAATCCGCAAGGGCAGGCCGTCCGAAACATGCGGCGAGATATAAGAACGGGAGCCGTAATGCGTCTCCCTCCCAGCATAATGGCGGCCGTTGGCCCAGACTGCGGTCCTACGCGGCTATCGATTTGGGCACCAATAACTGTCGACTTCTGGTTGCAAAGCCCTCTGCCGACGGCTTCATTGTCACGGATGCTTTCTCGCGCGTTGTGCGTTTGGGTGAAGGACTTGTTGAAACCGGCCGGATCAGCAATCGGGCGATGGATCGGGCGGTTGCGGCATTATCCATCTGTGCGGACAAGCTGAAACGCCGGAATGTTACATTGGCCCGGTCTGTGGCAACCGAAGCCTGTCGACGCGCGAGCAATGGCGAGAAATTCATCGATCGCGTTCGTCAAGAAACCGGCATAGCGCTTGATGTGATCACCGCCGAAGAAGAGGCCCGGCTTGCGGTCTTGGGCTGTCAGATATTACTGGAACCGGGTGACGGACCCGCTCTGATCTTTGATATTGGCGGCGGCTCGACCGAACTGGTTCTGGTCGATACGTCCGGTGCGGCGCCGGAGATTATCGATTGGCTGAGTGCGCCCTGGGGCGTGGTCTCTCTGACCGAAAGTGAGAAATATGACGGTGATGATGCGCAGGCGCGAGAGCAGGCCTTTATCAATATGCGCGCAAGAGTGGCCGAAAGCTTTACGGAGTTTGCCAATCGTCTGCCCGTATTGGAAAATTCAGATTTTCGATTGCTAGGAACCAGTGGGACCGTGACGACACTTGCGAGCCTGCATCTTAAGCTCCCACATTATGACAGGAAAGTGATTGACGGATTGATTGTGCCGGCGGAGTCCATGCGCGATATCAGCGCCATGCTGGCCGCAGCCTCGCCAACCGAGCGTGCTGCAATACCGTGTATCGGCAAAGAGCGTGCGGATCTGGTCGTTGGCGGCTGCGCCATACTCGATTCCATTCTCGACATCTGGCCAGCCAGTCGGGTCGGTGTTGCTGACCGCGGTATTCGGGAAGGTATATTGCGGTCTTTAATGTCCTCTCATGAACGAAAGCGGCCGTCATGAGCCGAGGGCGATCAGGACATAAAGAGCGCGTAAAGACCGCAAAAGGCCGAAAAATCGGTTCGACCCGCTGGTTGGAGCGACAGCTTAACGATCCTTATGTGAAAAAGGCGAAAGCAGATGGCTATCGGTCTCGTGCAGCTTATAAGATTCTAGAACTGGACGAGCGGTTCAAATTTGTTCGCAAGGCTAAGGCCGTGGTCGATCTGGGTATTGCCCCGGGTGGTTGGGCGCAGGTCATTCGGAAATTCGTGCCACAAGCCAAGATTGTCGGCATCGACCTGTTGCCGGTTGACCCGATTGACGGCGTGACCATTTTTGAAATGGATTTCATGGATGACAGCGCACCTGATAAACTAATGGACGCGTTGGGCTGTGCGCCCGATCTGGTTTTGTCCGATATGGCTGCCAATACCGTCGGACACCAACAAACCGATCATCTGCGCACGATGGGGCTGGTTGAAGCCGGCGCTTATTTTGCGATTGAGAACCTGCAGGAAGGCGGGGCGTTTGTCGCCAAAGTGTTAGCTGGCGGAACGGATAACGAGTTGCTGACAATGCTCAAGCAGCATTTCAAGACCGTGAAACATGCCAAGCCGCCTGCCAGTCGCAAAGGTTCGTCCGAATGGTATGTGGTTGCACAGGGTTTTAAAGGGCGGCTAGACGAGTCCTGATCCAGGCGAAGTTGACAAAGTGAACCATCCCCTTTGGTACGTTTCCTTCGATTGATAGCATTCAAAGTTCACACAAATCACACCCTCTTGGCGCGGCGCTGCATGGCCGCGTTTAATATTCAATTCTGAGAAAGAGCCGCACGGATATTATCATCTGTTTGGCTCTGTAGGAAAGCGTGTTGGTTGGCGAGGCGCCTATTTCGAACCTCGCGCCTTGGCAATCATTTCTTTCAATCCATCATAACCGACGGCGCCAACCTCGGTTTGGTTTCCAACAACAAAGGCCGGTGTGCCGGTAAACTGGAGTTTGCGAGCAACCTCTATGTTGCGCTGGACTTCCTGCTGCGCTTCGGGTGAGGTGATAAATTTGCGCGCTGCGTTCATGTCGAGGCCAACCTCTTTGGCGGCGCTCGCAATTGTCGATGGGGTGGGGCGGCCGGTTGCAAACATGGTCTTGTGAAAGGCGTAATATTTACCCTGCTTGGCCGCTGCCAGGGCCATCATCGCAGCGTCATTGCTGGCTTCGCTCAGAATTGGCAGTTCGCGGAAAACAACCTTGATATTCTTATCCTCTTTCAGAACCCTGTCAATATCGGCGGTCGTCTGCTTGCAATAGGGGCAGGCAAAGTCGGAATATTCGACCACGATGACATCGCCATTCGGGTTCCCGGCAAAGGCGGCGCCAGCAAAGGGCGCTTCGATATCTGCACGGACCTCGTCGATAGCCGCAGTTTTCTGACGATTTTGCAGTATCTCAACGGCTTCAGGAATGATTTCGGGATTTTTGAGAATATAGTCGCGAACAATGGCTTCGATGGCCGCCTGTTCCTTACTGTCAATGCCCGCAGCAAACGCCGCTTTTGTTGCTTCATCGCTGGCTGAGGTGCCACTTGTCTGCATGAACCAGACAGTCGCTGCCGCTGCTATGGCCAAACCGCCACCTGCCATAATCATCCACTTCCTGTTACTATTTTCCACATTTCACCATCAAAAAGATTTCAGCTTCCTTGTAGAAGCTTCGTCCGCTTGTCCACAATTGTTACAGAAGCAGGGATAAATTTGTCTGGGAATATCTTAGCGGCGACGCCGGTCTGACCGCTCAAATTCGTTTTTCGCGATCAACGAGATGTCTTGCGCGCGTATCCACTCCGGTGTGTTTTCCTTGATTCCGGCCATTGCGATTTGGGAGCTGCGAATGGCGCTGCTGTAATTACGCTGCAACAGCGCGCTTTCGGCCGTTGCCAGCTGCGCCCGTGCTGTATCTCCCTGCTGGGAATAGACCACGCCCAATTGGTACCACGCAAAGGGATTGCGGTTATCCTTGACAACAGCTGCTTTCAAAACCCGCTGCGCTTCTTCAAAATGGGTCTCATCCTCGGTCGCAATAAGCGCATGGCCAAACAGGCTGGCGATAAGCGGCTGGTTATTGGTCAATCGCACTGCTTTACGCAGGGATGCAATCGCCTCTTCCGGTTTGCCGGATTCCAGCAATATCTGACCGTGCAGCTCCAGAAAATAGGGGTCATTCGGACTGTCTTTCAGGAGATTATTGACCTCCAACAGTGCGCGATCAGGATAGGCGCTCTTGTGCCATGCATAGGCCCGAGCATAGCGTGCTGGAATGCTCTGGTCATATTCGGGAAACTCGCGCAGGGTTGTTGCTGGTTCGTTGGTAAAGCCCAGCAGTTTAGCCTTAACACGTTGAAAACGTTCTTCAATTTTCGGATCAGGTGGTACGTCCCAAGCTGCATCGGCCTGATAGACATCGCGAAGCAAAGTCACACGTTCGCCAGATAGGGGGTGAGTACGGCCGTAGCTGTCCTCTTGCGGTATCCCGAGGCGGAATTCATAATTTTGCAGTTTCTTGAAGAAATCGATCGAGCCGCGCCCGGTAATGCCGGCCGCCGAAAGATAACGCGCACCGGCGGAATCAGCGCTGCGCTCTTGCACCCGGCTAAAGGCCAGGAATTTGCCGGTAGCGGCCTGCTGCCCTGCGGCCAATATACCAGCGCCAGCGTCGCCCGCTCCGGCAGCAATGGCCGCAGCACCGAGGATCAGGCTGAGTATGGTGATGCCGGTCGCTGTCTTGATGCCTTCATCAAACCGGATAATGTGGCCGCCGGTAATATGGCCAAGCTCATGCGCCATGATACCCTGGATTTCGACAGCAGTATCCGCTGCTGCAATCGTGCCGGAATAGAAAAACATGCGTTGTCCGCCAGCAACAAAGGCGTTGATCTGACTGCTGTTGATCAGGATGACCTCGACATCTTTGGCATCCAGTTCGGACACTGCAACCAAGGGTGCGACCATATCGCTGAACAATGCCTCTGTCTCGGCATCGCGAAGTATCGATTGGGCTGCCACTGGTTGTACGGTGATCGCAATCATCGCAAGCAGGGCAGTAAATAGCTGGCCAATGCGAGACAGCGACAAGCGCGCGAATGGCTGATGTCTAGTGTTGTTCAGCGATGACATGAATTTCCTCTGGATGAAGGTCTGGCAATATCGAATGCTATTAGCATAATCAGACTGAACCTGCGATGAAATCTGTCTATTCCTCCGTCAGCATTCATCTACCCGCGTTGCGAATATCTGGCAGTATCAAAGGAGGAGCGCCCCTGTTCGCGCAAGGGCGCTCCCGTTATTCTATCAACCGAAGGTCCGTTGCCACCATCCGCCCCGTGGGGCTTCGGTTTTTTCAGACACGGTTTCGTTTGCTGCGTCATCATCTGCCTTTTTAGCAGCAGACTTCTTGGCCGTTGTTTTCTTGGCCGCTGGTTTTGCAGCAGATTTTTTTGCCGGTTTCTCTGTCGCATCGGCACTATCGGCATCAGCTTTCTTCGCCCTTGAGCGCGGTGCCTTTTTCGCTGCCGGTTTCGCCGCCTTTGCCTCACCGGCTGTGTCATCCGATGCCTCTGAGGGCTCGGCTGCTGCTTTTGCTTTTCGCGGAGCGCGCCGCCGTTTCGGCTTTTCCTCTGCATCGGCTGCAGCGGTTTCGTCGTCCGCACCTTTATCTGATGCAGGAGCATCAGCCTTCTTGCGCGACCGGCTGGCCCTTTTTGGCTTCTCTTCAGGTTTGGAAGCTTCCTCAGTGGCGGTTTCGGTGCCTTCCTCGGCCGCTACCGGGTCGTCCTTAGCTTTGCGAGTGCGCCCGCCACGAGACCGGCGCGCCTTTGGCTTCTCGCCTTCGTCACTCTTGTCAGCCGCATCCTCTCCACTGTTATCTTGTGGTGCGTCTGTAGCTGCTTTCTCGGTATTCTCGCCATCCTTGCTTTCCGCTCGGTCGCCTCCGCGTCCGCGCCGTCCGCGCCGTCTGCGCCGTTTGCGTGGACGGTTTTCGGCTTCGTCATCCTGCTCGGCTGCATCGATGATCTCGTCTTCATCCTCATCGACTATGGGTTCGAACTTGGGCACATTTTTGGGCGCTCCGCCGGAACCCTTGACTTCCATGCGTGCGCCTTCGATTTCGCCATCGGGCGTAATCTGAACCGATACGCCATAGCGTTTCTCGATATCGTCAATCTCATGCCGTTTACTGTTCAACACGTAGATTGTTGCTTCCTGGCTTGCAGTGAGCGTAATTTCTTTTGCTTTGCCTTTGGCCGCTTCTTCCTCGATCAACCGCAGGGCTGAAAGCGCAGAAGAAGAAGCTGTGCGGACGAGACCGGTTCCTTCACAATGCGGGCAAACTTTGGTTGATGCTTCCAGCACGCCGGTGCGCAAGCGCTGGCGGCTCATCTCGAGCAGTCCAAAGCTGGAAATCCGACCGACCTGAATGCGTGCGCGGTCGTTTTTCAACGCATCGCGCATGGCCCGTTCGACTTTGCGAATATTTCCATGACGGTCCATGTCGATAAAATCGATAACCACCAGACCAGCCATATCGCGCAAGCGCAATTGGCGGGCTATTTCTGCAGCGGCTTCCAGATTGGTCTTGACCGCGGTGGCCTCAATACCATGTTCCCGCGTGGAACGGCCGGAGTTGATATCGATGGAGACCAAAGCTTCGGTCGGATTGATGACCAGATAACCGCCGGATTTCAGCTGAACCTCGGGCTGATACATCGCCGAGAGCTGATCTTCCACGCCATAACGCTGGAAGAGCGACACGGGATCGGCATAGCTTTTGACCCGCCGGCTATGGCTTGGCATCAGCAATTTCATGAAACTTTTGGCCGCAGCATAACCGTCTGCGCCTTCAACAAGAACCTCCTCGATCTCGCGGTTGTAGATATCGCGAATGGCCCGTTTTATGAGATCGCTGTCACTGTGGATCAATTTGGGTGCCACTGCACCCAGGGTGTTTTCCCGAACCTCGTCCCATAGCCGGGCGAGATAGTCAAAATCGCGCTTGATCTCGGGTTTGGTGCGGGACAGTCCTGCTGTTCTAACAATACAACCCATGGTGTTGGGCAGTTTCAGGTCAGCGATAATCGATTTCAGTCGTTTGCGATCACCGGCATTGTTGATCTTACGGCTGATGCCACCGCCATGGGAGGTATTTGGCATAAGCACGCAATAGCGTCCGGCGAGGCTCAGATAGGTGGTGAGAGCAGCGCCTTTGTTGCCGCGCTCTTCCTTGACGACCTGCACCAGCACAACTTGACGGCGCTGAATAACGTCCTGAATCTTGTAGCGCTTGCGTAGCGCCATCCGCTTTTGCCGGGCCTGGTCGCTGGCTTTGGCTATATTTTTGCCGCCACGGCCACCGCGTCCACGGTTCCGGCCCTTGCCGCGCCGGTTTCGACCTTTTGTTTCCTTTTCGCCATCGCTGTCGTCAGAGCTGCCTTCACTCTCGGCTTCTTCTGCGTTGTCATCATCGTCAGAATCGTCGTCGCCATCTTCATCATTTGCGTCATCATTGGCTTCTTCTGCCGGGACTTCACCCTCAGTCACATCAATCGTGTCGACGCTCTCGTCTTTTTCCACTTCAACCAGAGCCGTATCGAGCTCTTCGGTGGCTTCGCTGCGCACCATGTCTGCGGGTGCGTCCTCTTCCTCTTCTTCTTTCGCGCGCAGAGCTGCTTCTTCAGCGGCATGCTCTGCTTCTTCGGCGAGCAAACGTTCGCGATCTTCTTTTGGTATCTGGTAATAGTCGGGATGAATTTCGCTAAAGGCCAAGAACCCGTGACGGTTGCCACCATAATCAACAAAAGCCGCTTGTAGCGAGGGTTCCACTCGCGTTACTTTTGCTAGATAAATATTGCCTTTTAGCTGTTTATGTTCCGAAGATTCAAAATCGAATTCCTCAATTTTGTTCCCTTTTACGACCGCCACCCGGGTTTCTTCCTGGTGGCGCGCGTCGATTAACATGCGCGTTGTCATTCAATATACTCCTGGCATGGTGCGGCGGGAATGCTCCCGGCCGGGCCATGCAATATAAAAGGGACGACGTCTTCTTGCGCGCTGCCAAAACAGGGGGAGCGGGCGGCGTCATCCGGTTAAATTCAAATATCTCTGAAAAAAATGTGTCTGCGACAAATGCATGGCCCGGGCCGTTAGCCAGGGTCTTTCCGTCCATAGAAACGCTTCCCTGTGGAAGAGTTCCGGAGCCGGAGATGTCATGCCTCATGTCGCTTCAACCTGTATATACTGGATAAATACCAGCTCTATTTGTGCCGTTTTCATCATTTTCGTCACAGCACGAGAAGAGTGCTAGCACCGCAATCACAAATCGGCAACACAAACTATCACCGCAATGGACCGTCACGGTTTTCGCGCGATGAAACTGGATTCAGCCTAATCCAAACATGGTAAATTTCCTGTTAACCATCTCAATTTACGGGAGATTACGCTTATATGCTTAAGAGGGTCTTTACCGCGTTCTGTGGTGAAAAACCTTAGGTGATACAGCTGATATGAGATTTGACTGGACCAATATGGCAGGTGCATTGCATAAGGCCGCCATGCCGTTCGCTGCCATTTTAGCATCCTCTCTGTTGACGTTAAATCCGGCAAATGCCGGCTCGGTCAGTCGTATTGATACCAGTGATGGTCAAATTACTGTCTCTTTTGATGGTCTGGTTGAGGGCGCATCAGCTTTTTCTCTGATCGGCCCGAACCGTATTGCGGTTGATATCAAGGGCGGTAAGACCGGTGGACGCAGGGGTCGTGCAACCGGCATGATTAAATCCGTACGGCAAGGTCAATATGACCAGAATACAGCGCGTATCGTCTTTGACCTGGCCGGTCCGGCGGTGATAACCGATGGTGCCTTTGCTGCTGACGGCAAGAGCCTGAAGCTGCGTCTGCAATCGGTTGGCGGCGCTGCCATCAATAGAGGGCGTAAATCCTTCCTCCCGCCAGTGCAGTTTCGTGCCGAGCCACCCAAAAACACTTATAGTGTGAAAGTGCCGCTCGGTAAGCCTCAGGATGAGGTGGAGTTACCGAAAATCGAAGGTCCCGACGATGATAGCCGACCGTTGGTCGTTATCGACGCTGGTCATGGCGGACATGATCCCGGTGCCATATCGCCGCATGGCAGCCAGCGGGAAAAAAATATCACCCTCGCAATTTCACGTGCGGTCCGCGATCAATTGGTGGCCAGCGGACGGGTGCGTGTGGCGATGACCCGTGATACCGACAAATATCTGGTGCTCGAAGAGCGTTACGGCATAGCCCGGCGCCTGGATGCCGATCTGTTCATCTCAATCCACGCTGATGCCGCAGGTAATGAATCCGCTGCCGGAGCAACCGTTTATACCCTGTCAGAGGTAGCATCTGACCGGGAAGCTGCAAAACTTGCGGCGAGGGAAAACAGATCAAACATCATCAATGGTGTCAATCTGGGCGGTGCCAATCGCGATGTATCGTCTATTCTCATCGATCTCACTCAGCGGGAGACGATGAACGTGTCCGCCGATTTTGCCAAGCTGCTGATCCGCGAAGGACAGCGAATGATAAAATTCCGGACAAATCCGCATCGGTTTGCGTCGCTGGTGGTGCTGAAAGCGCCCGATACGCCGTCTGTTCTATTTGAAAGCGGTTATCTGACCAACAAGGAAGATGTCGAGTTGCTGAGCTCTCGCGCAGGACAATCCAAGGTCGCAATCGGTATTGCCAATGCGATTGAGGCCCATTTCGCCCGTAAGCTGGCACAGCGCTAATCGTGCAACCAAACTTTGCGCCTATGTGCAGGTGCAATTTTATCTATGTTTCTCGGTCATGCTAAAGCGATTCTATTTTTCGTCGATATTATCTGGAAAATGCCTCTGATAGTGCTAGATAGCGCAGGATATGGTCGAAAATACACCCGATAACTCAGGCGCTGAAGCCTCGGAAAGCCTCGCTTACAAACTGGAGCGTAACACTGGCGGCTTTATCAGCTGGGTTGAAAAGCTGTGGCAAAAGCGCTTGTTCCGGCTGTTTCTCGCTTTTGTCGCGCTTTGTCTTTTGGGCTGGCTGATGATCTGGGTCATTTTTGCGCGTGACTTGCCCGATGCGAAAACGCTGCAGCAATATGAGCCGCCTCTGCCGACCATGGTTCGGGCTTATGATGGCGAACCCGTGCACAGCTATGCGCGCGAACGGCGCGTGCAACTTGAATTTGCGGAATATCCTGCGCTGCTGGTGCGGGCGTATCTTGCGGCAGAAGATCGGACATTCTTTGAACATGGCGGCCTTGACTATCCCGGCATTGCAACCGCGATCGTCACCAATATTTCCAACAGCGGTCGTCCGGTAGGCGCATCGACAATCACACAGCAAGTTGCCAAGAATCTGTTGCTCACCAACGAGGTCTCCTATCGCCGAAAAGTGCGCGAAGCGTTGCTCGCCTATCGTATCGAGGAAGTGCTGACCAAGCAGGAGATTCTGGAACTATATCTCAATCAGATATTTCTCGGCCGTAATGCCTATGGCGTGCAAGCTGCGGCGCAAGCTTATTTTGGCAAGGATGTTGATGAACTGGCGCTTCATGAAATGGCCTATCTGGCGATCCTGCCTAAAGGGCCGTCTAACTACCGCCCGGAAAATAACGAACAGCGGGCCGTGAACCGCCGTGACTGGGCCTTGGGCCGGATGCTGGACAATGACTGGATCACCCAGGAACAGCATGACCGTGCAGTGGCTCAGCCATTGGGAGCGATCCGGTCTCGCGGGGCCCGGTTCCAGCGTGTCGGCGGCTATTTTATTGAAGAAGTTCGTCGCCAGCTGATCGAGCAATTTGGCGAGAATGAGGAGGCAGGCCCCTATAGCGTTTATTCCGGGGGCTTATGGGTGCGCACATCGCTTAACCCTGAATTGCAGGAATATACCAAAGATGCTCTGCGCACCGGATTGTTGCGCTACAGTCGCGGCAAGGCCTGGAGCGGACCGATAAACAAAATCGAGATGGATGATAAATGGGCTCAGCGACTGGCCTCGACTTTCATCAATACCGATTATGCCGACTGGCGGATCGCCGTGGCCTTGCAGCGTCAGGGCAATGGTGCCGAAATCGGGTTTACCGATGGTACGACCGGTCGTCTGGCTAGCGCACCGAGGAAACTGGCTGCCGGAGATATTATTGCGGTTAGTCCAACCGGCAGCAGCTATACGTTGCGCAACGTGCCCAAAGTATCGGGCGGCATGGTTGTCCAAAATCCACGCAACGGACGGATTTGGGCAATGCAGGGCGGCTTTGATGATCGGATGAGCTCATTTAACCGGGCAACTCAGGCCGAGCGCCAACCAGGATCGACAATCAAACCGTTCGTTTATGCCACTGCGCTTGATCAGGGCATGACACCGGCAACCATCATTGTCGACAGTCCTTTCTGTGTTTATCAATCTGCCGCACTTGGCCGCAAATGTTTCCGGAATTTCGGCGGTTCGCGCGGAGCTGGCGAACAAACGCTGCGCTGGGGTGTCGAACAGTCTCGCAACCTGATGACTGTCCGAGCCGCCAATGATGCCGGGATGGACAATGTCGTCGAAACCATCAAGACAATGGGAATTGGTGACTATAAACCATATCTCGCTTTTGCGCTCGGTGCCGGGGACACAACGGTTGAAAAACTGACCAATGCCTATTCCATGCTGGTCAACCATGGACGGGAATTGAACCCGACCGTGATTGATTTTGTCCAGGATCGCCAAGGAAAGGTGATTTTTCGCGCAGACAAGCGGATATGCGAAGATTGCAACCAGGATGACTGGGATGGGGAAACGATGCCGCGCCCAAGACCGGCAGGCAAACAACTGATGGACCCGATGACCGCTTACCAGATGGTCAATATACTTGAAGGCGTTATAACGCGCGGCACAGCGCAAAATCTGAAGAGTCTGAACCGGCCACTTTTCGGTAAGACCGGAACGGCAAGTGGCCCAACCAATGTTTGGTTTGTCGGCGGATCACCGGACATGGTTGCCGGAGTATATATGGGCTTTGACCAACCAGCCAATATGGGTGGTTACGCCCAGGGCGGCACGCTGGCAGCTCCTATTTTCAAGGAATTTGCCCAGAAGGCCATGGCTGGCATGCCTAAAACACCTTTTGTCGCCCCGCGCGGTGTCCGTATGGTCCGGGTAGACCGCAAAAGCGGCAAGCGGGTTTTCGGCGGCTGGCCCTCCGATGATCCGAGATCAGCGGTAATCTGGGATGTGTTCAAACCGGAAACCGAGCCACGGCGCTCGATCCGCAAGGAGGAATTGCTCGCTCGTCTGGAAGCAAAAAAGGCCCAGATCCGGGCAGCGAAACTTGCTGCGCGTAATCGTGACGGAGATAATGGGCGTGGCAACAGGCCTGCGCAGAACGATAATGATTTCCTTCAGGATGAAGGCGGAATCTACTAAAAATTCCGCTGCGGGCTTTGGTAGCCTATTTCGCGAAGTCATATGGATTGCGCCGAGGCAGTCGCTTTTGCGACGGCAGTCAAGTGATGTAAGTTAGTCACAATTTCCAACATTTCGCCATGAAATGGCAGAAATACACCAGTTTTTTGCGACGAACCGAAGCTTGAACATATTGAAAAGGGCTAGCGCGTCCCCAACTCTGTTCGCAGCGGGGCAACACCGAACAGGGGTTTGGAGTTGAATATGCGTAGTTCGTATAAACTATTTGCAGTCCTTGCCGCAGGAACGTCTCTTGCGTTCAGTGGTGCCGCTCATGCCGGAGAGCCTTATGTAGGTGCATCGGCAGGGCTTAACTTACCAAGTGATTCAAAAAATCGAGGAGAATTTGAAGGCGATGTAGCGGCGACAGCCGACTTTGATGCCATTGCAGCCGGTACCGATCTCGATTGGACCACTGAACTGAATAATGGCCTCGACCTCAATTTACTGGCTGGCTACCGTTTTGATAATGGTTTTCGGTTTGAATTGCAGGGCTTCTACAATGAATCCAGCGTGGATTTGCATCGTGATTTAGCGGTTGGCGGAACTGTGATTGATGGCGTGGACTCAGCGGTTTTGACTCGTGGTGCGGCCGATCCGGCCAATCCGACGGTTGGAGCGGTTTTGAGTACCGACGATGGACAGATCAAAAACTATGGTCTGTTTGCCAACGCTTTCTATGATTTCCAGATCAGTGAAACTCTTGTGCCATATGTTGGCGCTGGCGTTGGTTTTACCAGACAGGATGTCGAATATGCACCATCCGGAATCGACGTTGTAGATGATAAGACAACCCGTTTCGCCTATCAGGGCATGGCTGGTATCACCTACAGGTTAAGCCCGTCCTTCGAGCTTTTCGGTCAGTATACCTACCGTGCCACGGATCGCGGTGACTATGACGTTGATCTGTTGCCCGCGACATTGGGCGTGAAAAGCGAACAATCCTTGTTCAACGTTGGCTTCCGCATTCCCCTTGGTGGAGGCAACTAGTCTCGGGTGATATCACTCCGATAATATAGAAATATGCGCGCCGTCTGAACGACTATGTCCAGGCGGCGCGTATTTTACGCGTTTCCCTGCTGACAGCGGTGAAAACCCCTGCTATCGGCGCGCTATGACAGAACGTTCCCATATTCGTAATTTCTCGATCATCGCGCATATTGACCATGGCAAATCCACACTGGCGGATCGCCTGATCCAATATACCGGCGGTTTGACCGAACGCGAGATGAGCGAGCAGGTGCTCGACAATATGGATATCGAACGGGAACGCGGTATCACTATCAAAGCCCAGACAGTGCGGCTGAGTTACACAGCGAAAAATGGCGAGGCCTACGAACTCAACTTGATGGACACACCAGGCCATGTCGACTTTGCTTATGAAGTGTCACGCAGCCTGGCTGCCTGCGAAGGTGCGCTGCTGGTCGTCGATGCGGCGCAGGGCGTAGAAGCGCAGACGCTCGCCAACGTGTATCAGTCAATCGAACATGATCACGAGATCGTGCCTGTGCTGAACAAGGTTGATCTGCCTGCAGCGGAACCGGAAAGGGTTCGTACCGAGATTGAAGAGATTATCGGCCTCGATGCATCCGAAGCGGTTCTGGCCTCGGCCAAGTCGGGCATTGGTATTGAAGACATATTGGAACAGATCGTCGAGAAGATACCGGCGCCCGGAGGGGATCGCGATAAGCCGTTGAAAGCTATGTTGGTGGACAGCTGGTATGATCCTTATCTCGGCGTTGTCATTCTGGTTCGGGTTATTGACGGTGTGCTGACCAAAGGGCAGCGGATCAAGTTCATGGCCCAGGGCACCGAACATCTGGTTGATCGTGTCGGTTGCATGCGGCCAAAGATCGAGCAATTGCCAGAACTGGCGGCCGGTGAAATCGGTTTTATCACTGCGCAGATCAAGGAAGTGTCCCAGACCGCGGTTGGCGATACGATCACCACCGTCAAAGGCGGAGCGGCAGAAGCATTACCAGGATTCAAGGAAGTGCAATCCGTTGTGTTCTGCGGCCTCTTCCCGGTTGATGCGGCGGATTTTGAAAAGCTGCGGGAAAGTATCAGCAAATTGCGTCTGAATGATGCAAGCTTCACCTTTGAGATGGAAACCAGTGCTGCGTTGGGGCAGGGGTTTCGCTGCGGATTTCTGGGCTTGCTGCACCTGGAGATTATTCAGGAACGTCTGACCCGCGAATATGATCTGGACCTGATCACGACAGCGCCGTCTGTCGTTTATCGGATGGTGATGAACGACGGCTCGGAGCAGTTTCTCCATAATCCCGCCGATATGCCGGATGTCGTAAAGATATCCAATATCGACGAACCATGGATTGAAGCAACAATTTACTGCCCGGACGAGTATCTTGGCGGTATCCTGAAACTCTGTCAGGATCGTCGTGGTGTGCAGAAGAACCTGACCTATGTTGGGGATCGCGCTCAGGTTGTTTATGAGTTGCCGCTCAATGAGGTTGTGTTCGATTTTTATGACCGGTTGAAGAGCATTTCTCGTGGCTATGCGAGTTTCGATTATCATCAGGTTGGCCTGCGGACAGGCGATCTCGTCAAGATGAACATATTGGTGAACGGCGATCCGGTCGATGCGCTCAGCATGATTGTTCACCGGGATGCGGCGGAATCACGTGGCCGGCATATGTGCGAAAGGCTCAAGGACCTGATCCCGCGTCATTTGTTCAAGATTCCGGTACAGGCGGCCATTGGTGGTAAGGTCATCGCGCGCGAAACTATTGCAGCGATGCGCAAAGACGTGACCGCCAAATGCTATGGCGGTGATATCAGCCGAAAGAAGAAACTGCTCGACAAGCAGAAAAAGGGCAAGGCCAAGATGCGCGAATATGGCAATGTCAGCATTCCACAGGAAGCCTTTATCGCTGCCCTGAAAATGGGTGATGAAAACTAAGTAAAACCTCGTAAAAATTGTCTTAACAGGTTTTTAGAACCAGCTGATTTCATGTATAAACTTTAGCAGTGGGTCGCACCACAAGGCTGGGGCAAGGCATGCTAACACTGTTTGAATCGAGGGACCGGCGTATAAAAGATGCGCAGGAGGTTAAGCGATTACACACGAAATATGGCGACGAATTGGTCACTGTGCTGAAAGAGCGCAGCCGCGATCGCTCAATGAAAGATCGTGACCGGCGCCACTGGAAGCGGATCCTGCGCAAGGCGCGCAGTTACAACCCGCAGACAGGAAATGGCACTGCCATCCACTAGGATGATCGTCACAGGCGATCTGGGAAAAGAAAGGCGAAACGGCGCCGCCCTCGATAAAGCCTACGCAAAGTGGCTCCTACAGCGCAAATCGTCTTTTGGATCGGGTCTGATTACTGTTCTAATTCGCAAGGTTTAATTTTACCCGGCAAGGGCGCCTTGCCTAACGGCCGGAAGCGCGCGAAATAGCCGCCCAGTTCCGGGCGCTCCATATATCCGATCAGCTGATAGCCGACGGCTTCAAACTCGCAAAATAACTGTTTCGGCCGGATGCCATGCTGCGAAAAGGGCCGGTCGACATCGACCACAATGACTTCACCACCATCATAGCTACCACCATTCTGATCCTCGCGAATGGCGGGACGAAGACGTGAGAGAAATGCATAAGGTTCGCGAACCTCGTGATACATGTGGACCAGAAACACACGGTCAAAGCTATTCTCTGGCAAGCGCGGATCATCGGGCGCGCCCAGCTTAATCGAGACATTATCAAGCGTATCGCGAGCAACCCGATCGGCCAGTCGTTTAATTGCTTCCTCATCGATATCCTGCGCCAATACCCGGCCATCTTCGCCGACTCGATCAGCCAGTCTTACGGTGTAATAACCTTCGCCTGCACCAATGTCGGCAACGGTCATACCGGGCTTCAGTCCGGCCGCTGCCATTATTTCTTCTGCCTCCCCAACTTTGTCACGCGCTGTTTCGGTTGACCATTGATTGCCCGCCAGATCAGAAACGGGCCGTGATGCCGGAGGATAGGCACGGGCTGTTTCTGGTCGATCAGCATCGACATCAGGTACGCGCTTGCAACCAGCAAGCGGAGAAGTAACCATCAACGCGGCGAACGCGATCAACGGCAAGGCAGACTGGTGCGGCTTGAAAATACTCATGAAGCGACAATTAGGCGCTGAGGACGACCGGGGCAATGGTGTTAATGGGGCCGGGATCGGTTTGCTCTGATGGTAGGATATGCTGTGGGGTTTTGCATCGGATGCAGAAGCGGACAACGCCTGTTAAAGCCAGCGACCAAATCCAAAAGGATGAATGGGTCCCCTACTCGGGCAGGCTGATCATATGGGCGATCATGCGATTGCCTTCAAAAACGGCAGTATCTTCAACATTAATTCCATCTTCAACGAAAACAAAGTCAAATACGCGGTCTTGATCAACATCACCGTGCAGCATGACCAAAAACTTGTCCCCGGCACTAGCAGGATGCTGTATCTGGACTTTTACGTTCTCGCTCTGGCCTTGATTCAAATATGCGAAGCCGGAAACGATATCGCCGTCGGGCCGTCCATCGATAACCGGGTGAAGGACAAGCCAACCCGCCTTTTCGATCATCACTTCAGGGAAGGTGATAGCGGTCGTGTTTGCGCGCAAGGTCGATACGTTCGTTCCATCGACGCGGACTTCTGAAACGACCGTTTCTTCGTTCTGGCGGCTTAAGCCTTTCACCTGGATCGCGTTGGCCGTGCCATTGCCCATTGTAATTTGTGATCTTTGGGGTGTTTCCTGCGCCGATGCAGTTCCGGATAAAATTGCCAATGATATAGCAAAAGAAAGTGTGCGCGTGATATGCATGACCAGAACCTCTTCGTTGTATCTCAGGCGCATGCTGTGCCTGCTGGAACTGGTTTTTATAATTGGTTTCATAAACAACACAATAGCCAGCCAGAAAGATGCAGGTTGGTTGATTCTTCCGCACTGAAAAGCCGGCGCCACTCCACCGATCACTCACACCGGCTTCAGAAGCTCAGGATGATTGTTCCTGACATTACCTACATCGTTGGACACGGGCACTGCTTCAATCTCGCCAGCATAGGGTTTTAACATGGCTCCCGCTTCGCTCCACTGGCCCGCCAACCAGGTCTGTACCTGGTCAGGTTCCAAAATTGCTGGCAAGCGATTGTGGATGGGCGCAAAGGACTGCGTCGCATCGGTGGTCACAACGGTATAGGTCGTGGTTTCCAATACTGGATTATCGGCCCAAAGACCGGCCAGAATCATCGGTTTCCCGTCGCTGCGCTGAACCTTGTGGGCCTGCTTTTGCTTGCCATCACGCTTCCACTCGTAAAAGCCGGATACCAGAACAGCACAGCGACATGATTTGAGAAGGTTTCTGAAGGATGGCTTTTCTTTCAGTGTTTCTGACCGGGCATTGGTCATGGCGTAGGATCGCTTGGTATCTTTGGCCCAAGTCGGAATCAGACCCCATTGCATGGGCTTCAAAGACGCGCGTCCGCTTTCCCAGACACAGACGGGCATGATATGGGTTGGCGCGATATTATAATTGGGTTGCAGATTGGATGTCGGCTGGATGATGCTGAGCATCTCGCGATATTCTGCCCACGTCAGTTCTTCGCTCGCATATTTGCGCCCACACATAATGCCCCCCGACAGATTATGTCTGTTCGCATAACCATGTTTGACATTATCAGCCAATAGAAAATGGTGGGACCGTGCGTCGCTGGTCAGTTCTGATCGGACTGTTGCGATGGGCTATGGTTTTGGGAGCTGTGGACTTAGATAATCGGATGTGTCCGATCGGGGCAGGGCAGCCCTTGTCGGGGATACCCAATATATTGGTCGAGAATTAAAAGATAAATGGGATGGGCAGCTGCTTTCGCACATGCTGCCCATCCCATTTCA
The DNA here is from genome assembly GCF_900149705.1 of Sphingorhabdus sp. Alg231-15. Classification (NCBI taxonomy): domain Bacteria; kingdom Pseudomonadati; phylum Pseudomonadota; class Alphaproteobacteria; order Sphingomonadales; family Sphingorhabdaceae; genus Sphingorhabdus; species Sphingorhabdus sp. Alg231-15. The sequence continues at coordinate 1,120,381 of NZ_LT703001.1, read as the reverse complement.
TGTTTTAGTGGACGCGGTCGCGTTTGAAATCAGGTCAAACCTGGTGGGGTGTTCCTGACCGCAATACTCGGAGCGGGCAGAGCGCCCACCCCGCGCGGGTCACAGGCCCTCAACACTCTTGCTGACCATGATGTTCACGGCAACGCGGCGGTTCTGCGCCTTGCCTTCTCTGGTCGTATTATCCGCCATTGGGTCTGCTTCGGCCATTCCGGTCGGTGTCAACATGCGATAGGGTTTCCAACCGCAGGCTTGCTGAATATGATTGACGACGCGGCCCGCTCGCCTTTCGCTGAGGACCTGATTATACTCCTGGCTTCCGACGGAATCGGTATAGCCAACAACCAGCAACAGGGCATTTTCCATCGATTCAGCCTGTGCTGCCGTTTGGCAAAGCTCTTGCTCGGCCTGCTGAGTCAGTCTCCACTTGCCGGTATCGAAGTACACATTTGTCGTGCCTCTGATATTATACTTGTCGATATCACCAACGCGGCCGCGCAGTGCTTCGGTCGCAGCCGTTTGCTCTGCAAAGCCTTGGGCCGTGCCGTTGCGGATCATGCTGGCGGTCTTGAGATCGTTATTACGAAGACTGATTCTGCTCGCTACCAGGCCTTCTCCCCATTGTACGGTTTTGACCGTAACGGGCAGGCCGTTAAGCAGTGAATCGGTTCCAAGTTTGCTACGACCGAGGCCCAGAAAGCCCTTGCTTGCTTTGATTTCGGTAGCTTCAGCAACGATGACTGCGGTGTTGGAGCCGTCGTCGCTCGTGACTTGCATCCGGTCTGCTTTACGCGCGGAAATAAAGCCTTGGACATCTGGTCCTTCAGGAAGTCCTGACAGGTCAGCCGGAGGCAAGCCGGTTACGGTAATGTCGACTTCATCCTGGTCTTGCATCTGCGCATAAACACCGCTCGGTGCCAATATTGCAACCGTGGCAAGAAGAAAGGTGATTCTTGTACTTTTGGTAATATTTTTCATTGGTCTGCTCCTTCAAATTATCGAGCCAGCGGTGCGGATTTCGTGGCTTTCTTCCGACCACCCGTGTGGCGTATCGGGCAGCTTCAATCCCCTTCATCTCGCTATACAAGATGCGCGGCATGAAAACCTTAGTGTTCAGACTATCCTTGCTGGTACATGAACACTGCCAACGACTCTGTTGGTTGTGCGGGTAATCCGAGCGTATCATGCGGCGAACGGTTGCAGACTGTTTTGCACAAGCGTGTAATCGGGTTGCGAAACTCACTCTGACAAATCGACAAGCACTGATTCAGCTGGCGACCATCTATTGGAACGGCGCAAGGCTAAATTAAAGGCTAAGTTGAATGCCCGACTTTCCTTATGCAGTGTTGCGAACGTTTTTTGGCGACCGTCTACTTTCGTGATACTATGATGCTATCGCTTTGCTTCTGCTTTCACAAAGCTGAATACTAGATTCCAGCGCTTTTTGTGCGTTATCGAAGCAGCTAAATGCGGTGCCCATTCTATTCAAATCGAGAACGCCTCGACGAAATCGAGGCGTTCTCGTTGTGATGCAGAGGATATTACATTCTGAATCCGCCGCTTGCTTCAATTCGCTGGCCGCTGATCCATCCGGCATCGTCAGAGGCAAGAAACGCGGTGATGGGACCGATATCCTCTGTCCTGCCGATCCGGCCGAGTGCGGTTTGGCTCGCCAGATAGTCCCGTGCCGCCGGTGCTTTCTCAAAGCGATCGGCATTGAAATCATTATCAATAGCACCGGGCGCGAGGACGTTCACGGTGATGGCGCGTTTGCCGAGATCGGTGGCCAGATAGCGCGTAAACGTCTCAACAGCGGCCTTCATTGCTGCGTAAACGACCATCGGCGAAGATACGACCCGGGTCAGACCTGTTCCCATAGTGATGATCCGGCCGCCATCGTTTATGAGCGGTTCCAGGTTCTGGGTGAGCATCACCAGGCTTTTGAAATTGGTATCATAAAGCTGGTCCAGTTCTTCCTCTGGAATGGCACCGAAGGAATGCTCGCTAGCGATTCCTGCGTTGTTCACCAATATGTCAAACTTGTCGGTGCCCCATGCGGAAAGCTGGTTGATGAATGCCTGTTGGAAATCCTGCAGGCTGGCAACCCCGGTTAAATCAACTTGGATTGCCGCAGCACGAACACCGCGGTTTTGCAGATCCTCAACCGTTTCTTTGGCAGCTGCTTCGTTTCTAACATAGGTGATGATTACGTCGGCAGCGTCGTCGGCTAGATGTTGCGCAGCATTACGACCAAGGCTGCGGCTGCCGCCAGTAACCAGAGCGATTTTGTTTTTGAGATTTGTCATCGATTCATCCTTTCGTGTTGATTGATGATCTCAAGATGCCGTGCGTCTGATCGGTTTGAAATTCTCCGTGATTGCATCGACCCATACAAATTTGTATGGCACATGGGTGAAAAGGAGACCTGCTGTTGGCAAATTGGTCGGACATACACTGGTTTCATGCGGTGATTGAGCATGGCAGCTTTTCCGCAGCAGCACGGGAATTGGGCACGACACAAGCGACTATAAGTCGGCGAGTAAAGGCTCTTGAAGCTGAATTGGGCAGTGCGCTGTTCATCCGTGGCCGCGAAGGCACAACGCTGACGCCGCTGGGGGAGGGCTTACGTGGGCCCGCTATGGAGATGGCACAAGCTGGGCGCAGTTGGGACAGGGCGGTCATTGGTGCGCGTTCAACACGCCGCCAGATCATTGTGACCTGCGGAGAGTTGATCGGCGGCTATTTGTCCAAATATCTAGGGCAGCTGCAAAAAGGCCTTGGCAGTGTGGATATTGAGCTCAGGCCAACAAATGCGATGGTTAATGTAAGCAGCGGTGAGGCCGACCTGGCGCTACGCAACAAGCGTCCCGAGTCTGGACAGCTCAAGGCGCGTCGACTGCATTCCGATAAATATGGTATGTTTTCGGTCTTTGGCGCGAAGACATTTTTCAGCGACAGGGAGATTAATAGTCTTGATGCCCTGCGTGGCTATGCATGGATAGCCCATTCGCGGGCGAACGCGCAGTTACAAAGTGCGCGCTGGATCACCGAGAATATCGGTGAAGAGCAGATTAGATTCCGGATGAATTCGACGGCTCTTGTTCTTGATGCGACACGTCATAATGAGGCGTTGGCCTTGCTGCCCAGGTTTATTGGCCGGCAAGAGCAGCATTTGGCCGAGGTCTTCGGCCCGGTTGATGGTCTCGCCTTCGAAATGTGGATTGTCCGCCGGGACGAAGGTTATCCTGACCCGGTGATGGAACGGTTGATCAAGAATATAGCAGCTGTTTTTAAATAACGCCTGCGTGGATGTTCGGGAATTGATGGACATTTGGAATAGAGTCTTCAGCCCCGCTTCATTGTCTTGGTGCCACGGAAAGTCCAGAATATTGGCGGGCTCCATTTTGCTGTGGCCTTTCGGTCAATTTGACGTGGTGAGGATGCTGCTTGCAATTGTCCGACCATGCTGCTGAATTGCTCGTCAATCTTTGGGGGGTATATGAAGATATTATCACGCAATCATGCACTGGCCGCAGTCGGTTTGGCGATACTCACACTGGCGATATTGTTTGGGATGGATCGGCCACCAATTTGTGAGTGCGGAACGGTGAAGCTTTGGCATGGTGCGGTACAGTCGGCAGAGAATAGCCAGCATCTGGCCGACTGGTATACGTTCAGCCATATCATCCACGGCTTTCTGTTTTATGGGCTTGGCTATTGGCTGTTTCGCAAACAGCCGGAGGCGGCTCGGTTGGGACTGGCACTATGCTTGGCGGTATTCATCGAGGGTTTTTGGGAAATTCTGGAAAACTCACCTCTGATCATCAACCGTTATCGCGAGGCAACCTTTGCCTTTGGCTATGCAGGGGACAGTATTATCAATTCGATGGCCGATATCGGCTGGATGACGCTGGGTTTTTTCGCGGCGCGGCGCATGCCGGTGATGGGGACAGTGGCGGTAGCAGTGATTTTTGAACTGCTGGCCCTCTATGCCATCCGCGACAATCTTACGCTCAATGTCTTAATGCTGACCTTCCCGGTTGAGGCGATCAAGGTCTGGCAGGGCGCAGCATAGCCTTTCGACTACAGCGTCTTTCTGCATATTATATTGCCAGTACGTGCAATTAGGACGACGAAATTACAATAAACCCGCTGTTGTAATATATTGATTTACTGTAAAAGATTCGCGTGGGGCAGTCTTTTTACCCTTTGTGGGAGAGATTGTAATGAAACGTGGTTTTTCTTGTACGCTTGCCATTGCACCAATGTTGGCTTTGGCTGTTCCTGGTTCGGCTAACGCTGCGGTTTTTCTGGACTTTGATGGCAGCGATGGCGTGTTTGGGAATGATGACGTAACGGCTGATACATTTTCTGACGAGTTTATTTTTGACACTGGCGTATCACCGGGACTGTTGTCAGCGACGATTTCGTCAATCGCGTCTTCCGATCCTTCGAGCAATATCGATTTTTCCTCTGTGACCATCAACGGTACAGAATTTGATCTGGTCCAGGCTGGCAGGATTGAGTTTCGCAGCATAGAAGATTTGCTGATACCGGGAGGCCTGCAAACGCTTATCGTCACGGGCACCTCTGGCGGGACTGGTTCTTATTCCGGGACGTTGGCATTCGCCAATGCTACCGCCGTTCCGGAACCCGCTGTCTGGGCATTCATGATATTCGGCTTTGGTGCCATTGGCGGTGCTCTGAGAACAACGCGCCGCCGTCAGCGTAAGGCGAATGTGAAGGTTGGCTACGCCTGAAATCTCTTTAAATGTCTGGGTATGTTTAGCAGCTGAAAGATGTCGATAGTCTAGCTTTCCACTGGTTCGGTCGGTGCGGGTGTACCCACTATGTCGATCACCTGATCAGAAGCAGGAAGTTGCTCATCCTCTTCCTTGGACCGGTCGTAGAGCGCTTTGGCAACCATTGCACCACCGACCAGCAGCGCGCCTGGTAGCGATCTGGTAGCGATACGCGCTGCTAATATACCTACACCGAAGCCCAGCAAGCCATTACCTTTTCCACGCTTTCGCGCCTCATTGCCAACAATGGCGGTGGCGACATTGCGAATGAGCGACATGATTTCTAGTCCTTTGCTGCGAGTGGTACAGGTTCCTTGAATGTATGTGTAACATAAGGAAAGGGAATTTCGATACCCGCTTCTTCCGGTGCGCGTCTGATCGTACGGATACCATTATCGTGGCTTTCATCCATGGCACGGGGTTTGGATCCCGACCACCAGCGGACCTTGAAATCGACAGAGCTGGAGTTGAATTCGCACGCGAAGACGTCAATGCGTACGCCCTGAAACTATCGTTTATTGTTATATCGCAATAACTTATACCATATTATCCGGTTTAACATGGGCGTCATAGGTTTGGGGGTCGACTAGTCCCAATTTCAGGGCAGCCTCGCGCAGGGTCATGCCTGTTTCATGCGCATGTTTGGCGATTTTGGACGCGTTGTCATAGCCGATAACCGGCGCAAGCGCGGTAACCAGCATTAATGATTGATCGACAAGTTCGGCAATGCGGGCGTCATTGGCTTCCAGCCCGTCGACGCAGCGTGCAGCAAAACTCGACATGCCAATCGACGCAATCTCTATCGAGCGCAGGACGTTGGCGCCGATCATCGGTTTGAACACGTTGAGCTCCAGATGACCCTGCATTCCACCGACAGTCACAGCCTGATGATTGCCGATCACTTGCGCCGCCACCATAGTCAGCATTTCGCATTGGGTTGGATTGACCTTACCCGGCATGATCGAGCTGCCGGGTTCATTGGCTGGCAGGATAAGTTCGCCGAGACCGGATCGGGGGCCAGAGCCGAGCAGGCGGATGTCATTGGCAATCTTGGTGAGCGATACAGCGAGCGTATTGAGTGCGCCTGACAGTTCGACCATCGTGTCATGCGCAGCCAGTTCGGCAAATTTATTCTGCGCGGAGGTAAACTTCAATCCGGTGATCTTCGCTATTTCTCGAGCAATATGTGCTCCGAAATTTTCCGGAGCGTTGAGACCAGTACCCACTGCGGTCCCGCCCTGCGCGAGTTGATAGAGTCGCGGCAAGACCGCCTCGATGCGGTCGCGCGCAGCCAGTAATTGTGCGGCATAGCCGGAAAATTCTTGGCCCAGCGTCAGTGGCGTCGCATCTTGCAAATGGGTCCGGCCAATTTTTACGATTGCCTTCCAGTTCTGTGCTTTTTCCGCCAATGCATCATGTAATTGCTCCAGCGCCGGAAACAGCTCAACCTCCAACGCGCGCGCGGCCGCGACATGCATGGCGGTTGGAAAGCTGTCATTGGAAGATTGCCCGCGATTGACGTGATCGTTAGGATGTACCGGGTCTTTGCCGCCGCGGATCCCGGTCAGGCTTTCATTTGCGATGCCCGCAATCACTTCGTTGACGTTCATGTTTGTCTGGGTGCCGGATCCAGTTTGCCAGATTGTTAGCGGAAATTGTGTATCGAAAGCACCCGAGCGCACTTCTTCGGCCGCTTTTGCAATTGCGCCAGCAATTTCCGGGTCGAGTCCATGAATGCCATTTACGCGCGCCGCTGCCTGTTTGACCGTTGCCAGCGCATGTATCAGGCGGATCGGCATACGTTCATGGCGAGGGAATGGAAAATTCTCGATACTGCGCTGCGTTTGCGCACCCCAATAGGCATCCTGCGGGACTTCTATCGGACCAATGCTATCGGTTTCTGTGCGGGTGGTCTTTGGAGAAGGGCCTCGCATCAGGCGATCACTTCTTCTTGCCGAAATCCACCGTTACAACGTTGGAACCATCATCGACTGTCTCGATCGCTTCCTGATCCCCGTCATTTTGTGCGGGTTCATGGCTGTCAAGATCGCCTTCGACCTCATCCACTTGAAATTGCAGAGCAAAATCGACAGCAGGATCAACAAATGAGGTAATCGCAGCGAACGGAATATGCAGCATCGAGCTGATCTGGTTAAAGCTAAGGCCCACTTCAAACCGGTCTTCGCTAACCGACAGATCCCAGTAGCGATTTTGCAGTACAATCGTCATTTCGTCTGGAAATTTCGCAATCAGGTGATCGGGGATATCGACGCCCGGTGCACGGGTCTTGAACGTGATGTAGAAATGATGTTCTCCGGGAAGACCATTGGTCTCTACTTCACCGAGAACCCGGCCAACAACGGCGCGCAGGGCTTCCTGCACAATCTCATCATAAGGAATCAGACTATCGGGGGCACTGTCATTCATAGATACTTGGTGGCGCGAACAGGTGGCAGGGTCAAGGGGATTTGAACAATTTTCGTCAACTGTGATATTTCTGATTTTGCAGTGAAATTCTTGCCTGATGAAATACAGCCTTTATAGGCATCAACCATGAGAACAGCGACAATAGAGCGAAACACCAAGGAAACAGAGATTTTTGTAGAGCTAAATCTCGACGGAACTGGCCAATATGACGTGTCGACCGGCATCGGTTTTCTCGACCATATGATCGAGCAATTTTCCCGCCATTCGCTCATAGATTTGACGCTTAGGGTCAAAGGTGACCTCCATGTCGACCAGCATCACACCACCGAAGACAGCGCTATTGCGGTTGGGCAAGCCATTGGCCAGGCTCTGGGCGACAAGGCTGGCATCGTGCGTTACGGCAGCACCTATTCACCGATGGACGAGACATTGAGCCGTGTCGCGCTGGATATCTCAGGACGCCCCTGGCTGGTCTGGAAGGCCGGATTCACACAGGAACGGCTGGGTGAAATGGACACGGAGCTGTTTAAACATTGGTTTCACAGTGTTGCCGATGCTGCGGGTATCACATTGCATATCGAGCTGCTCTATGGGGAGAATAACCACCATATAGCCGAGAGCATCTTCAAGGGCTTTGCCCGTGCGATGCGCCAGGCGGTTGAGCGTGATCCGCGCAAAGGCGACGCTATTCCTTCGACCAAAGGGCAGCTTGGTGGTTAGTCTCATCGTCATTCCAGCAGAAGCTGGAATCTTAGTCAAATTGCTCGCAACCTATAGGAGATCCCAGCTTTCGCTGGGATGACGGGTTACTGAGATGGCTGAAAAAATTGCTCTAGTCGACTATGGCGCCGGTAACTTACACAGTGTGCACAATGCGTTGATCGCAACCGGTGCATCCGGGGTGGTCGTAACCGCTGATCCGGATGTGGTTGCTGCGGCTGATCGCATTGTTCTGCCCGGTGTGGGCGCCTTTGGCGCGTGCCGCGATGCCTTGGCGGGTATCGACGGAATGATCGCGGCTCTCGATCAACGGGTCCGGCAGGAAGGTGTGCCATTTCTCGGCATCTGTGTCGGGATGCAATTGCTCGCCGATAAAGGCATAGAATTTGGGGAGCATCAGGGACTAGGTTGGATCAGCGGTACGGTACATGCCATCGAAGCAGCATCCGCGGATATCAAAATCCCGCATATGGGCTGGAATGATGTCACGCCTACGACCGGCCATGACCTGCTGGAAGCCGGAGAGGCTTACTATCTTCATGGCTATCATTTTGATGCGGCAGATGCGGACGATATTTTTGCAACCACCTTTCATGGCAAAAAGCTGGTTTCTGCCATTGGCCGTGACAATATTGTCGGGGTGCAATTTCACCCGGAAAAAAGCCAAGCCTACGGGCTGGCTTTCCTCACACGCTTTTTGGAGTGGAAACCATGATCGTTTTTCCTGCCATTGACCTGAAATCCGGCGAAGTCGTTCGCTTGGCCGAGGGTGATATGGATCGCGCGACCGTCTATGGCGATAATCCGGCGGAGCAAGCGGGTCTGTTCGCCACTGCTGGGGCTGAGCATATCCATGTCGTTGATCTGGACGGCGCTTTCGCAGGATCTCCGCGCAATGCTGAAGCCGTCGAAGCCATTATTGCCAGCTTCCCAGGCTATGTGCAGCTGGGCGGCGGTATAAGAAACCGGGAAACCGTCGAACGCTGGTTTGAACTGGGTGTGGCGCGATTGGTCATCGGCACGGCGGCACTGAAGGATCCGGAATTTGTTCGCGATATGGCGAAAGAATATGAAGGTGGCATCGTCGTGGCTGTCGACGCCCGTGAAGGTATGGTCGCGACCGAAGGGTGGGCCGATGTGTCAGAAGTCAGCGTGATCGATATGGCGCGGCGGTTCGAGGATGCCGGAGTGGCCTCTCTGTTGTTCACCGATGTCGGTCGCGATGGCCTGCTCACCGGCTGCAATATTGAAGCAACGGTTGATCTGGCCCGCGCGGTTGATATTCCGGTGATTGCCAGTGGCGGCGTCAAAGGACTGGATGACATTCATATGCTCAGCCAGTTTACCCAAGACGGTATTGAAGGCGTGATTACGGGCCGGGCGCTTTACGATGGGCGGCTTGATCTGGCCACCGCAATCGCGATGGCGAACCGATAAGCATGACCGTCCGTATCCGTATCATACCCTGTCTGGATGTCGCCGATGGCCGCGTGGTCAAAGGCGTCAATTTTGTTGATCTTAAAGATGCCGGTGATCCGGTGGAGCAGGCACGAGCCTATGATGCAGCCGGCGCGGATGAGCTTTGTTTTCTCGATATTGGTGCCAGTCATGAGAATCGTGACACGATTATCGATGTGGTACGGCGGACCGCAGAAGTCTGTTTCATGCCGGTTACTGTGGGCGGCGGCGTCAGAACGGCGAACGATGCCCGCGCGCTGTTGATGGCTGGAGCAGACAAGGTCGCGGTTAACAGTGCCGCTGTGTCTCGCCCTGAAGTGGTCAGCGACATAGCGGGCCGTTTTGGCAGCCAGTGCATGGTCGCCTCGATAGATGCGCGCTGCGTTGAAGAAGGGCGCTGGGAAATCTTCACTCATGGTGGCCGCACGCCAACCGGGATTGATGCCTTGGAACATGCCGTGCGCATGGCGGAATTGGGGGCAGGGGAGTTGCTTGTCACATCGATGGACCGTGATGGCACTCGTAACGGTTATGACCTGTCGCTGACCCGTGCTATTTCTGATGCGGTTGCTATCCCGGTCGTTGCCAGCGGTGGTGTGGGAACGCTTGATCATATGGTGGAAGGTGTCACAAAGGGCGGTGCCAATGCGGTTCTGGCCGCCTCGATTTTTCACTTTGGCCAGCATAGTATTTCAGAAGCACATGATGCGCTTCGTGCAGCAGGGCTGCCGGCGCGCCGTAGCAGTTAAGACATTATCTCAACTTGGTTCAAGATGAGACAGAATGAAAAAACCTTCTGTTAACCATCTATTTTTACAGAATATTAATCTTGTTTTCTCATTAACGTTTTTTAAACTATTTGTTCGCGTTCTCCGTTCATCGCGGTCAAATTTCTGTTTGAAATCGGAAAGGCCCGTCGGGCGAAATGAGGGATGAGATGAAGATTGTTCGCATTGCAATTATTGGCACAGTATCGGCACTGGCGGTGGCAGCCGTCCCGGCCCATGCTATCTATCCAACCCAATCGAAGGACGCGCAATCGCAGGGCGGGAAGCGCGGCGGATCATCTAGCTATGGTGGCAGTTCAGGCAGTTCGGGTAGCTCCGGCAGCTTCAGTTCCACCAGCACCGGCGGGTCCACTTCAACATCGTCCGGTGGATCGTCAACCAGTGGCGGCTCCACCTCTACTTCCACCGGTGGAAGCACTTCGACCAGTGGTGGTTCCACCTCCACGTCGAGCGGCGGTTTCTCCAGCACGTCAACCGGCGGCTCAACGTCAACATCATCCGGCGCAATTTCGACCTCTTCAGGCGGTGTTTCCACCTCAACAGGCGGAGTTTCCACGTCAACAGGAGGTGTTTCCACTTCGACCGGCGGCGTATCAACATCTACCGGCGGCTCATCCAGCTTTGGTGGATCGAGCAGCTCTTCCAGCTCAAGTTCCAGCAGCAGTTCGTCATCCAGCAGTTCCTCGAGTTCTGGCGGATCAACTGGTGGACACCCTGGCGGATCAACCGGTGGGACTCCTGTTCCCGCACCGGGCGTGATGATTCTCTTTGGTCTAGGCGCTGGCGGTCTTGCAGCAGGGCGATTGTATCGGCGTCGGCGTAAGAACAAATAAACAGACTCAATGCCGCATTCAGCGCAGGATTTCTGCTCTCGGAATAACCGATGAGGGGAGGCTGAACAGCCTTACCTCTTGTATTTAGCGCCCAGTTCGACTGATGCTTTGTCCCGTTATGGGACAACTATCTTCAAGGTTAATGTCGACTTAACTTACATTTTTCAGCGCGCGAAAAAGCCGTTAACCACTGTCACCGACTTGCGAGGCGGAAATCCCGTGATTGGCAGGAATATTGCTTCACCAATCCATCAAATATAATGATTTTCTGCCATATCCCCAAGGGTACGTTATGAAACTTGCAAAACTGACCATATTAACCGGAATCGCCATGATCGGCGCTTCGGCCGCGGTTCCAGCCAACGCAACATGGTATCCTCATCATGGAACGTCGCATGGCGGCTGGAGTACATCTGGCAGTTGGGGCGGTTCTGTTTGGGGATCATCAGGATGGAGCAGTTCTGGCTGGGGCTCTTCCGGTTGGGGTTCTTCCGGCGGCTGGGGTTCATCGAGCTACGGTGGGACGACAAGCACATCGACCAGCAGTACGTCTAGCAGCTCGACGTCAACTGGTTCATCGTCAAACGGCTCATCATCTGGCGGTATAACAGTGCCTGAGCCGTCCAACATGGTCATGCTGGCACTCGGCGTTGCTGGTCTGGTTGCCGGACGCATGGCGGCGCGCAAGAAACGCAAGAAATTGTAAAGTTCGTCACCGAATGGATGCGCAGATCTCTGATCTTGCTGCACCATGGAAGGGCCGTCATCGGGGGATTAGACGGCCCTTTCTTATGGGTAATATGGCCTACAGTCTTTCAAAGACTTGACGCCTGTCCCATTGCTCGCGCAAACGGGCATTCATGAATGATATATTGCACAAGCTGGAAGCGACCATCCACCAACGCCGGGATGCAGATCCCGAAGACAGTTATGTTGCCAGCCTGCGCGCAAAAGGGCGCGCGAAGATGGCGGAGAAACTGGGTGAGGAAGCAGTAGAAGCGGTTATCGCAGCGGTGCAGGGTGATGCAGCGGGAATGACAGGCGAGGCGGCCGATATACTGTTTCACCTGATGGTGTTGCTGGCCGATATGGGCCTGTCTGTTGATGATGTGCTGGCCGAACTTGCTCGCCGCGAAGGCCTGTCCGGCATTGCTGAAAAAGCTTCAAGAAAGGACTGAACCATGGCGATCGATGCAACCCAGCCTTATGATGACGAGAATATTTTCGCCAAAATCTTGCGCGGAGAAATCCCGAACCGGACGGTTTACGAAGATGAACATGCACTGGCTTTTCACGACATCAACCCGCAGGCACCGCGCCACATTCTGGTGATCCCCAAAGGCAAATATGTCAGCTGGGATGATTTTTCGGCTACGGCCGGTGAGACTGAAATCGCCGGGTTTGTTCGTGCGGTCGGCCATGTTGCACGGGAAGCTGGAATGGTCGAGCCCGGTTATCGCTTGCTCGCCAATATTGGCCATGACGGACATCAGGAAGTACCGCACCTCCATGTTCACATATTCGCTGGAAAACCACTTGGCCCGATGTTGATGAGAGGCTAGGTACAAGCATTCAGGCCGCTCAGACGGCGCGCGTAGTATATAGGGGAAGTATTATGGCAGGTTCAGTAGCACCGGGTGGAGAAGGCTGGTCGTCGAGATGGGCCTTTGTGCTGGCGGCGGTCGGCGCGGCAGTTGGCCTTGGAAATATCTGGCGGTTTCCCACTCTTGCCGGTGAAAATGGCGGCGGCGCGTTCGTACTTGTCTATATTGGCTGTATCATTCTTATCGGCCTTCCGATGGTTCTTTCTGAAATCCTGATTGGCCGACACGGCCGTAGCGACGCTTATCATAGCGTGGTGAAAGTGGCTGAGGATTCAGGCCGCAGTAAAAATTGGGGCATATTTGGCGGTATCGGGATATTAAACGCCTTTCTGATCCTCACCTTTTACAGCGTCGTTGCCGGTTGGGTCATGTACTATGTCGGCGTAATGAGCGCCGATTTTCTGGGGGCGATATTCTCGGGTAACCCGTTCGCGGGCGCCCTGGCCAGCGAAAATCCGGAAACTATCCCCAGCCGGATGACTGACCTTTTCTCCGACATTCCCATGCTGCTTGGCATGCATACATTGTTCATGATTATTACGATCTGGATTGTTGCGCGCGGTGTGACAGACGGTATCGAGAAAGCGGCAACCTATCTGATGCCGACCTTCTTCGTGCTTCTCATCCTGATCACGCTCTATGGCGCATTTACGGGCGAATTTGGCAAGGCCGTATCCTTCTTGTTCAACCCCGATTTTTCAAAACTATCACCATCAGTTGTGAATGATGCACTAGGGCAGGCGCTGTTCTCCATGAGTGTCGCTTCGGCGGCGCTGATCACCTATGGCGGCTATGTGTCCAGGGAAACCAATCTGGCACCCACGGCAGGTATGATCGCCTTTGCTGATACCGGCGTGGCGCTTCTCGCCGGTCTGATGATTTTCCCAATTGTTTTCGCCGTCGGCCTGGATGCAGCGGCCGGTCCGACATTGGTATTCCAATCCCTCCCGATAGCCTTTCACAATATGCCAGCCGGGTCATTGGTCGGTTTTTTGTTCTTCGTGCTGATATTTTTCGCCGCGCTCACCAGTTCGATATCGCTACTGGAAGGCGTGGTCGCCTGGGCGATGCGCCGGTTTGAATGGAGCAGAGCCTTCGCTGCCTGGCTGGTTGGCGGGGTCATATTCCTGATCGGTGTCGCCTGTGCCTTGTCCCTGAATGTCTGGAGTGACATCCGCCCGCTTGGCTTCATTCCGCTTTTCGAGGAAAAGAATATCTTCGATGCGATTGACGATCTGGTTTCGAAAATATTGCTTCCGGTGACGGCATTCCTGACAGCAGTCTTCATTGGTTGGCGCGCTGATAAGAAGCTTGTCAAAGAAGAAACCGGTCTGGAAGGCACGATGTTCGGATTGTGGCGCTTCCTGATTGCCTGGCTGGCGCCGCTCGCTGTAGCCATGATCTTCGTTTTCGCGGTCTTTCCCAACCTGATTGGCCAGGGATAGACGTTGGCCAGCACGCTCGCCCCCAAATGTCCGGTATGCGGCAAAGCAAAGTCCCAGGACTTCACGCCTTTCTGCAGCGCGGGCTGTAAAGATCGTGATCTGCTGCAATGGTTGGGGGAGGGTTATAAGGTCCCTGGAGCACCTGTTTCACCTGATCAATTGGCGGATCATTTTTCGGGAGATGCAGGCCGTGATGGAGAGTCATGAAGCCGCCAGAAAAAACGGCAATTTTTAGGGTAGACAACCCATGCAAGCCCCGCCTATAGCGGCGCTTCTAAATCGGCAGGATCATTGTTCCTGCCCGTTGCCCGAATAGCTCAGTTGGTAGAGCAAGCGACTGAAAATCGCTGTGTCGGTGGTTCGAATCCGCCTTCGGGCACCACTTTTTTCCCGTTTTTTCAGTGTCTCCGAATTTCGCAGGCTATCCTGAAAATAGTCCCTATATTCCGGTAGGTTAGCATGTGACCCATCCATGTGTTCGCAACCAGAGTCCATTTGTCAGTAGCGATACTGATCTAAAATGACCGATGATCTCGATGGATCGAAACGCTGGCACCAGATGCACTTCTTGATACTAGTGATTTTGGAGTCACTTGGAACCGAGTAACGCGCGGTGATCGGTGCTGCAAAGCGGCAGACTTCCTATGCGGGAGAGTTTGCGTCCGGTAAGGTGAGCAGGCTGTGTTTCATCGATTGTAGAAGAGAGGTTGTCGGGAGCCAGAAGCTGAGCCTGATAGGCTGCTGCAGATGGCCTTTGCTTTATGCTGGAGAATGCACACGATGTTGCCCCGAAGAGTCAATGAACCGAATCAACCTCCAATAACTTCAAGCGCAGCCAATTGTTTCAAGCTCTCTTCTCTTGTCGTTCCGCTGAAACCAAAAAAATATGATTGACCGGTTGCGCCGGCTGGACCTTGATTAACGATCCTAAACACCGCTGTTGCCAGATCATGGGGCTTCATACCCGCTTCTGCCTTCTCTGGTGATACCGCCCTTAACATCGGCGTATCGACTGCACCGAAGCACAGCTCATTCACACGTATCCCGCTGCTTTTCAGTTCCGCCGCCCAAGTCTGGGTTAACCGCCAAAGGCCAAATTTCGCGCAATCATAGCCGGTTGAACCGACAATATAAGACAGGTAGCGCTCTTCATTCATATGCTCGGTATTCATATTGATGATGACGGGATTATTTGCCTTTCCCAGCAAAGGAATGGCAGCCATCGTGCAGCAAAAGGCCGCATGAAGGCATGAATCTATCGCGGTCTGAAAGGCTTTGACCTGGCTATGATAATCCCCGCCGGTGAGCGAACTATCATTCCAGATCGCACTGTTGTTCACGAGCAAGTCGATATGATCGACTTCGCTTTCAATCTGATCGAATATCTCTCGCACCGCGCCGGGATCGCCGGCATTGGCCGTAAAGCTGGTACAATGCCCGCCAGCGTCGGCAACCAACTTATCAGTCTCTTCATTTCCCGACGCATCATGATCAATGTTAAAGATGCGCCCTCCGCGTTCACCAACTGCTTTGGCTATTGCTTGTCCTATGCCGACTGCGCCGCCGGTGATGACTGCTATCGGGTCAGGCATAACTTTATTTCCTTCCGGTCCACCAGCTGGCGATTTCTATGGGATAACGTTCTTGAGCAATCCGTAGATCCTCTTCCATGTCATCGGTCAAAACAGGATCGGCCGTGTGCACCAATCCGCCCCCTGCGCCTTCGACCGGATCGACATATTCCAGTTTGATATCGGCAATTACATCGGCAAAATCATGCCCTTCGTGATGGTCGGACATCTGGTGGCGGTAAAAGGCCCATTTGTCCGCGAACGACAGCAGGCAATAGAAGAAGTTTTCTTCCTGCCCCTTCCAATATTCATAGCGCGTGACACCGGTCTCGGTTTCCAGCGTCTGTTTGACCATATCCTGCGTAATCGCTTCGAATTTTTCGAGCTTATCGGGCTTGATCCGGATATGCGCCAGCAATGTGGTCATGGAGTGCTCCTAAGCTTTGGTGAATGTCAGATTGAGTTTGAGAGTACCGAGCATGATGCCAGGTTGATGCAGAAAATCATTGTCCGGGCCATATTCGATATCATCCAACCGATCGAGCAGATGGTTCCAAGCAATTGTCTGCTCCAACCGTGATAACCCTGCGCCAGGACAAACACGCGGGCCGGCAGAAAAGGCAAGGTGGCGCGTTGCAGCCTTGCGGTCGAGCTTCAACGTCTTCGCGTCTTCAAATTCATCGGGATCGATATTGGCTGCTGCCCACCGCAGATGAAGCGTCGATCCAGCAGGCACTTCCACGCCCTGGAAAACCTCATTTTGACTGGTGATACGCGTCGACAGGCCTTGGGTGGGAGAACGCAGCCGCATACCCTCCTCGATGAAGGTACGGATTAGGCTGCGATCCTGTTTGAGCTCCTGAAACAGTCCCGGCCGTTCGCAGATAAGCTGCGCTTGTTCGGCAAGCGCATATTGAGTGGTCTCCAGCCCCCCGATGAGCATGGCGTAAACAACACCGTTTATCTCATCGTCACTCAGTTTCCGATCAAGTGCCTTATAGTGCACCTGCGTCAAGAAGGAGATCATATCATCCTGTGGATTGGCACGCTTCTCACTCGTTTTCTGACGCACATATTCGCCAAAGCCGTCGAGCAGTCGCGATTTCTCTGCTGTCTGCTCCTCAGTCAGCCTATTATTATGCCCGCAACCGTGCACGAAGGCCAACACTTGCGCATTTCCCCATTTCTCTAGTTGCGGCGTATCTTCCATTGGAAAACCCAATACCGATGCCATAGTTCTTTGCGGCAACGGGCGAGCAAATTGCTTGACGAAATTCAATTCACCATCATCAATCCATTGATTGATCAGATGATCTACATGGCTCGCTATCATATCCCTATTGCGCCCAGCACCAGGCCCAACCCAAGGATCAGTCAACTCCTGTCTGTGCGAGCGCCAAAGCTCTGGAGTAGGGCGGAGCGAGCAGATGGAAATAATCATTGCGTCCAGACCAGGCATTTCCTGCGGAAGCTTCCCCTCCGCTTGAATCTGTTTAACCAATAAAGCCAGTGTTGGTGGAAAACGCTCCCAATCCTTTACTACCCGTGAAATATCCGCATGTTTGGAAAGGATATATGCGTCTTTGTCGGGTGTCAGGCCTTCGCCGGAAATTCGCATTACCGGTGCTTGCTGATGCAGTATATCATAAGCGCTATACCATTGTTCCGGAGCACCTGGCCCGAATAGATCCACATCATCAGGCGTGTGTGGACATTGCATGGGTGATGCACTTTCTTCGGCCACACTGTCCTCCTGACCTGCTTGTTTATTTCGTCAGTTGTTTAGTCAGCATAAAAGAGCATTCTTACTCGAAGCTCCATTGATAAATTGGAGAGGATAGGGAGAGGCGCAGATGAGCCGCATAGAAAAACTACCAGCCGACCAATGGGATCCCCGTATTGTCGCTGCAGTTAAGCCGGAAGAAGCAACCGATCTAGAGCAAGGTCTGACCCGGTTCTTCGCCCATTGTCCGGAACAGGCCCTGGGTTTGATGGGCTTTGGCGGAGCGCTCAAAATAAATCGATCGCTTCCGGATAGATTGGTGGAACTGGTGAGGCTGCGCGTTGCATTTTTCAATCAATGCCGATCATGCATGGCTATCCGTTATAGCGATGCACTGGCGGATGGATTGAATGAAGATCTGGTATGCTCGCTGGAGAAACCTGCGGAAGCTGAGAATCTCAGCGATGCGGAAAAGGTTGCTATCCGATATGGCGAATTGTTCGCTACTGATCATCTGGCAATCAATGACGCCATGCACGACGAGCTGCGCGAACATTTTAGTGAAGCACAGATTGTCGAACTAGGAATGACCGTGGCTTTCTTCGTTGGCTTTGGAAGACTCGCCGCAACATGGAAAATGGTAGAAGAGCTACCGGCCGCTTTTCAAGATACGGACAATCCAATCGCGCCTTGGGGAGAAGAGGCCGTCCACGTTCGTTAAAAATTGGGGAGATAGGAAATGGTTAGTACAGCTCAACCGCAAGTCAATCTGTTCGATGTTGAAACCCAGCAATGTCCCTATGGCGCCTATCAAAAACTGCGCGAAGAGGCTCCGGTTTTCAAGCAACCCGGCACCGACATATACGTTGTTTCGCGATACGAAGATGTGCGGGCGATATTAATGGACCCACATACTTTTCGAAGCGGTGCTGAGGGTACCGCTTATCGGATGAAGACGGGCAATGTCGAACGGCAAAAGAAAGTCGCAGCGCGCTTTGCAGAAAAAGGCTGGGTTCCCGAACCCACGTTGGGCAATCGCGATGATCCCGGTCACAAACAAATGCGTGCGATGTTTAACGAGGCTTTCCGGCCAGCGCGGATCAAAGAAATGGACCCGTTTGTTGAGAAACTTGCGTTTGAATTGATCGACGATTTTATCGACGATGGCCATTGCAATTGGGTGAAGCAATTCTCCGTGCCCCTGCCGCTTTACATTATCGGCGAGCAAATGGGTGCCAAGCGCGAAGATATGTGGAAAATCAAAGGCTGGACTGATGCCTTCTTCCGCCGCATTTCGATGATGCTGGATGAAGAAGCTGAACTGGAAATGGTTGATCGCGAGATTGAAGGTCAGCATTATTTCCAACCTATTTTCGAAGAATTGCGCAAAAATCCAAATGACGGTTTGCTGTGTGCACTTGTGAATACAGAGATTGAGGGGTGGGGCCGAACTCTGACTGACAATGAGCTGCATGCCGAAATGATGGCAGACACTTTTGTTGGCGGCAGTGAGACCACGACCAATGCGATATCCGCAGGTATGAAGTTGCTAATCGAGAATAAGGATGTCTGGCATCAACTGAAATCCGATCCAGATAAATATATGAAGGTCTTCATAGAGGAAGTGTTGCGCCTGGAATCGCCAGTTCAAAGCCTAATGCGCTTTGTAGCCGAAGAGACAGAAATTCAAGGAACCAGAATTCCGGCAGGGTCGCTAATCAACATCCGTTTTGCTGCTGCAAATCGGGATGACGGACAGTTCGAATACCCGGAGAAACTGAATCTGGATCGTGCAAAACCAGGTTCCCATGTCGCCTTTGGTTCCGGCGTACATCATTGTCTTGGTGCACCATTGGCAAGACGCGAACTTATCTGGGGCTTCACCGCAGTGATCGAGAAGTTTGAAGACATGTGGTTTGCGGAAGGCAAGAATGACTTCGCTTTCCACCCACACTTTCTGCTGCGTTCACTCAAAGAGCTTCATATCGAGTTTGAACCGAAGAAATGCTGAAGTAGCGCAACAGCCGACCCAATTTAATCTGTCCCGTCAAGAGATCCTTGGTGTAAATGTTCGAGGGCTGGACGATATTCTCACGGGCGTAATCGACGAGCCAAAGTGGTGCGATATGATTTCATAGTTTGGAGCGAATATATCCTGATTCTACGTCCAGCTTATGATATATTATCAATGCATTTTCTGCTGCTAAGCTCGCACTAGCGGGCATTGGTAATTTGAACTCTTCATTGATGTGTTAGTTGTCAGAATTGGCCCTGGCCGTTACTTCTCGGTGCAACAAAATGTTCTGATTTTTGAAGAGGAAAACATTTGTGGCGTCACCATCGACCATCAACATTTTTGAACCTGAAGTACTGAGCGACCCGTATGAGGCCTATAAGGAACTCCGCGCTGGTCCCGCTTTGCATTTTGTCCCTGAAATGAATGTGCACGTGGCAACGCGCTATGAGATTATTCGAGAAATCATAAGAGATACAACGACATTCTCTAGCGAATATGCGGCTTTTTTCGATCAGCTAAGGGCAGCTGGTATCGCGTCGGCATCGCCAGAGGTTCGCGCCGAACTAGAGCGTCTTGAAAAACTGATTATCCCGCCCGTTCCGACTATGCTGACCTTGGATGAGCCCGGACACACACGCTATCGCTCACTTGTCGGTGCGCTTTTTACGGCCAAGGAAACACGAAAATCGGAAGCGGCGGTACGAACGGTTGTTAATGAAACGATCGCTTCCCTTGATAGCGCGGTATCTATCGAGTTTATGGAGAGCTTTGCGGCACCAATCCCGCTAAGAGTCATAGGCCAGCGACTTGGTATCCCCGACGATGACGTGGCTTTATTCAACCGGGGGGCTACGGCAGCGGCCAGCGGACTGCGCTTGACGCCGCTGACCGGCGATCAAATGATCGAACGCGCAAAGACAGCTGTCGAGCTGCAAGACCTTTTGGTTCGATTGATCGAGGAACGCCGGAGTAATCCGACTGAGGATATGATCTCTATTCTCGCCAACTCGAAACTGGAAGATGAGAATCGGTATCTTGAACATGGAGAAACGCTTAGTATCCTGGGTCAGTTTCTGGTCGCAGGGCATGAGACAACCACAAGCGCATTCGGATGGGCAATGCTGCTGCTTTGCAAAAACCCAGAAATCGAAACCCAGATAGCATCCGACCCAAAAATGCTTGGTACATTTGTAGAGGAAGCCTTGCGTTTGGAGGCGCCAGTTCAAGGATTGCCAAGGCTTGTTACCAAAGACACCCAATTGGAAGGTTATGAGTTAAAGGCCGGAGAGATTGTCTTCTTGCGCTATGGATCGGCAAATCGGGATGAACGCAAATTTGATAATGCGGATAGCTGTGACCTGCATCGCAAAAAGGCCGGAGCCCATTTTGCATTTGGAGGTGGTGTCCATGCGTGCATCGGTGCACCCTTATCCCGACAGGAACTAAACCTTGGCTGGACCGCTCTTTTGCAACATGGCAAGAATTTCCGCCTGTCAGAGGGCAAACCAGAGCCCGAGGCTGAAATGAGCTTTATATTACGGAATTTGCCCGAGCTACATGTAGAATTTGATCTGTGCTGATCGCAGTATAATATTCCCCGTTACTGCAAGCAGCAGGTTTGTGGCTAATGCCCGCAGAAATTGGTGGTTGCGGATGCTTGGTCCGCTAAACCGCCAAACTCACGCGGCACATATTCTTCGAACGGCTATTGCTCACGGGACGGGTTGTCATTCGCGACGCGGCGAAACTGCTCGCTCGGGCGACATTGGTTTTTCCCGACTGACATGGAGAGCCTAGTCATCACAAACCTCTCGCTAACGCTGCACACGGCCCGATCCATCGCCGGACATCAATTTCTCAACCTCGGCTACGTTAACGCGATTAAAGTCGCCGAGAATGGAATGTTTCAAGCAGCTGCCCGCCACGGCAAATTCCAAAGACTGCTGACGATCCTTATAGGCATTCAAGCCATAGATGAGGGCTGAGGCGAAACTGTCGCCGCCGCCGACGCGGTCAATGATGTCGGTGATTTCATAGCGCCGGGACAATTTAAAATCGCTGCCGCGCTCACGCAGGCAAGCGGACCAGCCATTGCGGTCAGCGCTCATGCTTTCGCGCAATGTTATGGCGATCGTGGACATGTCTGGATATAGTTCGAGCACTTTTTCTGAAAGGGCCTCATATTTCTTGGTGTCGAGTTCGCCCGCTTCCACATCGACATCAACGCTGATGCCGAGCGATTTCTGGCAGTCTTCTTCATTGGCGATGCCGACATCGACATGTCTCACCAGCTCGGACATCACCTCGGGCGCGCTCTTTCCATACTTCCAGAGTTTACCGCGATAGTTGAAGTCACAGGATACAGTGATGCCTGCCTTTTTTGCGGCCTGTACGCACTCGATGCTGAGGTCGGCGGAGCCCTGAGTGAGCGCGGGTGTGATGCCGGTGATATGAAGCCATTTTGCGCCATCGAATATCGTCGGCCAATCGAAATCGCCAGTTTTGCATTCGCTGATTGCGCTATGGGCGCGGTCGTAGATGACCTTGGATGGACGTTGATTGGCTCCAGTTTCAAGGAAATAAATGCCTACGCGGTCTCCCGAGCGGCGGATATGGGACGTATCGACACCGAAACGGCGTAGCTCGCCTATGGCAGACGCGCCAACGTCATTGTCGGGCAGGGCCGAGACAAAACCAGCGTTTAGACCATAGTTGCTCAATGCAACTGCGACATTGGCTTCGCCGCCGCCAAATGTGGCTTCAAAACCCGGTGATTGGAAAAAGCGTTCATGACCCGGTGTCTTGAGCCTAAGCATGATTTCACCAAAAGAAAGAAATTCAGCCACTTTTAGTCCTCCGTAGTGCGCGCCTGACGGCCGATGGCGACCGCTTCCTGCGCCAATGTGGTTATCGCATCAAAATTTCCGGCCTCGATCTCAGCGGCAGGCGTGAGCCAGCTACCTCCGCAAGCAACAACTGAAGGCAGTTCAAGGAAATCGCTGAGATTGCTGGCTGATACTCCGCCTGTCGGCATGAAACGCATGTCGCGAAAGACGGAGGACAGTGCTTTCAGCATCGGTACTCCGCCAGCAAGCGATGCCGGAAAAAATTTCACCGTACGCAGGCCCAATGCATAAGCGCGCTGCACTTCTCCAGCGGTCATGGTGCCAGCATAGAGTGGCACAGATTGTTGCAAACAATATTCCGCCACTTCATCAACCAGCCCGGGACAAACAACAAACTGGGCGCCGCGGGAGATAACTTCCTTCGCTTGCGCGACGGTCAGAACAGTTCCTGCGCCTACGATGAGACCAGAGGTCTGTTTGACGATTGCTTCCATGCAATCAACTGCTTGATCAGTACGAAGAACGACCTCGATCACACTGAGGCCACCTTCGTTCAAAGCATTGGCGGTATCCACCGCGACGCCGGTGTCCTTCGCTCCTATGAGCGGCACAACAGGCGCGGCTGCAAGCCGGGCTTCAAGTTGCTGATCTATATCCATGCTTTTTTCGTTACCTCTTCAGATCAGGAGAAAAACAGACCACCGTTGATGTCGATATTGGTGCCCGTGATAAATGAGGCTTCGTCAGACGCCAGATAGGCAGTCGCGTCCGCTGTTTCCTCCGCGACACCTTGCCGGCGTAGTGGAGTTGAGTTGGCGACATTTTCACGCACAGCATCAGCGGTGAACGTATCGTGGAATGATGTCGCTATCATACCTGGGCATAGGGAATTACAGCGAATGCCCTTCGGCCCAAGATCCTTAGCCATTGCCCGCGTGAAGGTCATTACCGCACCCTTTGAGGTCGCATAGGCCGCTGCGCCTGGACCACCGCCATCACGTCCTGCGAGTGAAGCAAAATTAACGATAGCGCCGCCTTTCGGCATGTGGGGAACTACTGCCTTGGTCGCGAGGAAAGTGGATGTAACATTAAGCCGCATGACATGCTCGAAAAACTCCATGTCCATTTCGTCAAGGCCTTTGCGTTGAACCAACCCGCCAGTCACATTGACAAGAATATCAATCTTGTCTCCAAAAGCAGCCTGCGCGACAGCGATCAGACCGTCCACATCCTGAGGCTTCATCATATCGCCTTTGCAGGAAATAGCGGTTCCGCCGACGCCTTCAATTTCAGCAAGCGTTTCATTGGCCTGCTCTTCATTGTTGCAATAGTTCACGACAACCTTGGCGCCTTCACGGGCCAGTTTCACCGAGACAGCGCGACCAATATCCCGGCTACCGCCGGTCACAATTGCTACCTTGTCTTTCAATCTAGTCATGTTTTCCCCTGTCTATAATAATGATGAATCTTTTAGGCGGATTTGGCTTTCAACGGTTTGATGTCGGTGCAGAAAACCAGGACCGACAAAACTGTTAGAATGGCGAGAGCAGCGCCGACCACGAAGGCGGGCGTGTAGCTGTTTACGGTAATGACCGGGATCAGGAAGTTGAGCCCAACCACTGCCAGCTTGGCAGCAGTGCCGGCGAAACCGGCCAATGATGCTACAGATTTTCCGTTGTAGAAATCGCTCGGTAAAGTCTGGATATTGCCCACCGCCGTCTGAAAACCAAAAAGAATGGCTGCCATGAGCAGAACGGCGACTAAGGGTGTCGCAGCTTGCGTTGTCATCAGCAATGAAACCAGCATAATCAAACCGCCGAGGCTGATGACAGCCTTGCGTGTTTTGTTGACCGTCCAACCCGCTTTGATCCGGTTTTGTGCAAGCAGGCCGCCAAACCAGGCTCCAAACATCGCACCAACATAAGGTACCCAGGCATATAGGCCGATTTCCTTAACACCAAAACCATAGGTCTCGTTGAGATAGAGTGGCAACCAGCCGACAAAAAGCCACCAAATGGGGTCGAGAAAGAAGGATGCCATGATTACGCCCCAGCTTTCCTTGCGAGAGAGTATCTCCTTGGAATTGGGCGCATAATCGGCGACTTCACCAGATTCTTCGTTGCGTTGTCCGGTGAGAATATATTGGCGCTCTCCCTCTGAAACCCAAGGATGCGTATCCGGCCCGGATTTATACATGATCAGCCAAGGGACCAGCCAGAGAAAGCCCAGCGCGCCCACTGCGATAAACGTCGCCTGCCAAGTGCCAAGGAAGACAAATAGATAGGCAATAATGGGCGCAGAAACGATCCCACCAATGGCTGCGCCAGAGTTGAAAATCCCTTGCGCCAGTGCACGTTCGTTGATCGGGAACCATTCCGCATTGGCTTTGGTCGCTCCCGGCCAGTTTCCTGCTTCGGACACACCCAAAATGGCACGAAATATTGCAAAACTTGTCAGACCGCTGGCGACGGCATGCAGCATGGTTGCCGCCGACCAGACCACAATTGAAAGCACAAATCCGAGACGGGTTCCGATCCAGTCAAAAATCTTACCAAATAGCGTCTGGCCGAACGCATAGGCGAATGTGAAGACGTTGAGAATGATCGCATAGTCGGTTTTGGAAAGGCCGAGATCGTCCGAAATCTCTGGCCAGAGGAAACCAAGCGCGCCGCGATCAATATAATTGATGATCGTCGCAACCGCGACCAGCGTAACAATGGCCCAGCGGAATTTTCCAATTTTCAGCGCACCGCTCATGATTGATCTCCCTGAGAAAGAAAGTCTTCCCGCACGGGATTGAAGATGTCGAGCAAGGAGCCTGCTTCGATGCAGGTGATGCCATGGTCGGTATCTGGTGTAATAGCGACACTGTCGCCGGCAGTCAGTTCCTGCTCCTTGTCGCCCATCATGGCGCGAAAGCGACCGGATTCAATGTAGCTAATCTGGCTATGCGGATGCTGGTGGACGGTGCCGGCGATCCCGGAATCAAACCACAAGCGGCATAGCATCAAATCAGGACCATAGGTTAGTATTTGACGCTTAATGCCAGGCTCCAGAGTTTCGACCTCTGCTTCTATACCATGAACAAATGTTTCGCTTTGGCGACCCTGCAATGCCATATCACTCATTTCATTCTCCCCCCAACCGAATATGGGCAGCAAAGCCCTTCCAGCTGATTTCCTGGCCATCTACGGTGGCTGTATGTCTTTTATTTTTGTCCTGATCGTAGGAAATGGCGAGTACCGACTGCGCGCCCGCTAGCGTCTTGATCAGCAGCAAATCCGCGTCGTCATGACGCATATGGCGGACTGTCTTGATCTGGCTGTCACTGGCTGTTGTTCGCTCTGCCGCTCCATCATAACGCCCGTGCGCTTCGAGAATGCCAGAGAACACCATGCCTTTGTCGCTGGCCACTCGTTGAATAAGCATTTGTTCGCGGCGTAAATTGAAATTCGGATCATTGGCACCGCTTTCTGCCAGGATCGTCTCGCTGCCCGCCTGAGGCACCCATCTTACGGTGTAAAAACGATCATCCTTAATCCAGGTGACAAAGGCATCGTTGGCGCTAGTTGGTTTGCCTGTGCCGTCTATCCAGATATGCTGATAACCGTTGTCTTCACCCAAAACCGGACGGTCTGCCACATTGGACTTCACGTCAAACCCAACCCGCATGATATGTCCATTATAGTGAAGCGGGAGATCATAAACATGGGCACCTTCGGCATCCACACGCATCACATCGACAACCAACGGTTGGCCGAGGCCTTCCACGTCGAGCAATGCCAAGGTTCGCGTAAACTCAACGCCAGGATAGGCACCGGTCATTTTGGCACTGCTGATCTGGCTACCCATTTCTTCAGAGAAATAGAGTTGCTCGGGCGCCAATTTGTCCGCAGCTTTTCTGTCGCCATTGAAATGGCTTTTCTGATCCACAACCAGACTATTGTGCGCAATGCTCTGCTTCGCCCAACTTTCGTTCTCAGGCAGATAACGCCCACC
The DNA here is from genome assembly GCF_900149705.1 of Sphingorhabdus sp. Alg231-15. Taxonomy (NCBI): domain Bacteria; kingdom Pseudomonadati; phylum Pseudomonadota; class Alphaproteobacteria; order Sphingomonadales; family Sphingorhabdaceae; genus Sphingorhabdus; species Sphingorhabdus sp. Alg231-15. Next base: position 1,094,151 of record NZ_LT703001.1, on the reverse strand, counting down.
TTGCTTGGCCTCAATATTCAGGAAACGTGCGGCGCCATAGTCGCTGACGATCTCATTGCCATTGTCATAATATTGCCAGTTCAACTTATCGAAATGGCCATGGCCCATGCCCTGTGAGCTGTTTTTCGCGACCAGCGCTTGGCCGGTCATGCCGTTCCCCTTGCGCATGATCGCAACTGCACCTTGTTGACCTTCTGGCCCATCAGAAAGAAGCAGCGATCGAAAAGGGAAAGACTTTGCCTTACCAGCGGCCAAGTCCTTGGCGACCGTCATGCCATTGTCGGTCAGCACGGTGCGCCCCTGCCACTGCGCGATAGACAGCAGACCGGGATCGCGGGTTTTATTGTATCCCACGGCAACACCGTGATAAAGTTCGTCTGTTTTCAGGCTTTTGTCCCGGATCGCATCGTTGAACGGGAAAAAATATCCATCATAGGTGAGCTGGATTGTTGTACGCAGCGCTTTGAGCAAAATGCCATCGCGATATTCGAAAATCTTGCGCGAGGGATCATTTCTCTCAATCACGCCAGCAAATACAATGAAGGGTTTCAGAGCGAAGCGTTGATAATAAGGACCTTCGGTGTAATAGCCATCAGGTGAAAAGAGCAGTTCGCTCTGGCGTAAAAAACCTGTCTTGCCGCTTTTGTCTAATCCAAGCAGGGCGATATCGACCAGTTCTTTGTCGCGCAAGACATAGCCCGTCATTCCTACGCCGGCGGTCGCCCAGGTCGCATGATTGTGTATCTTGCTGAACGTGACTGCGGAGCCAGTTGAGAGAAAAGCCGCAGCCTTGCGGAAGAGATTGTCGTCAATATTTTTGCGATCTGCTTCTGACAGGCTATTGCGAATTGCTTCATAGCCTTGAATGCTGTCGACCATCCACATCGCATCGTTCAGTACCTGCCAGAAAATCCGGCCCGAACCCTGACTATTCTTGCGCGCTGGATGCTCACCGAGCGTCGGATAGAGTTCGGCATAGGCAAGCAATATATCGCGGACGTAGTCGGCATATTTCTGTTCACCAGTAAGCTTGTAGAGTTGACCACCCTGATAGATGATCTTGAAATTCTGTTTGTGCTGCTCGTGGGTATAACCACCGCCCGGGTCTTTAGGGACCGGAACCACGACACCGGCTTCCATCATCTGATCGACAAACGCCCGCGAACGCTCCAACTCACGTTCGAATAACGGAGCATGATGTTGCGCCGCCGCGGTGGAACCGTTCAGGGAGTATGCGATCGGCCCTGCCGCCGCGGCTGAAGATGCAGCACCCCAGAGTGCGACCGCTAGGATTTTGCCCTTCATGGTTTTGTCGCGCCTTCAAACCGATTGTCGGATAGAGTAGCGCGATGCGTGCCCTCATAGTTTAGTTCCTGCAATATAGGCTCCGGCATATTCTGCGCCTTATTGCCAGAAACAAGGGTTTGCGGCCGGCCAACGGTGTGTACGATCTTGATCGGAGCAGCATCGAGGAAGTTATTGTCGCTAATTGCAGCTTCTTGAACACCATGAAGAACCATGGATGCGCCAGAGATATTATTCTTGCTGCGGCCAACGTTCATGAAATTTGAACCGGTCAGGGAGAAATGCGGCCCAAATGTGCTTTCATCACGGCCACCGCGATAGATATTGAAAATCTCTCCGCCAATATCTTGGAAATTGGAATCAGATATATCGACATATTCGGCATTATACTGGCCATAGTCCTCGGTCTCGGCAGCGGCCTGCAAGACCGAACCTGAGATGTTGATGAAATTGCTGTTTTTAATGCTGACACGATCAGCGAGGGAGCTTTTTCCAAGCGCAATGACATGGAATGACCGGTTCACATCGAGGTTGGTCACGTTTACGCCATCCAGGTCGATCAAAAAGTTCGATTGAATGGGAAATATGGTTGTACGAATAACGGCGTTACCCACAGAATCCGGTGCCATATCACCGTCTATGGTGAGATTAGCGAGGCGAAGACTTCCGCCCTGTTTGATTTCAACGAGCGATGGTCGGGCGAAACGGATCCGTGCGACAACATCCTTTGGTCCCTCAATCGAAATTGTTTTATCCAATGACAAAACCTTGTTCACCAGATATTCGCCCGCGCCAAGGATCAATCGATCACCTTCACTCGCGGCTGCAAATGCCTCGGTTAGACTGTCCTCGCCGGGTGCAACATCAATTGCCTTTCCGGCGCTAAATCGATCTTCAGATGAGGGCTTCGGATACCAACTAACACCGACCTGGTCGCGTGTAATGGGCTTAATATCCCGCGATGCACCGACACTTTCACCTTTTGGATAAAGTAGGCCATTTTTTGCACGGACGAGAGCTACTTCGCGCTCAGCTATGCCAGCAACTGACTGCTCAATCTCGCCGTTGGTCAAAATGTTGTTGGAAAAGGCTATGCCGCCGATATCGTCTTGAATTTTTACGAATGATCTACCGCCAGCGCCGCCAAGCAAATTATTCTTGAAGCGACTATTCACAGGCACCGCGGAACGCTCTTTGTCGGCGCCAGCATTAAAGGTGATGCGGCCGCTGTCGATCACACTGTTATTCTCGATAATCGCGTTATCCACTTGGACATAGCGATTGACGGGCGAATTGGGCACGCCGTTCATCACAGTCAGCGCGCTGGCAAAACCGGTGCCGCGAAGCCCTTCCATATAGTTGTTACGAACAGTCTGGTTACGATTGATAACGCGGATACCGCCAGTATGAGCCTTTCCGCCACCGAGGAAGATGTTATTCTCCACCAGTGTGCCGTCACCATGCCGAAATACCAGCGCACCACGCGATTTGTAGAACAGGTTGCCCCGGAAAACATTGCTTCCGGACTTAGAAGAGATAATTTCCACTTCGCCATCGCATCGGTCAAAATAGTTATTCTCCACCAGAGTGTTCGAATTGAACATGGAGTATTTGCTGGTTCCGATCCGCAGGGTTTCCCCACCATTCGATCCTAAAACTGGCCGCGGCCCGAAATAATTGTAGTCGATGCGGTGATAGTTTTCCTGACTTTCTTTGGAATCAAGACGCACGGCAAAGGTCACACCCTTGTTGGTCTTGCCAATAAGGTGGTTATGATCGAACCGGTTATGCTTGCCGTACATGCCGACCCAGTAATCACTCTCGTAACGATCCGGTTTGCTGAAATGGTCAATTACAACATTGGTGACGCGGCTATAGGAGGCCAAGTCTTTCTTGGAGCGTCGAAATGAAATCACTTCACCGGTTGGGCTGTAGCCGTTTTTGAAAACCAGCCCGGCCACCACCATATATTTGCCGCCTATTCGAAGATTGGACTGGCCGGAAAGGATGACCTTGCCCGCACTTTGCGGGCGTAGGGTTATTGGATTTTTCTGAGTTCCTGGTCCCGAGAATTTGATCTCGAAATCCTGCCAAACGCCGTTGGCCAGGACAATCGTGTCACCCGCATTCAAAACCTTCTCGGCGGCGAAATAGTCTTTCTGGGTTTTGACAAAATATGTTTCTGCAGAAGCCGGAAACACGACTGCGGTGCATATTGCTGCAAACAGGCCAAGCCTGACGATCATCCCCGGAATTCCTCTCTTTTTCTATGGTTGGCGTATCTGGCACTCAATAAATTGTCAACCAATATATATTACCAAAATACCATACCAATTTATCGATCTGTATAAATAGTCACGGTGTTAAGCCAAAAACGGCGCAGCAGGTTCAAGCTCCCGCTGCGCCATCCCCCGTATTGGAGTTCTGGAAGTTTATACTCTCGGATCCGCCGATCCGAGAGTATAAACTCGCTAGGCCTTGGTCAGAAGCTGAGAGTCGCACCAAAAGTGATCCTCCGGTCCGGCAAACCTTGGAAGCACAACTGTGCACCGCTGTTAACACAAGACTGCGTAATCTCGTCCTTCATGAGGTTAACGCCTTCAACCCCGATGTTTAGATAATCGGTCACATCGTAAGTGATGCTTGCATTGAGCTGTCCTCTTGATTCTGTAACCGTTGGAAAACCAAGCGTACTGTTTAGAGAAGCACCACCTGCCGTATCCAGAGTACGGAATGAATCACGCCAGGTGTAGCGCGCCCGAGCCGATAGTCCGTATTTCTCATAGTAGAGAGTGACGTTATAAGCGTGCGGCGAAAAGTCCAGAAGCCCCTGAACGGCTGTAACCGGAACCGTTATATTGGGATTGATTGCTTGGAAGATATCCTCCCCGCGACCGGAGTTTTCGTTTGTAGCTTCGCCACCACCGAAATCCTGGTAGGTATAGTTGGCAATAATACCAAAGCCCGATGCAAAGCCCAGCGTATCCTCAAATTGAGAGAGGTCATACTGGAACGCAATTTCAATGCCCGTTTGCGTGGTGCTTGCCGTGTCATTTATGATTGTTTGAAGAGGGACGCATAGTCCATTACCCAAAACAGGTGACAAGACATTGCGATCAGGGACCGGATTGAAGATCCCACCGCCTTCACAAGGAGGCGTGATGTCCCGGAAGCCATTGGCATCCTCAACAGCATCTTCCACTTGAGTAACAAACAGGTTGGTGCGCTTTTTGTGGAAGAAGCCCACACTTAATACCGACGACGGTGCAAAATACCATGAGAGCGAAGCATCGTAGGACTGCACAGTTTCCGGCGCCAGATTTGGATTGCCAAGTTCTACGGCATTATTGGGGCCGGTGGGGAAAGTGACTGAAAGCGAAAGGTCATCGAAATCGGGACGATTGATATCCTCTCCGTAGCTTGCACGGAAAACAATATCATCGGTCAAGTCGGCGACGACGTTAACGCGCGGCAAGAATTCTTGATAACTCCCACGAGATGTCACCGGTGAAACTACACCATTGGCAACGGTATTACCCAATGAATCAATGGTAGTACTGACCCAGCGCAAGCCGATATTCCCGCGGATCGGACCGGTTTCGAAATTCAACTGACCATAAACCGAGTTGGTTGTTTCATCGATTGCAAAGGACGACGCAAGGTTACTGGCGGCAGTTGGATCGAGATCATTCAGCAATCGACCGCCGCCCGCAATGGCGGCCTGTCCCCCTGGGGTTGAATCAAGAGCACCCTGCAAGGTTGCGAATACTGCATCCCGATCGGAAAAAGACCGATTCGGATCGACGAGAAGGAAGTTGCGGAAAGCCAGTTCTCTCCCATCAAATTCACCAAAATTGTCCGGGCCGGGGACAAGAAGGTCTGCGAACAATGAGCCACTCGGACTATTTGCGATTGCGCCTGTGCCGAAGGTTGAACGGAGCTGGGTGAAATCTGATGAGATTTTATTGTAGCGATAGCCCCAATCAACAGAAGTAATGAATGGTGTCAGATCTTCCGTATCCAGCGTCATATCGAGACGGAATGCGTTTTCCGCGTTTTCAGTACGGTTATTACTCGCCGTCACAGCATCGAGCACCGTATTGTTAGGATCGAGCAATTGATCAACCGTTGGTGCGAATGGAGAGTCGAAATCAATACCGAATGTCAGCGCGCCACCAGAAAGATCATAACGAAATGGAACGCTGTTATCATTGCTGCTGCCATCAAGCGGCGTCAGCGCATTGGGATTAATAAAGTTCAACGTAGTGCTCAGATTGGGGTTTGTCGTGGTTGAAGTTGCCCGCGATGCTTCCGCCCGAACTGAAAAACGACCACTTTCCCATTCACCGCCAAATCTATAAACCTGACTGTCGGTGACACGGGCGCCGGTATCGCTCGAGAAGCGTAGGTTGGGATCGTCATCATCAACAGCCAGATTTGGCTGAATGGTACCGACCAACGCGGCTTCGATGCTGCCCAGATCTACTCCATCCAGCGAACCGTAATTAACCGTTTCGAATTGGTCAGGAACATTGTTGAAGCGCAGCGCGCTTACACCGGAAGCTTGGATGCGGGAACTATCCTGCCTACGCTCTTGGTCGCTTACGATCGTATCGAAATAGAGTTTCAGATTGTCGGACGGAGCCCATTCCAGCGTGCCGGCAAAGTTGATGGTTTCATATTCGAAATTCTCAAGCTCCTGGTTAAGGAACTGAATACCGAGATAATCGAAGCCTGGCCCGGGTGCACCCGCAGCTGTAACACTGGTTCCGGTCAAAACGACTCTGTCGCGGTCAACCCGGGGACGGAAAGACGTGGCTTCCTGTTCGGCATAGCTGCCGCTCAGGACGATCCCAATTTCGCCAATGCCTGTGTCCCAAACATCACCAAAGCTGGCAGAGATCCTCGGCTTAATGCTGTCGGAAAGTTCGCTATATTCGCCCTGTGCGCGAACGCTTAATATCCGATCACTAAGGTCAAGCGGGCGAATTGTGCGCAGGTTGATAGTGCCGCCCACGGCGCCCTCAATGTCTTTTGCCGTTGGTGCCTTAATCACTTCAACGGAAGCGATGATGGCTGCATTAATATCTTCGAAGTTGATGCCGCCGCGGCCAGTCCCGGAACCGAGAGTGGAAACACCATTAATTGCAGTACGGTTATCGTTGGTACCACGGATCTGAACACCAGTACCAACACCGGCCGTTCTGGTGATTTGAACACCGGTAACGTTTTCGAGCACCTCTGCGAGGTTTTGATCAGGCAGTTTACCAATATCTTCCGCTTGAATAACTTCGACAAGGCTATCCGCTTCGCGCTTTTCTGCAAGCGCGCTCGCAAGCGAACTACGAATACCGGAGACGATAATGACGTCCTCTTCCGCTTCCGACGCATCGACCGTCTCATTATTTTGCGCATAAGCTGGAGAAGCAACCATTGCCATGGCCGTCCCCGCTAAAAGTGCTGTCGAAAAATTAAAGCGCGTGACTTTCCCGCGTACAGAAGTACCTGCCTGTTTCATCGAATCCCCTCCCAAAGCTTTTGTTATTGGCCCGGAATCTGACTTGGCATGACAGTTGTGTCAACCTTTAATACACACCTATTACAATTGCTATGTAATACCAATGATAAATACCAATAGAAAATCATTGATTCAGCGATGCTTAAGGTATCTGGCGCGCTGGAACGACAGGGCTAATTCGAATAGAAAATATCAATATGTTACATTTTTGCTACAGATTGGAGGCGCGCAGATATACGAATTTGCCATACCGGAATCCGGTCCAAACCTACCTCAATCTCAGCGTATTAGAATGCGAACAGTCGTTGGTTATCCCATCCGGGCCACATCAAGAAAGCGCTCGCGGCTTTCGATTGCGCGTTGCTGCACTTCGCGCAATGCTTCCTGCTCGGTCACGTCCAACATCGAACCAATGAGCCGCAAGAAATGCTCACGCATCGCACGCCGGGCAGCACCCGGATTGCGGGCCTTCAATGCATCAAGAATCGCCCGGTGCTCCTTGGCACGAGCGGTCGCATCTTCTTCGCAAACCGCGTCATAGCTGTGCTTCACTTCGGGAAGTTCCTCACGCATACGCCACAATGACTCGATGGAATGGACCATGGCCCCATTTCCCGATGATCGCGCAATCATTGCATGGAATTCGCGATCAGCGGCTAGTGACGTTTCTTCGTCGCTGTTGCCCATCGTCTCAATCAACTCGTCCAGTTTCGCCAGATTTTCGTCAGAGATGATCTTTGCAGCGAGCGCCGCTGCCTCCGCTTCAATAAGGGAGCGCGCTTCGGTGACTTCAAACGCACTGACCTCGGGAAGTTGTCCAGGCTGTTGCGGTTGTTCTTCGCTAACATAAACACCGGAACCGGTCTTGATCTCAATATGCCCTATTGCTTGGAGTGCAATTTCAGCTTCGCGAATGGTCACACGGCTAACATCAAAGCGCTCAGCCAGTTCACGTTCACCGGGTAGGCGCGTTCCCGGTGGGAAAACACCTTCATCAATCAATTGCCTGATTTGCTCTGCAACGCGATGATAAAGTCTCTGTTCGGCCATGTGCTCGTGAACTCCGTTCCAACTAATTGCGATCACTAACTCTACTGTCTAGCGCAATCCCCTATAAATTGTCGACCGATTTGGTCTGTCAAAATTGAGGATATTGGTGCGACCGCTGTAAACCCCGGTCGCACCAAACCCTGTTAAACCTAGAACTTAAATCGAACACCCGCAAAATAGCGCGGTCCGTACACCTGGATCGCTCCGAAATCGTCAGGTGCGCCCCTAAAATTGGTCCTTGGCTCATTGAACAGGTTAATTCCCTCGAGCGTGAACTTTACATTCTTGTTCAAGGTATAAGATATGCGGGCTTCAAAGACCCCCACATCATCGACATAGCGCACCCGGCCTGGAGTGGAGACGAACTGCTGGAAATAGTTGCTGCGATATTTGTACACACCCTGGAAATCGAAGTCCCCGATTTCATAATATGCCTGTGCTGACAAAACATGCTTCGAGAAACCGAAGAGATTTGAGGGCGGTATGAGGCCATTGCTGACAGCGGTCGTACCGTCTGCATTTATGGTGGTGATTGCGCCCAGCGAGTCATCCTCAAATTCGAAATTCGAGTCCGCATAGTTATAGCTCAGCTTAAAGCCCAAGCCGTCAAGCGGTTGCGGCAGATAACTGAAACGATGAGCTGCCGTTATTTCGATACCATAGATCGTGCTTGTATCGTCGGTCGTTTGAGTCGTTGTGACCAGCGTCGTGAGATCCTGTCCATCAACTGTGAAAATCTCGTTCTGACCGACAGTCTCGAATCCGCCGTTAAAGCTTTTGTAGTAAGCATTGACCGCAAGGATCGTATCTTCGTTAGGATACCACTCAATACCCGCATCAATGTTCCAGGACAGCAGCGGCTCGGTAAACGGATTACCGGTGGCATTGGCCGTACCAATCGCATCGGCAATTGAGGTGACTGTATCATCGGCCAGTGCATTAAATGTTCGCCCAAAGCTAAGGTCCGAAGGATCTGGCCGCGAAAGAGCGCGATAAACGGCAAAGCGGCCCTGCAGATCAGGCTGAAAATCCGCTACCAAGTTTAGACTGGGAAGGAATTCGGTATAGGAATTTCCTCCGGATACCGCGACCAGTGAGCTGGTGTCTTCGGTAACGACCAATTCGCCGCTCGCATTGAAGGACGCCGATAGCGTACCCCGAAAACCGGTAGACCGGACGTCCGTGTTAATTACGCGCAGACCGACATTACCGCGAACGGGCGTGCTCCCCCAATCACCTGCAAAATTCGCCTGTAAATAACCTGCCCACGTTTTTTCGGTAAGATCCGTGTTTTGAATCGAGTCAAAATCACCCGTTGGGAAAATGACGTTGCCATCTTCGTCAAAATCCAGGCCTGACGGATCCTCGCGCTCCAGAACTCGAGCAATACAGCGCGCGTCAAAGGTTGCATATGTGTTCGATGTTCCGATGACATTGCCCGTTTCATCGACATTGGTGATCAGCGGATTTCCGCCAGACACCGATGAAAGAAAGCCACTTTCCGGGAAGGCCGTACGACATTCCTGATTGGCAACGAAAAGTGCACCGGAGCCATCAGCGTCATCATAGGTATTTTGAAAACGGCTGGTCCCGTTGGAAGCGCCGGGAACATCGCGATACTCAAGCTCCTGGAACCTGATTCCGGCTTGCAACGACGAGAGGAAACCATCCATTTCATATTCGGCGTCGCCTCGGATCGCCCAAACGCTATTGTAGCGATCCTGCTCTAGGTCAGCCCGCAGACGTGGATCGTTGGCGAACAGATTGTGATCGGTGACATCGAAATTCTGAGTAAAGAAATTCAGAGCTTCAGAGCCGTTTTGGCGGATCTGGACTCCGGTTTCGATCCGGTCATTGGTAGAGCTACCATCGCTTTCTACGGCATTAGGGAAAAATGGGTCGCCATTTGCATCCGCATTACCAAATATCGATTCATTATCCTCGGTCCGGAAACGGATCTGGACGGCTTCCTCGATGCGCCGGGTCTGGGAGTAGGATGCGTCAAAGGACAATTTGAGACGGTCATTGGCCTGAACGTCAATCGACAAACCACCTCCATAATATTCCTCGTCACGCTCAAGATATTCGCTCACCGCTTCAATCCGCTGCTCATTGGTGAACTGGCGAAGCGCGCCGGTTTCGGTAAATATCAGATCGAGATCAATGCGATTGGGATCTCCCGGCCCGTCAATTCTGCGGCCTTCTGCGAAATTGAGGTCGCTGCGCTGCTCACGAAACAGGCGCTTTGAATATTGGAAATCTGCGTTAATATCGACATCAGGACTCGGCTTGAACTGAATGGCGCCAAAGAAAGAGTCGCGGGTGTCATCGGTAATATTCGACCGGAACGCATAGCTGTTCCGGGCGATAACAAAATCATTGGTGATGCTTCCGTCACGCAGACCAGCAATAGTGCTACTACTGGTATCACAATTGCCGTCATCGAACACACCATCGCTGGTTGTCGTCGGATCAAGCACACAAGCGCGAATGGTATTGGAGACATTAGCCTCTTGCTCTGGGTTGGTCGTTTCATTTCGCGAATAACCGAGCGAGATACCCAGCTCTGCACCGCCTAAGTCAAACTGATCAACATAGCTGACCGTCGCACGATATCCGAACTTCTGGAACCGCTGGTCAGAATCAATGTCAAGATTGTCAGGATTGGCATTCAGCTTGAAGTCCCCTTGAAACCGGCGTTTTCCGTAATCGAGAGGCCTGATTGTCTCGAGCGCGATCTGGCCAGCAACACCGCCTTCAATATAGCTGGCTGCCTGAGTCTTGTAGATCCCGATCTTGTTGAACAGTTCGGAAGGGAACTGACTGAAGTTAACCGATCGGTCGCCACTACCATTGGTTGCGATGCGACCGTTGATCACCGTCGAACCAAGAAAAGGTCCAAGACCGCGAATTGAGATTTCGGTTGCCCCACCTTGCTCGCGGTGCGAACCGGCGCCGGTCAGCGTTTCGAGCGCCTCACCAATTGATAGTGCCGGTAAATCACCAATTTCCTCGGCTGAAAGGGCATCAAAGACTTCGGTCGCTATCCGCTTTTCTTCGATTGAATTCTGGATTGTGCCCCGGATGCCGGAAACAATGATCAGATCTTCATCGTCGGCATTTACCTCTGAACTCTGATCTTGCGCCTGGGCCGGCATTGCCAAAGCAGCTGTTGCGCATCCAGCCATTAATAGTTTCGTGATTGATGAAAGACGCTGCACCCGCGCGCCACTGTTCTTCCCAAGCATCCTTATTCTCCCTGCTCTTGTTTTTATGCCGGGAAAATGGACATTGGAAATCGGTATGTCAACCTTTTAGATATGCCAATACGAATTAAATATCATACCAATGATATATACCTAAAAATATATTGGCAATTAGAACGAAATTCAGACTGTCAAAATTGCCCAGTTGCAATTGCGAATATGCCGCGGGCAATCGTCATCGACAGACCTACAAATCTCCAGCAATTTCCTCTCGTTATGAGTCCGAACTAGGACTCATAACGAGGCGCAAATCGGTTCACATATTTGATGACCGACTGGCGGCTGAGCTGACGTGTTTCCATCGGTAACCTGACCCAAATCGAGAAACCCGGTTTGACCGCAAGATACGGGATGCACCCATTCAAACTGCCCTCTATCCGATCATCTTCACTACCAACACAAAGGAAACCGCCTCATGTTATCAGGAAAAGTAGCTATAATAACTGGCGCCAGTTCAGGTATTGGTCGTTCGGCGGCACACGCTTTTTCTGCCGCTGGTGCCAAGCTGGTCGTTAACGCTCGTCGAGCAGAACCGTTGGATACACTTGTGAGCGCTATCAGATCCAACGGCGGCGAGGCTATTGCTGTTCCGGGAGATGCAGCAGACGAAGATACGCAAAACACAATGGTTGCAGTGGCTCAGAGCGAATTTGGCGGGCTGGACATTGGATTTAACAATGCGGGAACTATCGGTACAATCAAACCACTGGCACAGATGTCACTGACTGAATGGTCTGACGTTATCGCAGTCAACCTGACCGCGGCTTTTCTTGGCGCGCGCGCTCAAATTCCGGCGATGCTGGAAAGAGGTGGCGGCTCAATAATCTTTACGGGTAGTTTCGTTGGCAACAGTGTCAGTCTTCCTGGAATGACGGCCTATGGAACGTCCAAGGCGGCATTGATGGGGTTGGTTAAAGGAATCACTGCTGACTATGCTGAACACAATATCCGAGCCAACGCGCTACTTCCAGGTGGTACCAATACAGCGATGGCCGGAGATGCTGCACAGCGCGAATGGGCGGCGGGTTTGCATGCCATGAAGCGGATCGCTGAGCCGGAAGAGATAGCCAAGGCTGCGCTTTTCCTGGCAAGTGACATGGCAAGCTTCGTCACCGGCTCCGCTTTGTGGGCTGACGGCGGAAACTCTGCGGTGAAGATTTAGAAAGCAAGGTCAATCGCGACTCTTTTGGTTCTGAAAAGAATCCATGAGACGAGTTGTCGATCAATCGACGCGGTGCGCGCTGCTATCGGCAGATTTGTGGCAAAGCTACAGACTGCTTGGAGCCACCCTTGGATGGCTCGACGGTAGATTAACTTTTCCATTTTGCCGCGATGATTGTGCGTGGGGCAGGTTACATCAAACGCTGATAACCTTATCCCATGGGCCAGTAATGGCGAATGTTGTTGATGGTGAATATAGGTTCACAAACATCGTTGACCCATCCGGTGAAAAACAGGCTCCAGCAAATTCTGTCTGAATGCGGGTTCTGCCAAAAATATATGTTTTACCCTCCGGCGTAACACCACGCAGGTGATTATTGGTAATATCCGTATATTGGTCTTCAGAAACCATCAGATGCCCATTTGGCATGACGCAGATATTGTCGCCCAAATTGTAGATGGTTGCGTCCTGGCTTTCTAAAAACAGTCCAAGCTTCCCTTGCTTGCCTTTCCGGCCTTCTTTCTTGCTGGGCTTGTACCGGAATATCTGGCCATATTTCTTGGCCCCTCCGCTTGTTGAGGTAAAGAAAAGCTGTTGCTCCTTCTCATCCCAGAAAATGCCTTCTCCACGCGCAAATAATGTTGCTCCAAGCTTTGCACCTCGCTCCCGCAATTCGCCTGCGCTTCTTTCGGGGTTTTCCAGCGTGATCCATTCTGCGCGGTGATCGCTGCCGAGGGCAATCTGCTCGCTGTCCCAGTTTCGCGTATCGGAAATGTCCTTCAGTGCAAGGGCTTGAAGAGTTCCACCTTCTGCGAGCTTGCCTTTGACATTGGGAATGAAGCGATAGAAGAGACTGTCACCGCGATCTTCGGTCATGTAGGCAATGCCAGTGCGCGGGTCGATGCAGACCGCTTCATGGACGAAGCAACCCATGGCTTTCAGGGGTACAGGATCAACGAGCCCTTTATGGTTCGCGGGTACCTCAAATATGTAGCCGTGATTTTTGTCTACGCCGTCACCAATTTCAAGAGAGCTTTCTTCGCATGTCAACCAGCTGCCCCAGGGCGTGATCCCGCCCGAACAATTGCGCACAGTGCCGACAAGGCTCAAATATTCTTCGACAACCTTGCCTTGTTTCATGTCATAAACCAGCGTGGTTGTGCCGCCAGGTATGGGCATTTTTGATTTGTTGCTGAGCCGGTCGTAAGCCTTGATTTCAGCGCCGACCTTGCTGCGAAAAGGCCCTTCGCGCAATTGCCGATGATCGAGTTCATGGTTACGGATCAGCGCCACCTTGCCGTCACCAATGTCGATACAGCCCATGCCGTCCGCGGCATTCGGCACAACCATCCCATCATTCATCAAGTTACCAAGCCGTGAAATGACTTTGTAGGAAAAACCCTCTGGAAGATCTAGCAGGCGACCCGGATCGGAAAGCAAATCACCATAGCCGGCCACTTCGTTCTTGCCCGTAAAAGGAAGATTTGCATAGGCGCGAGTGGCAAGGCCGATAAAGGCTGCGCCAAGCATGGTTGCTCCGAACTGGCGACGGGTAAAAATCATATCAACGCTGCTCCTCAAAATTGTTGTCCCGCAAGACACGCTTTCGTTGCTTTCAGCACTATAATGTGCGGCAAATGCTTGCAAATGTTATGTCTGTTTTTTGCGCCTAAATCCGACATAGGCCTTTCACACTCTGTTTCGGCGAAGGTTCGATTTCGGTCCGGTATTAATAGTTCCGCTCCATTAAACCAGCCATCGCGGAGTAAGACACTAGCTGTACTGGCCGCAAATTCAGCCAGACGGGGAAACGTCAGTCCTATCACTAACTTAGTACCCTTACGCTTGTGCGAATATTTACGATCACATTGATGATCCGATTGGGATGGATTTTTTATATGCCTTGTGCTTCATTTGATGCCATAGCTTTATTGTCGACCATTCGTTCGAAATGGCGATACATAATGTTATCGGGAGAAAAGATGTTCAAAATGGCGGTCTATCTGGCGAAAACCGAAATAGGCCAACCTGATAGCGTACCTTCTGGGGAAACCAGATGAGCCTGCGACTTCAGAGCGTTTCAAAAATATCAAATGGCGAGACGCATATTTATCCCACTGACCTGGAATTGCAGAAGGGCACGATGAACGTCCTGCTCGGTCCGACATCGTCCGGCAAAACATCGTTGATGCGTCTCATGGCAGGGCTCGACAGGCCCGATACCGGCAAAATCTTTTGGGAAGGCGCTGATGTTACCAAAAAACGGGTGCAGGATCGTGATATTGCGATGGTTTATCAGCAATTCGTGAATTATCCTTCGATGACGGTATATGACAATATCGCATCGCCGTTGAGGATTCAGAAAAAATCCTCTTCGGAGATTGATGCTAAAGTAAAGGAAATGGCTGAACTGCTTCAGCTAACTTCTATTATCGATAGAAAACCGGACGAAATATCAGGAGGACAGCAACAGCGGTGCGCGATGGCCCGCGCTTTGGCAAAAGATGTGGGCTTGGTCCTAATGGACGAACCTCTCGCAAATCTGGACTATAAGTTGCGAGAGGAGCTGCGCTTTGAAATTCCGCGGTTGTTTGAAGCTTCCGGCAGTATCTTTGTCTATGCAACAACGGAGCCGGAAGAGGCGCTGTTGCTTGGCGGAAATACCGCAACCCTCTGGAATGGACGGGTGACGCAATATGGTCCGTCCATGGATGTTTATCGCGATCCCGTAGATGAAACCACCGCACGGGTTTATTCTGACCCGCCGATGAACTTTGTTTCAGTACAGAAGGATGACGCAGGCGTGCACTTTCCGGATGGGCAATTAACGAAGCTGAATAAGGATTTGGCTAGCTTGCCCAATGGTGAATATCGGGCCGGATTTCGCGCCCATCATCTTGAAATGAGTGACAACCAGTCTGGCTCCATTGAGTTTGGAGCAGAGCTAGTTGTTACAGAGCTTACCGGATCGGACACATATATTCATGTCAATGCAATGGATGAGCGATGGATTGGTCTGATGCCCGGGCTGCAGACATTTGAGGTTGGGCAAGTGTTGAAAATTTGCCTAAACCCCGAAAATATCTTTTTTTTTGATAAGGATGGAAATCTAGTCGCATCACCTGATCACAAACCTGAAAAGTCGGGGATATAGTTTTGGCATCCCTGACACTTAAAAACCTAGCGCATAGCTATCACCCCAATCCAGGTGAAGACACTGACTTTGCACTCAAGGAGGTCAATCATACCTGGGAGGATGGACGAGCTTATGCATTGTTGGGTCCCAGCGGGTGCGGGAAAACAACATTGCTCAACATTATTTCCGGTCTACTTACGCCAACGAGTGGACATGTTCTATTTGACAACAAGGATGTGACGGCATCTTCAACAGCCGAGCGTAACATTGCGCAAGTTTTCCAGTTTCCGGTTGTCTACGACACGATGACGGTTGGGCAGAATTTGGCATTCCCATTGCGCAACCGGGGCATGGAAGCCGACTATATCGCTGGGCGTGTGCAACGTATAGCGCAGATGATCGGACTGGAAGCGGACCTTGATAAGAAGGCACGAGGCCTGACCTCTGACCTGAAGCAGAAAATTTCTCTCGGACGCGGTATGGTTCGGGATGATGTGAACGCGATTCTTTTTGACGAACCTTTGACGGTCATTGACCCTCATCTAAAATGGGAATTGCGGACTCAGCTCAAGACGCTGCACCGCGAATTTGGGCACACAATGATCTATGTGACCCATGATCAAACAGAGGCGTTGACCTTCGCAGAGAAGGTCGTGGTGATGCATGACGGCCGGGTTGTACAGATCGGAACACCGAAAGAGCTTTTCGAAACGCCGGCGCATGTGTTTGTCGGTTATTTTATTGGTTCTCCCGGCATGAACTTCATTCCTGCCTCTGTCGCTGGCAGAAAAGCTCATATAAATGGGGAAACCGTCCATCTCAAGCATGACTATGGTGACCCGCAGGGCGACGTTCTTTTGGGAATACGGCCTGAATTTGTCCGGTTGACCAAAGGGGAGGGGTTGCCGGTTCAGATCAATCACATTCAAGATGCTGGCAGACATAAATTTGTCAATGCAACAGTGTTTGATGTCGAAATCAATATCGCCGCTGATGAAGGTTTCGAAATTGAATCGGACATGATCAGGGTAGAGTTTGCTCCGTCTAATATCAGCATCTTTTGTGACGATTGGCGCTTGAATCCCGAAGCGATTGGTCATGGCAAGGGAGCAATAACCTAGTGGAAAAGACCGTCAATCAACGCGCTTGGCTTCTGGTTCTGCCGGTATTGGTCCTTGTCGCATTTTCATCAATCATTCCGATGATGACAGTGGTCAATTACTCATTCCAGGACAGCTTTGGAGAAAATATCTTTTTTTGGGTCGGACTGGAATGGTACCGAGAACTGCTCCAATCAGAACGGCTATGGGATGCATTTGGACGACAGCTGCTCTTCTCTTTCATCATTCTTATGATCGAGATCCCGCTGGGTATTCTGGTGGCACTGAGCATGCCGAAAAAAGGGCTGTCAGCCTCGATCTGTCTGGTGCTAATGTCGTTGCCATTGCTCATCCCGTACAATGTTGTCGGGACGATCTGGCAGGTATTTGGGCGTGCAGACATTGGCTTGCTTGGTCGTTTACTGTCTGATCTGGGTATCTCCTACAATTATTCCCAGAATGCATTTGATGCTTGGGTTACCGTGATAATTATGGATGTCTGGCACTGGACGTCATTGGTCGCACTTTTGGCCTATGCGGGGCTTCGCTCTATCCCGAAGCCTTATTATCAGGCGGCAATGATAGATCAGGCAAGCCGTTGGAATGTCTTTCGATTCATTGAACTACCGAAAATGCGAGGTGTCTTGATGATTGCGATTTTGCTGCGCTTCATGGACAGCTTCATGATTTATACGGAGCCATTTGTGCTTACGGGAGGTGGGCCCGGGAATGCCACTACATTCCTCTCGATAGACCTAGTGAAAATGGCGCTTGGACAATTTGATCTCGGCCCAGCGGCTGCATTCTCGCTCATGTATTTTCTGGTCATTCTGCTCATTTCCTACGTGTTTTACACGGTCATGATAACCGTTGACAAAGATGAGGCGAAGCCATGAGCGAGGACATGCGCCCAGATACAAAACCTGTCGCAAGATCGAGGCAAAGAGGTCGATTAGGGACCGTCGTGATGGTTGCTTATTTGGTTTTCCTGCTTGTTCCGATCTATTGGCTGATCATCATGAGTTTCAAATCAAACTCTGAAATATTGAGCTCTTTCACGCTTTTTCCCGACAATTTCACACTGAAAAACTACCGTACCATCCTTGAGGATCCGTCATGGTATATGGGTTATGTGAACAGCTTCATATTTGTCTCCCTTAATACGGTAATTTCGCTGCTTGTCGCATTGCCAGCGGCTTACGCCTTTAGTCGCTATCGGTTTTTTGGAGACAATCATCTGTTTTTTTGGCTCCTGACAAACCGCATGGCACCGCCAGCGGTCTTTGCTCTGCCCTTTTTTCAACTCTATTCCAGCGTGTCTTTGTTCGATACCCATATTGCCGTTGCTTTGGCGCATTGTCTGTTCAATGTTCCTCTCGCCGTTTGGATATTGGAAGGGTTTATGCGGGGTGTTCCAAGAGAGATTGACGAAACTGCGTTTATTGACGGCTACAGTTTTCCGAGGTTTTTTACGAGAATCTTCATACCGATGATCGCACCTGGAATCGGCGTGACCGCATTTTTCTGCTTCATGTTTAGCTGGGTTGAGCTTTTGCTGAGCCGCACACTCACGAGCGTGGACGCAAAGCCTATTACCGCAATCATGACGCGGACCGTATCCGCATCAGGACTTGATTGGGGAGTGCTTGCTGCTGCGGGCGTTTTGACCATTATCCCGGGTGCTATTGTGATTTATTTCGTCCGCAATCACATTGCCAAGGGTTTCGCGCTGGGCCGTGTCTAGATAAGATGAAGATGGGAGAGATATCTTAAATGGAATGGATGGCCTGGACACTACCGACCGCAATATTTTTTCTGTCCATTGGCGCCTTGCTGATAGGTATGGGTGTATTGCACATGAAATATCCGAGTACGCCCAGGGTAGGGGTGCTTGGCATTGAAACAATGCGTGGAGACAGACTATTCATCTCGCTGCTGGGCTCTGCTTTCATCAATCTTGCATGGATTGGCTTGCTCGACGTGCCGCAATATGGAGCGCTGATCATTTGCGGTCTGTTTGCAGCAATTGTATTTCGCTGGGTATAAAATAGAAAAGAACGGATCAATAAAATGAGACATATTCGAACAGCCGTAATCCTTTGCATGAGCCTGGCTGCAATATCCTGTTCAGATTCAACTGATGCAGATAATGATGCACGGGCTGATGTGGACATGTCCGATCCATCAGGCGCGGCGAGCCGGTTCCTGGATGAAGAGATTGGAGAACTGTCCAGTCTCAGCCGGGAAGAACAGGAAGCCGAATTGGCCTGGTTCACGGCGGCCGCAAAACCATTTAGAGGCATGGAAATTTCAGTGGTGTCCGAAACGATTGCCACTCATGAATATGAATCCAAAGTTCTTGCTCCTGCTTTTACAGCCATTACCGGAATCCGGGTCACGCATGATCTTATCGGTGAAGGCGATGTGGTTGAGAAGCTGCAAACGCAGATGCAGTCAAACGAGAATATTTACGATGCATATGTCAACGATTCAGATCTGATCGGTACACATTGGCGCTATCAACAGGTTCGCAATCTTACCGATTGGATGGCGGGTGAGGGCAGTGATGTGACCAGTCCGGGACTGGATCTTCCTGATTTTATCGGAACCGACTTCACAACCGGCCCGGACAAAAAACTCTATCAATTGCCAGATCAGCAATTCGCAAATCTATATTGGTTCCGATATGATTGGTTCACCGATCCGAAGATCAAAGCCGAATTCAAAGAGCAATATGGATATGACCTAGGCGTGCCCGTCAACTGGTCAGCTTATGAAGATATTGCCGAATTCTTCACCGGCAAGAAAATTGATGGAAAAACAGTCTACGGCAACATGGACTATGGCAAAAAGGATCCGTCATTGGGGTGGCGTTTTACCGACGCGTGGATGTCGATGGCCGGTATGGGGTCTGTTGGGGAGCCCAATGGACTGCCAGTTGACGAATGGGGCATTCGCGTAAACGATAAGTCACAACCAGTCGGGTCATGTATTGCTCGAGGCGGAGCGACCAATTCGCCGGCTGCTGTCTATGCGCTGGCCAAATATTCCAAATGGCTTGCCGACTACGCACCTCCATCAGCAGCAGGGATGACCTTCTCAGAGGCAGGGCCGGTACCGTCGCAAGGAGCCATCGCGCAACAGATGTTTTGGTACACGACATTCACCGCCAATATGGTCGGCGAAGACGCCTCTGCTGTTCTCTATGAGGACGGCACGCCACGGTGGCGAATGGCGCCCAGTCCTCATGGTGCTTATTGGCAAGATGGTATGAAAGTGGGCTATCAAGATGCTGGTGCTTGGACACTGATGAAATCTACACCGACCAAGCGGGCAAAAGCGGCTTGGCTCTATGCGCAGTTTGTCACCTCGAAAACCGTGGACGTCAAAAAAGCCCATGTCGGACTGACCTTCATACGCCAATCTACCATCCAGCATGACAGTTTTACCGAACGTGCGCCTAAACTGGGCGGGCTTGTGGAGTTTTATCGCTCACCGGCACGTACCCAGTGGTCGCCAACCGGAACAAATGTGCCCGACTATCCTCGCTTGGCACAGCTTTGGTGGCAGAATATTGGCGATGCTTCCTCGGGCACAAAAACACCTCAGGCAGCGCTCGATTCACTGTGTGAGCAGCAAGAACGTGTTCTCAGTCGTCTGGAGCGTTCCGGATTGCAGGGCGATCTCGGACCAAGACTTGGGGCAGAACGAGGGGCAGCCTATTGGTTGAAACAACCTGGATCACCTAAAGCCAAACTGGCGAATGAGAAGCCTGAGCCAGTAACCATCGAATATGATAAATTAATTGCGCAATGGCAGTAGGCTAGATTGGCAGAGTGGAAACGATCTGGAAAAAAGACTGGCTTAGCTTTGGTGGGTTGTTTTGACGAAACAGCAGCAAAGGGTACCTCATATTCTAACTGATTTTATTCAATTTCGCCATTGACGCCATAATTTTATTTCGTATACGTACTATATAGTTCACATACGAAATAAAATTATGCGACAACCGAGAATCTTCTATTTGATGCAAAAGGCGCACAGCGCCTTGTTCCGAGCGGCTGATCGCTTTCTCGGGGAGGAAGTCGGCCTAACGTCATCGCAGCATGCCGTATTGTTGATTCTCGTGAAGCGAGACGGGGTGCCTATCTCAGCAATCGCCAAAGAATTGAACATGGGTAAGTCAAGTCTGACGGGTTTGATTGATCGTATGTCCAAAAAAGGTTTGGTTTCCCGCCAGCAAAGTGCCGCAGATGCGCGGAGCTTTGAAATCCATATTGAAGATCATGGTCGCCAGTTGGTCAACGCTACTCTTCCCGGAACGAAGCAGATCAACAGCAACATTCTCGCGACATTCTCTGCGCAGGAACAATCAACTATCGAAAAATTTCTCGAGCATTTGGCCAACAATGCCGACGATATTGTGGCCACGCAGTCCTTGAAAAAACCTCAGGAAAGAAAAGTGAAATGAATCAAGATATCATCATCTCAACCGAAGACCGGGTCACCACCCTGACTATTTCCCGCACCGATAAGAAGAACGCGATCACTCAGTCAATGTATGCCGCAATGGCTGATGCCATTACCGATTATGGCAACGACGATGACGCGCGGGCCTTTGTCATCACCGGTGATGGCGACATGTTTACCGCAGGCAACGACTTGCAGGATTTCTCCACTGGGGGTGGGAGCAAGGACGAAATACCACCAGTATCTCGCTTTTTATTTGCGGTGAGGGATTGTCCCAAAACCGTTATCGCAGCTGTCAATGGTCCAGCGATCGGCGTTGGTCTTACAATGTTGTTACATTGTGATCTTGTCTATGCGGGCGGAAGCGCGACTTTCAATGCACCCTTTGTCAAACTGGGTCTCGTTCCGGAAGCCGCATCATCATTGTTGCTGCCGGCTGCTGTAGGGATGGCTGTCGCCAATGATATTTTGTTGGCGGGTCGGACACTCGATGCAGAGGAAGCATTGCGTTTCGGGCTGATTGCGAGGATTTACCCGGATGCGGAATTGCAACAAGCAGTCCATCAGATCGCTCTTCATATCGCCAGCTCCGCTCCCAATGCACTCAAACAGTCAAAATTGCTGATCCGCAATCAACGCGAAAAAGTCGCAGATCAAATGCATGCTGAAGGCAAACTATTTGTTGCCCAACTTAACTCGCCGGACTTCGCGGAGAGCGTGGCCGCGATGATGGAAAAGCGAACTCCCGTTTATAGCTAGATTATCGAGTTTGTCGGAAGTTGACATATCATACGGCTCAAAGCCGCGGGTTGCCGTGGACCATATCGCATCGCGGTCACTTCGCTGGCACTGTCGTAGACGCAGATTAGGTCGACGAATTTCTGAGCTCAGCTATTACTCATGTCAGGCGGGAGGAAAGGCTTCGGCCTGACCGAAAGCGCTGGTATCAGGGCAGGGGCATTCGCCTGCAAAACAATCACTATTGACCTTATTTACAATAACGATGAAGCCGTGTAATGCATTGTTTCGTTGGTGATTTTCTCACGGGCTATCGAGGGACTCAGCCAATTCAGCGTGGGGATTGATTTTATGTTTGATTTAACTGGACATGTCGCTTTGGTGACAGGCGGCAATGGCGGCTTGGGATTGGCGATGGCCAAAGGATTGGTGAAAGCTGGTAGCGCCGTTGCAATCTGGGGGCGCAACCCGGAGAAAAATGAGGCGGCATTGAAAGAACTGCTTGATATGGGCGGTGATGCAGCCGTGTTTTCATGCGATGTCACCGATGTTGAGCAAGTTAATGCCGCTTTCGCTGAAACGATAAAGCGATTTCAAAAAGTGGATAGCTGTTTTGCCAATGCAGGTGGCGGATCTGCAGGTATGCTACACCAGACCAGCGAGGAAGCGTGGACAGCGACGGTGGATATGAACCTGACCAGCGTGGTAAACACCTATAAGCCGGTAATTGCGCATCTTCTGGAACGCGGACAAGGCGGCAAGTTAATCGTCACGTCCTCTGCTGCTGCAATAATGGGTATGCCAATGGGCAGCGGTTATTCGACAACTAAGGCAGCGGTCACCGGTTTGACACGTGCTCTGGCAATCGAATTGGGGAAAGCAAATATTCAGGTCAATGCGATCCTGCCCGGGTATATCGAAACGGATATGTCGCTCAATACTCCGCAGATATTCCGGGATGCATGCAAGCGCCGCTCGGCTTCGGGTGAGGTTGGGAAACTTGAAGATATGGAAGGAATCGCTGTCTATCTAGCGTCACAGCAAAGTAATTTTATGACTGGCCAATCGCTCGTCATCGACGGAGGTCATTCCATTCATCCACTTTAATATGTGGATCAGTTCTTTTCGCTAATAGGAGGCCGTCAGAGCTTTCGCTTCAAGGGTTGAAGTCGCGTGCTGTAATCATTCTGCACGGCATTAAGTGATCCCAAAATCATGGTGACCGTTATGTTCTCAACCTCTTCCCTGCTCATATCGCCGTGGAGATAATAGGCTCCCGCAGTTGCCGGGAGGCCGAAGGAGATATCGGTTGCCGCTCTTGCCAAGCTTTTGGGAATGTCAAAATTACGTGCCACAATGTCGGCGATGTAGTTGACCGCATCATCGCGGCTATAGTCTGTTGGATCATGACCGTCGGATACGCTCGGTTCGGCCTGCAATCGCTCGATAATTAGTCCGCGTTCCTCGATATATTTGAGATATTGATGCGTGACGCCGCGTACCAGTTCCTCAAATGTCTGGGCCGCTTCCGCCTCCTGTACTTGAAACCGCCGCAAGCGTTTTAGCTCTCGTCTCAGCAAAGCGCGAAGCAGCTCTGTGAGACTGTCAAAATAGGTGTAGACGAGCGATTTGCTAATCCCGGCCTCTTTGCCAATCAGTTCCATGCTCAGCACTGCCACACCATTATTCGCGACAATTTCCGCCGTATGATCGAGGATCAACGACTTGCGTTTTTCGGGACTGAGGCGCCGCCTTTTGATGGTAGTTTCTTTATTCATTGTTTCAGTTGTTACCATATAATCATTTGTTGATGAACCGCGAAGCCTGTCAGCATAGTGTCGGCTTTCAAAAGGTCGTCGGATCGATCCACATCATATCGTCGATCGATTCCGATTTTGGTGCTGAGACATTCTCCTGAACCGAGATCACATTTCCGTCAGGATCATAGGCGTAATAGATTTTCCAGCCTTTGCTAATTTTGGCCGGACCAACCATTTTAATCCCCAGTCTTGCCAGCCGATCCCGCTCTGCATCGGCATCGGTAACTTCAAATGCGGTCATGCTGTAACCGATCTGATCGACGTCAGCTGGTTCATTGCGATCCGGTGTAGCTGGCTGGACAAATTCCCAAAATTCAAGCTCGAGATTGCGGACCGCAAACCAGGCACTGCGAAGCGCTACGCCATCAATCGCCACGATATTGTCCATGTTCGGAAAGTTTGAATATTCCCCACGTCGCCGTGGGCCATAGCCGATAAACTTGGTGTAGAAATCAGCGATACGGTCCGCATCCGAAGTTGCCCCACCAATATGGGTTATCCAAGCACTGTCTTGCCGGCGGGGTCTATCGACGGTTTCATTTTCAATGATAGTACCGTCAGGGTCTCGGCCATAAGCATAGGTAACGCCATAGCCGCCCAGATCGACAGGCGCATTGCGTGACACCATGTCCAGTCCCTTTTTCTCGAATTTCGTCAGGGCCGGGTTGGTCGCCGGAGATTGGAAGCAGATATGGGTATATCCCGGGCCAATGACCGGTTTAACAAAAGGTGGCGCTTTTGTGTCCGGATCAAAATCAACCAGTTTCACAAAAACCGTCGGGGTTTTGATAAGCGCAACTTCGATATTGCCATATTTCTTGGAGGTCATCTCAGGATGATAGACATCGCTGGCGGCGAGCTGGTACCGACTGACCAGTTCAAACGGAACCGCCTGCTGATAAAAGGCTATGCTCTGATCAATGTCGGACACCGTCTTGCCAATGAACCGCACTCCCTTGATTCTGGTGTCACCTAGACTTGCGGGGCGAAAAAAGGGGGTTTGGACTATTCGCGGCGGGCTGGCTTTAGCGGTGGCAGTTTCAACAGGAGTTGCTTGCATACAAGATGTCAGACTCAGGCTGATGGTCAAGCCTACAAAGATCTTTGAAATTCTCGATTTAGACATGGATAATTTCCTCAATCAGCGCCGTAAACCAGCATTACATTGCCGGGAATCTGCCCGAATTTGTCATAGCCACTATTTACGATTAACAGGCCGCCAGCGACAACAGGACCGGCTGAGTCAATCGAGCCTCCTCGCGCGCTAACACCGTTCAGTGTTTCATATTCCCGGCGAGTATCGGTGCTCCACAATATCTCTCCGCTATCCGCACTATAAGCACGCAGGATACCATTGAGTGCACCAGCGAAAACAACGCCGGGTGTGATGGTTGGAGGAGCGGATAATGCGGTCATGCATTTATGGGCTTTTTCTTCACAGACATTGGGCTCAAATTTGCTCCACAATGCTTTGCCTGTTGCCGGATCATATCCGTGCAAGCCCTGACGTGAGGGGCCAGTCGCAAACCGGTTGCCTGGTGTATCTGCAATACCAACAAACAGCGTTTCACCATCGGTTGCCATGCCCCAGTGAACGCCGCCATTAAAGCCGCCCATTCCGGCGCGCGTCTCCCAAAGAATCTTGCCGTCTGAATCGGGATCCATGCCGAAAAGCATTCCCGATTTTTGCCCGGCGAGAATAATGTCCTTGCCATTGGCCAAGGTCGTCAGAATCGGTGGTGCGCCAAAATCAAAATCGGGACCGTCCTCTTTAGGGCAGTTAACCTGTGACCCATTTCGACCACAGGCGGCGTTCCAGGCGTCGCCCGAAATCGTCTGCTGGACCCATTCAACCGCTCCGGTATCTAGTTTCAGTGCAATGATAGCATCGCTCTTGTCGTTGGCCGGCGATGAATAATTTTCTCCCGTCCCGACATAGAGCAGCTTGCGTTTGGCATCGACCGTCGGGGTCGACCAGATCGGTGCGCCCGATGGTCCATAATTTTGTGCACCCGCCTTATTCTTGCTTGTCTTTTTCGGTTCAGGGACCGTGTAGAATCGCCATACCGGCTCACCCGATTTCGCTTCCAATGCGATCACGCCACCTCGGAAGGTGCAACATTCATAGTCCGGAAGATAGGCATTGATAATTTCAAGTGAGGACATTGGTACGTAGAGACGCCCTTTGTGCAAAGTAATCGAACCGGTAATCGTTCCCACAGGATGATCGCGGATCGAACGAGTCCAGATCAACTCTCCGTTCTTGGCATCGACGGCATAGACATTTGCATCCACATCACCAAAATACAGCGTTTTCGCGTGGCCGTTTCCGTCGGTTGATATGGTCGGTGCGTTCCGTACCTCTGCCTTGGCCTCAAATGTCCACCAGACACAGCCGGTTTCGGAGTCCAGGGCATAGAATAGGCCGCTCTGGCTTCCGGTGAATATTGCTTCCTTTGTAACGGCTGGTTGGGAGCGGGCCCTTGCCGATCCAGGAAAACCAAAAGCCCATTTCAGTTTCAGATTGGATGCATCCGCAGCCGTGATGCCTGCATTGGCGGTGGGCTGGTAACGGACATTGCGTTTGCTGTTACCCCAGCGATTCCAAAGCGGTTTGGATAGATTTAACTGTCCTTCGCACTGATTTTTTTCCGCATTGGCCAATGCGCTTTCGCTGCTTGGACTGGCTAGATAGTCGGCAATGATCCGGATCTCGATTGGAGACATCATCGACGCCTGTTCTTTCATAGTGCCGGTTGAAAGTGACGCCCTGATCGCTTCAACTCCATATAGCTGGATTGCGGCCTTGGTTGGCGCCTCTGCAGTGCCGCCATCATGGCATGCCGCGCAGTGTTTTTGATAAAGTCCCTCGCCAGGATTGCCTTGCGCTTGCGCTTGTTCCGAATCCAAAATTTCGGGATCGGCATCGGTTTTCTGACAGGCTGATAGGCCAATGGTGGTCAGTGTTAGCGCTGCAGTTAGTGACAGAAAACCCCGCATTATGCTTCTTGCGTCCCTCAGATCTGGTGCATCCGGTAAGAAAAGTTTGACAGGTGCAGCCTATTGTTGTTGACTATTAGTACAATAACGAGCCATTCTTATAAATCAATGGCTAAGACGCAGGAGAGGGAGAGACTGTGGCATCTCTAAAGAGCATAGCTGTGCTGATTGGGCTGTTCATCCTTGCAAGCTGCATGGCCGCCAATGTCGATGGAAAGGATATTGCGGCGATAGAATCGATTCAAACTAGCGATGTTCCAGATCCGGCCGTGATCTTCGCCAATGCCAACGGCTCAGGCGATGAAAAATATAAGGAAGGCTATTTTGGTTCTGGCGATACACGGCTGCATTATGTTGAGGCAGGCGAGGGGCCACTGATCATTTTCTACCATGGCTTCCCTTCCTTTTGGTACAGCTGGTTTGATCAGATGGAGGCACTGAAAGGTCGATATCGGGTTGTCGCCGTGGATGCTCTCGGTTCCGGCCTGTCGGCAAAGCCGTTAAATCTGGAGCCTTATAATATCGCCAAACTGGCCGCCCAACTGGATGCGCTTTCCCTCCATTTAGGGGGCGATGAAAAATATATACTGATTGGCCATGACTGGGGGTCGGTGCTCGCACTTTCCTACGCACAGGCCTATCCTGATCGTCTGCATAAAGTTGTCGGAATGAGCGCGCCTCCGCTCAACCTGTTTCTCGGTCATGCAGCAAATGACAAAGAGCAACAGCGCCGAAACCAGTATATGCAACGGTTTCGGGGCACCACTTTGGAAATGCTAAAGTCTAACAATGCAATAGAGACAGCGCGAACCTCCTCCTACAAAGCCCTCGTCAAACGCGGTGATCTTTCCCGAGAAGAATTTGAACTTTTTGAAAACGCGCTCTCGAGTAACGAAATGCTTTACTCTGCAATGAACTGGTATCGCGCAAATATTCCTCCGTTCGAGGAGGTTTCGGATGCTGATCTTTGGCCAGGACCCAATGCCAGGATCACAATGCCTGGGCTGTTTATCTGGGGAGAAGAAGACCAGGTCTTTGTGCCTGAGCTCATTGATAAAGTCGACAATGCAGGAACGGATATGCGAACGATCCGGCTGGAAGGGATTAATCATTGGACGTCGATGCAAGAACCGGAACGGGCGATAAAGGCGATCATTGATTTTCTGGGAGAATAGACTGATGCGAAATATGCTTGTGAGAGGCCCAACACCTAAGCTGCGCGGCGCAATGTCTCTCTTGGCCGCGACATTGCTGTCGGCTTGCGTGCCAAATCAAGTAGAGACGGCAGCCACCCCGACGGTTCCGGAAACCGAAGCTGCCCTGATTGAACGAGCCAGGGATATCCACAGGCAGAGTCTGGTTCTGGACGCCCATGCGGATATTGTTCTGCCATCTACATCCAAAACCTATCTTGGTGCCGATGGTTTATCAAAGGTAGCACCAGCAAAGTTGAGAGCAGGGGGGATTGACGCCGTTGTCATGTCGGTCGCCGTGGGCCCGGGACCGAGGACAAAGGAAGGCCGTGCACTGGCGAGGGCCGAGGCCGACAAGAAGCTGGCAGCTGTTTCAAATTTGGTCGCGCAAGATCAAAACCTGGCTCTGGCACTATCACCGGCAGACGTTGAAAAGCTGCGCAGTGATGGGAAAACTGCGATGCTGTTGGGCTTCCAGAATGCAAGGGCGCTCAATGGCCAAGTCGACGCACTTGATCAATTTTATGCTGCAGGGGTTCGCATATTTGGCTTGAACCATTTGGGGCATAACGACTTTTCGGACAGTTCACGCCCATTATACATCGCCGAGACGCGCTCCTACGAAGCCACCGCACATGGTGGCTTGTCACAATTGGGCGCCGCAGCCGTCCAGCGCATCAATGCGCTAGGAGGCATTATCGATGTTTCGCAAATGTCTAAGTCTGCGACATTACAGGCTGTCAAGCTTTCGCGATCTCCAGTAATTGCCAGCCATTCTAATGTGCGGAAGCTATCTAACGTGTCGCGCAATCTTTCGGACGAAGAGATAGATCTTATTGCGGAAGCGGGCGGGGTGATTCATCTGGCGGCATTTGGTGCCTATCTTGTCGATCTATCCGATCCAGAGTTACTGGCTTCGATATTGAAAGTGCGCCGGAATGCCGGGCTGCCTGATGCCTATTCCTATCCCTACGAACTCTATTGGGAGATACCCGATCTCGAAAAACGCCAAGCATTTTTAAGAGCTATGCGAGATGTGATTGGCCCGGGTTCTGTTGACCGTCTGGTGGATCACATCGACTATATTGTGGGCCGCGTTGGTATCGATCATGTCGGGATTGGGAGTGATTTCAATCATGGCGGCGGGGTAGCCGGTTTTGTGGATGCCAGTGAAGCGCCAAATGTAACCACTGCGTTGGTCAGGCGCGGCTATTCAACCAATCAAATCAAGAAGATCTGGGGTGAGAATTTCCTCAGAGTCTTCCGCGTAGCCCAGAATGCGGCCGATGAAACAAACTAGGAGCCATGATTGGCAGAAGAGAGTGATATAAATATGTCGGAACAGATATCTGGTTTGAAGCTTCTTCAATTGCTGTTGACTAATCGTCTAATTACATTAACTCTTCGTCTTGGAGAGAAAAATTAATCGCCACAAAAAGGGCGCTGGAATCAAATTTCGATGTTTGAGATCCAGAATTTCAGGAGGGGACCATTATGAATAAATCTCTATTGCGTTGCACAAGTGCGCTTAGCGCCGTCATATTGTCGGCTACAGCCGCGCCCAATATTGCACATGCCCAGGACGTGCAAGAAGCCGATGATGATGAAAATATCATTGTCGTAACCGGCAGTTTTATTCGAGGCACACCAGAAGATGCCGCACAACCGGTCGATGTTTTTACCTCGGCGGATCTGGATACCGCAGGGGTCTCTTCTCCGCTTGAGTTCATCAAAGATCTACCTCAAGTTGGCAGTGTACTCGGTGACACCAACCAATTTTCTACTGCTGCTCAAGGTAATCAGGGTCTCGGTTCCATCAACCTGCGTGGTTTAGGACCGCAACGTACATTGGTGCTGTTTAACGGTAGACGAACATTTACGGCACCGGGTGCTGTTGGAGGCGGCTTTGGTGATACAAACTCCGTTCCTCTATTTGCGCTCGAACGCATTGAAATTCTCAAAGACGGTGCGGCGGCGACCTATGGTTCAGATGCTATCGCCGGCGTGGCCAACTTTATCACCAAAAGCGGCTTTGAAGGCGTCGAGATCAAGAGCGACTATGAATTTGTCAACGGTTCCGATGACAATTACACCGCTTCGATTTTGGTCGGTAAAACCTTTGGCGATGTGAACATCCTGGCGGGCTTCGGCTGGCAGCATCGTTCTGAATTGCCTACGACCGAACGCGATTATGCTTCTCAACCTTATGACGTGAATCCGGCTGCTTGGTCTGCTCTGGCCACACCAGGCACATTTACCGTGGTTGGGGCAGGAGGCGCTGTTCCGATCGCACCGGGTGTCGCCTTGCAGCCCGATAGAGGCTGTAACGAACTGGGCGGTGTTGCCGATGGCGTGCTTTGCCGTTTCAGTTTCATTCCGTTTGATAATCTTGTCGAGGAAACAGATCGCTATCAGGGCTATATTCAGGCGGATGTCGATCTTTCGGATACTTTCCGTTTCCGCGGTGAGTTCACCTATGCACAGACCGATCTGGACTCCATCGGTACGTCCCCTGGCTATCCGCCGCTACAGGGACCAGGCGGAGCGCGATTGGGTGGTGGCTTCACGGTTTCTCCCAACAATCCGGGCGTAGCACCATTTGTGGCGCAAAACGGTTTGACAGGGACTCCCGCTGCGATTGGGATTTTCCTTTGGCGACCATTTGGGTGGCTAGGTAATCCTACCGATCCCCGCGGATCAGGGCGTCAATTTGTGAACAGCAAAGCCTATCGGTTTTCCGGTACTTTCGAAAAGGATTTTTCAGAATCATTCCGCGGGCAGTTCTCGCTCACGATGATGAATTATGATCGTCGCGGCGGTTCGCCCGGCATCGTGGGTTCCAGGCTGCAGTCGGCCTTAAACGGTCTTGGCGGACCAAATTGTACAAGCACTACGCCGGGAGACCCTGGATGTTTGTGGTTCAATCCATTTGTCAATGCAGGGCCGCGTAATCCTACTCTCGACCTTGATAACCCCTTCTATGTTCCTGGAAATGAGAATTCTCCAGAGCTGGTAGATTGGCTGACAGAGCCAAACGGCAATGATCAGAGTGAGGACACGGTTGTAGCCGACCTGATTTTCTCTGGTGAACTGGGGCTGGACCTAGGCGGCGGTTCTGTTGGTTGGGCAGCTGGTCTGCAATATCGCAAGACCCGTTTCCGGAACAAGCCATTGAATGAATTCGGTAATCTGGATCTCAATCCATGTCCGATATTGGGCGATCAATCCTGTGTGGGGGGCGCGCTCGAAGGAGCTGGCTCATTCATCTTTCTCGGGGGGCAGCGCAATGCTCGGTTGACACAAGACGTCAAAGCGGTTTTCGCAGAAGTACTTGTTCCGATCACTGACACGCTCGAGATTACTGCAGCGGCCCGCTTCGAAGACTATGGTGGTTCGATTGGTTCGACCTTTAATCCCAAAGGCTCAGTGCGTTGGGAACCGACGGATTGGTTGGTGCTTCGCGGTTCGGTCGGGACGACCTTCCGTGCACCTCTGGCTTCCCAGGTGTCTCCCAATGGCATCACTTCGCTGGCTGGTCTGGCGGCATCGGCCGGTAACTTCAAGGCTGTAGATATTTTCGGTAACCCAGATGATTTGGGGCCAGAAACGGCGTTCACCTACAATGTCGGTGCTATCGTTAACTTCAGCGGTTTCAACTTCTCGGTAGACTATTGGAGTTTCGATTTCGAAGACGAAATCACAACGACTGATGGTCAGGCAATCGCTACTGCGGTTGCTAGCGGGGCACCCGATCCGGCTAACCCTGGGGTTAACTTTGCCGATTGTTCCAGTCCATTTGTCGGGCTGATCACCTTTGACGGCGGTGCCTGTGTACAAGGTACAACCAATGGTCTGAATATCTCACGGGTGTTCACGCAGTGGGTCAATGGTCCAAAAACCAAGACAACCGGACTGGACTTTGCCGCCAGCTACACAACCGATATTGGTAGCGGCGTTCTGACAATAGGTGCAAATGCCAGCCATATTCTGACATATGATGTGGGTGACTTTAATCTAGACGGTGCATTCCTGCGCGCTGGCTTCAGTGCGGTCGGGAAGGCCAATCTGGACCGTAATCCGGGCACCATCGCACCTTGGCGGGCCAATGGTTATGTCAATTTCAACATCAGCGGGTTTAATGCGCGCTATGGTTTGAAATATGTTGATGGCGTTGTTGATGAACGTTGTCCGGCTCTGCCCGCTCCTTGTGCGACCACCAGTTTTGGTCCTACAGATTTTGGTCGGAATATCTCCAGCTTCACGCAACATGACGTTCATCTGGCCTATGACTTGCCGATTTCGTCATTTGATGCACAGCTGCAATTCTCGGTCGAGAACTTCACCAATGCGGATGCGCCATCAGCCAGGGTACCTTTGGGTTACAACCCGTTTACGGGCAACCCACTGGGTCGGGTTTGGAGGCTTGGCGCTAAAGTCGGCTTCTAGCCTGTGGGGACAGGCTAGTCGCGCACTAGTCAGGTTCAATCTCTCTCGATACTGACTAGAAAATCAGGGGTAGGCAGCAATGCTTACCCCTTTTTTTGTGGGTGGTTCCAGATCGCTTCTTTAGTCGCTCTCTGTTAGCGATCTGCATATAGTGGTGATCAGCAGAGACGCAGAGTTTTTCAATCTCTCTAAATCATGCTTCCCTGATCAACCGTCCCGGCCTTGCTCCGGTAGACTGATCAAATCTGCG
The DNA here is from genome assembly GCF_900149705.1 of Sphingorhabdus sp. Alg231-15. NCBI lineage: Bacteria > Pseudomonadati > Pseudomonadota > Alphaproteobacteria > Sphingomonadales > Sphingorhabdaceae > Sphingorhabdus > Sphingorhabdus sp. Alg231-15. The sequence goes on along the minus strand of NZ_LT703001.1, from coordinate 1,061,697 downwards.
GATCACCTCTCCAGAAACAATCGTCGCATCATAGCCGGTTGCACGTTGATGCAGACGTTGCCCTCCCGCAGGCAGATCGTGAACGATTTCCGGCAGGTGCAATTTCAGGCCTTGCAGATTGATGACATTGATATCGGCTTTGGCCCCGGGCTTCAGCAAGCCGCGGTTCGGCAGCCCGACCGCTTTGGCGGCTTTGTGGGACAGCATGTGGATTGCTTCAGATAGTTCAAATCTGAGATCTCCGGGATTCTGCACAAACTGGGTCAGCAAGAATGTGGAGTAGCTGGCATCGCATATTGCGCCATAATGCGCGCCGCCATCGCCCAAACCGGGAATGCAATGCGGATGGCTGAGCATTTCGTGTGCGCTATCGAGCGTGGCATCCTCATAATTACCCAGAGCGGCCAGGAACAGCCCTTTGCCTTCGGTTTCTAAAAGCCGGTCATAGGCTATCTCCTGCGGCGAACAGCCTTTTGCCTTGGCCTGTCCCGCCATGCTCATTTCCTTTGGCGGAGCATAGTCTGGCGGATCATCAAGAGGGAAGAGCCAGTTCCAGTCGCGAGCCAGTTCATTAAACGGGTGACCTTTTTCAAAATCCTCAGTGATCAGCGCTTCGCGCAGCTCTGGATCGCGCATGGCCGCAACCTGTTCTTCAACAGACAGATCGGCAATTTTTGACCAGCTTGGGCAAAGCACAAAGGGATGCACGGTCAATTCGAGGCCTGCAATCAAACCGATGGGGCGCGGCATGATCTGTGCCGTGGCCTTTCCGCCATTGGCGTTGGTTTGATCAATCATATCGAGCACCTTGCGCCAGCGCGGTGGCCCGTCATTTCCCGAAGCCAGGGTAAAGGTAGCAGGCCGTCCGCTCGCCTCGACCACCCGCTCGATCACTTTATACTCCTTGTCCCAGCCGACAAAGGCGTCGAGCACGACCTGAAATGTGCCGGTTCCGGCATCTGCCATCCCGCCACATATTGCTTCCAGTTCCTGCACATCCGCTTCAAATGTCGGAATGCTGCCACCATCTGCGGTTTTGTGAATGGACAATCGCGACGTCGCAAAACCCAGCGCACCTGCCTCTATGGCTTCCTTGGATAGCTTGCGCATCAGCGCAAGATCATCGGCATTGGCTGGTTCTCGGGAAGCGCCGCGCTGACCCATGGCGTAAACCCGAAGTGGGGAGTGGGGGAGATAGGCCGCCACATCAATATCGCGTTGGCCTTTCGCCACCGTGTCTAGATATTCAGGGAATGTTTCCCAGTTCCACGGCAGGCCATCGGCCATAACAACCCCGGGTATGTCCTCGACGCCTTCCATGACATTGATCAGCAGATCATGATCCTCCTTGCGGCAGGGTGCGAATCCGACACCGCAATTACCCATTACCGCCGTGGTTACGCCATGTGAGGACGAGGGGCTCATTTCTTCGGCCCAGATGCACTGGCCGTCATAATGAGTATGCACATCGATAAAGCCCGGCGTCACAATCCTGTCGGTCGCATCAATTTCTTCACGCCCTTTGCCGGTTACCTCGCCAATGGCCGTAATCTTGCCATTTGAAACGGCGATATCGCCTTCGATAAGTGCGCCGCCGCTCCCATCGGCAATAGTGCCACCCCGGATTACCAGATCATGTTCCATGTTCATCTCTTATCCTCTGATTGCCTGTACCAAGCCGCCAATCAGCGAACCCAGGACGAATATGTAAATGGGCGGCATGCTGAGATAAATCCACAGCAAACGCTTTTCCGGAGCCTTGTGATATCCCAAAGCATAGCCCACACGCATGAATGGCCAGATCAGACCAATGGCCGCGGCCCAAACCGGATCGACCGTGTAAGCGAACAGCCATAGCCCCGGCAAGAACAACACAAGATGTTCAAGTGTATTGTGATGGGCGCGGACATAACGTTCATATTCCGGCGGCCCGCTGTGGGATGGCGCCTCCACCTTGAACCTGCCGCGCGCCAGGCCCGCCATGAGCAAGGTGAAATAATAGGCGAGCAAAGCCAGCGCGCTGACAATAACAACATAGATATAGTAATCCATCGTAATTTGATTTCCCACATTTTGATCACATGATCATAGACGCTGCGATCCGCATAACCATACTGCATTTGGATAAGGCTTCGCCGATATGTCAGACCGATTAGGACAGTGATTTTTTCGGGTGGTGCAGGGCAGGGCTGCGATCTCGGCCTAATCAAATGGCGGTGATCGATCATCTTGCTTTTCAACTATGGGCTGTCATACGAACCAATCATCAAAGGAGTTATGGGCATGTTTCGAATTGGGTTCGGTGTTGCTATTTCGGCACTATTGGTAAGTACGTCGGCTATCGCTGGTACGTCTGCGGACATAGAGTCCAAAGATCAAACGCATATTTCCAAAGACGTTAAGGATTTTCACAGCAGCATTGCAGTTCTTGATTCTCATCTCGATACACCGCGGCTCTTTCACACAGATGATTATGACTTCAAAGAGCGTGGAAGCTGGAAAGACAATCGTACGCATGTTGATTTGCAGAGGATGAATGAAGGCGGCCTTGATGGTGGTTTTTGGGTTATCTATACGGCGCAGGGTGCTTTAGACAGCGCGGGTTATCAGTCCGCACGAAGCAGTGCTCTTTTGCGTCAAACTGCCATTCGGGAATTTGCGGCCAAATATCACTCCGAAGTTGCTCTCGCATTTAGTGCAGACGATGCTGACCGAATATTGTCTGAGGGCAGAAAGGTTGTTTTCCAAAGCATGGAAAATGCCTATCCTTTGGGTACAGACCTGACTTTGCTGGAGCATTTTTACAAGAGCGGTTTGCGCATGATTGGCCCGGTGCATTTTGCCAACAACCAGTTTGCCGACAGTTCGACGGATAAAGAGCAACTCTTTGACGGGCTGAGTTCGCTGGGTGAAGAATTGATCCGTGAAGCAAATCGTCTGGGGCTCATCGTCGATGGTAGTCATTCCAGCGACGAAGCAACACGGGATATGATCGGCCTTTCCAAAACGCCTATCATTCTTTCGCATACTGGCGCTAACGCGATTTATGATCATCCACGCAATATTCCAGACAAGCTGCTGAAGGAGCTGGCGGCAAGTGGCGGCGTTATTCAAATGAATATCTTTGCTTCATATCTTGAGAAACTGGAACCATCCCCAGAGCGTGTTGCTGCACAGAAAGGCATGGAAACACGGTGGATTGCGCAATTTGGCTCGGTCGAAGCTGTTCCAACCGATGTCGCTCAGGCCGCTCAAGTGCAATTGAATGCACGTCATCCCGCTCCTCGCTCAAGCTATGAAAAATTTCTTGAACATACGTTCCATGTTCTCAAGCTGATCGGCCCAAATCATGTCGGCATCAGCGGTGATTGGGATGGCGGCGGTGGCGTCGATGGCTTGGTTGATGTCTCCATGTTGCAAAGGATCACAAATGATCTTTTGAAAGCGGGATATTCCAAGGCGGATGTCGCAAATATCTGGGGCGGCAACATGATGCGGCTGCTACGCGCCGCCGAAGCAGCAAGAACGATGGAGATCAGCTCGCCAAATGTCCTGAATTAGATTTGGGGGAGGGTGGTTGGCTGTTCCGCAAGATTTCCTTCGGATTCTCGGAATGATTTTTACCGGATAGTTTGGTGAAAAAGTGGACGTCAGAATCATCCAAAAACCGCGTAAAAATTAGTCTTTCAATCCGTTCAATCTAGTAGCATTGACATTAAGTCGATATATATCGATATATGGTAATATGCAAAAAACCAGAACGCCTTCTAAGGCAACCAAGTTAGCTTTGATTTCTCTACTTGATGCGCCTCAGGGAATGTATGGCTATGAGATAATGCAATCGACCGGGATAAAGCCCGGCACACTTTATCCCATGCTAGCAAGGTTGGAAGATCAGAATATTCTTGTTTCTCATTGGCAAGAAGCAAGCGTCGAGGGGCGACCGCCACGACATATCTATAACCTTTCAGAAGCAGGGCGTATTCTAGCGAGGAGTCTGATTGATGACTCTCGTTTGGCATCCACTCCCAAACTAAAATCGAAACCCATATGATGCGTTGCCAACTATTGCGTTTGATAGACTTTCTGACGCCGGACCATCGAAAAAAATGGGCGCAGGCAATGCGCGCTGAAATATTGGCTCTCGACAACGATAGAGACGCTCTAACATTCGCGCTGGGCTGTCTGATCGGCTGCTTTCGCTTTCATCTGGAAGTCAAACTCTCTCCCGGAAAAACATGGAGTAGCATTATGACAGATAGATTCGCTGTTTTGACATTTTTCTCAGGCTTGATGGCATGTCTCATAGGATTGATTTATCTTTTTGTTTCTGGCGCTCCGCTGACCATGATCACTGTTAATGGAGCGGCCTTGCTCATCGGCATTTTGCTTGCAATTGCCGTTAAACTTTCCGTACGGCTTACAAATAGTTTTGTTACCCTGTTCGCAATCATCGGGTCCCTTAGCCTATTTGCCACCGCAACTTTGGGTTACGCTATTGAAGATGCAAGAAGATGGGTGCTGATGGGACCCTTTTTTATCCAAACTAGCCTCATTCTTCTGCCGCTGATCGCTTTAAGCTTTGCGAGGATTCAAAGTTTCTGGACGATGTTGGCGGTCATCGCAGCCAGTTTCGCCATGGCCGTTCAACCTGATCGCGCAATGGCTGCCATGCTGTTCGCGGCCGTTGCCGTTACTTGCTGGATGCGACCAAGCAAGTGGACTTTCACCGCTTCCATTTTTTGTGCAATCGCTTTTTTGGCAACATTGTTTCTCCCCGACCGTCTGCCAGCTGTTCCGTTTGTAGATCATATTCTTTGGACAGCCTTTGATGTAAATATCATGGTCGGATTATCGCTCTGGATTGGCTGCCTGGCACTAATATGTCCGATATTCTTTCTCCCAAGAAACGAACGAACTGTAATTCACTTTACGTTCGCAACCTGCTGGTTCGCACTCATAGCGGCGGCGGCGATGGGTGCTTATCCCACGCCAATCGTTGGATATGGAGCCAGTGCGATTATTGGATATTTCTTGAGTCTGATTTTCGTGCAACCGGCTGCACGAATGCACCCAGCTGTGGACAGTGACACAACGAGATCACCCGTTACTCCTCCTCATCTGGATAGGTTGTTGACCAGTTCTGCAGCCAGCGTGGTTCGGCCTGCATGACGACATCTTCCTTGATCGCGTAGATCCGGGGATAGGAACCTGTACTGCCCAATTCTCCATTTTCGATCCTGACTAACTGATCGCGGAGGATTTCGATATCGGCGCGGGATTTTACGGGTAACTGGCCATCTTCTCCTGCATGCGCACCTCGCAAGGCGATATCGGGATTGCCGGCGGTTGCCCGGATGATTTTACGCGCGGATTGCAGATAATCTCCCATGCTGGCGCCGGGATAATAGGCGGAAATGTTGCCCGCTGACATGAAGTCACCGGTAAACATCATATCATGGGCCTTATCCAGAAGGGATATCGAATTGTCGGTATGGCCGGGGGTATATATCAGGGTCAACTGGCGGTCTCCAAGATCCATTTCCGACCCCGGCTGGACCCATTCGTCAATTTTCCAGGTGGCTGGTTCCAGCCCTTCTGCGACGCCCAGATATTCACCCCAGCTGGGTGTGAACGAGTCTCCCGTTGCACGTTCCCGCAAATGGGGCAGATCGACCAGCGCAATGCGTTCGTAACTGCCTTGTCCAGTATGATCATAATGCAGATGCGAAGGAATGAAGGTGACTGGCAAGTCGGTGAGTTGCTCCACTATCGGCCGGATGTCATAAAAACCCACGCCTGCGTCGAGCAATAATGCACGGCGCGTTCCGGCGATGAGATAGTTGACGTTTCTTGGCCAGGAATAGGGTTCGGCAATGGCAAAAGTGCGCTCATCCAGTTGTACGACATAAAAATAGGCATCCTCGCCAACGGGCTTGCCATTCACTGGAAGACTGGCTTTTTCTGATGGTAATATCCGCTCGCCCGATGTGGCGAGTGGTACCAGAATCCGATGGCGTTGCCAGATCCCGGCGGCAAGCAACAATATGACTACGACTAACGCGATTCCGAATTTTTTTGCCATTACAGTCCCCTTGAAACTGTGGATCGTCTATTCTGATCGCGGCGTCAATCGTGTCAGATCTCCAATGTCCGCTTTGGGTACAAAAGAGGACGTTGGCTTTGGGAAAGTTGCTCCCACTCTGAAAGCCGAAGCGAGACAAAATTTGTACCTACATAAACCCAGCAACCATAGCATAAGAAATTCCACAAACAGGCCTTTCCTTTATACGAATGTCGTATATAAAGAATGTACGAAACTCGTATAAAGGAAATAGCAATGAGATTACTCTTCTCCTTCGCCCCAGCAATGTTGATCGCTGGCCGCATTGGCCTCGCGTCGCTTTTCATACTGGGCGGGATCAACAAAATTCTCAGCTATGGATCTACGCTCGACAATATGCGCAGTGTCGGATTGGAGCCAGCTGGAGTTCTTCTGCCGCTTGTCATTGCACTTGAGCTTGGTGCTGGTGGCCTTGTTGCAATTGGGCGCTGGATGGCACCGATTGCCGCACTTGGATTGGCCGGTTTCACGCTGGCAACCAATCTGGTATTCCATGATTTCTGGACCATGGAGGGAGAACGCGCTGCCTTTGAGCTTTCTCTCTTCTTCAAGAATATTTCTATCGCTGGCGCTCTTATATTTCTTGCAGGCGCGTTATCGAAAGAGGCTTCGGAATGAGCAAACCAGAAGAAGATCTACTTGCAGGTATAAGGGTGCTGCTGCGTATCTTCACAGTCGATGAAACACGGTTCCCACCTGCGGAAGGGCGTATCAAATATAATGCGATAGACTTTCAGGCACTCTATTTTATCGCGGAAAATAGCGATTGCAGCGGTGCTGCACTGGCTGGCTTTCTAGGCGTACCGGCAACAACGGCTCAATCGGTGATCGAGCGTTTGATACATCGTGGCTATGTTGCCCGTCGCTCCGGTACCGGCCGCGCAATTGCGCTTTCATTATCGAAAGAGGGGCAGAGCGTATGTGCAGCGATCCGACGGCAGGATATTTCTAACTGCGGCACGATGCTAGGTGCGCTGCCGGAAGATGAGCGTTCTGATTTTGCGGAGAAGATCCGTCTCATTGCGCAAGCGCTTGAATCGGCAGAAACGGAATGAGCGCGACAGAGATACTGAACCAGCTGATCCCGAAAAAGCATGAGGAAGGTCTTGGTTGGACATTGCCTGTCGATCGGAACCTCTGCCTTGGCCCACCCCAATCCAAACATATGAGCGGCGGGGCTTGTACCGCAGCGATGATTGACGCGATGGAACAGGAAATTGGGAAACCCGTCATCCAGGCTGCGACACAGTTTCTTTCGTCGCCAAAAGCAGAAGAGATAGCCTCCATCTCAGTGAAGGTTGGCAAGACAGGTCGATCAATTTGTCAGGCGCAGGCTAGTTTGTCAGTTGGTTCTGAAACGGCTGCCACGCTGTCAGCCACGCTTGGGGTAAAAAGAGATATCGGTTCATTCGCGTGGGCCAAGTTCGAAAATGCCGACACGCCCAGCAACTGCCCGCGCATTCCATTCGTTCGGGAAGATGAGGGTGACCTGCATTCGCACCTCGACATGCGTCTCGTCGAAACACCCAGCGGCGGGGACATGCGCTTCTGGGTAAAGACACCCGATAACTTTCCCGAAAAGCCGTCGGCCTTTCTGGCTTTGGTCGCAGATTATCTTCCTGAAGCGATACATTTTAACATTGGACGAAGCGCTGGCGCTGTAAGTCTTGATAACTCGGTTCGCATTGTTGGGCGTGAAGCAACAGACTGGTTGTTGTGTCACACGCAATTGCTAAGTATTTCCGACGGCATTTTCCACGGGCAGATGAACCTCTTTGCCGATAATGGAAGTCTTCTTGCGACAGCTTCCCAGTCCGGAGTTGTGCGTTTGTTGGCTTAGGCTCATAACTCTATCCAATAATGAGGGTTTTTAGTGTCCGCTTTTGGACAAAGTTGTCAGTTGATGAAGCCCGTCGAACTGAGAGCTTGCCGCCACGGAAGTGATCTCGCGATCTTCATAGGGCATCGGCCTTCGGTCAAAACGTTTGCGCAACTGTTGACGTTCATCCGAATCCCCGCTAAGGGCCGCGCTTCTGCTCAGGTGTGATCCGTCATACCCGCAGAAGACTTACATAGGCAAAACACTTTCGGCGATTGGGCCGTCAGAGTAACCCTAGTTTATCTAGATCCAATAAGGTGAAGACTTTATGCCAACGATTAATCAGCTCGTCCGTAAAGGGCGGGTGCCACAGAAGACGAAGTCCAAAGTGCCGGCCATGGAAGCCAACCCGCAGAAACGCGGCGTTTGCACCCGTGTCTACACAACGACTCCAAAGAAACCAAACTCCGCTCTGCGTAAGGTTGCCAAGGTTCGCCTGACCAACCAGCGTGAGGTCATCAGCTACATTCCAGGTGAAGGTCATAACCTTCAGGAACATAGTGTTGTTCTCATTCGCGGCGGCCGTGTTCGCGACCTTCCCGGTGTGCGTTACCATGTGCTGCGCGGTGTTCTTGATACGCAAGGCGTTAAGGACCGGAAGCAATCCCGTTCCAAATATGGCGCCAAGCGTCCTAAGTAATCGGTCAGATAGGAGTTATATAATATGGCACGTCGTCGTCGTCCCGAGAAACGGGTAATCCTTCCTGATCCAAAATTTAAGGATCAGGTCCTTTCCAAATTCATGAACAACCTGATGCAGGATGGTAAGAAATCTGTTGCAGAACGCATCGTTTATGGCGCGCTGGATAGCGTAGAAGCCAAAGCGAAAAAAGATCCGCTGCAGATGTTCCATGATGCGCTCAACAACATCAAGCCGGGCATCGAAGTGCGCAGCCGCCGTGTTGGTGGTGCAACCTATCAGGTTCCTGTCGAAGTGCGTCCTGAACGTGCTCAGGCTCTCGCCATCCGCTGGATGATCGGTGCAGCTCGTGCGCGCAGCGAAACCACAATGGCAGCGCGTCTGTCGGGTGAAATTCTTGATGCTTCCAACAATCGCGGCAACGCGGTGAAGAAGCGTGAAGATTCGCACAAAATGGCAGAAGCCAACCGCGCATTTGCACATTACCGCTGGTAACATTATATAAGAGCGCGGGGAGTACAGAACTCTCTGTAAATCCCGCGCTTTCACATTGTTGTATTTGTAACCAATCAGGGCTGGTCATCGCTGGCCCCTTTCACTATATGGGCGGCGCTAATTGGGGCCCCTTAATTCTGGAGTAAAGACTATGGCACGCAGCCATCCGCTCGAACGATATCGCAATATTGGCATTATGGCCCATATTGATGCTGGTAAAACAACCACCACGGAACGCATCCTGTATTATACGGGTAAGTCCTACAAGATTGGCGAAGTGCATGATGGCGCGGCGACGATGGACTGGATGGAGCAAGAGCAAGAGCGTGGTATTACCATTACCTCTGCTGCGACCACCTGTTTCTGGAATGCGGAAGACCGCAAGGGTCCTGAGCACCGGATCAACATCATTGATACCCCGGGCCACGTTGACTTCACCATTGAAGTTGAGCGTTCGCTGCGTGTGCTCGATGGCGCGGTTGCTTGTTTCGACGGCGTTGCTGGCGTTGAGCCACAGTCTGAAACCGTATGGCGTCAGGCTGATAAATATAAGGTGCCGCGGATGTGCTTCATTAACAAGCTCGACCGGACCGGTGCGAATTTTGAATTCTGCGTAAACTCCATCGTTGAGCGCCTCGGCGCGACACCGGCTGTGCTGTATCTGCCTATCGGCATCGAGGCGAGCCTGGTCGGTCTGGTTGACCTGGTTAACCAGCGTTCGATCACCTGGAAAAACGAAGATCTTGGCGCTGAATATTCTTATGGTGAAATTCCAGAGGATATGGCTGACCAAGCTGCTGAATATCGCGAGAAGCTTATCGAGCTTGCTGTTGAGCAGGACGATGATGTGATGGAACAATATCTGGAAGGCAACGAGCCTGATGCAGCGACTTTGAAAGCGCTCATCCGTAAAGGCACGCTGAACCAGAGCTTTGTTCCTGTGCTTTGCGGTTCGGCCTTTAAGAACAAAGGCGTTCAGCCACTGCTCGACGCGGTTGTTGACTATATGCCAAGCCCGCTCGACGTTGACGCCATTAAAGGTGTCGCGATGGACGGTGAAACCGAAGACGTTCGTCCATCCAGCGATGACGAACCATTCTCTGCGCTTGCATTTAAAGTCATGAACGATCCATTTGTGGGTACATTGACCTTCGCGCGCATCTATTCCGGCAAGCTGGAAAAAGGCACCGTACTGAACTCGGTCAAGGACAAGAAAGAGAAAGTCGGCCGTATTTTGGAAATGCACTCCAATGACCGTAAGGACATTGAAGAAGCTTTCGCAGGCGACATTATCGCATTGGCAGGCATGAAGACCACCACAACCGGTGACACGCTTTGTGCAGCTGAAGCACCAATCATTCTCGAGCGGATGGAATTCCCTGATCCGGTTATCGAGCTTTCGGTTGAACCAAAAACCAAGGCTGACCAAGAGAAGATGGGCGTTGCGCTCAATCGTCTGGCTGCTGAAGACCCGTCATTCCGTGTGACGACCGACCATGAATCCGGTCAGACGATCATTAAAGGCATGGGCGAGCTTCACCTCGACATTCTGGTCGACCGTATGAAGCGTGAGTTTAAAGTGGAAGCCAATGTTGGTGCACCGCAGGTTGCTTATCGCGAGTCACTCGGCAAGGCTGTCGACACGGACTATACCCATAAGAAACAGTCCGGTGGTTCTGGACAGTTCGCGCGTATCAAGTTCGAAGTCACTCCCGGTGAGCGCGGTGCAGGCATTACCTTTGAAGACGAAATCAAGGGCGGTAACATTCCGAAGGAATATATCCCGTCTGTTGAAAAAGGTATGCGTGAAACAGCTGAAACCGGTTCTTTGATCGGCTTCCCGATCATCGACTTTAACATTCGTGTTTATGATGGCGCTTACCATGACGTCGACTCCTCGGCGCTGGCTTTTGAAATTGCGGCGCGTGCTGCGATGCGTGAAGCGGCCCAGAAGTCTGGTATCAAGCTGCTTGAGCCCATCATGAAAGTCGAAGTGATTACGCCGGAAGACTATCTTGGTGACGTAATCGGCGATCTCAACTCTCGCCGTGGTCAGATCCAGGGTACCGACACGCGCGGTATCGCTCAGGCCGTTGACGCTATGGTGCCGCTGGCCAATATGTTTGGTTATGTGAACGAGCTGCGCTCTTTCACACAGGGCCGCGCGCAATATTCGATGCAGTTTTCTCACTATGAGCAGGTGCCGAATAATGTAGCGGAAGAATTGAAGGAGAAGATGGCTTAATCGCCGCTTCTCTGAATACGAGTAACCGCGCTTACCTTTTGGTTCTGGCTAAAGAAAAAAGCCTAGAGGTTAAAAGGGTGTTGACAGATTTGGATAGTCTCGCCAAAGCGCGGCACAGACTATCAAGACGATAGAAATTAGAGGTAAGAAAAAATGGCAAAAGCAAAGTTTGAACGCAATAAGCCGCATTGCAATATCGGCACCATCGGTCACGTTGACCACGGTAAAACCACGTTGACCGCAGCGATCACGAAAGTGCTTGCTGAAGCTGGCGGCGGTGAAGCCGTTGACTTCGCGAACATCGATAAGGCGCCTGAAGAGCGTGAGCGCGGCATCACCATTTCAACGGCACACGTTGAATATGAAACCGACGCCCGTCACTATGCGCACGTCGATTGCCCAGGCCACGCTGACTATGTGAAAAACATGATCACCGGTGCTGCTCAGATGGATGGTGCTATCCTGGTTGTGAACGCAGCCGACGGCCCAATGCCACAGACTCGCGAGCACATCCTGCTTGCTCGTCAGGTTGGCGTTCCTGCTCTTGTTGTTTTCATGAACAAAGTTGACCAGGTTGACGACGAAGAGCTGCTTGAGCTCGTCGAAATGGAAATCCGTGAGCTTCTGTCTTCTTACGACTTCCCAGGTGACGATATTCCAATCGTTGCTGGTTCTGCTCTTGCAGCACTGGAAGGCCGTGACGACAATATCGGTAAAGAAAAAATTCTTGAACTGATGAAAGCCGTTGACGAAGCTATTCCTCAGCCAGAGCGTCCAGTGGATCAAGACTTCTTGATGCCAATCGAGGACGTGTTCTCAATTTCCGGTCGTGGTACGGTTGTTACCGGCCGTGTTGAAACCGGTGTTGTGAATGTTGGTGACGAAGTTGAAATCGTTGGTATCAAAGATACCTCGAAAACAACGGTTACCGGTGTTGAAATGTTCCGTAAGTTGCTCGACAGCGGTGAAGCTGGCGATAACATCGGCGCATTGATCCGCGGCGTTGCTCGTGAAGAAGTTGAGCGTGGTCAGGTTCTCTGTAAGCCTGGTTCAATTACACCTCACACCGAGTTCAGTGCCGAAGTTTATGTGTTGTCGAAAGACGAAGGCGGCCGTCACACGCCATTCTTCGCAAACTATCGCCCACAATTCTACTTCCGTACAACGGACGTGACCGGCGAAGTCATTCTGCCAGAAGGCACTGAGATGGTTATGCCTGGTGACAACGTCACAATTAACGTAAAGTTGATTGCTCCAATCGCAATGGACTCAGGTCTCCGCTTCGCAATTCGCGAAGGTGGCCGGACCGTCGGTTCAGGGGTTGTCAGCAACGTAACAAAGTAATATAGGACTGCATCGCCGCCCGGATCACTGATTCGGGCGGCCAGTTTTTCGCCGCTCCGGCTTCTTTTTAAGAGAGAAAATCGGGGCGGTTTATTTTTGGCTCTTTGACATTGGTATAGGTTCTTATGGAAACGCAGAATATTCGCATACGCTTGAAAGCATTCGATCATCGGGTTCTCGATCAGGCGACCGGCGATATCGCTGACACTGCTCGCCGCACTGGCGCGCTTATCCGTGGACCAATCCCAATGCCAACGCGCATCGAAAAATTCACCGTAAACCGCGGCCCGCACGTAGACAAAAAGTCACGCGAGCAGTTTGAGGTCCGGACTTACAAAAGGTTGCTCGATATCGTGCAGCCTACGCCGCAAACCGTTGATGCTTTGATGAAGCTCGACCTTGCTGCTGGTGTGAATGTAGAGATTAAGCTCGCTTAATGTGAGTGAAGACACTGCCAGAGTGATGGCAGTGGTGACATGGGAAACCGCCAGCATATTTGCTGGGTCATGTGTCCCCCGTCTAGTTTGATTGATCTTCGGGTCAGTGAAACGGTTTAGCCCGGACGGGGCGATATTCGAAAAATTTGGGCTGAGTAATTTTAGGCACGCCCGCTGGCAATTCCGCACGTGGGCCTCTGTAAGGAGAAATGATCGTGCGTACTGGCGTGATCGCGAAAAAAATGGGGATGACCCGCTTGTTTCAGGAAGATGGTCGGCATGTGCCGGTAACCGTTCTTTCCCTGGAAGAATGTCAGGTTGTTGGAGCCCGCAAACAGGATCCGGATGGCTATTTTGCTGTTCAGCTTGGTGCAGGTGCCCGTAAAGCGAAAAATGTAAACAAACCACAACGTGAAGCTTTTGCAAAAGCGGAAGTCGAGCCAAAGGCACGTGTTGCCGAATTTCGGGTTGAGAGCGAAGAAGGTTTGCTCCCCGTTGGTGCTCGGATAACGGCTGACCACTTCATTGCGGGTCAGATGGTTGATATTCAAGGTGTGACGCAAGGTAAGGGCTTTGCCGGTGCCATGAAGCGTTGGGGTTTCGGCGGTATGCGCGCAACTCACGGTGTTTCTATCTCTCACCGTGCACATGGTTCTACCGGTCAAAACCAGGATCCTGGTAAAGTCTTCAAAGGTAAGAAGATGGCTGGTCACATGGGTGCGAAAAATCGCACGCAGCAAAATCTGGAAATCGTCCGTACAGACGCCGCTCGCGGTTTGATCTTTGTACGCGGCAGCGTTCCTGGTTCAAAAGGTGGCTGGTTGCTGGTTAAAGATGCTGTGAAAGTGGCTCTTCCTGAAGGCGTTCCATTCCCCGGTGCCATGCGCCGCAATGCGGATGAGACGGCAACGGAAGATGCGCCTGCTGGCATGATCGAGGCGGATGCAGAGCATGAAGCGCCTGCCGGTCCAACTGACGAAGAAATCGCGGCAGCAGCAGCGGAAACGCCAGCTGAGGCTCCAGCAGAAGAGAAATCTGACGCTGCAGATGATGCAGGGAAGGAGGGCTAAGCCATGAAATTGAAAGTGAAAACCCTCGACGCAAAAGCCAAAGGCGACATCGATTTGAATGATGACGTGTTCGGTCTTGAAGCGCGCGCAGACATTCTGCACCGCGTCGTCAACTGGCAACGTGAAAAAGCACGCGGCACGGCTCGTCCAACGCGTGAGCGTAGTGACATTGCCCGTACCGGTAAGAAGTTCGGTAACCAAAAGGGCGGTGGTACCGCTCGTCATGGTGATCGCCGTGCTCCTATCTTCGTTGGTGGTGGTAAAGCCCACGGTGCGCGCAAGCGTGACTTCAACCCGTCGCTGAACAAGAAAGTTCGTGCACTGGGTCTGAAAATGGCGCTGTCCGACAAGGCGAAGAACGACAATTTGATCGTGCTTGAAAATATTGAACTGAAAGAAGCCAAAACACAGGCGCTTTTGGCCAATATCGAAAAGCTCGGTTTCGGTAAATCAGCACTGGTCATGGACGGTGATGCTGTAAATGATGCTTTCACGAAAGCTTCTAACAACATTCCACGCGTCAATGTGATGTCGGCTGCTGGTGCCAATGTTTATGACATTTTGAACCATGAGACTTTGGTGCTGACCCGCGCTGCAGTCGAAAAGCTGGAGGCACGCTTCAATGGCTAAAAAAGAAGCAGTAGACATTCGTCACTATGACGTAATTGTCGGCCCGCACATCACCGAGAAAACAACCTTGCTCAGCGAACATAATGCTGTGGTCTTTAAAGTCGCCAACACCGCGACCAAGCCACAGATTAAAGCCGCTATCGAGGCGCTGTTTGATGTCAAAGTCAAAGGCGTGAACACGATGGTGCAAAAGGGCAAGACCAAGAAGTGGAAGGGTCGTCCCTACACTCGCAACGATGTTAAGAAAGCTGTCGTGACTTTGGCTGAAGGCCAGACCATCGACATCACCACGGGAATTTAAGATGGCTTTAAAATCCTATAAACCAACAAGCCCCGCACGGCGTGGTCTTATCCTGGTCGACAAGAGCGGCCTGTGGAAAGGCAAGCCCGTCAAGAAGCTTGTTGAAGGCAAGCGCAAAACTGGCGGCCGTAATAATAAAGGTCATGTGACCTCTCGCGGAATCGCTGGTGGTCATAAGCAAAAATATCGTCTGGTGGACTTCAAGCGCCGCAAGTTCGATGTTTCGGCAACCGTTGAGCGGATTGAATATGATCCTAACCGGACCGCGTTCATTGCTTTGATCAAATATGACGATGGCGAGCTGAGCTACATCTTGGCACCGCAACGTCTGGCTGTTGGTGACACTGTCATCGCTGGTGAGAAAGTTGACGTGAAGCCAGGTAACGCGATGAAATTGTCGCAAATGCCAATCGGTACGATTATCCACAATGTGGAAATGAAGCCAGGTAAGGGCGGTCAGATTGCTCGCTCTGCTGGTACATATGTCCAGATTGTTGGTCGTGACCGCGGCATGGTTATCGTTCGCCTGAACTCAGGTGAACAGCGTTATATCCGCAGCGATTGCATGGGTACGGTTGGCGCGGTTTCTAACCCCGACAACTCGAACCAGAATTTCGGTAAAGCGGGCCGCACCCGTTGGAAGGGCCGTCGTCCTTTGACACGTGGTGTTGCTAAAAACCCTGTCGATCACCCGCATGGTGGTGGTGAAGGTCGGACCTCCGGTGGTCGTCATCCAGTGACACCATGGGGCAAGCCAACCAAGGGCGCTCGTACCCGTAAGAATAAAACGACCGACAAGATGATCATCCGGTCGCGTCACGCTAAGAAGAAGAGGTAAGCATGGCTCGTTCCATCAAAAAAGGTCCATTTGTTGACCTCCATCTGCTGAAAAAAGCGCAAGACGCTCAGGAAGCTAGCAAGCGTTCGCCGATCAAGACCTGGTCGCGTCGTTCTACGGTTCTCCCTGATTTTGTTGGGCTGACTTTCAACGTTTATAACGGCCAGAAATTCATTCCGGTTTCCGTGAATGAGGACATGGTTGGCCACAAGCTTGGCGAGTTCGCTCCTACGCGTAACTATTACGGCCATGGCGCTGACAAAAAAGGCAAGAAATAATGGGTAAGGCATCATCACCCCGCCGCGTTGGCGACAATGAAGCTTTGGCTGTTGGCAATTCCATTCGTGGTTCTGCCCAAAAGCTAAACCTTGTTGCACAGCTGATCCGCGGCAAGAAAGCGGAAGACGCTTTGAACATCCTGTCCTTCTCCAAGAAGAGCATGGCCAAGGATGTCAGCAAGGTTCTCGCTTCCGCAATCGCCAATGCAGAAAACAACCATAACCTGGATGTTGACGCATTGATCGTTCACGAAGCCAGTGTCGGCAAAGGCCTGACCATGAAGCGCTGGAAAGCCCGCGCACGTGGCCGCTCTGCCAAGATAATCAAGCCATTTAGCCGCGTTCGCATCGTTGTTCGCGAGCACGAAGAAGAAGAGGCGTAAACCATGGGTCAAAAGAGTAATCCTATCGGGCTTCGCCTGCAGATTAACCGGACTTGGGACAGCCGCTGGTATGCGGAAGGTGCCAGCTATGGCGATCTCTTGATGGAAGACATCAAGATGCGCAAATATATCCTGGAAACCGTACCACAGGCTGCGATCTCCAAGGTTGTGATTGAGCGTCCGGCCAAAACCTGCCGCGTTTCCATCTATGCTGCCCGTCCTGGTGTTATCATCGGTAAGAAGGGTGCGGATATTGAAAAGCTGCGCCGCAAGCTCAGTGAAATGTCTTCCAGCGATGTGTCTTTGAACATTGTTGAAATTCGCAAGCCAGAAGTCGACGCACAGTTGGTGGCACAGGGCATTGGTGATCAGCTGATCCGCCGTGTTGCTTTCCGCCGGGCGATGAAGCGTGCGGTTCAGTCCGCTCTGCGTCTGGGCGCTGAAGGTATTAAAATTGTTTGTGGTGGCCGTTTGGGCGGAGCAGAAATTGCTCGCGTTGAATGGTATCGTGAAGGCCGCGTGCCGCTTCATACGCTGCGCGCCAATATCGATTATGCTGAACATGAAGCGCTGACCGCTTACGGCATCATCGGTATCAAGGTCTGGATTTTCAAAGGCGAGATATTGGGTCACGACCCGATGGCTCAGGATCGGTTGATGGTGGAAGCGCAAACTTCCGGCGTTCGCCCCTCTCGTTGATTTTTAGGGAATAGGTAAAGCATCATGCTGCAACCAAAGAAAACAAAATTCCGGAAGGCTCATAAGGGCCGGATTAAAGGAAAGGCGCCAGGCGGCACGTCGCTGAACTTCGGTTCCTATGGTCTGAAAGCCATGGAGCCAGAGCGGATCACCGCGCGTCAGATCGAAGCGGCTCGCCGTGCGATTACCCGTCACATCAAACGGCAAGGTCGTTTGTGGATCCGTATCTTCCCCGACGTACCGGTTTCGAAGAAACCTGCTGAAGTGCGTCAAGGTAAAGGTAAGGGTTCGGTTGAATATTGGGCTTGCCGGGTAAAACCAGGTCGGATCATGTTCGAACTGGATGGCGTTCCTGGCCCAATTGCTGCGGTTGCTTTCGAGCGTGCGGCGATGAAGCTTCCTATCAAGACAAAAGTTGTGGCTCGCCTTGGCGATACGTCACATTTGGAAGGTTAAGGACATGAGCAAGACAGAAGATTTGCGGACCAAGACCGACGATCAGCTTGAAAGCGATCTGGGCGAGTTGAAGCGCGAGGCATTTAACCTGCGTTTTCAGGCTGCGACCAACCAGCTCGAAAAGCCAAGTCGGATGCGTGAAGTGCGCCGCACGATTGCAAAGATTAAAACCCTGCAGAACGAGCGTGCGAAAGCCGCTGTTGCAGAAAAGGCGTAAGGAACCGATATGCCAAAACGTATTCTCACCGGCACGGTAGTGTCAGACAAGGGCGACAAGACTGTTGTCGTGAATGTCGAACGCAAAGTGAAACACCCACTTTACGGAAAAATTATGCGCCGGTCTAAAAAATATCATGCGCATGATGAAAAGAACGAGATGAGCACGGGCGAAACTGTGCGCATTGAGGAAACAAAGCCGATTTCCAAGCTCAAAACTTGGAAAGTGTTGGACCGGGTTGGCGCTGCTGCCGCTCCTGCAACACCTAAGGTTGCTGAAATTACTGCGGAAGACGAAGGCGAAGTCAAAGCCGAAAGCTGAAGCTGACGAAGTTTAACTGTGCTCTGAATATTCGGGGCGGAATGAAGAAGGAATTGGATCAATGATCCAGATGCAATCGAACTTGGAGGTCGCTGACAATAGCGGAGCCAAACGCGTGCAGTGTATCAAGGTGCTGGGCGGTTCCAAGCGCCGGTTTGCTGGCGTTGGTGACATTATTGTTGTGTCGATCAAGGAAGCTGCACCGCGCGGTAAGGTCAAAAAAGGTGATGTTCACCGGGCCGTTATCGTTCGTACCCGCAAAGATATCCGCCGCAAAGACGGTTCGGTTATCCGTTTCGACAGCAATGCTGCTGTTTTGGTCAACAATGCGAAGGAGCCAATCGGCACCCGCATCTTTGGCCCTGTGGTTCGCGAACTGCGCGCCAAGAAGCACATGAAAATCATCAGCCTTGCGCCGGAGGTACTATAATCATGGCCAATGCAAAGATTAAAAAAGGCGACACCGTTGTTGTTCTGTCCGGCAAGGACAAAGGCAAATCCGGTGAAGTGACCAAGGTAATGCCAAAAGACGGTAAGTTGATCGTCGCTGGTGCCAATGTTGCTGTGCGTCACCGCAAACCAACACAGGCTAACCCACAAGGTGGTCTGGAACGCCGCGAAGCACCGATGCACATCAGCAAAGTTGCTTTGGCCGATCCAAAAGATGGCAAGCCAACGCGCGTTCGTTTTGAAAAATCCAAAGACGGTAAAATGCAGCGTGTAGCTGTTAAATCCGGGGAGAAAGTCGATGGCTGATAAAGATTTGCCACGCATGCGCAAAAAATATGACGGCGAAGTCGTCAAAGCGATGCAGGAAAAGTTCAACTATTCCAATCCTATGGAAGTGCCAAAGATCACCAAGATCACACTGAACATGGGTGTTGGCGAAGGTAGTCAGGACAAGAAGAAAACCACGACGGCTGCTGCTGAAATGGAACTGATTGCTGGTCAAAAGCCTGTCATCACCAGAGCGAAAACGTCAATCGCGACGTTCAAGCTGCGTGAAGGCATGCCGATTGGTTGCAAAGTGACATTGCGCCGCGAGCGGATGTACGAATTTCTTGATCGTCTGATCACGGTGGCAATGCCCCGTATTCGTGACTTTCGTGGTCTGAATCCAAAGAGTTTTGATGGTCGTGGCAACTTCGCCATGGGCATTAAAGAGCAGATTATTTTTCCTGAGATTGCCTATGACGACATCGATGTGGTGCGCGGCATGGACATTATCGTGACGACAAGCGCGAAAACGAACGACGAAGCTCGTGAGCTTCTGAAATTATTCGGTTTCCCGTTCCCGCAGGAAGAAGAAGAGCAAGCAGCGGCATAATCCGCGAGAGATAATTTTTAAGCCCCCGGTTTTCGGGGGCACGCAAGAAAGGAAGAGAACTTAAGTCATGGCGAAACTGAGTTCCATTAATAAAAACGAACGTCGCAAGAAGCTGGTGAAGAAATATGCCGGTCGTTATGCGAAGTTGAAGGCGATGGCCAACGATCAGTCTCTTGACGAGACCGAGCGTTTGATGGCGCGTCTTAAAATGGCGGAAATTCCGCGCAACGGTAATCCAACCCGCGTGCGTAACCGCTGCGAAACAACAGGGCGTCCGCGCGGCTATTACCGCAAGTTCCGTCTCTGCCGCATTGAGCTGCGTGATATGGCCAATAAAGGTCTTATCCCCGGCGTAACGAAATCTAGCTGGTAAAGGGAAGATAATATGGCTTTTACCGATCCCTTGGGTGATATGCTCACCCGTATCCGTAACGGACAGCAAGCGCGTAAGGACAGTGTGGTTTCACCTGCTTCCAAATTGCGCGGCGCTGTTCTCGAAGTTCTGCAGCGCGAAGGTTATATTCGCGGCTACAGCGAAGAAGAGGTGAACAAGCACCCCGGTCTTCGTATTGAACTGAAATATTTTGAAGGCGAGCCGGCTATCCGCCACGTGGCCCGCGTTTCAAAGCCTGGTCGCCGTATTTACAGCGGTTCAAGTGAACTGCCGACTGTACGCAATGGCCTGGGCATCACAATTGTTTCGACGCCAAAAGGTGTTTTGTCTGACGCAGAAGCGCGCAGCCAGAATGTCGGCGGCGAAGTACTCGCAGAGGTGTTCTAATGTCTCGTATCGGCAAAAAAGCAGTAAGCATTCCTGATGGCGTTACCGCCACTCTGGATGACGGTCTGGTTAAGGTCAAAGGACCAAAGGGCGAGCTTTCGACCCCTATGGTTGACGACCTGAGCTATGAACTAAGCGATGGTGGTTTGTTGGTGACCCCGGCAAACAAGACCACCCGTGCACGCGCCTATTGGGGCATGCAACGGACGCTGGTTCAAAATCTCGTCGATGGTGTAACCGAAGGTTATAGCAAGGTTCTTGAGATTACCGGTGTTGGTTATCGTGCCGCAGTGAAGGGCAAAGTCCTGAACCTGCAACTTGGTTTCAGCCATGATGTGAATTTCGATATTCCTGAAGGTATTACCATCAAGACGCCGGATCAGACCACGGTCGAGATTTCCGGTATCAATAAACAGCAGGTTGGTCAGGTTGCCGCAGAAATTCGGCGCTGGCGTAAACCGGAGCCTTATAAAGGCAAGGGCATTAAATATCGCGGCGAATATGTTTTCCGCAAAGAAGGGAAGAAGAAATAAGCCATGGCTAATATTTCTCTATTCAAACGGCGTCAGCAACGCGTTCGCACCAAATTGCGGAAGCGCGGGCTCACAAAACCTCGTTTGTCTGTGCATCGCACAGGTCGTCATATCTATGCGCAAGTCATTGATGATGCAGAAGGCACGACCGTTGCTGCTGCTTCGACAATCGACAAGGCGTCCAAGGTGAAGACCGGTGCTGACAGTGCAGCGGCAGCCGATGTTGGCAAGCGCGTTGCAGCAGCAGCGAAAAAAGCTGGCATCAAGGAAGTAATTTTTGACCGTGGCGGTTTCCTGTATCACGGACGTGTGAAGGCTCTGGCCGACGCTGCACGTGAAGGCGGATTGGAGTTTTAAGCATGGCCGAAGAAGAAAAAAAATCAGAAGGCACACCAGCCGCTGCAGCACCAGCTGAAGCTGCTCCTGAAGAAAAGAAATCTGAGCGTCCTAATGAACGTCAAGGTCGCGGCGGAAACCGTGGCGGACGTGACGGCGGACGCGGTGGCCGTGATGGCGGACGCGGTCGTGGCCGTGGTCGTGGTGGCCGGGATCAGGATCAGGGCGAAGAACTGATCGAGAAACTGGTGCACATTAACCGTGTTTCGAAAACTGTTAAGGGCGGTAAACGCTTTGGTTTTGCGGCATTGGTTGTGGTTGGTGACGGCAAAGGCCGTGCTGGTTTCGGTAAAGGTAAAGCACGCGAAGTGCCTGAAGCCATTACCAAAGCAACAGCCGCTGCGAAAAAGAAAATGGTTCGTGTTCCATTGCGCGAAGGCCGCACTCTTCACCATGATGGCAAAGGCCAGTTTGGTGCAGGCAACGTGACACTGCGTTCGGCGCCTCCCGGTACCGGTATCATTGCTGGTGGTCCTATGCGTGCGGTTTTCGAAAGCCTTGGTGTTGCCGATGTGGTTACCAAGTCTAACGGAACATCCAACCCTTATAACATGATCCGGGCGACCTTCGTGGCGCTTGGTGAACAGACCAGCCCCAAGGCTGTGTCCCAGCGGCGTGGCAAGAAAGTTGCCGATCTGCTAGGCCGCGGCGGCGCTTCTGAAGCTGAGGCTGAAGCCGAAGCTGCAGCAGTAACGGAGTAAGGCATAATGGCTAAAGTGAAAATCAAGCAGGTTGGTTCGCCAATCCGTCGCCCCGAAGAACAGCGCAAGACGCTGATCGGACTGGGCCTGAACAAAATGCACCGTGTTTCCGAACTGGAAGACACACCGGAAGTGCGCGGTATGATCCGTAAGGTGCACCATCTTGTAGAGGTTGTTGAAGGCTAAAACCGGAAACAATCGTGCGAATAAAAGCGAAAGCGAGTACACGACATGAAACTGAATGAAATTAGAGATAATGACGGCGCGCGCAAATTGCGCACCCGTATTGGCCGCGGCATTGGTTCCGGCAAAGGTAAAACCGGCGGACGGGGTCAAAAAGGCCAGAAGTCTCGCTCCGGTGTTTCGATCAACGGTTTTGAAGGTGGTCAGATGCCCCTTCACATGCGGCTTCCGAAGCGTGGTTTCAACAACCCGTTCGGTACCGACTATGCTGAAGTCAATCTGGGCATGATCCAGAAGTTCATCGATGCCAAGAAGCTGGCCAATAAAGGCACGCTGGATCAGGCAGCGTTGAATGCCGCTGGACTGACTCGTGGCGGCAAAGACGGCGTTCGTCTGCTGGCCAAGGGTGAAATCAAGGCGAAAATCACCATCGCTGTTGCTGGCGCTTCCAAAGCGGCTATCGAAGCGGTGGAAAAAGCAGGCGGCAAGGTTGAAATTCTTGCTGGCGCAGCGGCTCATCGTCCAAAAGGCGAAAAGAAGGCTACACCTTCCAAGCCAGCAAAAGAGAAAAAGGCCGCCAATAAGGCCAAGAAAAAAGACTAATTTAGTCTAATCATGGCCCCGCCAGGCATTAGGGCCTGGACGGGGCCATTCTTTTTTACCCGTATTGGCGCAGCTTGATGCCCAAGAGCCTTGTTTTTCGGGCAGCAACATCCGATATGGGATCGATGCATTGATTTGAAGGCGAATTGCCTTCATGAACGGCGGGCAAGGAACTACTAAAATGGCATCAAAAGCCGATCAGGTCGCAGCAAATTTGAGCCTGGCAAAATTCGGAGAAGCAACCGAACTCCGCAAACGTATCTGGTTTACGCTGGGTGCATTGGTGGTTTTTCGTCTGCTCAGCTTTGTTCCGCTTCCAGGTGTTGATCCTGTTGTTTTGGCGGATCTGTATGATCAGACGCGCGGCGGTGTTCTTGATATTTTCAATACGTTCTCAGGCGGTTCGCTAGAACGGATGAGCCTAATCGCGCTCGGCGTCATGCCCTATATTACGGCATCGATTGTCGTCCAGTTGGCCGCCGCTTTGTCGCCGACTTTGGCTGCGATCAAGAAAGATGGTGAGGCTGGACGCAAGAAGCTCAACCAATATACCCGCTATGGTACGGTTGGACTGACCGCGATCCAGGGCTATTTCATCGCTGTCGGCCTTGAGAGCTTTGCCTCGCAATCCGGCCTGCAAGCAGTTGTTAACCCCGGTATGGGCTTCCGTATCGGCGCGGTTATCAGTCTTGTCGGCGGTACTTTGTTCCTGATGTGGCTGGGTGAGCAGATTACCAGTCGCGGTATCGGTAATGGTATCTCGCTGATCATTATGGCCGGTATTGTTGCGCAGATGCCAACCTTTGTCAGCAACCTCATGGAAGGTAGTCGCACGGGTTCGATTGGCGCTCTGGTCATCGTCGGCCTGATCGCGATGGTCGTTGGTCTGGTATTATTCATCAGTTTCATGGAACGCGCGCAGCGACGGGTGTTGATTCAATATCCAAAACGCGCCACACAAAATGGCGTTATGCAGGCGGACCGCAGCCACCTTCCATTGAAGGTGAACACTGCGGGCGTTATTCCGCCAATCTTCGCCTCTTCGCTTTTGCTGATGCCGCTAACTGTCAGTCAGTTTGCCGGGAATGCAACGGCGGGTGAGAGTGCGGGTAGCGATTTCATTATCGCGCTGAACCAATATCTCTCGCACGGCCAGCCGCTATATATGGCGCTTTATGCTGCCGGGATTATCTTCTTCTGTTTCTTCTATACTGCGGTTGTTTTTAACCCAGAGGAAACCGCAGATAATCTGAAGAAAAATGGTGGTTTCGTACCTGGTATTCGCCCCGGTAAGAATACTTCTGACTATCTCGACTATGTGTTGACCCGTATCACAGTGGTTGGCGCCGCTTATCTGGCGCTGGTTTGTGTGCTGCCGGAATATGTAATGGCGCAGACCAATCTGCCGCTATTCTTCCTCGGCGGGACAAGCTTGCTGATCATCGTCAACGTCACGGTCGATACTGTGACCCAGATACAGAGCCACTTGCTGGCCCTTCAATATGGTGATCTGCTTAAAAAAGCGAAGCTCAAAGGCGGCCGCCGGAAGCGCTAAAAATATCCCTCGGGATTTACAAGGTTATAGGGGACAGTAACTTATGGACATCATCCTGTTGGGACCACCGGGCGCCGGCAAAGGCACCCAAGCCGGCCTTCTCGAAGACGAACACGGTATGGTCCAACTGTCCACTGGCGACATGCTGCGCGCGGCCGTAAAGGCTGGCACGGAAGTCGGCCTGAAGGCAAAGGCCCTGATGGATGCCGGCGAGCTGGTTCCGGATGAAGTGGTGTCGGGAATTATTGGTGACAGGCTCGATGAACTCGGTCCTGACAAAGGTGTCATTTTCGATGGCTATCCTCGCACCGAAGCACAAGTCTATTCCCTTGACGAGATATTGACTGCGCGCAATCGCAAACTCCATCATGTGATTGAGTTGGCTGTCGATGTTGAGGCATTGGTAGAACGGATCACCGGTCGCTTCACCTGCGGCAAATGTGGCGAGGGCTATCACGACACATTTAAACAAACTGCCAAAGAGGGGGTTTGTGACGTTTGTGGTTCGACAGAATTCAAACGCCGGCCAGATGATAATGAAGAAACCGTCCGGACACGGATGGGCGAATATCGCGCGAAGACACAGCCGATCCTGCCAATCTACGAAGAACGCGGGATTGTGACGAAAGTCGACGGCATGGGCAGCATGGATACAGTCAGCAATGCGATAGAGGCTGTTCTCGCGCTCGATTAAATGCAGCCGCGATAATGGCTGTTAGTCATTGCCACTGACAAGGATGCTTATTAGTCTTCGCTGCAACAGGGGAGACTAAGATTGTTCCGATTCATATTATCACTAGCGGCTATATTCACCGCGACAGCTGTTCAGGCTGAAGTTACCAATACCGCCGAGAATGGCTTCACCGTAAAACATGCCGCAGCGGTCAGTGCTCCGCCAGAAGTCGTGTGGAAAACGATCGTCGCACCGGCGCGCTGGTGGAATGGCGAGCACAGCTTTTCGGGCAATGCGGAAAATTTCTATCTGGTGCCACAGGCGGGCGGTTGTTTTTGCGAGCTGCTCCGCACAACCAGCGAAGACAATATCAAATCGGCGGAAGGCAGTGTTCAGCACATGCGCGTCCTGTTTGCACAAAACAACAAGGCGCTGCGGATGTCCGGTGCGCTTGGGCCATTGCAAGGCGAGGCCGTGACCGGCACGCTTACTATTGGACTAAGGCCTGACGGTGAGAATACGGCTGTATCCTTCGTCTACAAAGTCGGGGGTTACATGGAGTTTCCTGTCGATCAGATCGCGCCTGCGGTCGATGGTGTGATTGGTGAACAGCTCACCAGGCTGGCAGCGCTTTTTGCACCCGAAGAACAAGCCGAAGAAGAAGCCGAAACAGAACCAGAGGGCGAACCGGAAGAAGCCGAACAAGCGGAATAATTAGGGCCAAATATCAAGACTTTACCAATCGGACAAATTGCCGTTAATATGCTGCCCAGATCAAATGCGATTCGAGGACATTGCAGATGATAACGGGCGCGCAGATAATCACCTAAGGGGGAGTATAACGATGGCCGTTTCCGATCATGTAGATTTTCCAACATTCATGGAAGGCGTGAAAAAGCGCAATCCCGGGCAGACCGAATTTATCCAGGCGGTGCAGGAAGTCGCCCAGGATATTTACGGATTTATTGAAGACAAGGAAGAATATCACGCAGCGCAGATCCTGCGCCGTATGGCAGAACCCGACCGGGTGGTGTCGTTCCGTGTCTGCTGGGAAGATGATAATCATAATATCCGCGTACAGCGCGGTTGGCGGGTGCAGAATAACAATGCCATCGGCCCTTATAAGGGCGGCATCCGCTTCCACCCCAGTGTGACCGAAAGCGTGCTGAAGTTTCTCGCCTTTGAACAGACGTTCAAAAATTCGCTGACCGGTCTGCCTATGGGCGGCGGTAAGGGCGGTGCCAATTTCAATCCCAAAGGCAAATCAGACGCTGAGGTTATGCGTTTCTGTCAAAGCTTCATGACTGAGCTATACCGCCACATTGGCCCTGATACGGATGTGCCAGCCGGCGACATAGGCGTGGGCGGCCGTGAAATCGGATATATGTTCGGTCAATATAAGCGGATCACCAATCGCTGGGAAGGTGTGCTGACCGGCAAAGGCCGGGAATATGGCGGCAGTGAAATGCGGCCAGAGGCGACCGGCTATGGTGCGGTCTACTTCATGCAGAATATGCTCGCGCACAAAAAGGACACGATCGAAGGGAAGACGGCGGTTATTTCCGGGTCGGGAAATGTTGCAACCCATGCTGCGGAACAGATTACCAAACAGGGCGGCAAGGTTCTTACACTGTCCGATAGTGGTGGCTTTGTTCATGATCCCGATGGTTTTACCCAAGAGAAGATTGACTGGGTCAAAGATCATAAGACCCACCGCCGCGGACGCATGTCCGAATATGTTGAAGAGTTTAAAAGCGCGACGTTCCACGAAGGCGAGCGCCCATGGAGCGTGGCTTGCGATCTGGCTCTGCCTTGCGCCACACAAAACGAACTCAACGAAGACGAAGCAAAAATGCTGGTCTCCAATGGTGTGAAAGCCGTGTCGGAAGGCGCGAATATGCCAACCACATTGGAAGGCGTTCATGTCTTCCACGACGCCAAGATCATGTATGGTCCGGGCAAGGCGGCCAATGCCGGCGGTGTTGCTGTCTCTGGTCTCGAAATGAGCCAGAATGCAGAGCGCATCAGCTGGAACCATGAGCGGCTCGGCACCATGTTGACAGAGTTGATGGAAGGCATTCACAGCCAGTGCGTCGAATATGGCGATCAGGGCGATGGCTATGTCGACTATGTGAAAGGCGCGAATATCGCAGGCTTCAAGAAAGTTGCCGATGCGATGCTGGCTTACGGGGTAGTTTAAGCACTAGATGAATAACGGCCCGCCGGCATGATCCCGGCGGGCCGCATTTTTTGTAAATAGGTTTTTTTATTTCCAACAGCGGCCAGATATTGGCTCTCACAGCTAGAGGTTAAGGATACCTAGTTCCAAGGCTTTGATGGTCGCGCCAACCCGGTCATTGACCTCAAGTTTCGTAAAAATGCGGCGGACGTAGGTTTCAGCGGTGGTTTGGCTAATTCCCAGTTCGGCAGCAATTATTTTGCTGGAACGTCCATTGCCGATTTGTCTCATCACTTGACCTTCTCGCTCTGATAGATGGACTTTGATATTGTCAGCTTGCTCTAGCACACGACAAATCCTGACATGGGCGGCTAGAGCGATGGTAGAGACTTTTAAAATCAGCTTCTTGTCGAAAAGCATTTCTGTTTGCCGAAATGAAAAGGACGAATATGCTGATCGAACCTTCTGTCCAAATAGTGGAATGCCAACCCCCTCATGCAGTCCAAAAGCCTCTAGCTGTGCAACAAAACTCCTCTCCTGAGGATTGAGTTTGCGCGCCTTTATGGCATCTTGCCAAAGCATCGGTTCACCATGTCGCATGACAATATCCGGAATAGGATCATGCTCACGAAGATGTTCATGCTCGTAAAGTTCAATCCATTTTTTTGGAAAGCCCTCGGCTATCAAGTGGACAGATTCGTCGGTTTGTGAATGAAGCTTTGGTGTCAGATGGTAGCTGATCCGGTTCGCTCCCAGGCTGATCGATGCAGATCGCAATATCCGAAGAATATCGGCAACCCGGTTTTTCTGTTCAATCTCCTCAACGGTTTTGCTCAAAATGATTTCTTGTTTTTCTTGCAAGGTCAAAATATTGGCATCCCGTTATTCCCCATATCCAGCATCTCTGAGCGGGTTCAAAATTTTTTGCAAGATGTCCTCAATCCTTGTGACATCATATTTCTTGGCAATGAGTAAGTCCTCTTCTTCAGAAACATGCTGCATCCCTCAGTTCAAGCCAGGAAAGATTCCAGAATATATGCCAGACAGAGATAGTTGTCTTGATATCTGGCTATGCAATAGCCCACCAGAAATCTGGCAATACTGCTTGCAGAAAAGCCGTGCACTCGGGTTTAAGGTCCTTGTCTATGTGGCACCGCCACCGCACAAAAAGCCGACCGATCGACGAACCATTGCGAGATTCCATGGTATGTCGGTGTCCCAGTTCCAAAAATTTGCCATCATGGGGCTCGTAGGCGAGGGGCATATTACAACAAGGAACAGCATATTTGATGCTAAGCCTTTCCGATGGTCCGACATTGGGCAGTTTACGGCACAGAAAAAGCGATTTGATGCACTCAATATTCTGGCGGGCCAAAATGGACTGACTGATGGCTGGATTGTTCCGGTTTATGGTCCTCAGGGGAGAGTTGCCATGGTCTCGTTCGGGGTTCCTCAGGTTTCTGGTCTCATGGTCGATCAAATGGCCAATGAGCTTCAAGAACTGTCTCAACTGGCCCATCTAAGACTGTGTCAAATCACTCCCTATCTTTTTGAACTGGAGAAACCCCTTTCCAAAAGGGAGACACAAATTATTGCGTGGGCGGCCAAGGGAAAATCCAATAGCGAAATTGGATTGATACTCAATATTTCAGAATATTCGATCGACAGCTATCTGCGCCGTGCGTTCGCCAAATTGGGTGTGAATGATCGGACGTCCGCCGCGGTGAAGGCGATAAGTATGGATCTGATCAGAATTTGAGCCCAGTGCATTAGCATTCCAAGCGCATTGGCGTTCCAACGGTGTGAAATCGGCGGGGTAGTTCAAATACAACAGCCCGGCCAAACTAACGTAAATGATCTTCCCATATCCATTTTGGTGACCAAAGCGGATAAAGCTTGCCCATCTAAACGGGAGCTATTTTGTGGGACTATCAGTATCTGTTGAGGCGATGCTAGCCAATTCTCCCCTTAAGGCGGATGGATAGACTGGTGGCGCCAGAACCCGTATTTGGTGCCATGAAGCCGACCGGGCTTACCCGGATATGGGTGACGGCAGGATCGGTGCCGTCCCCAGAATCTGTTGGGCTATAGCCAAAATTGCTGCCGTCGGTTGAAAAGGAAACCGAGTCCGTGGGATCGCCAAGTCCGCCAAAGCTAAAGCCTAGTCCCGAACCCGGACTGCCATCCTGAAACTGGATGGGGCCGGATCCCGGTGCTGCGAAATCTGTGATGACCAATGCCAGTTCTGGCGGCAGCGCTTCGGTGATGATCACGCTATCGTGATTGGGCGGAGAATTGCCGCTGTTCTGGACCGTGATGAGATATTCAACCGTCGCGCTGGGCAAAGCAAAATCGCCACCGACTTCGTCGAGAAAGGATACGCTTGCTTTGGTGACTGACAGGGCCGGTTCCAGCAAGGCATGAAAGCTTTGGGAAAAAGCGATGATCGAGGCAGATTCATCAATGTGGTTCCGCTCGCTGTCCCTTGCATTGTCTTCGTCGACCGTCAGTCCGATCGATGTACTGCTCAGACTGCACCGGCGTAACCAGCCGCCATCGCCGCCCAAGTGACTGTTTTTCTTGGCGATCACAATCGCATTGGCGCTGGTTTGTCCGAAGCCATTGGTGAAGCAGCCATTTCCCCATCCACGGATATTGACGCCGGTGTTGACGGTACTCCAGTTAATTGGGTTGCTGGATAGATCGGGAAACGTTCCACTGACATCTGCTGGAAAAGCGATCCACCCAACCGTCTCGGCTGAAGGTATTGGGCCGGCATTGGCTTCGCTCCGTTCCAACGCGACTTGGAAACCGCTCGCCGTCAAACTGTCGAGCGTGGCAGTGATGAAGGGTTGGGAGCTTTGGCTGGCAACCGTTCGGGTTTCGCTATTGGCCGTCTGGATTTGTGCAACCACGCTGGGGGTGCCGGTAAGCGTTGATGAAAAGGATACGGATGCCCAGCTTTCCGTGCCGGCAACGCCGCTGCCATGCTGCACGGCCGAGATGCTGGCTGTTCCGGCTTCGACAATCTGCCCATCGGGAAGCACATGGCGGCCCGGTTCAACCGCTAGATAATGGACATTCTGGGAAGCATGAGGACCATCGAAATTGTCCGGCTCCAGGATAAGCTCGTCAAAGCCAGTCGTGGTGATATTGGTAATCCGAATGGCGGCAGCGTCCGACCCATTATTGTCAGACAAGGCCACGACGATCGGGATGGTGTCAAAAGCTTGCAGGAAGTTGACACGTACGACATTGCTGTTGGTGCCAGTATTATGGGCGGTAAAGCTGCCCGCTTCGAACCGTCCGGCCTGGGCAGGGGTGGCAAAAACCATCAGCATACCGAATGCCACAAGCATCGATACCAGCTGCGCTAGGCACGCATTGGTCCATTTTACTACCCACATGCCGACAACTTATCAGAAGCAGGTTAAGGAATTTTTGACTTGCTCGCTGCAACATGTCAGAAATGCTGTCGGCGTTGTTCTGCGAAAAAGCCGTGTCAGTCGCATAAGCCGCTATTGACAGCACCAGCGACTCTCCCTATTTGGGCTTTATTCGAAATCCAACACAACCGGCAACGCTTTCGTGGCGTCCGCTGGTTTTGTGCGTTTTGGATGTGTTTTTAACAGCTTAGCGATGAGATAGAGGCCGGCGAATCGGTCTCTGTGGAGCAGGAGAAAAATATTGGCACGTATTGCCGGGGTAAATATCCCAACAAACAAGCGCGTAATTATCTCGCTTACCTATATTCACGGTATCGGACGCACGAAAGCGGCTGAAATTGTTGAAAAATTGAAAATCGATCCAGCCCGCCGGGTTCAGGACCTTACCGATCAGGAAGTTTTGCAAATTCGTGAAACCATTGATGCGGATCTGACTGTTGAAGGTGACTTGCGTCGTGAGACCGCAATGAACATCAAACGTCTCATGGATCTGGCCTGCTATCGCGGTCTTCGCCATCGTAAAGGACTTCCTGTTCGCGGACAGCGTACGCATACCAATGCGCGCACCCGTAAAGGTAAGCCCAAGGCGATTGCCGGTAAGAAAAAATAAGATCTGTCTACAGACAGTTATCTTTTGGATATTAGGTAGGAATTTCAAATGGCTCGCGAACCACAACGCGTAAAAAAGAGCGCGCGTAAAAATATTTCGGCAGGCGTAGCGCACGTCAACGCCACATTTAACAACACGATGGTCACCATCACCGATGCACAGGGCAATGCGATAAGCTGGTCTTCTGCAGGTATGATGGGTTTTAAAGGCTCTCGTAAATCTACGCCGTACGCGGCGCAGGTTGCAGCGGAAGACGCTGGCAAAAAAGCAGCTGACCACGGTGTTCGCACCCTGGAAGTGGAAGTGAAAGGACCTGGCTCTGGCCGTGAGTCCGCTCTTCGCGCGCTGCAGGCCGTCGGTTTTACCATTACCTCGATCCGCGATGTTACGCCGATCCCGCATAATGGTGTCCGTCCGTCCAAACGTCGTCGCGTTTAAGCCACGCAAGTTTACGGGAGCTATCCGGCCGGTAGTTTCCAATTTTTGGTAATTCGGAGTGGTAACGGTCCAACCCACTCTTTGAACTCACTAGGGGAAGTCCATGACTGTCAATATGAAGAACTGGCAAGAACTCAAAAAGCCCAATGTTCTCGATATAAAATCTGGTGGTGATCCCAAGCGCAAAGCTACTTTTGTAGCGGAACCTCTTGAGCGCGGCTTTGGCTTGACCATTGGTAACGCACTGCGCCGTGTTTTGCTGTCATCGCTGCAAGGCGCTGCAGTAACCTCGATCAAGATCGAAAATGCCCTGCATGAATTTTCATCGCTTCCCGGCGTCCGTGAAGATGTCACCGACATTGTTCTGAACGTCAAACAGATCGCTTTGAAAATGGAAGGCGAAGACGCCAAGCGTTTGCAGCTTTCTGCAACCGGTCCTGCTGAAGTGACTGCAGGCGACATTGCGGTTTCCGGCGACATCGAAGTGATGAACCCTGATCTGGTTATCTGTCACCTTGACGAAGGCGCGTCGTTCAACATGGAACTGACCGTCAACGTTGGTAAAGGCTATGTTCCTGCGGTTGCTAACCGTCCGGCAGATGCACCCATCGGCTTGATCCCGGTAGACTCGCTCTACTCGCCAATCCGTCAGGTTTCTTACAAAGTCGACAATGCCCGCGTTGGTCAGGAGCTTGACTTTGACAAGCTGAACCTCACCATCGATACCGACGGCACCGTGACCCCGGAAGATGCCATTGCTTATGCAGCGCGCATTCTTCAGGACCAGTTGCAGCTGTTCGTGCATTTCGAAGAAGCTTTGGAAAGCGTGTCATCGCCTATCGGCATGGCAGCGGCTCAAAGCCAGCAGGAAAGCGACGCCAACCAGCTCAACCGCTACCTTCTCAAGAAGGTCGACGAGCTGGAACTTTCGGTTCGCTCGGCAAACTGTCTCAAGAACGACAATATCATCTATATTGGCGATCTCGTGCAGAAGACCGAAGCCGAAATGCTGCGTACGCCTAACTTTGGCCGCAAGTCCTTGAATGAGATCAAGGAAGTGCTCTCCAGCATGGGTCTGCGTCTCGGCATGGACATCCCCGGATGGCCGCCTGAAAATATCGAAGAAATGGCGAAAAAGCTTGAACAAGAGCTTTTGGGCTAAACAGGTTTTTGGCGGTGGCCTGAACATCACCGCCCGGATTGGGGTACCTGATACGGCCCCCATACAAACAGGAGTATAGAATATGCGTCATAGAATGAAGGGCCGCCGTATGCAGCGGACCGGTGCTCACCGTCAGGCTTTGCTGAAAAACCTGTCTGCGGCACTGATCAAGCATGAGCAGATCATGACAACCCTGCCTAAAGCCAAAGAAATGCGGCCTTATGTGGAGAAACTGGTCACATTGGCGAAAAAAGGTGGCTTGTCCAACCGTCGTCTGGCGCATGCGCGTTTGATGGACGAGACTCAGGAAAAGAAGCTCTTTGGCGAGTTGGCCGAGCGTTACAGCGACCGTAGTGGCGGTTATACGCGGATCATCAAAGCCGGTTTCCGTGATTCCGATGCTGCTGCAATGGCGGTAATCGAACTGGTTGACCGGAACGAAGAAGCAAAAGGTCAGGACAGCGGTCCAGACCAGAATGCTGAAGAAGATTTCGAAGAGGCGTAAGCCACTTGAGCTGAGTAACAGTTTCAATTGATATAAGAGGCCGTGAGCGATAAGCTCGCGGCCTCTTTTCTTTGTGTTTTACAGTTTTCGGGGAATTTTATGCGTATCACCAGCCTATTTGCTCTGGCACTGGCCAGCAGTTCGGCAATCACCTCCAATCCGGCCTTTGCCCAATCCGAAACACAAGCGAAGGATGATGCTCTGACCTATCCGAAAACCAACACTGTCGATGTTGTTGAAGAACAATTTGGGGAGCCCATTGCTGACCCCTATCGTTGGCTGGAAAATGACGTGCGTGAAGACGCAGATGTCGCCGCCTGGGTCGCAGCGCAAAATGCAGTAACCGACAGCTATCTGGCCACTTTGGAGGGCCGCGAACCGCTGGCTGCAGCTATGACCGCTCTTTTTGACTATGACGAGCTTGAACCACCAGTCAAAGTGGGTGGAAAATATTTCTACGAACGCAAGAGTGGCGGCCAGAATCAGGCCATACTTTACGTCCGGGATGAGGATGCCGGTGAAGAGCGCGTGCTGATCGATCCTGCGGATTGGTCCGAAGATGGCGCAACGGCGCTGGCGGAATGGAAGCCTTCGGAAGATGGCAGTTTGCTTGCTTATGCGGTTCAGGACGGCGGCTCTGACTGGCGCACCTTGAAGGTCATGAATGTCGCAACTGGCGAGATTATGAAGGACACTGTGGAATGGGTGAAATTCAGCGATCTTGCCTGGATGCCGGGCAATAGCGGCTTTCTCTATTCCCGTTTTCCCGAGCCGGAAGAGGGGGAAGCTTTTCAGTCACTGAACAAAAACCACACCATCTATATGCATATGCTCGGCAAGGAACAAAGCCGGGATATCAAGGTTTACGCTACCCCTGAGCAACCTGAATTGAGCCATACTGCTACGGTAACCTCGGACAAGAGATGGGTGGTTATCACATCCTCCTCCGGAACCGATGATCGTTATGAAATTACTCTGGTCAAAGTGGATGCCAATGAAATTGAGCCGCGAAAGCTTGTCAGCGGTTTTGATCACAACTGGTCGCTGATCGATGGCGTTGGCGATACGCTCTATTTTGCGACCAATAAGGATGCACCGCGCCTGCGGGTCATGAAAACTGATGTCAGTGCCGAGACACCGGAATGGATCGAAGTTGTCCCTGAGCATGTCGCGACGATTGACGATGCCATTTTGGTCGGTGACACGCTGGCGGTGGATTATATTGATGATGCCAAAAGCCGGCTCGAGCTATTTGCGCTAGATGGTGCTCCCAAGGGCTTGGTGAATCTGCCAGGGTTGGGACAAGTGAAAGGGCTGGACGGATCGGCAAAGGCATCTGAAGGCTATTTCGCCTTTGAAAGCTTCAACCGGCCTGCGACAATCTATAATTTCAGTGCAGCCGGTGCACCGACTATCTGGGCAAAACCGGATATTCCTTTTGACCCCGAGAGCATTACTGTGTCTCAGCGCTTTTACGAGAGCAAAGATGGCACTAAAATCCCGATGTTCCTGGTCCACAAAAAGGATCTCGACCTAAGTGAGGGCGCGCCAACGCTGTTATACGGTTATGGCGGTTTCAATATTTCGGTCCTGCCGGGATATAGTGCACCGAAATTGGCGTGGATTCAGGCGGGCGGTGTTTATGCCTCTGCCAATCTGCGCGGCGGTGGTGAATATGGCAAAGAGTGGCATGATGGCGGACGCTTGCAAAACAAACAGAACGTGTTTGATGATTTCATTACCGCTGGTGAATATCTGATCGCCGAAGGCATTACACCCAAAGACGGCCTGGCGATTGAAGGCCGTTCCAATGGCGGTCTGCTGGTCGGTGCGGTGATGAATCAGCGCCCGGACCTGTTCACCGCCGGTCATGCTGCTGTCGGCGTGATGGATATGCTGCGCTTCGATCGGTTTACCGCCGGTCGTTATTGGGTCGATGACTATGGTTATCCCAACAAGGAAACGGATTTCCGGAAATTGCTGAGCTATTCGCCCTATCACAATATTCAGGATGGTACGGACTATCCGGCGCTGATGGTCTCAACGGCGGATACCGATGACCGTGTGGTTCCGGGGCATAGCTTCAAATATACCGCACGCCTGCAAGCGCTTAACACCGGTGACAAACCACATTTGATCCGCATCGAAACGCGGGCAGGGCATGGCAGCGGTAAACCGACAGACAAGCTGATCGAGGAATATTCCGATATTTACGGCTTCATGGCCGATGCCATCGGATTGAAAATTGCCGACTAGCTTTCACTAGCCAGGATAAAATCGGTTAAACGTCCAGATTGGCAACGTTCAGCGCGTTATCGACGATAAACTCCCGCCGTGGTTCGACCACGTCGCCCATCAGCTTGGTGAATATTTCGTCGGTGACATCGGCTTGTTCGACCGTAACCTGCAGCAGAGAGCGGACTTCCGGGTCCAGCGTGGTTTCCCATAGCTGTTCGGCATTCATCTCTCCCAGGCCTTTGTAGCGCTGGAAGGATAGCCCTTTGCGGCCAGCGGCCAATATCGCTTCCAGCAGTTCTGACGGACGGGTGATAAGCGTACCTTCGGTTCCTGCACTGCCATCATCTTCACTGTCTTCTGCCGCGCCTTTCACCAGACGGCTACTCTTGGCGTAGGTGGCGCTCTGTTCAGAGGCGAGACTATGCAATTTGCGGGCCTCTGCAGACTCCAGAAATTTGGTTTCGATGATGTGATGGTCGGTCACACCGCGCCAAAGCCGTTCAAACAGATAGCCGTTTTCTTCGGATAGGCTGCCTGACCAACGGCCTTCGTCGTCGACGGCATCCATCCAAGCCGCGGCAGCCTCCACAGCGGCTTGCCGCTCGGCAGGGCCATGTTGCGGATTAAGCGCGCCGGTCAGCGCCATGGCTTCGACAATCGTGCTGTCATAGCGGCGCGGGACATAGGCCATAAGTGCCCGCATGCGCCGGCCATGCTCGACCAGACTGCGTAAATCCTCGCCGGACCGTGCACCTTCACTGGTCTGCAAGATCATGCTCTGCAGACCGGCATCAACCAGATACTGGTCGAGCGCGTTATCGTCTTTCAAATAGACCTCGCTCTTGCCCTTGCCAACTTTGTAGAGCGGCGGCTGTGCGATGTAGAGATGCCCATTTTCAACGATTTCCGGCATTTGCCGATAGAAAAATGTCAGCAGCAAAGTGCGGATATGCGCGCCATCGACATCAGCATCGGTCATGATGACAATCTTGTGATAGCGCAGCTTTTCAATGTTGAAATCTTCTCGGCCGATGCCCGTGCCCATCGCCTGAATCAGCGTGCCGACCTCTTTGGAGGAGAGCATCCGGTCAAAGCGGGCGCGTTCGACGTTGAGGATTTTACCCTTGAGCGGCAGGATTGCCTGATAATGGCGATCGCGGCCCTGTTTGGCAGAGCCACCAGCAGAATCACCCTCCACCAGGAACAGTTCGGATTTTGCCGGATCGCGTTCTTGGCAATCAGCCAGTTTGCCGGGCAGGGAGGCAATATCCATTGCGCCTTTGCGCCGGGTCAGCTCACGCGCCTTCTTGGCCGCTTCCCGAGCCGCAGCAGCGTCGATCACTTTCTGGACAACCATGGCGGCATTTTGCGGATTTTCTTCCAGCCATTCCGCCAGTTTGTCAGCCATCAGGCTTTCCAGAGGCTGGCGGACTTCGGAGGAAACAAGCTTATCCTTGGTTTGTGAACTGAATTTCGGATCAGGCAGTTTGACCGATACAATAGCGGTCAGGCCTTCGCGCATATCATCGCCAGTCAGTTTGACTTTCTCTTTCTTGAGTGCACCAGAGCTTTCGGCATAGTTGTTCAACGTCCGCGTCAGGGCCGATCGGAAGGCTGCCAGATGGGTGCCGCCATCGCGCTGCGGAATGTTGTTGGTGAAGCACAGGACATTTTCATAATAGCTGTCATTCCACTCCAGTGCGACGTCGATGGTTACATCATCGCGATCACCATGGATGGCAATGGGATCCGGCACCAGGGCGGTCTTGTTGCGGTCGAGATATTGCACAAAGGCCGCAATGCCGCCTTCGTAGAACAGATCGATTTCCTTGGCTTCTTCGTGGCGTTCGTCACGCAACAGGATGTGGACGCCGCTATTCAGGAACGCAAGTTCACGGTAACGGTGCTCGAGCTTCTCAAAGTCAAATTCGGTAATCTTGAACGTCTCAGGCGAGGGGAAGAAAGTAACCCGCGTACCCTTTTTATCACCCGCATCACCAATGACTTCCAGGGAGCGCACGGCATCGCCAAATTCAAAGCGCATATTATGCTCTTTGCCATCGCGCCAGATATTGAGTTCGAGCCACTCGGACAGCGCGTTCACAACGGAAACACCAACACCGTGGAGACCGCCGGAGACCTTGTAAGCATTGTCATCCGATGTATTTTCAAATTTACCGCCCGCGTGGAGCTGGGTCATGATGACTTCGGCTGCACTGACACCTTCTTCCTTGTGCATGCCCACAGGAATACCGCGGCCATTATCCTCCACAGATACACTACCATCAGCATTCAAAGTGATCAAAATCAGGTCGCAATGGCCGGCCAGAGCCTCGTCAATCGCGTTATCCGATACTTCAAACACCATGTGATGCAGGCCCGAGCCATCGTCAGTATCACCGATATACATGCCGGGCCGCTTGCGAACCGCATCAAGCCCCTTCAGGACCTTGATGGAGTCAGCGCCATATTCATTTTTGTTGGAACTATCGGAAGCGTTTTCAGTGCCTTCGGGGGTGTCATTTTCTGTGTTTTCACTCATGGATGCAAGATAGCGGTTAGGCACTCTAAACCCAAGCAAATTGTTGGATTTTGGCATATTATTTTACTGGTTTTTCAATTGCTTAACATAAGCGGACAAATAGGATAATTTTCTCGCGCGAGCCGCAGGCCGACCGCAAGGTCAACGCGCGAAGAATGCGAAGAAGTTCCGGTGAAATATTCGGTGGACGAGCTGTCGGCCATTGCTGTGGATTGTGGCTATAAACTGCATGTCAACCTGGGACCTGGGTTGCTTGAAAGTGTCTATGAAGTATTGCTCGCCAAGGCTTTTGAACGCCGCGGGTTAAGAGTCGATCGGCAAAAGCCGATCCGTATAAAATACGAAGATATCCTATTGCGGGAAGGTTTTCGTGCGGACCTAATTGTGGAAAAAAGACTTCTTATCGAGTTAAAGTCAACCGAACGGCATCTGCCGGTCCATGCCAAACAGGTATTGACCTATCTGCGTTTGATGCACTTACCACTCGGTCTTCTCATGAACTTCGGTTCTCCCACCTTTAAAGAGGGTTGCAAGCGTATAGTGAACAACCATAAGAACTTAGCGTCTTCGCGGCTTCGCGTGAACCAAACAAAAAATGGGCCATAGATTATGAGTAACCCCGCCGACATCGTCCCCTTTGCCAAAACCATGGGCATCAAGATCACCGAAATGACCAAGGATAAAATCCTTGGGGAAATGCTGGTACGTCCAGATATCTGCACGGCCGGTAATGGCCGCGGCACGCCGTCCATTCATGGCGGGGCTGTGATGACTTTCGCAGATGTATTGGGTGCTTTTGGCGGCTTTGCTAACTTGCCGGAAGGCTCGAACGGCACGACCACATCCGAGAGCAAGACCAATTTTCTGAACGCCGCGCCAGAAGGACAGATACTCTACGGTGAGGCTGTACCGCTGAAAGTCGGAAGGCGGCAGTCGGTCTGGCAATCACGATTATCGCTAGAAGACGGGACATTGGTTGCGGTGGTCACTCAGACCCAGATTGTGTTGTAGGTCGATTGATCATTCAAATCTTTCCAAAAGCCTGCCTTTTGGTCTAGACCATAGAGATGATGAGAAGTTTGATCCCCGCCGCGATAATCTGTTTTGCAGCCAGCGCCTGTTCTGAAACCACGCAGGTCAGTGATGACTTGCAGGAAAGTCAGACCGATACTGCCAATCCTACTGGCCGGACGGAGCGCGTTGGCGCCAATCCTGGCGAGCGGCCGGTGCGTATCGGCGAAGGTGGCCCGCGCTTTGATGCCTGTCAGGCCATGGGCCGGGTAACCGGCTTGCGCGAGGCGGAACTTGATGTTCTTATCGCACCGTTCGATGCCGCAGAGCGCAAGGATGGACTGCCTGCGGGTCAGTTGGTCCATATCTGTACGCGCAGCCACGATCAGCAATGGCTGGGCATCGTGTATGATGACACGGCAACGGCCGCTGGGCCGGGCAATGACAGCGCTACAACCGGCGGATCGCAGGATTGCGGTGTTTCTTCGCCCGTACGATCCAAACGCAACTATGACGGTCCCTGTAAAAGCGGCTGGGTTGAAAGCACGTTCGTCAGACTGGTCGCCGGCTAATCGGATTGCATTTTTTCGCGTGATGCAGGAAGTAACGGATCATGACAAAAATTGACCCTATCGCCTATCTCGAACAACCTTTTGGCAACTTATCGGATCTCATCAATGCTCATGCTGTCAACCAGCCTGATCGCATTGCTTTGGACGATGGCGAGGAGCGGCTCAACTGGCGGGAAACTGCAGCTTTGGCCAATCGTGTCGCAGCGCAATTGCAGGCCGACGGTTTGCGGAAAGGGCAGGCGGTATCGATCCTCGGGGCGACCACCATCCGCTACGCTATCGCCTATCTTGGCGCCATAATAGCAGGCGGTTGTGCGGCCCCTTTGACAACTTCCGCCACACCCAAGCAGCTCGCCAATATGATGGCCGATAGCGGCGCAATGCATCTATTTGTCGACAGCGCCAAGCGAGCCGAACTTTTCGAAAGCGGTATAGATCTGCCGCCGCTCCAACACATCATGATGGATGCCGCGGAAGAGGACGCCCCGCTGATGCAGGACTGGATGGCAGAGGACGGTGCAACGCCCGCTGATCCCGGCGTCGGGCCCGAAGATCCATTCAACATCATCTATTCAAGCGGCACCACCGGCACACCCAAAGGCATTGTCCATAGCCGTCAAATGCGATGGTATCAGATGGCAGTTGGCGAAAATTCGGGCTATGGGCAGCCGGGCCAGGTCTCCCTGTTTTCCACGCCACTCTATTCGAACACGACTCTCGGTATCTTCGTCGCAACCGTTGCTTATGGCGGGACTTCCATTCTCGTGCGCAAATTTGATTGCCAGCGGTGGCTGGAATTGGCGCAGGAAAACCGCGCGACCCATACAATGCTTGTCCCAGTGCAATATCAGCGGCTGATGGATTTTGATGGATTTGACGATTATGATCTCAGCAATTTCACTCATAAATATTGCACCAGTGCGCCTTTTTCGGCGGAACTGAAGGCGGAGGTCATCGCACGCATGCCCGGCGGCCTTATCGAAATCTATTCAATGACCGAGGGCGGGGTCGTCTGCATTTTACTGGCGCACGCATTTCCCGATAAGCTTCACACGGTTGGTATCGCCTGGGGTGGTAGCGAAGTGATTACAGTGGATGAAGATCTGAACCGCTTGCCTGCCGGCGAGATGGGTGAGCTGGTCGGGCGCTCGCAGACTATGATGAGCGGCTATCAAAACCAGCCGGAAAAAACGGAAGAAGCCAGCTGGTATGACGAAAATGGCGACCGCTGGCAGCGTATGGGCGATATCGGCAAGGTTGATGAAGATGGCTTCATCACCTTGATGGGCCGGTCCAAAGACATGATAATCTCTGGTGGTTTCAACATCTATCCCCGCGACTTGGAAGAAGCGCTAATGATGCAACCGGATGTTGCCGATGCTGCTGTGGTTGGTGTTTCGTCCAAGCAATGGGGAGAAACACCGGTTGGATTTGTCGTTCCAGAAGAAGGCGCATCGCTGGATCTGGAGGCCGTAAAAGCGGCGACCAACGCGGAACTCGGTAAAACTCAGCGCCTGTCAGAACTACACCTAATCGATGAACTGCCGCGCAGCCATATCGGTAAAATCCTGAAAACTGAATTGCGGGACAAAGCGCAGCAGGGGGTTACAGCCGCCGGTTAACCTTATTTCTAAAGGCTTTATTGTCGATATTGATTACATTCATGACATGGTTAATGATAATTTAACCGTGTAAGTATCTGTAAAATATATGCTTCGTAGAAATGGCATGAGGCCTGCTTCTCTGACATGCAAATGGCTTCGAACTGTTCAGTTGTTAACGTTGAATTGTCCGAAGCCGATAGATGAAATGATCAGAAGAACAGGGCAAAACTCATGCGCAAGATTACCATAGCAACATTGACCGCCATTGGCCTCGCTGCCGCTTATGCGACACCGGCATCTGCAGGCGTTATCGATTACGCGGCAACCAACTATACCGGCGGCTCTTGTAAGCATGGTCTCTACACCGGTAATGTCGGTCGAGGTTGCAACCGGCGCTATTCTTTCCAGGACGGCACCACATTCAGCCATGATACTGATGCGCAGACTGCAACACTGACTGGCACCGCAATTAACGGTTCTGGTCAGGTGGCAACGTTGGACCTGAACTTCAGCAATTTTCTCGAGACAATCGCGAATACACCATTTGACTACAAAAACGGCGGTGGCAATTATGATCCGCTAACCGACACGCCAGACATTGACTTTTTCACCAATGGATCCGGAACAATCAGCATTGACGGTGCGGTATATACCTTAAACCCGAACGACCCTTTTGCGGGTAATACAACCTTGCAATTTGGCCCTGGGGCAAATGACAAGAACAGTAATTTCGGCGGTTCGGCATGGTTGAACATCCTTAACCCAAATGGGCATGCGGTTCGGCACTGGGATATCAATTTCAATCTCGAAAAAATCGCATCGGAAGTGCCGGAGCCGGGTGCTCTGGGTCTCCTCGGCCTTGCGGTTGGTGGCCTTTGGGCCGGAACCCGGCGGCGGCGCAAAGCGCTGGCTGCTTAAACAGCCTCACTTATTAACGACTGAAACCGGGTGGCCCAATCAGCGCCCGGTTTCTTTTTGCCCTGCTTTCAGGTTCTTTCAATCGTTGGTTTAGGCTTTTCTAAAGGCTTTTCTGGTTATCAGAGGCAGATGATTCATCTGCCAAAAACCGCGATTACGGCTTCACTTCTTGCCATAGCGCTTTCGCTTGGCGCCTGCACGTTGGGTGAGGGCGATCCAATGGCCGATGCTGAAGCGGCTTTTGCCAAAAATGACTATCGCAGCGCGCGTATACATTTGCTTTCCGCG
This sequence comes from Sphingorhabdus sp. Alg231-15, assembly GCF_900149705.1. Classification (NCBI taxonomy): domain Bacteria; kingdom Pseudomonadati; phylum Pseudomonadota; class Alphaproteobacteria; order Sphingomonadales; family Sphingorhabdaceae; genus Sphingorhabdus; species Sphingorhabdus sp. Alg231-15. The sequence continues at coordinate 1,019,075 of NZ_LT703001.1, read as the reverse complement.
CTGCAGGAAAACAGCGCTGATCCAGCAGCTAACCTGCTATTTGCGAAAACACAGCTGCGCCTGGGCGACGGTGTTGCGGCAGAGGCAGCGTTGGAGAAGCTGGCCGATAGCGCACAATATAAGGCAGAACTGCCCAGCCTGATGGCGCATGCGTTGCTGCTCCGGGACATGCCGGAACGTGCATTGATGCTGACTGAAAATCCGGATCCAGATCATGTCAGCCTGACCTATTGGGTAAAGGCGCAGGCCCTGCTGCAACTCGACCGTAAAGAGGAAGCTGTGGCAGCACTGTCGGAAGGTCTTGCCGCTGCGCCCAACGACCCAGTATTACTCGCATTGCGTGGCAATTACGAGATTGACAACCGCAATATCAGTGCCGCGAGGCAGACTGCAGCCTTGGCGCTTAAACATGGACCAGATAATCTTGATGCTCTGCTGCTGTCTGGCCAACTGGCTCTGATGCGTCAGGACTTACCAGCTGCAAAAACTGTCTTTGATAAGGCATTGAAGCTCTATCCTGACAGCGTCACTCCGCTCTTTTCAGTCGCTGCGGTAAATGCTGACCTTGGTGACGATAAAGCGGCAAAGGCCGGTCTGAAAAGAGTGCTGGATATTGCCCCAGGGCATCCGATGGCGCTGTTCCTGATGGCAAGGCTGGCATTCAATGACGGCGAAATCGACCGCGCCCACGAACTGGTTCAGGGCGCCGGAGAGACGCTGAATGATGTTCCGGGCGTGGCCTTGTTGCGCGGAGAGATTGCCTATCTGAAAGGCAATCACGAGCAGGCGATTGACCAGTTGCGCAGATTTCTCCTCGATATGCCGGGTCATGTGCAGGGGACAACCGTTCTTGGTCACGCGCTTGCAGCAGCTGGGAATGAACGGGAGGCCTATCAGCTGGTCAAGCCAGCGGCCAACCGAGCAACGGCAACTCCGCAATTGCTCGCTCTGGCGGCCAAGTTGGGCGATCTCCAAGATGATCCGTCAGCAAGCAGTTTTGCCGAACGCGCTAAAGCTCCGGGGGGACGGGATGATATCGCACTGAAAATGACCGAAGCGGGGCAGGCGATCGCCAATAAGGAATGGCAAAAGGCAGATAGCATCTATGCCGATCTGCGGGCATCCGGCCTTAGCAGCAATGCGATCATCATGAACAATAGTGCGCTCGTCCAGCTAGAGCTGGGCAACAAGGCGGAGGCCGTCAAATTCGCCCGCGCCGCTCTTGCTCTGACGCCCGATGACCCCAATGTCATTGACACGCTCGGTTGGACCCTACTGCAATCAGGTCAGGACATTGGTGAAGCGTTACAGCTGCTGCGCCAAGCGTCGGCGCGTGCACCAGGAAATCTGGAGATTCGCTGGCATCTTGCCAATGCGCTTGCTGCCAATGGAAAAAATACCGAAGCAAAGCGGGTCATCTCTGGCCTGAAAGCCTTCGCAGGCAGGGAACAACAAGCACAGATCGACCAACTGCTCGCCCGGCTTTGAATAAAGGTCAAAATCTGTTCAATCCGCGCGACAACCTATAGACTCTCCGGGCGCATCGGATTAAGCGCTCATCATGTCTATTGCCCATGAAGAAACCATCCTGATCGTCGATTTCGGCTCTCAGGTCACGCAGCTTATCGCCCGCCGGGTTCGTGAAGCGGGGGTCTATTCGGAAATCGCCCCGTTCAACAATGCCGAGGAGGCGTTTGCACGGATGAAGCCTAAGGGGATTATCCTCTCTGGCGGTCCGGCAAGTGTCACCGAGGACGGCAGTCCGCGCATTCCGCAAGCGTTTCTCGATGCCGATATTCCGGTTCTCGGAATCTGTTATGGCCAGCAGGTCATGACGACGCAATTGGGCGGTCAGGTTGAGGGCGGCGAAAGCGGCGAGTTTGGCCGGGCCTTTATCGAGATTTCGGAAAGCTGCGTTCTATTTGATGGCCTTTGGAAGGTCGGTGAAAAGCATCAGGTGTGGATGAGTCACGGTGACAAGGTTACCGAGTTTGCTCCCGGCTTTCGGATTGTCGCGACTACGGAAGGCGCGCCGTTTGCGATTATCGCTGATGATGAGAAACGTTTTTACGGCATGCAGTTCCATCCTGAAGTGGTGCATACGCCTGATGGCGGCAAGCTGATCGCCAATTTCGTCCGTCATGTCTGCGGCTGTGCCGGTGACTGGACGATGGCGGAGTTTAAGGCTGCCAAGATCAAGGAAATCCGTGAACAGGTCGGTGACGGTAAAGTTATTTGTGGCCTTTCCGGCGGCGTTGACAGCGCAGTTGCGGCGGTGCTGATTCACGAGGCGATTGGCGAACAGCTAACCTGCGTCTTTGTCGATCACGGATTGATGCGGCAGAGCGAGGCGGATCAGGTTGTGAGCCTGTTCAAAGGTCATTATAATATTCCGCTCGTACATCTCGACGTCGAGACACTATTCCTGAACGGCCTGAAGGGCGAGACGGATCCGGAAAAGAAGCGCAAGTTTATTGGCAAGACCTTTATTGATGTCTTTGAAATCGAGGCAAAAAAAGTCGGCGGCGCAGATTTTCTTGCGCAAGGCACGCTATACCCAGATGTGATCGAGAGCGTATCCTTTACAGGTGGACCGAGCGTGACGATCAAGTCGCACCATAATGTTGGCGGGCTTCCCGAACGCATGAATATGAAACTGGTTGAACCGCTGCGCGAACTGTTCAAGGATGAAGTGCGCGCGCTGGGCCGCGAGCTTGGTCTGCCGGAGATTTTCGTCGGCCGCCATCCATTTCCTGGTCCGGGTCTTGCCATCCGCATCCCCGGAGAAGTGACCAAAGAACGTTGCGACATTTTACGCAAAGCCGATGCTATCTATCTGGAAGAAATCCGAAATGCCGGATTATATGATGCGATCTGGCAAGCTTTTGCAGTATTGCTCCCGGTGAAGACAGTCGGCGTGATGGGCGATCACCGCACCTATGACAGCGTTTGCGGCCTGCGTGCTGTGACCAGTACCGATGGCATGACCGCCGATGTCTATCCCTTTGACGCCAGCTTCCTGACACGGGTTGCGACAAGAATTGTCAATGAGGTGAAGGGAATAAACCGAGTGGTTTACGATTATACCTCGAAGCCACCGGGAACGATTGAGTGGGAGTGAAGCGGAGATATCTATCCCCATTGGCCCGTTTGCTGGCACTACTTATACCAACGATTAGCCTTGTCATTGTATTTGGTACGGTCGAAGAAATGTATCCCGGCTGGCTGGCACAATTCGCTTCAATGAACGGGTCAGACTTGGCTGACTGGTTTTTTGTCGCCCCGGCATTCATCGCTACGCTTGCCGCTTGGAACGTTCCGTCAAGTTGGCTTGCATATTTGATTGCGGTTGAGGCAGCAGTTTTTATCCCAAATGTGGTTCAAATTATTTATATGGCCGAACAAAGCCACTCTCATCCTTGGATTGGTCTGGCTGGCCTTTATCAGCTTATCTGGCTGTTCTGCGCTCTGGTCATAGGGATGGCGGCGCGCTGGCTTTGGAAGATGCATCAGGCCAATAGAGTTGAAAAATAATTATTCTGAAAAATATCTAGGAGAAAACCCATGAAAGCCATCCAACTTCAAGCTCCCGCATCGCTCGATAATCTCAAATTGGTCGATCTCCCAGAACCTGCCGCCCCGGATGCGGGTGAAATTGCGGTGCGGCTGCGGGCTTCTTCGCTCAACTATCATGATTATGCGGTGGTCAAGGGTATGCTGCCGACGGCCGAAAACCGTATTCCTATGTCAGACGGCGCAGGCGAAGTAACTGCGGTGGGTGAGGGGGTTACCGAGTTTAAAGTTGGTGATGCAGTGGTCTCGACCTTCTTTCCCGACTGGATCGATGGCACCCCGCCCGAAGGCGGGTTCCAGCGCGTGCCCGGTGACGGGATTGATGGTTACGCTTGTGAACAGGCGGTTGGCCCGGCCACAGCCTGGACCCATGCGCCTCAGGGCTATAGCGCTGCCGAAGCGGCGACGCTGACCTGCGCGGGGCTCACTGCCTGGCGAGCCCTGTTTGTTGATGGCTCCGTAAAACCGGGCGATACAGTGTTGGTGCAAGGTACCGGCGGCGTTTCGATATTTGCGTTGCAATTTGCCAAAGCGGCAGGCGCGACGGTAATTGCAACGTCTTCATCCGACGAAAAACTGGAGCGGCTCAAGGCGTTAGGCGCGGATTATTTGATCAACTACAAGGACGTCGAGGCCTGGGGACCAAAAGTGCTTGAGCTTACCGGCGGTAAGGGTGTCGATTGCGTGGTTGAAATTGGCGGTCCGGGCACGCTGGACCAATCCATGATGGCTACACGCATTGGCGGGCATATTGCACTGATCGGTGTACTGACCGGATTTGCCGGGCCGGTTCAGACCGGTTTGTTGATGGCCAAGAACCTACGCGTGCAGGGCCTGACCGTCGGAAGCCGCGCGCAGCAGCTTGATATGATTGCGGCGATAAACGTCAATGGCATCAAGCCGGTGCTCGACAAGCATTTCCCGCTATCGGATTTGGCCGACGCCTTCCGTCATCAGGAATCGGGCGCGCATTTCGGAAAAATAGTGGTTGATATCTGACTATCGCGGCTGTCTGTCCGCGACCACCTTGTCATATGCAGGGTCTCAAGGCATCCTGCGTCCCATGCAGGCGACCTTTGACTTCGATTCCCGACCCGCTTTGCTGGATCGGATCCAGCGGCAACTGATCGCACAATTCGGGCGGATTGTGCGTCCGGCGAACAAGCGCCGCGACCCGGTCTGGACATTGGTACAAGGTGTAATTGGCGCACGAACGAAAACGGCGGTGTCCAACGCTTCAACCGATCGCTTGCTGGCGGATCTGGGTAGTTGGGAAGCTGTTGCAGGGCAGCCCTTGGAAGCACTTACAGATTCTCTGGCAAATCAAACTTTTCCGGATCTGTCGGCAAGCCGGTTGCAAGATTGTCTCACCGAAATCATCAGGCAATGCGGGGCGGCTGATCTGCCTCATTTGATGGAAATGGAAACTGCAGAGGCGATGGCATGGCTGGAAACTCTGCCCGGTGTTGCGCGCAAGATCAGTGCTGGTGTGATGACCAACAGTATGTTGGAACGCAAGGCGTTGGTCATCGACACGCATCACCGCCGGGTGGTTCAGCGCATTGGACTGGTGCCTGCCAAAGCGGATACGGCGCGAGTCTATGACATTTTGATGCCTGTTCTGCCACCGGACTGGACAGCAGCGGATGTCGATGAGCATCATCTGCTGGTAAAACGGCTGGGCCAGATCCACTGTCGTCCGTCCCGCCCCGATTGTGCAACTTGTCCAGTCCGTGGTGACTGTCAAACTGGCCAGGATGCTGGAGTGCGGCATCATGAGAGTGCAGCATCGTGAATAGGACGCGTATTGCGGTTGCGGATGATTGCGATGCGGTCTTGTCGCTTTGGGAGGCCTGCGATCTTACTCGCCCGTGGAATGATGCTGCGGCCGATTTTACGCGGGCTGTGGAGAACCCGGCGGCTGATATCCTGTGTCTGGAGAAGGAGGGGCATCTGATGGCAACAGTCATGGTGGGTTATGACGGCCATCGCGGCTGGGTCTATTATCTCGGTGTGGCACCAGACAGCCGTATGCACGGTCTGGGACGAGAGATGATGTTAGCAGCAGAGCATTGGTTGCTTGAACGGCGTGCGCCAAAAATCCAGTTGATGGTGCGGGAGGATAACGAGCAGGCTATCGGGTTTTATGAAGCGCTTGGATATGAGGTGCAGCCGGTCGTGACCATTGGCCGGCGGTTTGAATAAGTGCTGCTGTTGATGCAAACGGGATATTCCAGGTTAGTTTCGTTTAGCATGATCCGTGTTTCTGTTATGTAGGAGTGATCATGCCTGAAGTTTCACCGCCCCCTATGATCCGACAGTTAACCTCAGAAGATACAGAGCTCGCACGCGGCCTGTTAGATATTTTCGGAACGGCATTTGAGGAAGAAGAGACCTATGATTCCGCGGCATCCGGCGACGCCTATCTCCAGAAACTACTGGCCCGTGAGCACTTCATTGCACTTGTCGCGTTAGTAGATGGAGAAGTTGTCGGCGGGATAGCGGCCTATGAATTGGAAAAACTGGAGCAGGAGCGCTCCGAGATCTACATCTACGATCTGGCGGTTCTTGAGAACTTTCGCCGGAAGCATATCGCGACAAAGCTATTCGACGCCGTGCGCAAAATCGCATCGGAGCGAGGTGCTTGGGTGGTCTTTGTACAGGCGGATCATGGGGATGATCCCGCTATTGCCCTCTACACCGGCCTTGGAACGCGTGAAGATGTACTGCACTTTGATATTGCTGTTGAAGATAAAGAGCAGGGCTAGGCTGATCTTCTAGAGATTGGCTCTTGCGCAGCGATTATTTCTGGCTAATCCCTTTGGAGAGTGCGTTGCTGATCCAAATAATGAGCAATGTCAGAAAACAGGATGAGTATAGTCATGGCTAACGAAACAAAAATGTATGGTATTTCCAATTGCGACACGATCAAAAAGGCACGCAACTGGATGGAACGAAACGGTATAAACTATGTCTTCCACGACTATAAAAAGTCTGGGATCACCAAGGACAAGTTGGAACTCTGGGTGATGCAGGTTGGCTGGGAGCCGTTGCTCAACAAGCGCGGTACGACGTTCAAGAAGCTACCAGATATGATGAAAGAAAATATCGATGAAAACAGCGCCATCATGTTGATGGCGGAAAACCCAAGCATGATCAAACGCCCGGTTCTTGAGCATGGCGACGAACTTGTCGTGGGTTTCAAAGCCGCAGATTATGAGGCGGCCGGTCTGTCGGCGCGCAACAGTTAGAATGCTCAGGTAGCGCGGGCTAATGCCGACGATAATGTCACATGCTGCAATTCCGATTGCCGGAGCATTGATGTTGGGACGAGGTCGTCTATCGGTTCCGGTAATCGGGACCGGAATAGTCTTCGCGATGCTGCCCGACGCAGATGTTATCGGCTTTGGCTTGGGGATCGACTATTCCGATAGCTGGGGGCACCGTGGGGCAAGTCACTCACTGTTATTCGCGGCCATTTCCGCTCTGTTGGCAGTCGCGTTGATTCGTCCGGGACGCTATGTCGTTGCCGGAATTTTTCTATTTATTTCTATGGCTTCGCACGGGCTTCTTGATACAATGACTAACGGCGGATTGGGGGCAGCCCTGTTTTGGCCATGGGATGAGACCCGTCATTTCGCACCGCTGACGCCGGTCGCCGTATCGCCTATCGGGATATCGAATTTTATCTCTGCGCGGGGCATGAAAGTGTTACAATCGGAAGCTATATGGATATGGACACCGCTGACTTTGTCGGTCACGATAGTCCTGGTTCTGAAATATTGGAGAATGAGATGGTTACGGCAAAATGGAACGGCGCGACAATAGCAGAAAGCGACGACACAGTAGTGGTTGAAGGCAATCACTATTTTCCTCGTCATGCCGTCAAATCGGATTGGCTAACAGACAGCGAGAAAACCACCTTTTGTCCTTGGAAAGGAACAGCCTCTTATCACACATTGGTCATTGATGGGCAGACCAACCCTGACGCGGCATGGTATTATCCCGAACCAAAAGACGCAGCACACGAGATTAAGGACCGGATCGCTTTCTGGAACGGCGTCGAAGTGTCAGATTGATGTCCGGGCGCGTTCTTCTAACTCTTTCGATACTGGTCTTAGCCAGTGCTTGCAGTGCCCAACCGGAGAGTAGTGACATGCCATTGAAAGATGCTGCTACCCTGTCCGGTAATCCACCTATCGTCATCGCGCATCGCGGAGCTAGCGGGGATACGATTGAACATACATTGGAGGCTTATCAGCGGGGCATCGATCACGGTGCCGAGTTCATCGAACCGGATCTGGTATTGACCAAAGACGGCGTGCTGATTGCTCGGCATGAAAACGAGATTAGTGGTACGACAAATGTTGCGGATAAACCGGAATTTGCCGAACGCAAAACGACCAAGACGATTGACGGACGGGATTATACCGGTTGGTTTACCGAAGATTTCACGCTGGCAGAGCTAAAAACATTGCGTGCAAAAGAGCGACTTCCGGACGTCAGACCTCAAAACACGCCCTATGATGGGCAATTCGGAATCCCGACTTTCGAAGAGGTGCTGCAACTGATCAAAGCACATGAAACGAAAACGGGCGAACGGATTGGTGTTTACCCGGAAACCAAGCATCCATCTTATTTTGCTTCCATTGGCCTGGCTCATGAACAACCGATGCTGGCGTTGCTCAAAGAATATGGTTTTGAAGGTGCCGATGATCCGGTGTTTATTCAGTCTTTCGAGGTTGGAAACTTGCAGGCACTGGACAAAAAAACGGACATCCAGCTGGTACAACTTGTTGCGGATCAAGGCGGACCCCCCGATTTACCGGAAATCCTTTACGCGGATATGGTGACTGAGACCGGGCTCTCAGAAATCGCTAGATATGCGGATGGCATAGGGCCATCCAAAAATCTGATCATTGGTCGCGACGATCAAGATCGTCTGAAGAAGCCGACCAGCCTTGTCGCAGACGCACATGCAGCCGGCCTTTTGGTTCATCCGTGGACCTTCCGTATCGAGAATGTGTTCCTACCCACGGAGTTTCAGGGCGGCTATACGGCATCGGCTATTGGGGATGTGAAGGCTGAAATTAAAACCTATCTGGCAACCGGAATCGACGGACTGTTTAGTGATAACCCGAGAGAGGCAGCTCTAGCTGTTGATCAGTTAGGGGCTGAGTAATAGCGCCGGACCGTGACAATATAGATGAACACCGAAAGCGCCATCAGCGCAGTTCCGACAAGGAAAGGCGCGCCCGGAAAATAAATCCCCTCTGCATCGGCATAGGCGCCAAAAATCATCGTCATGACCACCGGGCCGAATATCGAGGTCAGGCTGATCATGCTGGCAACCGCTCCTTGCAATTCACCCTGAGCGTCTTCACTAATCCGGCTACTCATCATCTGCTGCATGGCAGGGAAAGCAAAGCCGCTCGCCGCTCCTATGATGATGCCGATATAGACAAAGGCATCTGACGGAGCAAAGGCGAAACAAAGATAGGCAGGCATGCCGAACATGAGGCTGATCAAGGCCGTTCGTCGCTCGCCAACCCGTGCAATGACAGGGCCAGTCAGAACACCTTGGACGAGCGCCAACAATATACCGAAGAGGGCAACACTGAGGCCAATTTCCAATTTGCTCCAGTCAAACCGTTCGATCAGCCAATAGGCCCAAACCGCGATCTGCGCCTGTGCTGCGAGCTGAAGCACGAAGATAGCTGACAAAAAGCCAATGACGAGAGGTGTTTTCGACATTTGCATAATGCTGCCCATCGGATTTGCGCGGGAGAGGGAGAAGGCCCGGCGTTTGTCTTCCGGTAATGTTTCTTTCAGGATCACGATGCCAATGGCCGTACCGATTAATGCCAATATAGATGCCGCAATAAAGGGCAGCCGGTCACCATATTCCCCCAATATGCCACCAAGCCCAGGTCCGATAACGAAGCCAAAGGCGCCAGCGCCGCCCAATATACCGAAAAACTTGCCGCGCTCTGCAGGTTTAGCGACATCGGCCACGCAGCTATTGGCCGCCGCCCAGCTTGCGCCCATGATGCCGGATATGATCCGGCCGATAAATAGCCAGACCAGGTCAGGTGCCCACGCCATGATTGCATAGTCGAGTCCGAGGAGAAACAATGTCGTCAGCAAGACGGGGCGTCGTCCAAAACGGTCGCTCAACCCACCAATTACCGGGGCAAACAGGAATTGCATCATTGCGTAGGAGAATAGCAGCCATCCACCAATTTCAGCCGCGCGGTCAATCGATGCGCCGGTGAGGTCGGTGATAAGCGAAGGCATGACAGGCAGTATCAAGCCAATGCCCATCATATCGATGAACACAATGAACGCGACAAACAGCAATATAGACTGCGGCTTTCGGGCCGGTGCCATAAATTATTCCAATGATCTGGAGAATTAAATTGTGGAAGTGAGTCGTGAGATGCCTATTTGATGCCGCATTTTCCGATTAAACGCAACGCTGGCCTTATTGCTTTGCCGGAGTTATGAAACCAGCCATGTCCACAACCTATAAACTAGACACGTCCACAAGTCGTGCCAATCCGACGCCGAAGCCGCTGAAACGGTTGACGGTTCCCGCTATTCAGCGCCGCAAGTTTGAAGGCAAGACAGAAGAGCCTTTGGTAATGCTGACGGCCTATACCGCTCGCACAGCCCAATTGCTGGATGCGCATTGCGACATGTTGCTGGTCGGAGATTCTCTCGGTCAGGTGATATATGGCTTGCCTTCGACGCTGCCAGTCACGCTTGATATGATGTGCAACCATGGCGCCGCTGTTGTGCGGGGCAGTTACCATAGCCTTGTTATTGTTGATATGCCGTTCGGCTCCTACGAAAAATCACCAGAACAAGCCTTTGAATCGGCCAGCAGAATCATGTCGGAAACCGGATGTGCCGCGGTTAAGCTTGAGGGCGGGCAGTCAATGGCTTCCACCATCTCTTTCTTGGCGCAGCGCGGTATTCCGGTGATGGCGCATATTGGTCTGACGCCGCAGGCCGTCAATGCGCTTGGCGGCTATGCTGCACGTGGCCGGAGCCAGGAAGAGCATGAAAAAATTCTTGCTGATGCCAAAGCCGTTGCGGATGCCGGTGCTTTTGCAATGGTGGCTGAAGGCGTGTTGGAACCGATCGCTATCTCTGTAACCAAAACCGTAGATATACCGGTTATCGGCATCGGCGCCTCGCCGCAATGTGATGGCCAAGTCCTCGTGACCGAAGACATGCTGGGCATGTTTGAGCGGACCGCACGTTTTGTAAAACGCTATCACAACATCTCCGAAAATATTGAACAAGCTGCTGCGAGCTATGCTGATGATGTGCGTAATCGCAGTTTTCCAGGACCTGATCAGCTTTATCAGCCGAAAAAATGACCTTAAACCTTTGGTTTTAACAACCAATCGTTCAGCATCTGGAAATGGACGATATACTTGGACTTTCTGCATGTCATCGCTAAAGGACTAGCGAAAGAATTTTGGGAGGCATATCATTGCTTCTCAACGCAGATTAAACATTGAAGGAGGCCAGGTTGGCCAAAGACGACAAAGATACACCTGAAGAACAGCCAGACCGCCAGGAACAGGTGTTCATGCGGGAAGTGGATGATGCTGTTCGGGAGGATGATCTTAAGAACTTCGGACGCCGTTACGGCATCGGGATTGGCGTCGCCGTAGTGGTTGGTCTGGCGTCTCTGGCTGGCTGGATATTCTATAATAACAGTCTCGAGGAAGAGGCTGGCGTACGCAGTGAGGAATATGTCGCTGCGATTGATAGCGTGAAGCGCAACAATCTGGATGGTGCCGCAACGGCTCTCAAGCCTATCGAAGAAGCAAATCAAAAGGGTTATAAAGCTGCGTCAAAGATGATGCAGGCGAATATTGCGCTGGAAAAACAGGACCCCGAATCTGCCATTGCCGGATATAAGGCAATCGTTGCTGATACAGATTTGCCACAGCCTTTTCGTGACCTGGCGCTGATCCGCCAGACGACCGCTGAATTTGACAGCTTGAAGCCTCAGGAGATTGTGGATCGTCTCAAACCGTTTGCTGTGCCAGGCAACCCGTGGTTTGGGAGTGCTGGCGAAATGGTCGCGCTGTCTTATCTGAATTTGGAACAAGCTGATTTGGCCGGACCATTATTTGCTCAGCTTGCCAAGGATGATAGCGTGCCGCCAACCATCCGCTCTCGTGCTTTGCAGATGGCCGGAGTGCAGGGTATTGATGCAGTAGAACTGAATAGCGATGGAGAAGTTGGTCCCGCCGTTGCGGCTGCAGATGCAGCAGGTTCAGGGGCGAGTGAGGGAGAGACAGAGTAATGATTTCGGTTAAGAACAAGCATGTTGCAAAGATTTGCGCTGGACTGATTGCTGTATCCCTTTTGTCTGGCTGTGCCATATTGAACGGTGGTGGTGACAAAAAGAAAGATACGCCAACGCTGGGTAAGCGGACCAATATCCTTACCGGCGAAAGTGGTGCTGAAGTGGATCCCGCATTGGCTGGTATTTCAGTCATTGTGCCGGCACCGCGTGCCAATGCCGATTGGGCGCAATCTGGTGGTAATGCCGGAAAATCGGTCGGTCATGTCGCTTTGGGTTCGGCGTCTTCCCGTATCTGGACAGCGGATGTCAGCGGAACAACCAAGCGGGAACGTTTGGCGGCCGCGCCGGTTGTCTCTGGTGGACGACTCTTTGTCGTCGACACCGAAGCTATGGTCCATGCTTATGATGCGGAGACCGGAGCGAAGGTTTGGTCAACGCGGATTGAGGTCCAGGATGATGGCAAGCCGTCTCGTTTTGGTGGTGGTGTAAGCGCGCAAGGCACCATGGTGTATGCAACCAATGGTGTTGGCGACGTCGTGGCATTGAATGCGTCTGATGGAAGTCAGCTTTGGAAAGTCCGTCCAGCAGGGCCGCTGCGTGGCGCACCAACGATTTCCAATGGTAATGTCTATGTGATGACGCAGGACAATCAGATTTATGCGCTGAGCCAGGCGGATGGATCGGTACAATGGAATGAAGCTGGGACCGTTGGTCTGGCGGGTATTTTTGGCGTTGCGGCTCCCGCGGCAGCGCAAGGTACAGTGATTGCGGGCTATTCATCTGGCGAACTGACCGCTTATCGCTATGAAAATGGCCGTAATCTATGGAATGATGCGTTGGCTCGAACGAGTATTTCAACGTCAGTAGCCACGCTTTCCGATATTGATGCCGATCCGGTTATCGATCGTGGCCGCGTGTTTGCACTGGGGCAGGGTGGCCGGATGGCGGCTTATGAGCTGGTGACCGGGCAGCGTATCTGGGAATTGAATATCGCCGGTATTGCAACCCCCGTGGTCGCCGGCGAATGGGTTTTCGTGCTCACTGATGATGCAAAACTGCTTTGTATTGCCAGACCAACCGGGAAGGTCCGGTGGATCAGCCAGCTGGCGGCCTATCGCAACGAAAGTAAGAAGAAAAATCCGATCAATTGGACGGGGCCGGTCTTGGCGGGCAATCGTCTGATTGTGGCTAGCACGGAGGGAGAAGTCGTCTCCGTTTCGTTGGGCGAAGGAAGCAGCACAACCTTGGTTGATCTGAAGCAAGGTGTCTCGTTACCGCCCATAGTGGCTGGCGGGATGCTTTATATATTGGACAATAGTGGACGCATTTCAGCGTTCCGATAGGGTCATCAAGTAAGGAACGGGAACGGCCATATGCTGCCCAATATTGCAATTGTCGGGCGGCCAAACGTTGGTAAGTCCACCCTTTTCAACCGGCTTGTCGGTAAGAAGCTGGCATTGGTTGACGATCGTCCCGGTGTGACTCGTGATCGTCGCGAAGGCGCGGCGAACTTACTTGGTCTTGAGTTTAATATTATCGATACGGCTGGCTATGAAGATGAAGATGCCAAAAGCCTTCCTGGTCGGATGCGGCGTCAGACGGAGTTGGCGGTTTCCGGAGCCGAATTAGCGCTGTTTGTTATCGACGGCCGTGCAGGTTTAACGCCGCTCGACGAAGAAATTGCGCGCTGGTTACGCGGTTCCAAGACGCCTGTGGTGTTGCTTGTCAACAAGGCGGAAGGAAAGGCGGCGGAGTCCGGTGTGCTCGAAAGCTATGCGCTTGGCTTTGGCGACCCGATCCCGCTAAGTGCAGAACATGGCGACGGTATCGCAGACCTGTTCCAAGCCGTGCGCCCTTACATCGAAGCATTCGAAGCCGCTGCGCAGGATGAACCGGTTGACGAAGCAGCACCTTTGAAATTGGCAATTGTTGGTAGGCCGAATGCCGGGAAATCCACGCTGATCAACAAGATGCTCGACGAGGATCGCCTGATTACTGGGCCTGAAGCAGGCATTACCCGTGACAGTATCGCGGTAGAGTGGGTCTGGCATGACGATGCGCTGACCGAAGACGAAAAGCTTGATGGCATAGAACCAGATCGCAAGGTGCGGCTGATCGATACCGCTGGTATGCGCAAACGCGCCAAGGTGAACGACAAGCTTGAAAAATTGTCGGTGGCTGATGCCAAGCGGGCAATTGATTTTGCCGAAGTCGTGGTGCTGCTGCTGGATGCGACTAAAGGGCTTGAGGCACAGGATTTGCGGATTGCCGATCAAGCGATTCAAGAAGGTCGATGTCTGGTCATAGCGATCAACAAATGGGATGTGGCTGAAGGACCGAGCAAGTTGTTCAATGGCATTCGTGCTGCTCTGGATGACGGCCTTGCGCAGGTTCGAGACGTTCCGTTGATCGCGGTATCGGCTTTTACCGGTAAAGGCATTGATCAGTTAATGAAGGCGGCGTTCAACTCGCGGCGAATTTGGTCCCAGAGGGTCGCAACAGGCAAGCTCAACCGTTGGTTCGAAGATGCCATTGAAGACAATCCGCCGCCAGCGCCAGGCGGCAAACGGATCAAGTTGCGCTACATTACACAAGCCAAGACACGGCCGCCTTCCTTTGTCATTTTCGGTACCCGTGTGGACGATCTTCCAGAAAGCTATCGTCGATATTTGATAAACGGTATCCGCCGGGAGCTAGGCTTCGGCGGCGTACCGGTCCGATTGATAATCCGCGCTCCCAAAAATCCCTATCACGACAAGGAATAGCAAAAACTCGCCAAGCCTTTGAATTAAGGGGTGATTGTTTTTCTTTGTGGTAACAAATTTTTTACGGCTCCGCTGCTATTCTCCTGGCTATGGGTATTTTCTCAGCCATTTCTTCTAGGGGTTTGATCCTTGGCGCAGCTTGATAGTGATCTGATTGACTGGACCGTTTATAGCGAGACAAGGTCCTCGCTCGGCCCCGACTTTGTACGCATATTGGGGTATTTCCGAGAAGATGGGACGCAATCCATCGCAAAGATTGAGGCGGCAATGCGGGCGAAGGACGCAGTGCAAATCATTACACCAGCACATAAGCTAAAGGGCGAGTCCCTGCAATTTGGTGCCGTCCGATTGGCTGCCGTCGCGGAGCTCATCGAAATGACCGCTCGAAAATGCGTAGAACATCAGGAAACACCCGATGAAATTATCGAGCAGGTTGTTGGACTACGGCCGTTGTTTGAAGAAACACTGCCTATATTAGAGCATGAAACCAGCCCCGTTATGCAGCGTCAACCCGTAGGGGAAAGACGCCGCTCAAACGGGTTTAGCAGCCACTTCGACCATCGCTGATTTTATTCGGCTGGTTCCGATTGGAGTTGAACATAGTTTTCAATTCCCATGCGCTCAATCATGTCAAATTGCTTCTCCAGCGTATCGACATGTTCTTCTTCGCTTTCCAGGATTTCAGCAAACAGGTCGCGCGTAACGTAATCGCGCACTTTTTCACAATGTTCGATCCCGTCTTTTAGTGGCGGCAAAGCTTCATGCTCAAGGGCAAGATCGGCTTTGAGGATCTCTTCAACAGACTCTCCAATTTTAAGCCGGCCGAGTAACTGGAAGTTGGGCAGGCCGTCCAGGAAGAGAATGCGTTCGGCCAGCTTATCGGCATGTTTCATCTCATCGATGGATTCTTCATATTCAAACTTGGCGAGTTTGCTGACACCCCAGTTATCGAGCATTTTGCTGTGCAGAAAATACTGGTTGATCGCGGTGAGTTCGTTTTTCAGCGCTTCGTTCAGATAGTCGATTACCTTTGCGTCACCCTTCATGGTGTAATCCTTTTCGATGGGGAATAAGTTACCCTGCGCTATACACGAGCACGGTCATGTAGGAAAGGGCTAGTTCCTAGGAAAAGGCAATTATTTCAGTGACTTGATAAAGAGAATGCTAAGCGGTCGCAACTTCGTTTTCGATAATGGTTCGCGCAAACGATAGGCATTGGCCGCATTTTGGCTTCCGCCCGAGCTCAGCATAGACCTCACTCGGCTTCTCAGATCCGTTACGAACCGCGGCTCGCAGGTCTTTTTCCTTAATCGCATTGCAAACACAAACAACCATATGGGCTCCTTATGCGACTCGTATATAGCTAATGAGAATAGATCGCAATAGCAAAAACACGCCTGTTCACAATCGATTGGTGATTTTTATCGATTGGACCTCCATCCGTGACAGTGATCGCCAGAGCCACTCCAGAGGACCGTAGCGGAAACGCATGAGCCAAGGTTTCGACCATAGCAGCATGATAATCCATGCGCTGGGCACGAACAGATAAAGCTCAGCGCGGTCGATCGTTCCGTAGAGTCCTAAACCCCAACCATAGAAGATGAAGGTCATGAATATGCTGGTGCCGAGATAGTTGGTAAAGGCCGCACGACCGGCTCCAGCTACCCTGTGCAGCAGAGCGCTGTTAGAGAATGTTTGGATAAGTAATATGAGCAGGGCTGCATAGCCGATTGTCATCAATAGTCGCGATGGCGCGGACCAGGCTATGCTTGTGTTAAAGGCAACCAACGGATCAGAAATATTTAAAAACATGAAGATGGCCAATGGGACGAGTAGCAGCAGGCCGATGCCGGTTAAGCGGATGCCGAAGCTCTTGTACCGCTCAATTTCCCATTCACCCGTCATGAAACCGTTTTTATAGAGTGCCATGCCAATCATCATGAACGGCAGTGTTTCGGTGAAATTCAACAAGATTAAACCCAGCGGTCCCCATAGGTGCTCGGCGAATTTGTCGGCAAGAATAGTCGCATAGCTACCTTGATGAATGGCGATATCTTTGGCTAACGCTGCTCCGCTAGTCGCAATGTCTTTCATGGCTTCCTGATATTCTAGATCCATGGACGAACCCGGCCCGGCTTCCAAAGCAAGATATTGCAGGTAAATCAGGCTGCCAGTGAATAACAGATTGATGGCAAATCCTATGGCATAGATTATCAATCCGACACGGATCAGTTTTTTGCTTTCCCAATCGGCCATAAAAAATGCGATGCAACCGACGGTAGCATATAAAAATAATATATCGCCCCACCAGATCAGAAAATAGTGAGCGAGTCCAAAAACGGCAAGCCAGAGCATGCGGGAATAGTGGACCTTTGCAGGGTTTTCTCCCTTCACTGCGGCGCGCTCAATGACCAGCATCATACTGGCCCCGAACAGGATGGTGAAGAGCCCTCGCATTTTGCCATCAACCAGGATGAACGATAACAACCACGCGACAATATCCGGAGTATCGGTGCCGCCATAAATTGCAGGACTGAAATAGGCCATTTCCGGCATCGAGAAGGCGATAATATTCATCAGCAATATGCCCATCACCGCAAAGCCGCGCAGGGCATCAAGAGTAAGGTAGCGCGTGGTCGTGGTGGCGTTCATTTCAGGTCCTTCAATCAGGTAGCGATAGGCGTTTCGGAAAATTCACAACCAGCTTGCAATGGCGTCCAGCGGTTTCTTGATCGTGGCATGAACAGGGATGGTTGCATCTGGTGCCGGCTTTCCGACGACGAGCACCATCATCGGTTTTTCATTGGCCGGCCGTTCGCACAGTTCGTTGAGGAATTTCATCGGATTAGGCGTGTGGGTGAGTGTAGCGAGCCCGGCATCATGCAGGGCGGTAATCAGCATGCCTGTAGCAATACCGACGCTTTCATTGACATAATAGTTCTGCTTCATCTCGCCCGGCAACATGCCGCCCTTTCGCTGGCCAAATATGACAATCAGATAGGGTGCGGTTTCGAGAAACGGCTTGTCTGCATCCGTGCCCAGCGGGCCAAGCGCCTCCAACCATTCATCACTGGCTTTATTCTCGTAAAATTCGCGTTCTTCGGCTTCCGCTGCCTCGCGCAATGCCTTTTTCTTTTCAGGAGATTGGATGACCGCAAAATGCCAAGGTTGGTGATTGGCCCCATTGGGTGCGGTCCCGGCGGCAAGCAGGGCATTCTCGATCACTATCCGCGGTACTGTTTCATCGGTAAAATAGCGGCAGGTGCGACGCACTTTTAAGGCATCATAAAAAGCCTTGGATCGCGCGATGCGTTCCTCGTCAGAATATTCAGGCAGCTGGGTATAGGGCAGAGTATCGTGTGGTTTCATCCCGTTTTTCCTCCACGCCGCGAAGTTTCGGGCGCGTAATATCATTCCAAAGTTCACACAAGTCTCACCCCCTTTTTTCTCTTGTGGAGGTTGAGCAAGTGATCAGGTTTTCTGTTGAACGGCTTAAACGGGAAGCGGTGCGTAGGAAAGCAATTATCTACTATTGACATTGATGTTAGTAATCGATATCAAGTCTTTAACAATAGCCAATTAAGCGATTCCTTTATGACAGTTTCTCCGACAACAATGCCTTTGCTCAATACCAAACATGCGCCGCCGAAAATTCGTCCGATAAAGGCGTTCCGGCATTTCCGCAATTTGATCGCGGACAAGGAAGATACAGCGGAGGTGTTCCACATTATCGAGGCGCTTGCCGGCAAAGCCTTTATCCGTAACGCCAAACGCTTTCTGAAAACTCCCCATGCGCAGGAATTGATGGAGCGCAATGTCGATTTGCCAGCGATGCTGGATGATCATGACAAATTGCGTGAACTTCCAGCCGACAGTCTGGGGCAGGCCTATGTCCGTTTCATGAAGAAGGAAGGCCTGACAGCCGCTGGACTGGTTGCAGAATTTGATCGCTATGGCGAGACATATGAAAAGCGTAACGACATTACCGAATGGTTCGGCAACCGGATGCGGGACACGCATGACTTGCTTCACGTTCTGACCGGCTATGGCCGCGATGCGCTGGGAGAGCAATGTGTGCTGGGCTTTACCTATAGCCAGAACCCCAATCTTGGCGTGTTGTTCATTGCTTATGCAGGTGCGCTGGAAATGAAGAAGCAGGCACCAACGGATGCACCTGTTTTGAAAGCTGTTCGCGAAGGACAAAAACTGGGCAAGGCAGCCAAGCGACTAGCCTATTATGATATCGAGAAGATATTGGCGATGCCACTTGATGAAGCCCGCGCATTTCTGAACATAGGCGAGCCGGTGTACTACAAGCAGGCACATGCAGCCTATGAAGCACAAGGTATTGATCCTTATAATTTGCTGGGTCAGCCAGCATAGGTTTGCAAGCGGCGTTATTGCGCCGCTTCTATTTTTTTTACCAAGACATCATATCCGGTAATGGAGCGATCAATTTCGCTCTTTGCACTGGTCAATTTTTGCGATGACTCTTCCACTTTCTGTTCGAGTTGGCTGGCGCGCCCGCGGATTTGCGGATTGGTTCGCGACCACGTTCTGAGATCGGAAAGTGTCTGATCAACAGCCGCCTGCGCTTCGGCGACTTCGGTTCTCGCTGCTTCTGCCTGATCGCGCATCTCTTTGGCTTGCAATTCCACTTCTACGCCAAAGGCACTGAAGCGACCGATATTTGTTTTGCCGAGCTGTTCTCCAAACTGGATCGGGAAAAACAGGAAAAAGATGACTATACCCAAAACGACCAGATCGCGGATGAGCACGAGCGCATTCTTGCAAATCTCTGTCCAATGTAATTCTGTCATGGCGCTGTCCTGAAATTGAGAAATCCGTAGGATTCCTGAATAACCAGATTTCAGCGCAGTTCTTTGCGAATTGTCAGTTTTAGGCCGGACCAGATCGCATCCACGGCGCAGACCTTGATGTCGACAAAGCCCATCGGCAAACAGACACTGCGAATGGTATCCTCGGTGATATCGGTTTCGACTTTTGATGCCTTTTTCGGCCAACTGACCCAAACCTGACCGGCTGGATCGATCAAGGTGCGGAGTGCGGTGAGATGCTGCTCGAGTAGCGCGCGTTCCTTGACAAAAATATGAGCTGCGTTGAGTCCTTGAAAAGGCGTGTCATGCTCTTCAAATGCCAAGCCATAGGTATCAATCTCGGCGCGGACACTGTCGGGCATCCCTTCAAACCAAACCGTCATACCGTCTTTCAGGCTGAGCTTCTTTGCGAGCGGTGTCCCTGAGTAACCAGCATTTTGTGTTGTAGGCATGATGCAAGCATAGCAGGACAATGACGGCAGGTCATCAAGTGACGCAGCAGCAACACTGGTCTGGCAGAAAACCCCCATTGCGATTATGCTGCGATTCGGCGATAAAGTGGCAGGGTCGCCTGAAATTCGAAGTACCGAGATCCAAGAGGACCGGACTCACATGAAGGAAGGCAATATCTTGCAAAAGCGATTAGGACTGATTTTGATCAGTGCGGTGCTGCTATCGAGCTGCGCCGAACATCGGCTCGTGGTGCAGCGCCCCAATCCCGATGGTGAGCATGCCATAGTGAATAGCAAGGCCTATTTGTTGCCAAGGGGGCAACCCCGCAATGTTGCCGATTGCCAGACCAACTTGATTGACGAAGTGCGCGTCAAAACGAATTTCGGACAGTCATTGATCACGGTATTGTCGCTGGGCTTCTATCAGCCGACCACCATCGAATATTACTGTGCCAAAGTGCCTTCCGATGAAGGTAGCACTGACGAATAGTCCACCGCATTCGGCCGGACGGGAGAAATATGATGCCCCCCAATCAGATCCAGGTGAACAATAATATTGAATGGGTGAACCATCACTTCAATATCAAGATGCCAATTGCCAAACGGCTGCGGGTTCATAATGAAAATCCGACGCGTGCCACGATGTCGGGAATGCGCGAAACGGCGGCGCGTTTGCAAGGGATTATCGCTGATGCGCTGACGGCGGGCGTGCAAATCCGGGCCTGTGGATCGCGCTGGTCCTTTTCCGATATTCCTGCGGTCAAGGACGGCTGGGTCGTGGAAACCGCCAATCTTGACTGGACGTTCAATGTTGGTGCTTCCGATGTCGATCTAGCGAGCGCGACATCGCGAGATGATCTCTATCTGGTGCAATGCGGCACGAATATTTCAAAGATAAACGAGCGATTGGAAACAACATCTCGTCGCCGCGCGCTGCGCACTTCAGGGGCGAGTAATGGTCAGACCATCGCTGGAGCCATTGGAACCGGTGTGCATGGTTCAGCTGTGGATGTTGGTCCGATGGAAAGCGAGGTAGCGGGAATTCAAATCCTGACGGCCACCCAGAACCTATGGATTGAACCGGCCCGAGCCCCGGTGATGAATGCAAATTTTGCCGCCAAGCTCGGTGCAACACTGGTGCGCGATGATGCCAAATTTGATGCGGCGCTTGTCAGCCTGGGCGCATTGGGCATTGTCCACTCAGTGATGTTGCGTGCGACGGGGCGATACCTGCTCAATTCGTCGTTGTTGCATATTCCTTTCGGCCAGCTGCAAGGCGCGCTCAATATGCTCGATTTTCGCGGATCAGGTCTGCCGGATCAGACTCGCAGACCCTATTTCTTTCAGGTGATCCTTGATCCCAACAAGATGGACATTGGTTATACGACGGTGCGCTATAAAGAGCTTTGCCCGCCCGGCTATCGTGCCGACTATAACCTGAAATCCGAGGCCGAACCGGGGACCGATCTGCCAAGGCTAATCGCTTCGGCAATCAAGATGTTTCCCGACTTGCGGAACACAGCGACCAGCCTGCTGATACAGGCAGAGCTGAAAGTGCGATCTGACCGGCCGCATGAATGGCGACTGCCCGGCGAGACCTATAGCTTCACCAGCGCGCGTGAGGGGATTGCGAGCTCTGGTTTTGCTGTACCGATTGCTCAGGTCACAACGGCACTCGAAATCATGCGTCAGGCGTTTCTGGTCCATAAAAATGCGCCGGTTGTATTCACCTGTCGCTATGCGCAAAAATCACCAGGCATGATGGCCTTCACGCGCTATGACCCTAGTTGCGTGATAGATATTGACGGCATCGACACGCCTGCGACGCGCAAGTTGATTACTTTGGCTGGTCAACGGTTGGAGGCAGCAGGCATGCCCTTTACTCAGCATTGGGGAAAAATGCACGACCTCACCAAGGCTCGCGTGCGGCGCGGCTATGGCGGGAGCGTTGATCGCTGGAATCAGGTGCGCAAACTGTTGCTGCCCGATGCGGCGGAACGCGATGCGTTCTCCTCACCGTTTCTGGATAGCGTTGGATTGAACGCTTAAGCGGCTAGTCTTCCATCCAGTCGCGGAAGAAACTGTCACTGGCTTCGCGGAGGTCGGAGAGGGGGATGTCGGCAACTGGCGTATCTTCACCATCGGTCCAGGAAATCGAATCTCCCTGGGTGCCCCCGATCCATGAGGCAGTCACTCCAGCGGATTCAGCCGCCTTCTTGAACTCGGCCCAACTCTCACGATCAGACCATGGTAAAGTGACAATATATCTGCCTTGATCTTCCGAAAATGCGTCTTTGATGATGTTGCCCATGGACAGCACGGAGGCGCCAATTCCGCTGGCGAGGGCCATCTCTGTCAAAGAGACAGCGACACCGCCATCAGAGATGTCATGGACCGCACTGACCTCACCTTCATTTATTAACTTCCGAACAAAATCGCCAACTATACGTTCTTGCTCAAGGTTGACCGCGGGAGGTGAGCCAGCCTCAACTTCACCGAACTGTCGCAGCCATAGGGATTGTCCAAGTTCTTGCCCCAATTCACCAAGGCCGCTATCCACGTCCAACTTTTCCAAAGATGTGGTTCCCAGAACAACAATTGCATGGTCCACGCCCTTGAACCCAAGGGTCATCATCTTGTCGAGATCATCAATCAACCCCACCGCGCCAATAGCGGGTGTCGGTAGAATCGCATGGCTCACGCCATCTGCGCCGGTGGTTTCATTATACAGGCTCACATTGCCAGACACGATTGGCATATCGAGCGCTTCACAGGCTTCGGCCATGCCTTCGATGCAGCCGACAAATTGCGCCATGATATGTGGCTTTTCAGGATTACCGAAATTCATGCAATCGGTTGTCGCGAGCGGTTTTGCTCCAACCGCGCAGAGATTGCGATAGGCTTCGGCAATAGCCTGCTTGCCGCCTTCGACCGGATCGGCTTTGCAATAGCGCGGGGTGCAGTCGGTGGTGATCGCCAAACCTTTGTTGGTGCCGTGGACACGGACGACCGCCGCGTCACCGCCGGAGCGCTGCGCCGTGTCTGCGCCAACCTGGCTATCATATTGCTCCCAGATCCAGCGACGGGAGGCGAGGGCTGGGCTGGCCATCATCTTGAGCAGGTCTGCGCCAATATCGGTGCTTTCGGGTATGTCGCCGAGCGGTTTGGTTGCTACATGCGCTTTATATTCTTCCTGCGTCAGATGAGGCCGGTCGTAAAGCGGTGCGTCGTCGGCGAGCGGGCCAAGCGGAATATCGCAGACGGTTTCGCCTTTGTGCGTCAGCACCATGCGGCGGGTGTCGGTCACTTCGCCAATAACCGCGAAATCCAGTTCCCATTTGGTGAAAATCGCCTCGGCCATTTCCTCGCGGCCGGGTTTCAGGACCATCAGCATGCGTTCCTGGCTTTCGGACAGCATCATCTCGTAAGCGGTCATCTCGGTTTCGCGACACGGAACCTTATCCATGTCGAGAATGATGCCAACTTCGCCGTTGGTTGCCATTTCGACGCTGGAGCTGGTGAGGCCGGCTGCGCCCATATCCTGAATCGCGACAATCGCATCACTGGCCATTAATTCGAGACAGGCCTCGATCAGCAACTTCTCTGTAAACGGATCGCCAACTTGTACCGTGGGACGCTTCTCATCGCTGTCATCATCAAATTCCGCACTCGCCATGGTTGCACCATGAATGCCGTCGCGACCGGTTTTCGAGCCGACATAGACGATGGGGTTGCCAACGCCTGAAGCGGCGGAATAGAAAATCTTGTCCGCATCCGCCACGCCCACGGTCATCGCGTTGACGATGATATTGCCATCATAGGCTTCATGGAAATTGGTTTCGCCGCCAACGGTCGGTACACCGACGCAATTGCCATAGCCGCCAATGCCCGCAACGACGCCTTTGACGAGATGTTTCATCTTGGGATGCTCGGGCCGTCCGAAGCGCAGGGCATTCAAATTCGCCACTGGACGCGCACCCATGGTGAAGACGTCGCGCAAAATACCGCCCACACCGGTTGCTGCGCCCTGATAAGGTTCGATATAAGATGGGTGGTTGTGGCTTTCCATCTTGAAGATCGCTGCCTGACCATCGCCGATGTCAATCACACCGGCATTTTCGCCAGGACCACAGATGACCTGAGGACCCGTGGTGGGGAGTTTCTTCAAGTGCAAACGAGAGCTTTTATAAGAACAATGCTCGGACCACATGACCGAAAAAATGCCAAGCTCTGTGATATTTGGCTCGCGGCCAAGCGCGTTTAAGATGCGCTGATATTCTTCTTCGTTGAGGCCATGTTCGGCAACAATTTCAGGTGTGATTTTTTCAGCGGTGCGCGAGGATGTCTGTGTCATGAAGACCCTTTAACGAGCCGTCCCGATTCCGCCTAGTGTGAATTATCAGTTTTGCAGAGCCCATTGCATTTAGATTCGAAACATGGTTTCATTATGAAACTGAAATTGGTCGATGGCTGGAGCAAATTATGGATAAAGTGGTTTTGGTCGTCGGGGCAGGGGACGCCATCGGCAGCGCAATCATGCGTGCCTTTGCCGACAAAGGCTATATCGTCTGCGGCGCGCGACGCGGCGGAGAAAAGCTTGACCCGCTGGTTGAAGAACTCCGCAGCGCTGGCAAGCAGGCTCATGGATTTTCCTGTGACGCGCGCAAGGAAGACCAGGTTGAAGCTCTGTTTGCCAAAATCGAGGCCGATATCGGCCCGCTGGACTGCGTGGTTTTTAACGTCGGCGCCAATGTACCGATGACGATCCTCGATACCAGCGCACAAAAGTTTCTGAAAATCTGGGAAATGGCAACCCTAGCGGGGTTTCTAACCGGACGCGAAGCGGCGCGCATCATGACCAAACGCGGCCACGGATCAATCCTCTTTACTGGCGCAACGGCTAGCATGCGCGGTGCGGCAGGATTTGGCGCCTTCGCCAGCGCGAAAGCCGCGCTTCGCAATTTGGTGCAAAGCCTTGCGCGCGAAATGGGGCCGCAAAATATTCATGTCGCCCATGTCGTGATTGATGCAGCCGTAGATACCGATTGGATCAAAGGAATGCTGCCAGACTATGAGGAACGCAAAGCCAATGACGGCGTGGTCAATCCTGATGATCTGGCACAAAATTATGTGATGTTACACGAACAGCCACGCAGTGCATGGACATTTGAAATGGACGTGCGGCCATGGGCTGAAAAATGGTGATGAAGGAAAACCAATGACCAAGACGATTGAGCTTATATTCGATTTCGTTAGCCCCAATGCTTATCTGATCTGGCAACCGCTAAAGGCATTGGCCGATAAACATGGCGCGACGATTGAGGTGATACCCGCGTTTTTGGGCGGAATGCATAAGCTGACCGGTAACGCCCCGCCTTTCATTCGTGACGCGGAAGTCAAAGGCAAGAATCCCTATGCGATGCTTGAGATGAATCGCTTCATCACCAAACATAGCCTGACCAAATTCCAGATGAACCCGCATTTTCCTTTCAATACCATAAGTCTGCAACGGATGTTGGTTGCGCTGAAGCCGGAAAAACGTGCCACATTCATCGAAACATTGCTGCCCGCAATATGGGAAGA
The DNA here is from genome assembly GCF_900149705.1 of Sphingorhabdus sp. Alg231-15. Lineage (NCBI taxonomy): Bacteria > Pseudomonadati > Pseudomonadota > Alphaproteobacteria > Sphingomonadales > Sphingorhabdaceae > Sphingorhabdus > Sphingorhabdus sp. Alg231-15. The sequence goes on along the minus strand of NZ_LT703001.1, from coordinate 993,532 downwards.
GCAACTGGACGTGACAGATACCGAAGTTCTCGGCAAAATCCTTCAAGATGGCGGCTTTGATGCGCAAGAGCTATTTGCAAAGACACAGGATCCAGCGGTTAAACAAGAATTGATGGACAATGTCGAGAACGCGGTCGAGCGCGGTGCCTTTGGTATCCCGACCATGTATGTTGATGGAGAAATGTATTTCGGCAAAGAGCGTTTGGGACAAATTGACGAACAGCTGACGTCCTGATCCACACCCATAGAGGCATCTGCAAGCTACGGGTTTGCACCTGATCGATGATTATGCTGTTAAGGGCCTCATGGAATCGCCCTGCAATGATATATGCGCCATAGATCGCCCAACTGGTCTATGTGTCGGATGCGGCCGCACTTTGTCGGAAATAGCGGAATGGGCTTCCTCTACACCAGATCAACGGCGAGAGGTCATGGCGGAGCTGCCCGAAAGGCTGCGGATTCTTAATGCAAAATCAAAGGATTGATATCGATGTGACAGCGCTGTCACACCCATTAAGGTCAATCTAGGTTTTAACGAAACGAAGAACCAGATAGGCCGTCAACGCGGCGGTGACCCCTGTCGCAAACGTCCCCCAGGCAATATCATATAGGGTAATCTTGGTAGACCAGACCTTGAGTACCGCTTGGCTGGTCAAGTCATAGGTCGCGTACGCAATGCCGCCGAAAAGCGCTCCGTTGAGCAAGGCTGTCGTCCATTGTCCGCTAGCCAGTGCTGGTTTGACACCAAACCAGATGATTCCGAACAGATAGATCAAATAAAAGGCGAGGGCGGGTAACTTGCGAAACTCATCCGCCATGATTTCGCCGATCACCGGGCGGTACAAACTGTTCGCCATATTGCTGAGCCACAGAAAGTCCAAAATGCCAAAGATGATGGCGGCTAATATGTAGGCGATCAAAAACTGAGCCATGCTTATTCCTAACTGCTAGCCCTGCTATTCAGGCAAGCTTTAATGTTCTGGTCCTGCTCACAAATGCGGCGGCTAACGCGGCGAGTGCGAAGGCAACCAATGCTGAAATCATCATTGCCATATCGGCTGCCTCGGGTTCCGGTCCGAACCAGTTAATGAGTTGGAACGCGAGCAACAATATGACCAGAAGGACTAATGCCAGTTTAGAGCGCGGTGCCGTTGATCTTGTCCGAAACACAAAAAAAGCGAGCGCGCCAAAGGTCATTATCAGCTCCAGTGGCATAGTGATCGCTGGATAATCCCAAAGTCCGAAGCCCAGTTTGGGCGGGGATCCAGCCAATGTCAGATCCGGTGCGTGGACCAGTAGATCGAGCAGCCAATGGGATAATACGACAGCGCCGCCAATCAGGGCGCCTGTTTTGTTGCGAGTGAATAGCCAAATCAGAAGTGCAAAGCCAAGCGCCCAGACACCGCTGCCGAGGAGACTATGGGTATAGGGCATGTCATAAAGATCGAGGGGGGTCATCACTGTGAAACCAGAGACAATCCGGAAATTTTCGATACCGAAAAGGGCAAGGCCGAAAAAGCCGAAATCAACCAATTGGCCTGCAACAAACAGCGTTCCAAGTCCTGGAGCTTTGGGATGAGTCGCGGCAACCATTGCCGGTGCGAAATGCCCAATGAACATAATATACCTCCCCTTTTTGCGGTTATTTCTAGCCCTGATCTCGGCAAATGACCAGACAATGAGGCCCGGGAATCGAAAACAGACCGATTTGCATTTTCTGGGCCTTGACCGAAACCCAAAGCGACGCCATTGCAATGGGTATGAGTGAAACCGACCAAGATATGTCAGTCGACATAGCAGATCTGAACTTTGAAGACGCGCTGAGACGACTGGAGGACATTGTCAGAAAGCTGGAAAGCGGCGATGTTCCGTTGGATCAGTCCATCGTACTATACGAGCAAGGCGAAAAATTGCGCGGCCTTTGCCAGAAACGTCTCGAAGATGCCCAAGCGAAGATCGAAAAAATCACACTTGATCGCGATGGCAAGCCTCAGGGCGTCACTGCCTTTGATGCTGATTAGAAATGCCGGCCAATAATAATCTGGACCTGCGGCAGGAAATGGCCCGCGTCGCCGAGGCAGTGGATAAGCAGTTTGATCTGTTGCTGACCGTCCCTGAGGATTCTCGTGCACAATTGTTCAAAACCATGCGTCATGCCGCAATCGGAGGCGGCAAACGCCTGCGGCCCTTGTTGGTTATGGCAACCTCTGGTCTGTTCAACGTCGACGAGAACTGCGCCTTACGCGCGGCAACTGCCATGGAAGCATTGCATGTTTACTCGCTTATCCATGACGATCTGCCGTGCATGGATGATGACGATTTACGGCGGGGCAAACCAACGGCGCACAAAGCTTTCGGTGAAGCACAGGCTGTTCTCGCCGGGGATGCGCTTCACGCAATGGCCTTTGAACTGTTGGCGGACGAAGATACCCATACGGATCCGTTTGTGCGCGCTGAGATGGTCGCGTGTCTGGCAAAGGCGGCGGGGCCGTCCGGCATGGCTGGCGGGCAGATGATGGATCTTGTTGCTGAGACAACGACCTTTGATTTGCCAACCGTGACGCGATTGCAGCAGTTGAAGACGGGCGCACTTATCAGCGCTTGTGTCGAGATCGGAGCGATTCTGGGCCGCGTCCCGATTGAAGGGCGGACAGGACTGCGTGGTTATGCCCATGATCTCGGACTCGCTTTTCAGATTGCCGATGATATTCTGGATGTCGAAGGTGATGAGGCGCTGGCTGGAAAAGCGCTGCATAAGGACGAAGCGGCCGGCAAACAGACATTTTTGACACTGATGGGACTGGATCGGGCCAAGGAACAAGCACAAATGCTGGTCGATCAATCCAAATCACATTTGAACGGCTATGGTGAGGAGGCCAATTTGCTTCGCGCCATTGCGGAATATACGGTACAGCGAGACCGTTAAACTTTGTCCGGGCATCTGGCCTATAGGGGGAATATGATGAGAGTTGGTGTTTATCCCGGGACATTCGATCCCGTCACACTGGGGCATATGGATATCATTCAGCGTGGTACGCGTTTGGTAGATAAGTTGGTGATCGGTGTCACCACGAACCCATCGAAATCACCGATGTTTTCATTGGAAGAACGGTTGAACATGGTCCGTCGGGAAACCGCTGATCTTGGTGATGCAGTAGAAGTGGTCGCCTTCAATGCGCTGTTGATGAAATTTGCTCAAAAACAAGGTGCCGGCGTTATCGTCAGGGGCCTTCGCGCTGTGGCCGATTTTGAATATGAATATCAAATGGCTGGAATGAACCAGCAACTGAATGACCAGATCGAAACCGTGTTTCTTATGGCCGACGTATCGCTTCAACCGATTGCTTCACGACTGGTCAAGGAAATCGCGATTTATGGCGGGGAAATACACAAATTTGTCCCACCGACGGTGTGTGAAGAAGTGGTCGCCCGCGTAGCAGAGACCGGCTTGAAGGGTGAACAATAAGCGGGCATTAAGCGCGATTTGAAAAGCAGTTCATTGCGGCGAAAGCATATCTCGTCCAATAGGCGGCATTATTGATGTCAGGTGGATCAACGGAAGCTGCCATGATGACCAACGAACAGGTGAGTAGTTACATATGCTAAGCAAATTCATTGTTTCCCTTTTTGCTGCTGCGATGATCAGCACTGGCGCCACTGCCCAAGAGCAGGCCGAGCCTGCTGAGCCCGCTCCGGCTTCGGTTCCTGAGGAAGAGAATATTCTGCATCTGGACCTCTCTACGGGCGGCCGGGTAACGATTCAGCTTTTTCCTGCGGTTGCGCCCAATCATGTCGAACGGATCAAGACGCTGACACGGCAGGGATTTTATGATGGTGTGATTTTCCACCGCGTTATTGAAGGCTTCATGGCACAGACCGGTGACCCCACGGGCACAGGCACAGGCGGCTCAGAACTACCTGATTTGAAAGCCGAATTTCATCCGTTCCCACATTTGAGAGGGGTTGTATCGATGGCCCGTGCGGAGAGTGAAGACAGTGCGAATAGCCAGTTTTTCATTGTCTTTTACCCGCGATTTGCATTGGATAAAAAATATACAGTTTTCGGACGTGTGACAGCCGGTATGCAACATGTTGATGCGATTAATCGCGGCGAACCTCCTGCGAGTCCGAGCCGGATCTTGCAAGCGTCGGTTGCAATTGATGGTAAAGCGCCTCCAGCACCAAGGTCTTTTGCACCGGTACCAGAACAAGAAATTACGGTTGATGACTTGAACGCGCCAATTAATCCCTAGGTTTACAATATGCGCGTCGATCTTTTTGACTTTGCGCTGCCGCAAGAGAATATCGCGCTAAGGCCCGCTGTGCCGCGAGATAGTGCCCGCATGCTCGGCGTTGCCGGGTCTGGGCAGCTGTCCGATCATATTGTTAAAGATCTTCCGAAGCTGCTGTCGAAGAATGACATATTGGTTTTCAACGACACCAAAGTGATTCCAGCACAGTTGGAGGGGCGTCGCGGAGAGGCCAAAATTGGTGCTACATTGCACAAACGTGTCGACCTTAGACGTTGGCAGGCGTTTATTCGTAACGCAAAAAGGCTGAAAATTGATGATCACATAGATTTTGGTCAAGAGGTCGTTGCCCGAGCCGAAGAAAAATATGCGGACGGCAGCTTCTTGCTCCATTTTCTTGGCGACGAGCCGGTTGAAGTTCTGTTGGGAAGAGCCGGTACCATGCCGCTTCCGCCTTATATTGCCAGCAAGCGTGAAATCGACGAACGCGATGCGGAAGACTATCAGACGATGTTTGCGCGGGAAAAGGGTGCCGTGGCTGCGCCAACAGCGGCGTTACATTTTACCGACGCGTTGATAGCTGCTTTGGATGATGCCGGCGTTGGCCGAGAGACCTTAACCCTTCATGTCGGTGCAGGAACATTTCTGCCGGTGAAGGTGGACGAGACCGATGAGCATCAAATGCACAGCGAATGGGGCAGGATTGAACCGGATGTCGCGGATCGTCTCAATCAGGCACGCCAAAATGGTGGTCGTGTTATTGCCGTTGGTACGACAAGTTTGCGCCTGTTGGAAAGCGCAACCGGAACCGATGGCATTATCCAGCCATTTGAGGGCGATACGGATATTTTTATAACGCCGGGATATCAGTTTCGCGCAATTGATGGCCTGATGACCAATTTTCATTTGCCCAAATCGACATTGTTCATGCTGGTCAGCGCGCTAATGGGGTTGGAGACAATGCAAGGGGCCTATGCCCATGCAATTGAAGAGGGCTATCGGTTTTATAGCTATGGTGATTCCAGTCTGCTGTTACCCTAAGTGGGAACTATGGGGCTTTACTCGTCTGTTTTATCAAACGCTCTCGCTGCTTGTATAGTTGGTCGAGAGTAGCAAATCCCGGTTCAGTTATGCGGGTTGTTTCAAAAATCATGATCGCATCATCGAGATGAACTAACTCCTTGTCATAGTCATTCTGCTTCTGAGCGACGGAAAATTTCATAAGATTTGCAAGAAAGAGCAACATGTCCTGCATCGGATATGTTCGGTCGCCGGCCAGAGTTTCAATTGTTTTGGCCGAACGAATAACATCCGCAAATTCGGCTTGCTGACTGGCCTTAAAATCTTCAGAAGCCCTGTAATCCGGATTGTCCCTGACCATCTTCCAGCGGGCGGTTCTATGGTCCCGTGAGACCCTCTTGGCTTTGAAATAGGTCTGAAAACCCTCCAGCAGCGGCCAGCAATTATGAAGTGCAATCAACATTTCCTCACCTTCTGTGGCGTTACAGCTACTGAGATCACCACGATCCTCAGGCTTGATTTCGATTGTGTCCGGGTCAATTCTCATGATCCGAGTAAGCACGCTTGGTTGCGGGGAATCGGAGGCTTTCTCTTCCTGATCTGAGCTTATGTTGGCATCAGGCGTCACAGCCGGCACCGAAGCCGCCGGCGAGATTGAGAGAGGCGGATCAGTGACGGCATCACCATTGGTTTGAGCGAATGCAGAATTGGCTGAAAAAGCAGCGATAATAAGCAACGCAAACACGACAGGGCGGCGCGTTGCTTTCAGGTAATCGAATATGGCCATCGGTATCAAATAGGAAGGCACTAATGATCTGGCCACAAAAAAGGGCGGCCCAATTGAGCCGCCCCTTCAAAATCTTATGCTTAAGGGCTTAGCCTTCAGCAGCTACTGGCACTGGCGCATCATTGTCAGCCACTTCGGTCAGTGAACCGCCCTGTGGCTCACATTCGCCCGCTTCGGTATATTTCCAGGCATTGCCTTGATAATCTACAACCGATGTACCGGCGCAGCTTGTGCCTTCGCCAGCGGCGCAATCATTTTCGCCCGCTTTGGCGATGCCAAAACATTTTTCTTTTTCAGCAGCGGCAACTTCGGTCGCTTCTTCGCCGCTGGCTTCAGCGCCTTCGGTTGCTTCACCGGCACCACCGGAACAGGCGGAAAGGGCTGCTGCGGCGATCAGCGCGGTTGCTGCTGAACCTAATTTCATTGTCTTCGTCATAAAATACTCCCGATTTGGTCTTTGAAAAACTGTTACCATCCTGCACAGTTAAAGAGGGATTCGTGCAGAACGGCTCTTTGGTACACCATAAGGAAAAAAATTCAAAATTCTTTGTTTTTTCGGGCCTTACTTCTTTGATTGGGACAATTTTTGATGGCTGAGCGTTTTTCTTTTTCGATTGCCGCAACCGACGGCAAGGCGCGCATCGGGAAAATTAGTATGCAGCGCGGGGACATTCGTACACCCGCATTCATGCCGGTTGGAACGGCAGCAACAGTTAAGGCAATGAAACCCGAAACGGTGCGCGCAACCGGGGCGGATATCATTTTGGGAAACACCTATCACCTGATGCTTCGTCCCGGAGCAGAGCGTGTTGCAAAGCTTGGCGGTCTCCATAGATTCATGAACTGGGAACGGCCGATACTGACGGATAGTGGCGGCTATCAGGTAATGAGCCTGTCAGACCTTACCAAGATGAGTGAGGATGGGGTTGAATTTCAAAGCCATCTTGATGGATCGCGGCATATGCTGACGCCAGAACGGTCGATGGAAATCCAACGTCTGCTCGGCAGTGATATTGTTATGGCCTTTGATGAATGCACCAAAAATGGTGCAACCCGGGAAGAAGCGATGCTGTCCATGGAACGATCCATGCGCTGGGCCAAACGATCACGTGATGGTTTCGATAGCGGCGAAGAGCATGCTGTAAAGGCCGCTCTTTTCGGTATTCAACAAGGATCTCTGGACAAGGAGATCCGTGCTTCTTCAGCAGAGGCGTTAATCGAGATTGGTTTTGATGGTTACGCCATTGGCGGATTGGCAGTGGGCGAGGGCCAAGAAGCGATGTTTGACGTGCTCGATTACGCCCCAGATCAATTGCCTGCCGACAAGCCGCGCTATCTTATGGGTGTCGGTAAACCCGATGATCTGGTTGGCGCGGTAGAGCGTGGAGTGGATATGTTCGATTGCGTGCTGCCTAGTCGGTCGGGCCGTAATGGTCAGGCCTTCACCGCCACGGGGCCAATCAATATCCGCAATGCTAAATTTGCCGAAGATCTGGAGCCTCTCGATACGGACTGTTCCTGTTCGGTTTGCCAGACCTATAGCCGCGCCTATCTGCATCACTTGATCCGATCGAAGGAAATATTGGGCGCCATGTTAATGACAGAGCATAATATTGCTTTTTATCAGTCGCTTATGGCTGGAATGCGTGAGGCTATTTCAGCGGGTTCTTTTGCAACCTTTGCCAGCAACTTCCGTGGGAAATATCTTGGATAATGATCAACGGTCTGCCTGAACCGACCAGCCTGAAAGACGCTATCAAGCGCGCGCAAGACCATGCGCCTTATCTGTGCATGGCCATGGAGGTTCAACCGGAACTCACGGCTTTGCTTGATGAAAAAGATTTAAATACCGCTTTGGCATTTGTGCGGGAGGCTGGCGCGGATGCCGAGAATGTTCGCCAACGACTGAGGCGAGAGAAGCGGGCGCTGGCGCTGGCGCTGGCGATTGGTGATCTGGCGGGACAGTTGAGTTTGACCGATGTCGTTACGCAGCTGTCCGATTTTGCTGACCGATCACTGGATGAAGCCTTGGCCGATATCTATGCAACGCGCTATCCGGATGCTGATCCCGCTGGCTTCGCAGTTATCGGCCTGGGAAAACATGGCAGTCGGGAACTAAACTATTCTTCCGATATCGATCCGATTTTCATCTATGATCCCGAGAAGATCCCCATGCGTGGGCGTGAAGAACCGAGCGATGCAGCGCGGCGGATTGGTCAGCAACTCGTTGATGCTCTGAACACGCGGGATGCCGATGGTTATGTTTTTCGTGTCGATATGCGGTTGCGGCCATCGCCGGAAGTCAGTCCTGTGGCCTTGCCCGTAGAAGCTGCAATCAGCTATTATGAATCCAGTGCGCTTGCATGGGAGCAGGCGGCGTTTATCCGATCCCGCTTTGCGGCGGGTGATGCTGATCTGGGCCGCTATTTTCTTGAGACAATCAACCCGTTCATCTGGCGGCGTTCTCTGGACTATGGAGCCATTCGTAATATTGGCGCGGTATCGGTTCAAATACGCGATCATTATACTGCGGGTCAGAAATTCGGGCCTGGGTACGATTTAAAGCGCGGACGGGGCGGTATCCGGGAGGCTGAATTTTACGCACAAATGCACCAGCTTATCTTTGGCGGACGCGAGCCCACACTGCGGGTGCCAGCGACGCGAGAGGCATTAAAGGCATTGGTAGATGCTGGGCGGATTAATCCGGACAAGGCTTCTACATTGTCTGAATCCTATGAGTTTTATCGGATCATTGAACATCGCCTCCAGATGGTCAATGACCAGCAAACCCATAGCCTGCCCGATGACGAGGCCGGATTGGACCGCGTGGCCAAGCTGCATGGTTTAAACAAGGGGGCTGATTTGCTGGCGCTTCTGGAACCACGTGTCGAGGCAGTTGGCGCGATTTATGATGAGCTGATTGATTCCGATGAAAGTATAACTCTGCCACAAGCGGATCAGGCTTTGGTGGTTGCGCTGGAAAAAAGAGGCGTCGTACAAACCGGTGTTTTTATCGAGAAGATCAAACGGTGGCGTAGCGGGAAAGTTACGGCACTGAGGAGCCCCGCGGCAGTCGAATCCTTTGAGGCAGTATTGCCGGACATGATCGAGGCTATTGCCGGATCCCCGGATCCGCAACAGGCCCTTGTCCGATTGGACAGTCTGATCGATAAATTGCCCACCGCAATTAATTTCTTCCGCATGCTGGAGGCCCGTCCGGGACTTCGGGAAATGCTCAGCCGCATTTTGAGCCACGCACCGGTTCTGGCTGATGAATTATCCCGCAGGACCGAATTGTTTGAAGGGTTGATCGATACCACCGCTCTGGATTTGCCGCCATCCGTCGATGAATTGGCAGAGCAGTTTGCTCGGCGGGAAGATGGCGATGATTATCAAATGCTGCTTGACCGGGTGCGGGCGCGGGTAGGGGAGAAGCGCTTTGCCCTTGGCGCGCAGCTTATAGAATCTCGCCACGATCCGCTGGCGATAGCCGCTGGATATGCCCGTGTCGCAGAAGCATCCATTCGTGTGTTGACCGACGCCACCATATCGGAGTTCGAAGAGGTCCATGGCAGGATCCAAGGCAGTGAAATGATAGTTCTTGCGTTGGGCCGTCTAGGCGGCGAAGCGTTGACTCACGCCTCTGACCTGGACCTTATTTTTCTGTTCACCGGAGATCACAGTGTCGAGTCTGACGGTCGGCGACCCTTGGGCGGCACGCAGTATTTTAACCGGCTCGCACAGCGTATTGTTGCAGCTCTGTCGGTACCCACTGCAGCCGGGCCGCTTTATGAAGTAGATACCCGTCTGCGTCCCTCCGGAACGCAGGGTCCAATGGCGGTTACAATAGAAAGTTTCTATAAATATCAACAAGAAAACGCCTGGACCTGGGAGCATATGGCACTAACCAGAGCGCGCCCTGTCTATGGTAGCACAAATGCCTGCGATCAATTGCAGGATCAGATCATAACCATTTTACAGAAAGAGCGAGAACCGGAAACGTTGCGTAAAGCCGTCCGCAAGATGCGGCTGGATATTGTCGAGCACAAACCACCCAAAGGACCGTTAGACACAAAGCTTATGGAGGGCGGTCTGGTGGATTGGGAATTTATCATACACTTCCTTCAGCTCAAAACCGGTGATGCCCTGCACCCGCAATTGGGATTGGCTGCCCGCGGGTTGGCAGGTGGCGGACATTTGAACGAGAATATGATTGCAGCCCATGAACTGATGACCCGCTTGCTGGTGGCGTTGCGATTAATGTCACCGACCTGCGATTATCCGCCCGATTCAAGCCGAGAGCTGATCGCCAAATCGGCGGGTCAGGAAAACTGGGATGCCCTTTTGAACGGCTATGATGCGGCCCGGCAATGCGTTATTGAAGAATGGAATCGGCACTTGCGGCCGGACCCTCATGAAATACTAGGAGACATAATATGATAGAAGTTGGTGAGCAGATGCCGGATATGGATTTGACTGCACCCGATGGCGGCTCGGTGAAACTTTCCGACTATCATGGCAAGAAGCTGGTGCTGTTTTTCTATCCCAAGGCGAGCACACCGGGATGCACGACGGAGTCCAAAGACTTTTCTGCTTTGTTGCCGGAGTTCGAAAAAGCTGGTGCTGCAGTGCTGGGCATGTCCGCAGACAGCCCAAAGCGTCAGCAGAATTTTATCAACAAACAAGAGCTGACGGTCGATATTGCTTCGGATGAAAGCACTGTTTTTCTAGAGAAGATCGGCGTCTGGGCGGAAAAGAAAATGTACGGCAAAACCTATATGGGCATCATTCGTTCAACCTTTCTGATTGGGCCGGACGGAAAGGTTTTGCAGTCTTGGCCAAAAGTAAAGGTCAAAGGGCATGCTGAAGAGGTGCTCGCTGCGGTGCAGGCTGCTTAAGGGTTCTGGCTTTGAACATTGCTACAACCATGAAGCCGTCGGCGGGCGATGCAGTAAGGCGGGTTCTTATGACCTCCGATCCTGCGGCGAAGGTCATGGCGGCGCGGCAAGCTGCCAGAGAATGGCGCAAGGGTAGGTTGAACCAGGATTTTAGCGTCTCAATGCCCGATGTTCCGGCCCGACCTAGTCGGCCTGAACTCCTTCGACCTGGTCAGATGCCCCGGCGAGGCAAAGGGACATCGGTGACGAAACGTATCGCGTTAATCCACGCCTTGGCCCATATTGAATTTGTCGCAATCGACCTGGCTTTCGATATGATCGGGCGATTTGGAGCCGAGTTTCCAGCTGAATTTGCCGACGACTGGTTCCGTGTTGGAGCCGAAGAAGCGATGCATTTCGTGCTTTTGGATCGTAGGCTGCGGGAAATGGGCAGTTTTTATGGCGATCTGCCAGCTCATGACGGCCTTTGGGATACTGCAAAAGAGACGGCCTACAATGCCTCTGCGAGGCTGGCGATTGTCCCGATGGTACTTGAAGCACGGGGGCTGGATATCACACTTGATACGGTTGAGCGCTTCAAGGCTCAGGGTGATATGCTCACGGCGAAGGTGCTGAACCGTATCTATCATGACGAGATAAATCACGTGTTTTTCGGCACGAAATGGTTCGAATATTACTGTGAAAGGGAAAAAACAGACCCCCATCACCACTGGAAAAATCTTGTAAAATCTCACTTTAGAGGCGGGTTAAAGCCTCCATTTAACGACTCAGCCCGCCATGCAGCCGGTTTAACTCAGGAATATTATCTTGGTATTGAATAATTAACCAAAATAAACCTACTTCTAGCTCATACAGAACGGGGGCAGAATTTCTGTCAAAATTTTTGAACCGAGTTGTTCTTCGGTTCGCAGTAGCAGGGCTCGATCAGTTTATGACCGATAGCGTAGTAGGTTTGTATAAAGGAGCTGTGAGCAAAATCACAGCAGTTGCGATCTTCGGATCAGCAATGAGTTTTTCCACCACAGCGATGGCTGCCGAAGCAGAGGATGCGGATGCTAGCCTTCCGGTCGATGTTTTGAAAAACAAGTCATCCGGTTCTGAAAACGTATTGGGTGAGGCTGATCCCGCTTTCCGGCTTCTGTTCAACAAATGGTCCGGACAGGGAAAGAAAACACCTGTTAAGCTAACCATTCCATCCCGCAAGCCAGTAGATTCCTATAGATTGACGAGTTCTTACGGTTTTCGGTCTGATCCATTCAAAGGCCGCCGCGCTCGCCATAAAGGTATCGATATGGCCGGTCCTGTAGGAACACCTATTTATGCAACAGCCGATGGTATCGTAGGCCGCTCGCAATGGGTTCGTGGCTATGGCAATTATATTGAAATCAATCACGGTAACGAGATCCAGACCCGTTACGGACATATGTCCCGCCTTAATGTCAAAGCCAACGCACGCGTCAAAAGCGGCGATTTGATAGGATTCATGGGCTCGACCGGCCGTTCGACGGGAAGCCATCTTCACTATGAAGTGCGCATTGCTGGCGAAGCGGTAAACCCGGTTCCATTCATGCAATCCAACGATTTTCTGCTGGCGCAAAAAGCAACACCCGGCGTTGCTCTTGGTGGACCGGCTGAATAGGCTAAGCTGATATTCCGAAACACCTTTGGGAGAGGGTGCTTTAAAAGGGCTGGTGACGCTGAAACGCTTACCGGCCCTTTTTATTGCCTGACTTACATTTGCGGCCAATTTTCTCGCAGCTTCTTTTGACACTCTGCAGTACAATCCCTATCTTATGCTCATGACCCAGACAGCCGATCAAAAATCCGAACAGGATATCATTCTGACGCCTAATGCTGCGAAACGTGTGGCGGCTATTGCTGAAAAGCAGGAAAAGCCGGCAATCTTGCGCTTGGCGGTTGAAGGTGGCGGATGTTCAGGGTTTCAGTATCGCTTTGGCCTGGCCGAAGAGATTGAGTCCGATGATATTGCGGTCAACGAATCTGGAGTGACTTTGGTGGTTGATGAGATCAGTTTGGATCTGGTGCGCGGTAGCGCCGTCGATTTTGTGGAGTCGCTTGGCGGAAGCGCGTTTCAAGTGACCAATCCCAACGCGGCGTCCGGCTGTGGTTGCGGTTCCAGCTTCTCTGTCTGATCGCCACAGCAGTGAGAATAGCGAGTTTCAACATTAATGGCATAAAGGCGCGCCTGCCGCGTCTATTGGAATGGCTTGAAGAGACCAAACCCGATGTCGCATGTCTGCAGGAAATCAAAAGCCAGGATGAAGGCTTTCCGGCAGCTGAATTTGAAAAGATCGGCTATGGAGCGATCTGGCACGGGCAAAAGAGCTTTAATGGGGTGGCCATTCTAACCCGAGACCAGCAACCGGAAGAGACAAAGCGCGGTCTCGATGGTGAGCCTGAAGACGAACACAGCCGTTATCTTGAAGCCAATGTGAAGAGTACGGATGGGACTTCTGTTCGGGTGGCGAGTATCTATCTCCCTAATGGCAATCCGCAGCCAGGTCCAAAATTTGACTTCAAATTGCGTTGGATGAAGCGCCTACGCAACCGGGCCGCTGAAATCTGGCAGGAGGAAATTCCAGCAGTTCTGGCCGGCGATTATAATGTTATTCCGCGCGATAATGATGTGTTCTCGGTCAAAGCGATGGAAAATGACGCACTGATGCAGCCGGAAAGTCGGCAAGCTTATCAGCGCATAATCAATGATGGCTGGACCGATGCGCTGGGCGTGACCTATCCCGCAGGCAAGATCTGGACTTATTGGGATTATCGCAGCGGTGGTTGGCAGCGCGATCAGGGTTTCCGGATCGATCATCTGCTGCTGAGTCCACTTGCCGCTGACCGGCTTAGCCATTGCGGTGTCGATAAGGACCACCGTGGGCGGGAAAAAGCCAGCGACCATGCACCAACATGGATTGAACTCGATATCTGATGCGTGCCATGCTCGGGAGCTTGGCCATATCTGCGGGGCTTTATTTGGTAATTGTTGCTTTGGCTTACAGCTTTCAGCGCAGCCTGCTTTATTTCCCTGATCAAACGGTTCTGACCGAAATGGAACTGAAAGACGCAGATTTTAGCGCAGTGAATATAGCGGTGAAAGGGTCGGGCGAGCTGCTGTCCTTTTGGCGTGCACCGACCGATCAAACGAAACCTGTTATTCTTCATTTTCATGGCAATGCGGGTTCGCCGGCGTTGCGGTTGCCGATTTACCAGGCTCTGGCGCAAGATGGTGCAGGGGTGCTTGCGGTTGGCTATCCAGGCTATGGCGGAAATCCAGGAGCGCCTAGTGAAGACGCCTTTTATGCTGCAGCACAGGCCCATTATGATTGGTTGATCATCAATGGCCATAGCGCTGAAAAAATTGTGATTGCAGCCCAGTCTCTGGGTACGGGGGTTGCAACATGGTTGGCATCCCGCAACGAGGCAGCCGGTTTGATCCTGGAAGCGGCCTATACGGGCATGGATGACATGGCGCAGCGGCAATTTCCGATTTTACCGGCCAAACTGTTGACCAAGGACCGCTATCGCTCGCTGAACCGGATTGATCAGGTGGATATGCCATTAAGCTGGATCCATGGCACCAATGACGAGCTCATACCGTTCGCGATGGGACAAAAACTGTTCGATGCGGCAAAGGAACCCAAGATATCCCATCCGGTTCAAGGCGGCGGACATAATGATTTATGGATGTATGGTATCGACGCACTGGTGCGAAAGGATGCACAGCGCTTCGTTGAGATCCGTTAGCAGCGCATGTCTGGGGACTATATGTCTCCTCAGATCGCTTTTTCATATAGCGTATAAACCCGATTAATCTTGGACTCGATGGCGTCAGCAATCGCTATCATTCCTTGGTTATCATCCAATACCCAGCCCAGTTCTCCGCGGGTTGCGCCATATTTTGCAACAGCTTCGCGGCGGATATATTCGATCATCATAAATGCCATCTGACTGGCCATCCGACTGTTTTGCAATTCCTTGACGACCCCCATTAGCGGTACACGCATGGTCGGAGATGTTGGAAATTTTAGCCACCAAAGGAGCTTAATCCAGTTAAACGGCAGCAAACTGCCCTTCATTTTTTTCGTTCGATCATTGAGATCGGGCAGGGACATCATGAAGGCCACCGGTTTTCCTTCCAGTTCCGCAATCATGATTAGCTCTTCATATACAATCGGCTTTAATTTGACGCCGACATGGTCAATCTCATGATCTGTCATTGGAACAAATCCCCAATTGTCCGACCATGCATCATTTAAGATATCCATGATGATTTTTGCGTCACGGTCAAAATGTGATTTATCGACTTTGCGGAGTTTCAGCTTGCTGCTGCGTTCTCCCGATTTCACAATTCGTTCAATCAGCGGCGGAAAATCTTCTAAGATGGGCAAATCATAAGTGATAAGCTTTTTTGCGCTCTCATAACCGCTACTTTCAATCCAGCCCCGATATTCCGGCTTGTGATGTCCCATCATCACGGTTGGGCTATGATCATGTCCGGTAGTGAGCAGGCCCGGTTCATCCCATACTGACAGGCTTATCGGCGCGATTATGCGATGCATACCTTGCTCTTTCAGCCATGCCTCAGCTGCTTCGATCAGCGCTCCTGTAGCCTCTCCGTTTTCCGCCTCGAGCAAACCCCAGCTACCGGTACCGGGGCCAAAACCCTGTTCAACAGGTTGTTCCAGCGCCAAATGATCGATATGCGCGCTAATTCTGCCAACGATTTCCCCGCCCTGTTCGGCAAGGAAAAGCTGAACCGTCGCATGCTCAAAAAACGGGTTTTTCTTGGGGCTGAGCAGCGCATAAACTTCGGATTTTAGCGGCGGTACCCAATGCGGATCATCCGCGTTTAAACGATAGGCCAGTTCAACAAAGCTCTTGAGTTGGGCCTTGGTCGTGACGGGTTGAATGACTATATGCGAGGACACTACAGTTTATTGCACCTTTTAAGCATTGAATTGCACTTAGCTTTGCCAAGCTGTGGCGCTAATTAGGCTAGTATGTCAAGCGCTTGAAACGGCCATTGTAATGGCGCGAGGTAGCTTAAGAAACCATAGCAATGCCATCATCTCGCCATGATGTGTTGCTGTAGGCACCAGAACACGAAGACAGGATATTATGAAACATTCCCTTCCTCAGGCGACCGATACCGCAAAAGCGGCGGCTTTTGATGATAACGAATTGATCCGCACGGCTGCCAAAGTCACGCGTGATCTTAATGCCGTTCGTCCGATGATCTACTGGTCGGATCTCGCTGCTTCTGCCGTAATTGGATATGGTGCAATGATCGCAGCGATCATGGTTGATGATATCATTCTGGCGGTGTTGTCCGGAGTTATCTCAGTGCTTGCACTCTATCGTGCGGGGAGTTTCATCCATGAACTGACCCACATACGTCGCGGATCACTTCCGGGATTTCGCTTCGCATGGAACGCGCTTGTCGGTATTCCATTGTTGCTGCCATCTTTCATGTATGAAGGAATCCACAATCTCCATCATGCGCGTACGCGCTATGGAACGGCGGAAGACCCTGAATATCTGCCATTGGCTTTGATGAAGCCTTATACCGTTCCGCTTTTTGTCCTGGTTTCCGCTCTGGCGCCGATTGGATTGTTTATCCGCTATGCGTTACTGGCTCCGCTTTCTGCGCTAATTCCTCCGTTGAGAAAGCTGGTGGTGGAGCGCTATTCCGGTTTGATTATCAATCCCGAATTTCGTCGGCGTCCGCCTGAAGGTGAGTTCAAGAAACAATGGTATGTGCAGGAAATTGCAGCAAGCATCTGGGCAATTGCGTTGCTAACGGCTGTGGCAACCGGGTTTTTGCCAATGAAAGCGTTTCTGATCGTAGTTGCGATCGCTGCCGGTTCGGTTGTGCTCAATCAGATCAGAACTCTGGTGGCACATTTGTGGGAAAATGACGGCGAGGTTATGAGCGTGACCGAGCAGTATCTTGACAGTGTCAACGTACCGCCACCTGCTCTGCTCCCAGCGCTCTGGGCTCCAGTAGGCTTGCGTTATCATGCCTTGCATCATTTGTTGCCCGGCGTTCCGTATCACGGACTTGGCGAGGCGCACCGCCGCATCGCCGAGGCATTGCCAAAAGAGTCGACTTATTACCGTGCCAATCACGAAGGGCTTTGGGGTTTGGTTGCCGGACTGGTGCGAGGCAGCTCTGGCCATGCGGCTTCTGGCCAACCTGACAAAGCGAGCTAACGCTATTCCTCTGTCCGGATAAGCACGGTTTCGCCGATCAGGAAAAACAGGAAAAACGGTGCCCATGCGGCTAAAATCGGCGGGTAAGCCCCGATTGTTCCCATAGCTAGCGAAAAATTATCCGCGACAAAATAGGCAAAGCCAAGTGCCATGCCAAGAACAGCGCGGACGAATAACTGTCCTGACCGCGCCAGACCAAAGGCGGCAACGGCGCCCAATAGCGGCATGAGTACCGCAGATAACGGGCCTGAAATCTTATGCCAGAAACTGGCTTCAAGCCCCATGGTTGGCCGTCCGGCTTCCTTCAGTTCGGCAATAGCGGATCTGAGTTGCCAAAAGGACAGTCCTGCTGCGTTAACATTGGCCAATGTGAATTGATCCGGACGAAGCGTATCGCCGACAATCATACTGTCTTTTTGTTCTTCTGTGCCGGTCAGGACGTTAAATTGGGTAACGCCGGTCATCATCCAGGATGATCCTGTGAACGTTGCTTCCTTGCCTTCCATCAGACTACGTAGGCCGTTGCTTGACCGGTCATATATGGTGATATCTCGCAGGACCACGTCGGTGCCGCGCCCGATTACTGTCTTTGCGTTGACCAGATTACTGCCATCGCGAACCCAAACATTGGTCCGCACATTGCTGGCCGCAGGAATCGGCCCATATTCCACCTTTTCCCAGGCCGACAATCTGGCAGTCGCAGGGGCGACGACCGTCTCGTTAAACAGAAAGGATATGATAGCCACGAACATGCTTGTTATGATCAAGGGAGCAAGAATCTGATGCGCAGAAAGGCCGCCTGCTTTCATCGAAATAACTTCGCTATTCTGGTTTAGCGTTGCCGCTGTGACAATCGTGCCTAACAGAACCGCAAAGGGCAGGAATCGCGCAACCAGCTGTGGTGCGCGCAAGGTGACATAGGTCCAAAGCTCGCCTTGCCCATTGCCTTCCTGCGCCAGGATACGGCCACTTTCACCGAGCAGGTCCAAAGCCTGCAAAACCAGCACGAGCAATGCCAGGACCGCCAGAGTCCGAAGTGTCAGCATTTTCGCCATGTAGAAAGCGAGTGTTCGTGATGGGAAAAAGTTCATGACTGCCCGCCTTCCTCAATAAGGTCGGGGACTGCAAGGCAATTATTTAACATCCGCCCGCTTTCGGTTGAAGTTAAGCAATCCTTTGAAAACGCCACCAAATCTTGAAAAGGCTTTCTCGAGCGCTCCGATCGGTTGTCCTCCGGGTACATGCGCGACCATATGGTACATCCACAATATTAGCCCGCCAAACAGCAGGAACGGGACCCAAAGCGCAATAATCGGATCAACTATACCGAGCGCTCCCAGATCCTCTCCATATTGGTTGACCTTATGATAGGTTACAATCATCACGATCGAGATGAAAACCCCCAATGCTGAATTGGATCTTTTCGGCGGAATCGCAAGCGCCAACGCCAATAGAGGCATCAGCAACATCATGACCACTTCGACCATTCGGTAGTGAAAATTCGCACGACTTTGATTGCGCTCCGCTACGGGACGGGTTTCGTCCAGACCGACTTTTACCAACTCCGGTATAGTATATTCGAGATCTTTACCGCCCCTAGAACGGAAAGCCTCGATATCCGGTAGATCGATCGGCAGATCATGACTGCTGAAGCTTAATATGCGTGGTTTGTCATAATTGGGAGCATCATGAATCAGAACACCTTGAGACAGACGTAATATGATCGTGTCTGGATCGTCCGTCGCAAGAAACTGTCCATTTTCTGCGGTTACCGAGACAATCTGACCGGACTTGCCTTCGGCGCGGACAAACATGCCACTCAATTTTGTGCCATTGTCGCGACTTTCTTCGATGCGCATGGTCATTTTGGAGCCCAAATTGGTGAATTCGCCGACTTTTATAGATGCGCCAAGTGCGCCAGAACGCAGCTCAAAGCGCAACTCCTCGTAATAATATCGGGACAGTGGCTGGATGAAGCCCACAAGAGCCAGATTGACCAACATGAGCGCCACAGCAAACATGTAAGGCACTCTCAAAAGACGGTTATAACCTTGACCAACAGCGCGAAAAACATCCAGTTCCGAGCTCAGTGCCAACTTGCGAAACGCTAGCAAAATCCCCAATATCAAGCCAATCGGAATGCCAAGAGACAGATATTCTGGAATAAGATTGGCGAGCATCCGCCAGACTACACTGACCGGGCCGCCCTCGGCTGCAACAAAATCGAACAGCCTCAACATCTTCTCAAGTACCAGCAACATGGCGGCAATGACCAGCGTGCTGAATAGCGGAACGGCGATCAGACGGGCGATATAGCGATCGGTAGAATTCAGTAATTTCAACTTATCGTCGCCCTCTCACCATGTTTCTGCCGCAAATCATTTTCATAACCCCATCTATATCGGGGCTGATTCTCTATCCGCCGCAGTTTGAACGCGGGTATAACGACTAGGAGTATTTTCGTCATGTTGAAATTTGCAGCGTCTCTTGCGCTTTCAACCGCCGTCTTGGCCATGCCTGCATCGGCAGTAACCGCTGGGCAAAAAATTTCAAATGATATGAGCAAATGCAGGTCTGGCAATGGTCCGGCTGTTCTAGTGAATTTGAGCGGCGTCAAGGCGGCATCCGGAAAGATTCGCGTACAAAGCTATCGCGGAACGAAATCGGAGTGGCTGAAAAAAGGTGCGTGGATTAGCCGCATTGAGGCGCCTGCAAAGAGCGATACTATGACTTTTTGCGTGCCTATGCCTGCCAGCGGTACCTATGGCATCGCCGTACGTCACGATGTGAACGGAAATGGCAAGACTGATATCTCCAAAGATGGTGGCGGTATGTCGAACAACCCGAGCATCAATATCTTTAATTTGGGCAAGCCGAGTTACAAAAAGACCAAATTCACGGTTGGCAATGAAGTGAAATCGATCAACATCAAGATGAAATATCTGTGACGGTCAGATATTTCAGAGAAACGGGCAACTAAATAATGGCCAATGTAGCGCTACTTTCGAATCCAAATTCCACGGGTAATCGTGCGATATTGCCGGAAGTACGCTCTTATTGTGTTAAAAACTGTGATGTTTTCCATTATGAAGTCGATGCCGTGGACGAGATTACCAAAGCGTTGCAGACGATTGCAAAAGTGAAACCCAAAGTGTTGGTGATCAATGGTGGTGACGGCACCGTCCAGGCGGCGCTTACCGAATTGCACCAAGGTGGGCATTTTGGAGATAACCCACCGCCGGTTGCAGTATTGCCTAATGGCAAAACCAATCTGATCGCTCTTGATCTGGGTGCGGAAGGCAATCCGCTGAAAGCACTCGAACGCATCGTGGAAATGGCCAAGCATGATTTGCATGAACATCTTGTAGATCGCGAACTGATTGCGCTGTCCGATGGTCGCAAGGATAGCAAAGTCGTGCTGGGTATGTTCCTTGGCGGAGCGGGCTTATCGGAATTTATTCTATACTGCCGGCATAAAATCTATCCCCTGGGCTTGCCAAATGCGGCATCCCACGTGTTGACAGTTTTTGCTGCTTTGGCTTCGGTACTGTTTGGAATACGCGCAAAATTTCTACCGAACAAACCCTCGCCAATCAGTATTTCTTTGATCAAGAAGGGGCAATATCAGGGTAATTTTGCCATCCTGATCGTGACAACGCTTGAAAAATTGCTGCTGATGCGCCGCTTGACCCAATCACGTGGAAAGCGCGGACGCCTTCAGTTCATGGCAATTGACCAGAAACCGGCGGCACTGCTGCGTTTCATTTTCTCCGTTCTGTTCGGTCGTCTCGGCAAGACAGCGCAAAAAGGTATTCATCTTGAGCAAGGCGATATGATCCGGATCGAAGGCGAAAATAGCAATGTCGTGATGGACGGTGAATTGTTCCGTGCCCAGGAAGGGCGTCCGATTGTTTTGAAATCGACGAAGCCCGTATCTTTCCTTCGCCTCGCTGCTTAGGCTATCATCCGCCGGGTGAGTTATCTGGAACCCCTTGTAGAAGAGGAGCTGGCAGAGCCGGTTGATCCTCGTGTGTCCGCTTTCGCAGCTGCTGTTGCGGCGCAATATGGCGATGCCTCTCGGGCGGTCCTCTTTTATGGCTCTTGTCTCAGGACGACGGAGCTGGAAGGGCAGATGCTGGATTTCTACTTGATCGTGTCCAGCTATGAAGCTGCTTATGGGAAAAGCTGGCTGGTCCGGGCAAACAAGCTCCTGCCGCCAAATGTCTTTCCGGCGGAGCATGACGGATTGGTCGCCAAGATTGCAGTGCTGAGCGAAGAGGATTTCCACAAGCTAAATGGACTAGAGGCCAGTGCAGTAAGTGTTTGGGCGCGCTTTGCGCAGCCGTCACGTCTGGTCTGGTGTGCTGATGATGCAGCGCGCGATAAAGCGGTGGCGGCGATTGCCTGTGCGCCTGTGACCCTGTTTGCACTCGCCTTGCCAGTGTTGGGCATTGAGCCGCAGACGCCGATGCACATCTGGCATCGGGGGTTTGAGCTGACCTATGGAGCCGAACTAAGGGCCGAACGGGCCAACCGTCCCGGCTCAGTGGTTGATGCCGATCCCCAGCGTTACGAACGTTTTGGTCTTGCCACAATGGCTCTTATACAAGAGCAGGATCCATCAGAAACTCGCGAGCTGTCGCTTGCAGAGGCGGAAAAGCGTTGGAAGACCCTGCGGCGCAATGGCAAGCTTTTGACTCTGGCCCGCCTCGCAAAAGCGTCAGGAACCTATGCCGGAGGGATTGATTATCTCGCCTGGAAGATCAACCGCCATGCCGGTACCAACTATGAAATCAAACCCTGGCAGCGGAAATGGCCGATACTGGGCGCGCTTACGATGTTGCCGCGATTAATTGCCGGTGGTGCGATTAAATAGGGTAGGGTGTGCTTCTGAATTTCAGGGAGGCGAACTATGGCTGATAATCTTACCGACAATCCCATTCATCTGGGGCTGGGTGCAACTGCATTTTCCGAACCCCGTTTCACTGGCGATCCGGCCTGGTATCAAGCCTATGGCGAACGCCACGCCAATGATGGAGCAGAGGGACGCCTTGTGTCGCTACACCAGTTTACGGAGCCATGGACCGTTTGGGAAATGCACCCCGTTGGTGCTGAAGTTGTCATGTGCATCAAAGGCGAAATGTCGCTGATTCAGCAAATGGAAGATGGATCAGAGAAACAGATAGCGCTTCAGGAAGGTGAATATGCAATCAATCCACCCGGTGTGTGGCACACCGCGGATATTGAAGCAGAAGCGACAGCACTTTTTATCACGGCAGGGCAGGGCACCGAAAACCGCGATCGTTAGGTGACCCGGGTTAGCGGTCCTTATAGTCCGGCTTACGCTTGCTGAAAAAGGCCTTGGCGGCTTCGCGGCTGTCTTCCGTCAGGCTCAGCATCGCTTGTTGCCGGTCTTCAATCGCCATCGCCGCCTCAAAACTTTGCGCATCGATATTGCGGTTAAGCGCATCTTTGGTCAGGCGCAGGCCCATGGGTGCCGTGTCGAGCATCTCTTCAGCGAGAGAAAGACCGGTGCTGACCAGTTTGTCTTCCTCGACAACTTCACTGATCAACCCCAGTTTCTCAGCGCGTTCAGCATGAATGAACCGGCCGGTCAGGAGCAGTTCGGACGCGAGCGATGATCCGACAAGCCGCGGTAGGAAATAGCTCGACCCCATATCGCAGCCGCCAAGGCCGATTTTGATATAGGCCGCGTTCATTTTCAGACTTGGTGCACCATAGCGGACATCGCTGGCGAGCAGGAGCGAGAAACCGCCACCACAAGCCGCGCCTTGCCCTAGCGCGATAATCGGCTGTGGACATTGCCGCATAAGCTGCATGACCGTCGCAATGCTGCGCTGCGTGCGCCAGATATGCTGGACTTGTCCCCGCGATCCGTCATTTTTCCAGGCGCCGATATCCAGGCCTGCACAAAAAGCCCGTCCTTCTGCGCGAAACAGAACCACCCGAACGTCATGTCGGTCCTGCAGCCCGCGAAAATAATCCTGTAGCGCGAAGATCATGTCTTCGTTCATCGTGTTCAGTTTATCCGGCCGATTGAGCGAGAGAATTTCAATCGCACCGCGTTGTTCGATGAGCAGACTGTTAGTCATTCCTGTCTCCCGCGAGGAGGATTAGATTGCGCCAACCGCTTTGCCTGCTGCTTCAAACATGCCGAGAATTTGATCAACTTGTTCGGTCGTATGCTCGGCACAAAGTGAGCAACGCAGCAAGGTCATGTTTGCCGGCGTTGCTGGTGGCCGCGCCAGATTGACGTAGAGGCCTTCTTCGAGAAGAGCCTGCCACATCATCGCACCGCGTTCCAGATCAGGCATGATCACTGCTATAATCGCGCTTTGCGCGTCCGGAGTGCCCAGCTCAAAGCCCAGATCGCGCAGTCCCTTGTGGAGTTTCTTGCTATTTTCCCACAAATGCGCGCGCTTGTTTCCGCTGTGCATCAGCTTGCGGATCGAGGTGCTCGCGGTTGCCATTACGCTTGGCGGCAGAGAGGCCGTGAACACGTAGGGACGGCAAACCAGCCGCAAGATTTCAAATTTCGGATGGTTGGAGACGCAGAAGCCGCCAACGGTTCCCACCGATTTGCTGAACGTTCCGATGATGAAATCAACATCGTCGATAACGCCCTGGTCCTCAACCACACCGCGGCCATTCTCGCCGATAAAGCCCATGCTATGCGCTTCATCAACCAAGGTCATGGCCCCGTTTTCTTTACAGATCCGGATCATCTCTTTGAGCGGTGCAACATCACCAAGCATCGAATAGACACCTTCGAGTACGACCAGTTTGCCGGCGTCGGCAGGAAGGCGCTTCAGCCGTTTTTCCAGTGCTTCGACATCATTGTGGCGGAAGGCGACAATTTCTGCATTGCCCATAGCGCAGCCATCATAAATGGAGGCATGGCTGTCAATGTCGAGAATGACATAGTCACCTTTGCCAGCTAGCGCGGAAATGATTCCTAGATTGGCCTGATAGCCGGTGGAGAAGACCATTGCATGGTCCATCGCGTAAAATTCTTTGAGCGCTTCTTCGCAATCCTTGTGCGGGCTGTAGGTGCCGTTGAGAACGCGGCTGCCAGTAGTTCCAGAGCCAAAGTCCTTGAGCGCTTGTAGTCCAGCTTGCTGGACATCATCGTCAAAGGTCATGCCCATATAATTATAGGTGCCAAGCAGGATGGTTTCTTTGCCATTACACATGGCGACAGTGGGTGATTTTACTTCTTCCATCACGAGGGAGAAGGGATCTTTGACGCCCGTTGCAAGCAGCGTTTCGCGTTCCTGAATCAGCGGGTCAAATTTACTCAGTAGGTCGGTCATTTGCTTCTCTATTGATCGTCATGCTGAACTTGGATCAGCATCTCTTGGAGACCGTTGTTTCCAATGAGATGCTTGCTCAAGATTGCATTGACGAAATTGTTGTTCAGTTATCCATCAATTTGGCGACAGCGTCAGCAAGCTGACCGACATTTTCGATTTCGGCCTGCATGTTCATGGTGATGATGATATCAAACTCGTCTTCCACCGCAGCAACAAAATCCATAACCGTCAGGCTGTCCCACTCCAGATCGCCGGCAAAGGTGGTATCGTCTTTCAGCTCGACGCCCTTATTGTTAAAGGGTCCAATCAAGGTTTCCACCTTGGCCATAATTTCTTCGCGACTTGCCATGTTTAATTCCCCAATATCCCGGCCTGCTTCATTCTAAGCAACCTTTGCCAATATGAAGTCCCCATTGGCAAGCGAATAAGGCCGAAACAGGGCACAAGGGTGGGCATCTACCCCGTAACTTGCCCAATTGCGCCGATTATGTCACTCTTGCGGCGCATCGGGTCGCGCCTTTGCGGAGGGTCGAGCATGACTGAGGAACGAAAATGGCCGGATGAAGTCATCCAATTGCTGCGTACGACCCAGCAACATCATGTTCAACTCAGTCTGATGGCCGATCACAAAGCTAATATGCTTATTGGCGCAACATTTGTGGTGTTTACTCTGGCTATAGGACAAAGCCATGCCAGCAGCTTCTCTCTGCCTTTGCTGATACTCGCTATTTCAGCGTTTTCTGCGGCCGGTCTGGCCGCGATTGCCGTAATGCCAGCGACCAAGATACGGGCAGGTGCCAATCCCAATATGCTGTTTTTCGGCGCGTTCTCCAAAATATCGGAAGACGAGTTCAAAGATCAGCTTTTGGAGGAGAATTTCGTGGATCAGGAAACGGTTTATCGCACGATGTTGCGTGATATTTATCAAATGGGTGTAGTACTCGAGCGGAAGAAATACCGCTATCTGGGTCTTGCTTACCGAGTATTTCTACTTGGTTTATCAATGACTTTCGTGACATATCTAGCGGAGCAATTTGTGGGTCCGCTGCTTTAAACGGCTGGTCTATTCCCAGCTGAGCCAGAGTTCTTCAATCGCCCAGACCACACCGCCGCGCATGGCTCCTTTCGGTTTATCGGGGTCCAATTGAAACCGGCCAATCTCACGGAACCAGGTTTCATAGAAAATATGCAGCTCCATCCGCGCGAGATGCAGCCCCAGACAGGTGTGGATTCCCGATCCAAAAGCGCCATGGCGATAATGTTTGCGATCAACCGAAACAGTCATCGGATCTTCGTTGAGCTTATCCTCCCATCCGATCATGGCAAGCGGGCAGATAATCTTCTCCCCCTTGGACAATTTCTGATCGCCCAATACCGTATCTTCGTTGATCTGGCGGGGCAGATTGACAAAGCTGTAGCGGCGCAACAATTCTTCGGTGACATCGGGAATACAGGCAGGATCATCGGTAATTCTTGACTGCAGCGCTGTATCTATCGCCAGATGCTTCATGCTGAAACTGAGTGCATTAACAACAGTGTCTAGCCCTGCGAGAAACAGAAGATGCGCGATCGAAAGCAATTCTTCGAATGAAAGAGTGCGTCCGTCAATATCGGATCGGATGATATGACTCATCATATCGTCCTTCGGGTCAGCCTGGCGCTCTTTCACAAATTCCGCCAACATCGCGATAATCTTCTGTTGAACTTGAGCCACTTCGGGCGTGCCAGCTAGTGCAAAATTCTCGTCTACAAGCGCGCGAAACTCATCAAATCGGTCAAGCGGGAGTCCGAGCATTTCCATAAAAACCGATACCGGAAAGCGCGAGCCGACTGCGTCGATAAATTCACACTGCCTGTCGGCCTGGACCGCGCCGATAAGCCTGTCTGCCCATTGCTGGATCCTCTCTTGCAGGGGCGCAATCGCTTTTTTCTCGAAGAACGGTCGCATCATCTGGCGATAGGGTCGATGTTCTGGCGGATCGAGAGATAGCGGGATTGTTTTGGGTATGTTTTCAATATGCGGAATCGAGAAGTTCTCGTTGGAAAAGATATTCGGTTTGCGCAGCAAATCGATCATCAAATCGCCATCGGTGACAATCCAATGGCCACCATTTTGAGGCGTCCAAAACAGGGGAGGGGCTTCGTTTTTCAGGGCCAGAAAGGCATCATGGACATCGACCTTGATCGCCGGTTCGCTATATATGTCGAAATCATGAGTGGGCACGTCATTGCGCACCGCAGCATTGCTTTCCATAACATCATCTCCTAGCTCGTATTTATGCGCCGGTTTGCAGAGAATGGCAGCTAATGATTTTAGGAGGTGTCAGAGCCAGTCGTTCTGACGGTACCATTTTACGGTGTCTTTCAGCCCCTGCCGCGTTTCGATTTGTGGAGTCCACAGTTCGGGTGGCAGACGTT
Source organism: Sphingorhabdus sp. Alg231-15 (assembly GCF_900149705.1). Classification (NCBI taxonomy): domain Bacteria; kingdom Pseudomonadati; phylum Pseudomonadota; class Alphaproteobacteria; order Sphingomonadales; family Sphingorhabdaceae; genus Sphingorhabdus; species Sphingorhabdus sp. Alg231-15. Next base: position 966,588 of record NZ_LT703001.1, on the reverse strand, counting down.
TGGCCGGGTCGACCGTCCAGTCATCATGGCAGAAATAGTTCACTCGATCCTCGGTCAGTTTGGCTTTATCGCGGCGAAAAAAGCGATCGGCCTTTGCGCCCAGTTCCAGCAGAAATCTAGGTGTTGCTATCGGTTTGATTCGCCTGCCAGTCGCCCAACCAACGGCCTTTGCGAAGCTTTTTTGTGTCCATCCGCCAGTCTTACCGTCGTCCACCTCAAAGATCCGGGTGGTCAGCTCTTCATGCTCGGGAATGATTGTCATCAATGCGCGGGACAGGTCATCGACATGAATAGCCGACAGCCGGCCGTCGGCATCTGGGGGCAGGGTGATGAAGCCGGTTTTCGCCATTTTGAAAAGTTCCAGCATTTCCCCATCTCCGGGGCCGTAAATCGCCGGAGGCCGAATGATCGTCCAATCGAGCCCACTTGATGCGACGATCTTTTCCGCTCTGGCCTTGGTGTCACCATAGATTGACAGTTTTGGCAATGTTGCGGCGAGCGATGAGACATGAATGAAGCGTTTGCATCCCGATTTCTTGGCAGCCTCGACCACCGCCAAGGTTCCAGCAACATTGCCCGCTTCAAACTCTTCCCGGGTGGGCGCATTGACCACACCAGCAATGTGAATCACCACATCCGCTCCAGTGCACAACACGCTAAGGCTGGCTGGGTTGTCCAGAGCGCCGCGCACCCACGTGACATTGGGGCGATCATCCTGTGTCTGGCGAGTGAGGGCGCGTACCGGAAAACCGGCGCGTACCGCGAGATTAAGCAGATGACTGCCCACAAAACCGGTCGCACCGGTGATTGCCAGAGTTGGTTTCGTCCGCATGCGGTTACCTGTCCATGTCCCGCTTCATACCAGCACCATCTGATTTCGATGGACGACAGCGCTGCGCGGTGCGTAGCCGAGCAAGGCCTCGAGCTCGGAGCTGCGACGCCTGATAATCTTTGCACAGTCGAGCGCATCATATTCCGCCAGACCCCGCGCGATGACTCGGCCATCGGGATTGGCAATTTCAACAACATCACTGCGTTCAAACTGGCCATCAATAGTCACTATCCCGGCGGCTAGCAGGCTATTTCCTTCGCTTAGTGCTTTAGCAGCACCAGTATCAATCGTGATTGTTCCGGCAGAGGTCAGGCGGCCACCCAACCAGCTTTTGCGGGCATTGGCATTGCCGCTGGCTTTGAACAGGGTGCCGACGTCAGTCAGCGCATAGCGTTCCAATGGATGCTCTTCCCGGCCGGAAATAATCGACAATTCGATCCCGGCCAGATTGGCGATCTGCGCGGCTTCAAGCTTTGACGTCATGCCGCCAGAGCCCAAGCCAGACGATGACGAACCGTCCGCCATCGCCATGATCCGCGCATCCACCTGTTCTACGAGGCCGATAAACTGCCCCTCCGCTGCGCCGCCAGCGGTCCTGTCATACAGGCCGTCGACATCGGACAAGAGGTAGACATGATCAGCAGAGGCCGCTTGGGCGACCCGCGCTGCAAGCCGATCATTGTCGCCAAAACGGATTTCGTCGGTGGCGATGCTATCATTCTCGTTAATCACTGGAACAGAACCGTTCTCCAGCAGTTTTTCAAGCGTGGCCGTTACGTTGAGATAGCGCTTGCGGTCTTCCAGATCGTCCAGCGTCAGCAACATCTGGGCGGCCGTAATGTCATGTTCGGCAAGCAATTCCGACCACAGGCTGCTCAGTGCAATCTGCCCGACGGATGCGGCGGCCTGCGCATCGGACAGATTGGCCCGACCGCCTTTTTCCAGTCCCAGCTTGCGTGCGCCCAATGCTATTGATCCGGAGGATACTATGATGACCGATGCGCCGGCCTGATGGCGTTTTGCAACATCAGAGACCAGTGTCTCAAGCCACCCCCGGCGCAGGGTGCCGTCTTCGCCAATGAGAAGGGACGAACCAATTTTTACGACGATGACTGCATTTGACGTGGCTGTCACAGCGGTGACCAGTCCGCTTTTTCCTCCTCGTCGCCATCGACATCCACACCGCTGGCAATTTGGTCCTGTTTCTCGATCGAGCTGTGGCCGCCGACCGCTTCAAGCACCTTGTCGAGGACGGCATCCATGCCTTTTCCGGTCGCGCCCGACAGGGGTAATACCTCTTCAGCGCCTGCTGCACGAAGATCATCGGCGATAGCAGCCATCAACTCGTCATCAAGCAGATCAGCCTTGTTCAACGCCAGTATCTGAGGCTTCTTGGACAGGCCACCGCCATATTGTTCTAGCTCCTTGGTCACGGTCTTCCAAGCGGCAACAGGGTCGTCACCAGTTGCATCAATCAAGTGGAGCAGTACCTTGCAACGCTCAATATGACCGAGAAACCGATCGCCAATGCCGGCACCTTCCGCGGCGCCGTCAATCAGGCCGGGAATATCCGCCAGAACAAATTCGCGGCTCCGATGCTGGACGACGCCCAACTGCGGGTGAATTGTCGTGAACGGATAAGCACCCACCTTGGCTTTTGAATTGCTGACAAAGTTGATCAGTGTTGACTTACCTGCATTGGGCAATCCGACCAGACCGGCATCCGCAATCAATTTCAGTCGCAGCCATACCGCTGTCTCTTCGCCTGGTTCACCCGGTTGATGCTGTCGCGGTGCGCGATTGGTGGAGCTCTTGTAGCTGGCGTTACCGCGGCCGCCAACACCACCCTCGAGGAACATTTCTTCCTGCCCTTCACGAGTAAAGTCGAGCAGGACATGCTCCTTGTCTTCGGACAGGACCTGCGTTCCCACCGGTATCTTGATGACACGGTCTTCGCCACCGGCACCCGTTCGGTTTCGGCCAGCGCCGCCTTTGCCGCGCTGTGCCTTGATATGCTGTGTATAGCGAAAGTCGATCAAGGTGTTGAGACCTTCAACCGCCCTGAAGATAATATCGCCGCCTTTGCCGCCGTTACCGCCGTCTGGGCCGCCATATTGGATATATTTTTCGCGCCGAAAACTGACAGCACCGGGCCCGCCCTGGCCAGAGCTCACATAAATTTTGGCTTGATCTAAGAAATGCATGATTGTGCATTTAGGGAAGGGCGAAGCGAATAGCTAGGGGCTTGATTACCTAGTCTCATGACCGCCCGCATCATCCGCAGAATTTTACTCCGCTGCCTGCAATTGCTCCATCTCTGCAACACGCGGATCATTGGGATAGACCCATTCCTCGCCGATCACTTGATCAACGGCGAGATGCTCTGGCACATTGTCGAGACCGATCATCTTGTCGCAACTCTGGTGGAAGCTATATATACGCGCTTCTTGATAGCTTAGCGGCACGCTCTTGAAACCATCGCTTTCCATGGATTTCTGGATCATCTCGCCAAATTGCGTGTCTTCCAGGATTATCGGGCTCATATCCCGGCCATTCGGCTTGCTCTCGTCCGGCACGGTCCACAAGTCTGGCGCTGGACCGTTCCCCCAGTCCAGCGCCATCGTGACGAGCTCCAACCGGGTTGTGTTCAGTCCGGTCGGCCAGAAAACCAAAGGCGGTACAAAATAATTGGATAGCGGCGACACCCAGTTGGGGAACATGGTGTAGCTTTGTGTGCAGGTGCGGCCCAATTCGCCGACTGTGTCAATCTCCTGCCACTCTGGTGGTGAGTCGACGGCGCGGACATGTTCGCGGTCTGTTTCTTGCGGGGCAGGGGCCAGCATCCGGGCATGACCATTGGGGTACATCGTGTTTACATTGCGCTTGCTGTCAACCAAAGGTGCGACAGTTTCGGGGTGGATGAAGGGTACGTGATAGACCTCCATATTGGCCTCCATCGCCACCTTCCAGTTGCAGTTCAGATCGAAGCTATGGCGCGCGGCTAGTTTGATCTTGTCGAACTGAAATTCTTCCCAGTCATTCCAGACGGGGCCGAGCCATTGCTTCAACGGCATTGCGTCGTCGTCAAAGTTCACAAAAATCACATTGCCGAGCATTTCGCATTTGACTGGGATCAGGCTACGGCAGGACATGTCGAGTCCGGTAAAATCCTGTTTCTCAGGAACGCCGATTAGTTCGCCATCCGTCTTGTACGTCCAATTATGATAACCGCACATCAGACGTGGTGATCGCCCATTTTCCTCGGTTACCACCGGTGCACCGCGATGGCGACAAGTGTTGTAAAATGCCCTGACTATGCCATCCATACCATGAACGATGATCACCGGCGTGCCGGTGTTTTCCCATTTCATAAAGCAACCTGGCTCCGGGATCTCATCAATATGGGCCGCGAAAAGCCAGCTTTTCTTCCAGATATGCTGCTGTTCCAGATCATAATATTCCTGGGAAGTGTAGCGACCAGCAGGCAGGTCTGGCAGATGCGGAAAGCCCTGCGGCGGGGCTTCTCGCCCGGCTTCCCATTCCATTAGACGTTTAATCTGCGCTATATAGGCTGAATCCATCGGCATTGGTCTATTCTTCTCTCCCAATACAAACAGCATGACATGGCGAAGGCTGCGGGGTCGATTGGCATTTGTGATAGAGGAAAGAACTTGATGCTGTGATATCAAAATAGATAGGTTTAACGGCAGAACCTATGGATATTGGACCTTGCCACGTGGTCCCGTGGCGTGACTGTTAGGCCTGGTATGAAATATGAATTCAGTCGAGGTCGCAATAAATCTTCTGGAGGGAGGACATATTGAACATAAAAAAGGATCTAGAGGGCTTCGTGGAAGGGGAAGGCTCCAACCACTCCGATCTCACCCATCTGCAATTCGCGGCGCATATCGCAGAACAAAACAAGTTACGATCCGAATATTTTAGCGATCTAACGCTTGGTGACCCAGTATGGGATGTTTTGTTGGATGTTTATGTTGCGGAAAAAACCGATCAACCGACCACGATTAATGCTATTTCCAACCGTCTGGAAAAGCCGACTTCTCTGTGTCAAAGATGCATAGATTATCTGTTGGAACGTGATGGAATCTTCGAGAATCGCAATCGATATACGGCACCGCAATTTCTCTATCTTGCCAGCGAAAAAACCAAGCAACAAGTTGCGGCTTGGCTCAACAACTGCCTGGCGTCCGCACCATAAGTTATCTGAGGGCGCAAAAGCGATCTCGATAAAAGAAAATGCGCTAAGACGATTTTAGGTTCTTAGCAGGTCCATGCTGATTGCTTTTACAGATGCAGACGTCCGATCATGGACATCTAGTTTGGCAAATGCCCGCCGCATATAGCTGTCGATAGAGCTTTCGGATAACTCCAATATAGTGCCAATTTCAGCATTGGATTTTCCTTTTGCAGCCCAAGCAATAATCTGCATTTCCCGTTTGGATAGAGATTTTTCTATCCCATAGAGATCAGGGGTTAGCTGGCAAAACCGAAGGTGCGCCATTTGCGCAAAAATGTGGAATTGCAATCCAGTCTTTTTATCCATGAGTTCTGCGTTTAGTGGCTTGCCACAAGAGGCTAATCCGTTGCGAGATTGCGGTCCGAATAACGGGAATATCCAACCTTCATCAATATCTATGCTATTCGCAGCTTGTTTTAATTTTTGGAATTTCTGCTCACTGCTGGTCAAGTCGGCAATCTCTGTCCACCGAAATGCTGCGCCTTTTTGAAGGCTATTATCGGTTGTAAGATGTCCCTGTTTGATCAGCCCTGCGATTACGAATTTTTGGAACTCTTCATCTGAAATACCGGCATATCTGATGATAGTCTCCGGATGTGTTGGCTTTCTGTGTGGGGGTGGGCAGGCGTAGATCGTAGCGCGAAATCCATATTTTCTGGATATCTCCAAAATATATTTCCAGAGTTTCGCGGGGTTGTCGCATTGATCCAATTTCCCAATTTCATCAAAGGTCACCATTGGTCCTCGCTTGTTACAATCTGAAACATATCCGTGAAGCACTGCCTGGTCTGCCACGTGATCACGTGGCGCTTTTCTAGCAGTTTCCACAAGCAATCAGTTGGCCAGATACTGTCCGCTAGCCGCCATAAAACTCACTGTCCGTTGCTCTATTTCGGATTATTTCACAGCATGTTAGAAAGTCTGGTCAAGCTTAAATTTACCAGACAGAACGTTCCGGCACACCGGTGATCGCGTTAGCCCAAACCAATCGGCTAGTTGATTGGAAAACATGCTTCAGGGCCGTGGAACGGGGGCAAAATTCACGTGGTAGTTTTTCCCTAGTAATCGCAAATGTTGACAGGAACGCATCATTGCGGATATAAAGTATCCACTGGATACATATAGGTTCAATGAAAATTTAGAAGGAAAAATCATGTCCCCTCATGAAATGAAAACACGTTTTGGAACGTCGCGGCGCAAGCTGCTTGGTGCATCTATGGTTGGTGCCGGAACAATGCTGGCAGGCGTTGGTGCCAGCGCCTCTGGTGCCACCTTAAAATCAAAAGGCAATATCCTGCTGGACCGTGTTCCGGACCTGCCCAAGGGCCTTGCCGATGCGGTTAACTTCCCGCTGATCGAAGCGATCCACGGCCGACGGTCGCGGCGGTTTGCGCGCGGCGCATCCATCTCGGACGGACCGCTCGCCTACACATCGAAGCAAAAACCGGAACCCCTGTCAGAGCTGGAACAGATGTTGTTGCTGACAACTGTTGCCGGCAATACCGGTTGGTCAAATCTGATTCCGCATAACCCGAATTATCTGCCCCACATCCCTAACTATGCAGGTGCTGCGGGCGGGCGGACTTTTCCGTCATGTGCGGGGTTCCAGATTACCGAGTTTTTCTACACTGACGACAAAGGCGTCTATTTTCTTCCCACCCGCGACATGCCAGCGACCGGTGCGACCAAACCTAATGGCGAGACTGATCTCAAGGCCTATCTGGATGCGCATAAGTCGCGTATCGTCAAGATTGCAGATGGCCGTTTGAACATTCCGACAAAGCCTGAGCATATGGAAATGCACAACGAATGGTGTGCCAATGTGCCGGGAAGTACGATGATCTTTCCGGTCGCGGATCTGGCGCAGCACATCATCATGGCACTATGTTATTTCGTTCAGGGCGGTGTGTGCATCTATGACGATGTGAATAATCGTCCGATCCCCGGTCTGGAGAAATTCAAACATCTCGTTGATCTGGAGAACCCCTATCCCATGACCTATGTCGAGCAAGTTAGCGCGACGGAAGTGACGGTGGAACTGTCCTGTTCTTGCTATGCTGGTGCGCTCATGCTGCAGGCCATGGGGCTAGGCGGCTGGATGTATGACGGCCTCAATCCGTTCAGTGTGCTGGGCGCAAGCGGCGATCCTGCGGTGCCAGGTCTGGGCTTCCGCTTTGACACACTGCCCAACGAACCCCTGCCGCATGTCACCGGATTGGAAGGGATTTTGGAAGGGCATTGTCAGCCGCATTTCAAGGATATGCGCGCTGCAGTTGAAGCGGTGGTGAAACGCAAATTTGGCAAAGATGGGCCGTTCAACAGCAACACGCCCGGTCATTATAAGGAGACCGACGCTGTGCGCAAAAGCGGTGCGCCGATAAATGATGAGTTTATCGATTGCGTGGCGACAATGGCGCAATATGTGCAGGACACTTTTGGACGGTTTCCGGCAAAGGTTCCCGCTATTTTGACCCTGATGTATCTGCAGGCGCACAAGCTCGACACTGGTTTTTACGACACCTATTTCGACCATGGCGCTTATCTTAGGACTCATGCGGACCACCAAAAAAGTTGGTCATAGATTGGTTGCGAACAAAGGAATGCTGTCATGATACGTAAAAGCCTGATGCTGCTTTACGCGCTTGGTGCGTATATCCTGAGTATGGTTGCACTTGTCTATATCATGGGATTTCTCATCAATTTTGGTGTGCCCAAGGGGATAAGCAGTGACACGATAGAGGCGGGCCAGTCCCTTGGGACATGGCCCGCCATATTGATCAACACGGGATTGGTCGCGCTTTTTGGTCTGCACCATTCGATTACCGCGCGAACTTCGTTTAAACGCTGGTGGATCAATATCATTCCAGCGCCAATCGAACGGGCAACCTATCTGTATATGACCGCCGCGATGACGGCATTGCTGATCATGTTCTGGCAGCCTATCCCCATAACCATATGGTATGTGCAGTCCGATCTGGCGGCCGGTTTCATCTATGCCGGATATATCAGTATCTGGACGATGATGGTCGCCGCTACGTTTCACTTTGGCCATTTCGGTTTCCTGGGGCTCACGCAGGCCTGGCAGAATTTTCGAGATACACAACCCGCGCCGTCCAACATGACTGCGCGCTATCTCTATGCACTGGTCCGTCATCCGATCAGTCTCGGTTGGATGCTTGCGCCCTTGATGACACCGCATTTCACTGTCGGGCATCTGGTTTTTGCAGCCGCTGCCTTTGTTTACATTTTACTGGCGACGCCGTTTGAAGAAGCGGATTTGATAGAGGAGATAGGAGAACCCTATCGCAACTATCGTGACCGGGTTCCAACTTTTGTGCCATTCGCCAAACGCCCACTGGTCGATCCAGATCAGCGCCGTAGATAGCTGCTCATGGGATGACAGGATCGACCGTGTAATATCCCATGATCGGCTCGGTCTGCAAAAGGCTTTTGATATGGTCCCAGTCACCCGATGCGACAATGCGATCATAATGTTCACCATGAAGTTCTTTCGTTGCCCATACTTCCTGCAATACGAAGACATTGGGTTGTTCGACATTCCGGTAAACAATCGCCGAGACAAATCCCGGCTCTGAAGCCATGGCCTTGGACACGCCAGCCATTATCTCCGAAAATTCCGTCAGTCCGTCATCGCTCGCCTCGAAGTTGATGATGAGCGTTACAGGAGCTTCAGCATCTGAAGCTGCCGGTGCGTTTGCACAAGCTGCAATTGCGGCGATGGAAAAGACAGCAATAAGATATTTCAACAGGTTCTTCGCTGTATTTTGAATCATTTGGGGGACTCCTTTTTTGTTGACCAAAGCGCTTGCGATGCTTCCTCCGGAGCGGGGCCCAGCCCCACAACTGCAAGCATCTCCTTGATAAAATCTTCGTCCGGACGCGCTTTGAGCGTGCCCGAGCTGTGCAGTCCAACACCGCCATGCACGAGCATCCAATAGCGCATCACAGTTCTGCGCTTTTCATCGTCGCTGCCCTGTTCCGGGGCAAGCACGGCTCTGGATGTAGCGATCATTGCATCTGCACCGGTGCGCAATTCGGGTACGTCTTCAAACTGTACGTAACTGCGGTTCATCATGATGGTGTAAAGGTGACGATGATTGAGCGCGAAAGTTGCATAGGTACGCACAAAGCCCGCCGCATTCTTGGTCTTGGCGAGAAGTCCTGAAAGCTCATGAAAACCACTGGCAGCGACCGCCGAGAGCAATGCATCTTTGTCGGAGAAGTGATTATAGATTGCACGGTGTGCTACGCCGATCTTGGTGGCCAGAGACCGCATGCTAAGCTTCTCAGCGCCTTCCTCATCAATTCGCTGGCGCGCGAGATTGAGAACCGCCTGACGCAAATCTCCGTGATGATAATTGTCGCGGGTCTTATTGGTCACGCTGCCACCTCTGGAAAATGCTCTCGCATAATGTCACACATGATTTCATAACGATCCTTATATATCCATTGGATATATATCGCCAGCGGCTTCTGGATTGTCAATCAGAGACTTGTGTCACCCTTGCGATGAGCCGGTCTCATCCGGTCTCGCGGCAGCGTGGATCAGGCGGCACTCACTCGTACCGGGATAGCGCTTTGAATCGCCTGACCGGTAATCGGATCGAGATGGTCATCGTCGACAATCAACCGATTGGTCGACCCGCCTTTGGTCATCACATCATCCTTGCCCGCCTCGCTGTCGCCAAAGGCATGGCTCATCGAGATCACGCCGGGGCGGACCTTTTCATCCGCTTTGGCCATGCCGAAGATGGATGCAGTCGGGGAGGTGATTTCGATGATCGCGCCATCGCTAATCCCCGCCTTGGCCATGTCATCGGGATTGATGAAAGCCGGATTGGTCGGCATTTTTTCGACCAGTTTCGGGAAAGGATGGCCGTTGCTATTATAGCGATGCTTGGACCGACGCGAGATCAGGCGGAAGTCGAAGCCATCCTTAGCAGGGTCATTGGCCGCATAGTCGAAAAGTTCGCTCGGCATGGCTCCGGCATTCAAGTCAAAACGGTTTTCGCTGTCCGGATCGGCGGGGCCGACAACCGGGTGCAGCTCGTCATAAGTGATCGCCGCTCCCTTGCGGTCCAGCGCCGCTGCATCTGCCTTCGCCTTGCTGGGTTTGAGCAGTGAGCCTTCGGTTATCAGGTCAAGAACAGTCGCCTTATCCGGACATTCTTCCATCGAAACCGGGCCGCCGGGATAGTTCATCTCAATACCCATATGCTTGGCGAGCCACCAGAGCATTTCATATTCGTCCATCGTGTCTCCGGGTGCCGGAACCATCGCTTCGGTATAATGGGCATAGGCTTCCTCGGTGAACGCATCGGAGACGTTGTTGATATCCTCCCGCTCCAGGCACATGCTGGGTGCCAGGATGATGTCGGCACGTTTCGCACTGGCTGACATCCACGGATCAATCTGAATGAAAAGCTCACATTCGTCCAGTGCGCGGCGGACTTTTTGCTGGTCGGGAAAGGCAATTTCGGGATTGCCGCCAATGGAGATCAGCGCTTTGACCTGACCCTCGCCGGGAGTCAGAATTTCATCGGCCAGCACATTGCAGGGCATTTCCTTGCCGAGATGGCCAAGCCCACGAATACGCGATTTGGGAAATCCTTCACCGAACATCGGGGTAGGCGGTGCAACCTGAGCCATTTTGGGCGCGCCGCTCAGCGGATTGAAGACCATCGGGGCGGACACTTTCTCGCCTTCCTGATTGAACCGCGCGCACAGGATGTTGAGTGATGCGACCAGATATTCGGTCAGCGTCCCGTTGCCGGCCATTTCCGGACCGGTGCCAGTGACAACGCGGCCCTTATTGGCGCCTGCAAACATGCGGGCGGCCCTGATCAGCTCGTCCTTGTCCACTCCGGCACGCTGCGCAGCAACCTCTGGTGTCATCGGTTTGACGGCAGCTTCCAGCTCCGCAACGCCATCGACATGGGCAGCGACGAAATTCTGATCATAGAGTTTTTCGGCAAAGATGACATTGAGCATGCCAGCGAGCAGGGCAGGGTCCTCGCCCGGTTTTACCGGCAAGTATACATCCGCAAGGCGTCCCATGTCGCTGACCCGTGGGTCGGCAACGATCACCTTCAGGCCGCGGTCCTTGGCATCACGCAGGCCGCGGGACGGAGACGATGTCGGCATGCCTCCGGAATAATGCGAGACGATCGGATTGTTGCCGACAAACATCGCAACATCGGATTCGGTAAAAGCATTGCCGCCGCCCATCCACATGCCATAGCGCGCGGTGGTGAACACTTTCGCAGGTTGATCCACGGTTACGCTGGTATACCAGTTGCGCGAGCCGATACCCTGCGCAAAGGCATAGGATGTACCCAGTACGGCGCTGTTCTGAAACGCATTGGTACCGCAATAGACGGCGATGCTGTGAGGGCCGTGCTCCGCAACCATTTTTTTCATCTGCGCACCGGCGAGGGCCAGGGCATCTGCCGTTGCAATATCCTTGAACGTACCATCCGGTTGCCGAATTTTGCTGGTGATCATCCGGTCGGGCAGATTGTGCATATCGGTGAGCTGGCGGCCCTTGATGCAAGTATAACCGGTGAACAAATGATCTTCCTTATCGCCGCGTACAGCAACGACCTTATCGTCTTCAACATCCACCAGCATCGCGCAGCTGGCGTGACAAAAACGGCAAAAACTTCTCTTGGTCTGAGCGGCCATGGTAACTCTCCTATGGCCGCGAGTTTATCATCGGTCACAACGGGCGCGACTGACAAAACTGTTTGGACTATCCGGCAGGAAAACTGCCGGTTTCAGCGCGCCTGTTTTCCCAATATCAAATATGTTAGACGAGAACTGAGGGATGGGAGCCGACAATGCCATTGATAAGCGACTTTATTGCGGGGCGAACTCCCCCGGACTTGTATGAAGCCTATTTGTCGGGCGGTTTGTTCATGCCCTGGGCTGACACGCTTATAGAGGCTGTAGCCGCTTCCGGTGCTTGCCTCGACATTGCCTGCGGTACAGGTGTTATTTCCCGCAAACTGTCCGATCTGCCCGAGGTCGCAACACTATCATCAATAGATGTCGCGCCGCCGATGATCGCCAAGGCGAAAGCCTTGCAACAGGAAAAGGGTTATGCGCCACGCGCCGAGTTTCAGGTCGCGAGCGCGCTGGACTTGCCTTTTGATGATGACAGTTTTGATGTCGCCCTGTGTCAGCAGGGGTTGCAGTTTTTTCCGGATAAAGCGCTGGCGTTGCAAGAAGCGGCGCGGGTGCTGAAACCAGGCGGCCGTTTGGGAGCCGCTATCTGGACTTCAGGACATGATGGAAATCCTGTCTTTGGGGAGTTCGAAGATATATTGGCGCGCAATATTGGCCGAGATATTGTCCCGATTGCACCATTTTCCTATGGCGATCCGGATGAAATCCGGTCCGTTGCCGAGCAAGCCGGACTAGACGTGAACGCGGTTGAACGGCGCGAGATGATTACGACCTTACCGGCGGTACGAGACTTTGTGCTGTTCGACGTCATCTTTCTCGGTCGCCCGGGTCCAGATGGCGCGTTGCAGCCGGTTATCGACCCGGAAGATGATACCGCCGACGAACTGATCGAAACAATTATAGCCGAGATGACCGACGCGGTTCGTCAATATGTGCAGGATGACGGAACCGTAAAATCACTGTCCACAACGCATTTTCTTTTGGCACAAAGCCGTTAAAAATCGATCCCCAACATATCGGTGACACAGCCTATAAGCGGCTCCATGTTTAAAACTGTACTTCGACTGCGTCTTCAACGCCCACCAGCATTGTGAAGCTGGCGTGACAAAAACAGTAAGTTTTTATTGGTGTGGGTGTGGGATTTGTACTGTCTGTCCGCTTTATCCCGAAAGCGGACATTAGAATCTTGGCAGATGTACCAATAGGGCTTTCAATATTTTCAATATCGTTCGAAATCCGATGTGACCGAATGCATCGGGTCGGATTTCAAAAGTTGCTGAAATCCGGTTGCCGTGAACGTTATAATTCCAACAATCAGTTCAATTTTAAAGTGATACAACTTCATTTTTTTATTTGGAGTAAGGCTTTCATTCTCAATCTCTACACTGACCAAATCGATGCCTTGAAAGTTTTGGAAGTCCAAGCCGATATTGAGAGCATTTACATTTTCGAATACCAGTTCGGCTTCAGCAATAAGATACCCCTTCGTGCCATGTGCCAACGGCGACTCCAAGATATAGTCTATGTCAAACTTCATTGATCCATGTTTGTTTGGGAAGGCCAAACCGTAGGTGCGGCACTGACTCCATCCAAGTTCACCGATGTCGGCTTGGGTCCATTTTTTGCCTTTTTTATATCCGCTCAAACTTGATCACTCACTTTATCTATTAAACAAGTTTGCTGTTAACATGGATGGCTGATCTCTTTTGCGTTTTCAGACACTAGCACATGCCAACTCTATTTCTGCAACATCCCGAAAGCGGACGCTAGAAATCTCGATATTTGCGCGATACCATTGATCAAGAAAACTTCTGGTCCATTGCTTTACGATCATATTCCAAAAGCCAGCTATTCAAGTCACTATAAAACGGCTTGATGGTTTCCTTGTCCATTGCGATGACATCCATTCCGCGATCATCATAAACATGAACGATCATCTGCTTTTGCAAATCAGCCAGATAGATACTGCCCCATTCAGCATAGGGTTGAACGCCCATATCTTGAGCAACACAATTCCAAAGCAGTTTGTCTATCTCAGGCAGTTCGTTCGACAAATGACAAGAATACCAGTGTTGATAGCGCCAATCCTCGTAGTCATCTTCGCCTTGTTTGATCGCGCCAAGATAATTCAATCGAGCGCTATCAAATCCAATATCATCCAATTGATTTACTGCTCGGTTCATCGCAGGAACGGGCTTCTCGGGGCCAAGCCGTGAGAACAACACGGTGACTTTCTCAGAGTCTGCCAAAAAAGCATGAGTTATGGACTTGGCTCGATCCAATGAATCTAGGAAACGCTCTAAGTGCCTTGTGCCTGTACTCGTACTCACGTTCGACAGATTGAATCGAAGGCCCCACGGAAACTCATAAAACAAACCGTGTGGCAGTTCTTCCACTCCAAACGTGTCTTGAATTACCCGAAATTTCATTCACCATCCCTAAATTGCTCTGCAACATTTGGCAGCAACAATATGAAGATAGGACGTGAGCCCTCTTGTTGCACTAAAATTCTAATGTCCGCTTTTGCGCCCGTAGCAGACACTAGCGTTATGTCCGAAAACTTAAGGCGTGTCGGTTGGCTCACGATAATTTGGCAAATGCCGAAGCCATGATTTCCGGATGAGTCATCATTCCCATTCGTCCAACCGGTACATCAATCCAGTCCCAGCCCGGTTGTTTGGCAGGCCCCCACATTTTAATTGAGGATGGCGCGAACTCCTGTTTCGTGCCGCGCAAATAGGTTCTGGGTAAATCTCTCCATCCGCCATTTTTCAAAATCAGTTTATCTGTCCATGCATCGGCAGGATGAGGTGTTAAGAGCTTTCGCAGTTTTGCCCGCACCTTGGGATATTCATTACCCACAAGCATTTCTATTGGATAATCGTCCCAGAATACCATTTGATACCCATCCAAAAACCTAGAACGGCGCTCTCTGAACTTTTCGGTTTCCGATCCATCTGCATTCATTTCGACGGCAGTCATTCTTCCTTCATGCGGAATCAGCGCCTCAAAAAATCCTATATGCCTGATCTTTTCTTTTCGAACATCCGCAGCACCGGTAATAGCCATGCCAGAAAAGCTGTGCCCGATAAGGATGACATCACTCAATTCTTCATAGTCAATCACGCCTACAATATCATTTATGTGCGTTCCCAGTCCAATATCCGGATTTGTAAGATGATGTCGTTCGCCAACACCAGTCAATGTCGGGGTGAATACTCTATGACCCATTTTACGGAGTGCTTGAGCGACATCCTGCCATATCCAGCCACCGAGCCACGTACCGTGAACAAGTATAAATATTTTTGATTCTGAAGACGCAATAGCAGCGTTGACTAACGAACTGGCGGCAAAAGGCGTAACAGCAGCCAAGTTCAGAAAATCGCGTCGCTCCATATCACATTACCTCTGTTTGCTATGACTAAGAGAGTGAGAAGAATCCTTTTTGACAAAGCGGACGTTACCACACAACCAAAAAGCCCCGTCGACTTGAGGGGTCGAACGGGGCGTTGGAACGGTGGGTCGCTGTAACCATTCCAACAGCACGGATAGCTTAACGCGCTGAGTCTGCATTGTACGAAATGGACTCTTCGGTTGAGTTAGAACAATGATAGCGACTAGGAACTGGATAGCCCTGTGGCAACTTTATCCCGAAAGCGGACAATAGCCCACACTTTTCAGAATGTCCGATTCTGGGGGTGGAAGCTGACACCGTTGCAGTCGCATGCCAATGACTGGAAACGCATTAGAGCGGACCGATATGATGATACCAAATGGAAAATTCCAGACGATATATTGGATTGATGAAAACAATTGAGGGTTTAGCATGCGATTTCCGGTTCATCTTAGCCGTCGCTAAACCCGCTCTCGTCGATTGGCGATGTTAGCCTGACAATGCCGTTCGCGTTTTTGGCAATTAATCGTGCTCACTTTCGCTGTCATGAGCTTTGATCTGCTGTTTATAGTACCGAACGCTGACGACTTTGATCATCAGATACTCTCCGAAAATCATTATAAACCAGTCGGTCAAGATCGCTGCGACGGGCGCGGCTATTAGACCGAGAATTAGGCCTGCAATACCTCGCTCCGCAATGGTGATCCCAAACGTGCCAAGAAACACTAGGGCAGCAAGGAAAGTCGCGACAACCGGCAGCATTGCCTTGCACCAGAACAGGTGCGGAAAGTCCTTGTCCTTATCAATTGCACCCGCCTTTGCGATCTTGCGGAGTTCATCCCCAGCCAATTTCGCGGTATTGATGGGCATTGTGAATATCGAACGGATGAGGATGAAGCAGCCTACTGCAAGCCCCGGTTCGGAAGCTTTGCTCTTTGCTGATGACGGTGCGTCCGCCTTAGTTGATTGCGATGCTTCGCTGCCAGTAGTGCTATCGTCTTGAATCTGTGTACCGGATGATGTGCTGACCATTCTTAGCCCCCTATGACGCTATTCAAGCTAACATAGCCAAAAGTGCGTTCATATGTTCATAAATGTTCGTCTGCATTTTAATCCAGCTTAAGTCATTGTTTTAAAGCCTGCATTGGCGGAGCATCAGATCATTTTGCTACAAAGTCCCCTTCTGCGCCCAAAGCAGCCCTTAAAACTCGACCTCCAAAGCATCGGCAACAAAACCCATAAGCGGCGCCACCTTCTCGAACTGCGCCTCAACCGCGTCTTCAAATTTTGCAGATGTCGCCAGTTTTTCATCGGCATCCTGAAAACTGAAAAAGCTTTTGCGGCGCAGGTCTTCGATCAGCGGATGATCGGCATCGAACCCTTTGGGCGCGCGTACCAGTTGATCGCCGCGCAGGTCTATATCTTCGACGGCTTCTTCCCAGCGGGCAGGTTTGTCGACAATGCGCTGACGAATATTGCGCAGCGCTTCGCCTTGTGGTCCCCACACACCGCCACCGAAAAAAACTTCGCCAGGGCCAAGATGGACATAAAAGCCGGGTGCATGGGCGTCTTTGCCCGCTGCATGGCGAAACTGGCATCCGACATGGGTTTTATAGGGGCTCTTGTCTTTCGAAAAACGCGTGTCGCGATAGATGCGAAAACGGCTGCCGCCATCGGGGCGGGGATCAACTGTTATATGCGGGCTGATGGCTGCGACACGGGGCGCCATGTTGATGATGAAATCAGTGACGGGATCGACAACCTCTGCCTCGTAGCGCTTTTTGTGCGCCTTGAACCATTCGCGGTCATTATTCTGTTCCAATTCCCGTAGAAAGCCGAAAAGTTCCGGGCCAATCATCGCAGTCTCCCAAAAAGAGCCTGAACTTGTCAGTCTTAACTAGGGGAGTCAATTAAGGCCGCCGGGTGATTGTCGCGGGACCGCGCGTCGACCAACCTATCGCGATACCCGGCGCAGGCCGCTATGCGTTCGCGTTACATTATCGTCGAAACTCTTGCCAAGGGCGGACCCGGCAATAGCGATCTTGGAGCTTTTCACATAGGTTCGCCCGTCCGGCGCTCTGGCGCAACTTGTCTTCAGGTTAAACTTGCTGATACGGGCAAAGATGGCCGGCTTGAAAGATTTCGGTGCGCTCAGGCTGTAGGTCAGAATTGCCGGCCTGTTCTTGTCGACTGTAACACGACCGGTGAGATGTTTGACAAATTTCTTGCTGGCCTTTTCGTCGGGGTCGGGCAGAGGCTTAAAGGCGTAGGTCGCGGTACTGGCGGTTTGGCTTATGAGCCGAGCGCTAGCCGGAATGCTTTTCGCCATCTCGCTGCACCAGAAGCCTTTGTAGCGATTATTCTCGATCTCCGTGACGGCTTTCTTGAATTCTTTGGTCCAGGTCGATTTTGCCGGTCTGGAAACTTTGACTCGCTGCCCGACGGGGCGGCTGGGATTGATCCGCCCGGCCGCGTTGATCTCGCTTGTGACATAACTGATATCATAGGAGTAGTTCGGACCGCTTTTGTTTGCAGCGAGCGCGCGCTTTAACGGGGTTTGTGCCAGGGCAGGGGCCGTTACCAGCAAACCGGATGAAATCAGTGCAAGATGAAGGGACAGGGCGCGGAGGGAGAAAGTCATTGCAGCTTTTCCGTTTTTAAACTGAAAGATTGGGATCGCTTGTCCATAGAAACAGGACGATCCTGCAATGTCAAAGCCGCAATCGGTTCACCGATGAATTTCTCGCTCCGCTGGATTTTCCAAATCGGATCGGGATCAGTTTACGCTGCCGTCCCATTTTTCAAATTTCCGGTTTCCGACAAAACCAATGGCTTGAATACCGGAGCGTTTGACCGTGGCTATGGTATGATCAAATATCTCGTAACGCGCATTGGCATCGGTTTGCATGTGGAGTTGCGGATGATCGGGATCTTTGGCCATGGCCAAGAGCAGGTTTTTGAGCTTAGCCTCGTTCACGGCCTCGCCATTCCAAAGGGTCAGGCCCGCGTTATTTATGCGCAACAGATTGACCTTTGGCGGTTCACCTGTTCCGGGGTTTGGCGGTGGTAAGGCAACCTCGACTTTGTGGGTAGCGATGGGGATGGAAAGCATCAGCATGACGAGGAGGACCAGAAGCACATCAATAAGCGGTGTGATGTTCAATTGCGCCATGGGCTGGCTGTCCGAAACCCGAATTCCATGTTGACGAAATGTTGGCCGATAGGTTGGCATTTTATCTCTCCCTTATTGTGACGATCTACTCCGTGCAATAATTGTAATGATATATCATCATATACAAAACGCACAGGACTGTAAACTCATCCGCATATATATCCTGCGGCAGGAACGGTCCGCCGCAGCGGTCGGGTGTTTGTCATTCCGCTAGGTCACAAGGCTTTCAAGGGCATGATAACCAGCGTCAATCGAGGGTTTATACATGGCTGATAGCTTACATGCGCTCCCCACCCAGTTTCGCCAGATGGCGCGCCGCGTGCGCAGTCAGATTGCGCGCAAGGGGCTGTCGCCGCTGGCGCAAGCGGTTTTGCAAGAGCGTTTGACCTATCTTTCGCCAGCCAAGCTTCGGCGCATTGAAGGGGCGGTGCAATCGGTCGAAAATATCGACGGTGATTTTGCCGAATTTGGTGTTGCGCTTGGCGGATCGGCTATCCTGATCGCGAAGCAAATGCAGATGCAGGCGCTAGGCCAAGCCCGGCAGTTTCATGGCTTTGATGTCTTTGGAATGATCCCGGAACCGGTATCTGAAAAAGATGATCCCAAATCCCGATCGCGATATGCAACCATCAAATCGGGTGCATCACACGGGATCGATGGAGAGCTCTATTATGGCTATCGCGATGATCTCCTTTCGGATGTGAAACAGAGCTTCGCTGACCATGGATTAACCGTCGATCAAAACGGTATCTGGCTTTACAAGGGGCTGTTCGAAGAGACATGGCCGACAGCCCGCATTGATGGCCTTGCCTTCGCTCATATCGACTGCGACTGGTATGATCCTGTCGTCTTTTGCCTGAACGCGGTGGCAGGGCATTTAAGTCCCGGCGGGGTCATCGTCATGGATGATTATCACGATTATGGCGGTTGCAGAATAGCGGTGGACGAGTTTCTCGCCGCAAATCCGGCCTATGATTTCGAAGATGGCCCGAACCCGATATTGCGGCGCAGAATATGATCCCAAAGCAGTGGGGCTGATCAATCTATAGTCTTTGAGGCCGAGTGATGGTGTCGCGTGCAAGAGTTGGTGCGTTTTTTGGTCGCTTCGGCATGAAATTTGTATAATCTCATGGAAATGAACATCTTTTTTACGTGGCTTCGGTGTGAAGCTTGGCACCTGCTGCGCAATGATAATGGAAAGCTCTGCGATGATTGATCTCTACTTTGCGCCGACACCCAATGGCTGGAAAATCAGCGTCATGCTCGAGGAATGCGGGCTCGACTATAGCGTCAAATGGGTGAATATTGGCGCAGGTGAACAATTTGAACCGGAGTTTCTGGCAATTAGTCCGAATAACCGGATACCGGCGATAGTGGACCATGATCCCATTGAGGGCGAAGGACCGATCAGTGTTTTCGAAACCGGCGCGATCCTGCTCTATCTGGCCAACAAGGCTGAAAAATTTTTACCGAAGGATCTACCGGGCCAGATTGCCGCAACCGAATGGCTGATGTGGCAGATGGGCGGGCTCGGCCCGATGATGGGGCAACATGGTCATTTCAAACTCTACGCACCCGATCGGATTGCCTATGCCACCGAACGCTATCGCAACGAGGTATTGCGCCTGTTTGGCGTGATGGACCGGCGATTGGCGGAACATCACTATCTGGCGGGCAGTGAATACTCCATCGCCGACATGGCCTGCTTCCCATGGGTGCAGACCTACAAGCGCCAGGAAATCAATCTCTCCGATTTTCCCAATGTGCAGCGTTGGTATGAGATATTGAAACAGCGCGAGGGCTTGCGGCGCGGTATGGCGCTTGGGCGCGACAAGATTAATCGCAACCCGCAAGATGACGCCGAGGTCCGCAAGACGTTATTCGGGATAAAGGAATAAGCATGACCACCACAGTTGATTTTTACTTCGATCTCTCATCCCCGTGGACCTGTCTGGCTTTTCACAATATCCAGCCGATTATTGCGGACGCGGGCGCGCAGATTATCTGGAAGCCGTTCCTTGTCGGCGGCGTCTTCAACGCGGTGAATCAGAGCGTTTATGCAGCTCGGGAGAATCCCGATAATCCGAAATTCGTGCACAGCTTTCGAGTGATGAAAGACTGGGCAGCGCTGGCCGGAATACCGATGAATTTCCCGAGCGAGCATCATCCCGTCAAGTCGGTCCACGCGATGCGCGCCTGTTGCGCGCTGGAGGACGATCAGACGGCGTTGCACAAGTTCGCAACCGCGGCATTCAACGCCTATTATTCCGATCAGCGCAATCTCGATGATCCGTCGGTATTGGCGGCGATTGCCATTGAAATCGGTATGGACGGCGAGGCGCTGGTCGCACGGACGCAGGAGCAAGCAGTGAAAGACAGGCTGCGCGCCAATACCGAAGAAGCGATTGCCCGCGGCGCCTATGGCTCGCCTAGCATTTTTGTACCTTATCAAGGCAGCGAACGGATGTATTTTGGCAATGACCAGTTGCCGTTGGTTAATCGAGCGATTAAACTCGCCACGAAGTCATAAACGAATCCAGCTTTAACGGAGCCTAACCATGTCAGAACGCGTCACTATTTCGGTTGAGAACCATATTGCCGATGTCCGGTTCAACCGGCCGGAAAAGATGAATGCGCTCGACCCCGAGCAGATTGATGCAATTATCGATGCGACCGACAAGCTCGCCGAGATGAAGGATGTCCGAGCGATCGTGCTGTCCGGCAATGGCAAGGGCTTTTGCGCTGGCCTCGACATGGCAAGCTTTACCCAGTCGAGCACGACCGGTAGCCTGACCGACCGCAACTATGGCAACGCGAATAAATATCAGCATGTCGTGCTGCAATGGCGGCGACTTCCTGCGCCCGTGATCGTAGCCATTCACGGTGCCTGTGTCGGCGGCGGCCTGCAATTTGCTTCGGCAGCGGACGTGAGGATCGCTACGCCGGATTCCAAATTATCGATCATGGAAATGCGCTGGGGCCTCATCCCGGATATGGGCAGCTACTCGACCTGGCGCAGCTTTGTACGGGATGATATCCTGCGGGAGCTGACCTACACCAACCGGATTTTCTCTGGTGAAGAAGGCAAAGAACTGGGCTTTGTCTCGCATCTCGCGGATGATCCGCATGCGAAGGCGATGGAGCTGGCGGCGGAAATTGCTGGCAAGAACCCGGATGCGATCAAGGCCGCCAAACGCTTGATGAACCAGCTGCCGGATATGAATGAAGACGAGATCCTGATGATGGAAAGCGTTGAGCAGGATAAGGTGGGCAGGGCGCCCAATCAGAAAGAGGCGGTCATGGCCTTCATGCAGAAACGCGCGGCCAACTTTAACGACTAGAACTTAACCGCGCCGGACCTGCTGCGCTTCGAGCACGGCCCGAAAATCAGTGTCAATCGCCTTTGCACCCTGCGGGTTTGTTAGCACCAGTGTTGTGGTACAGGTCGCAACACATTCGTCATTCTGGAATGCAGCCGACTGGATATCCCAGGACGAATTGCCAATTCGGCCAATACCGCTGCAAATCTCGGCATCGTCGGGAAAATGCGCCTCGCGCAGATAGTTGATCTGCACCGCTGCGATCAGCCAACGGTCACCCTGAGCACGGTTTTCCATTCCCATGGATCGGTTGAAACGGACTCGGCCATTTTCAAACAGATCAGCCATCGCGACATTGTTGATATGGCCGAGCAGGTCCATATCACCAAAGCGCGTCTGGGTGACATTAGAAAAGGGATAGCTAGCCTTTGACAGCTGCCAGGGTTCAGGCTTGGACATGATATGCTCTTTATAGTTGCAATCTGGGAGCTAGTGCATTTTGGCGAGCAGGTCTTTTTGCAGATGCTTGCAGAGCCAGAGATAGGCAAGGCCGGACAGACCATAGATCATGGCTGTGAAGCGCAATGCATCGCGTACCCCTTCGCCCGTTACCTCACGACATGCTTCGAGTGCGGCCTGACTTGCCGCGGCCAAAATGTCCGCATCGGTGCCCTTGCAAAGTTCCAATGTCATCTGGCTGCCCAATACGGCATTGCTACTGACATAGGATGCTGACAAATAGTCGCTAATCGCACCAACAAATAGAGGACCAAGACCATATCCGATCAAGTTGACCACGAATAGTAATATAGCGATCGCGGTCGCTCGTGCTTTCACATCGACCACACCCTGCGCAATCGTATATTGCGAACCCAGATAGGTATAGTGCAGGAATGCCGCTACGATCAGCATGACTAAAGCCGTCGCTTGACTGTTCGTTGAAAAGCCAATCCAATATAGCGGTAGCGATAAGATAAGCGACCAACCGGGAACCCAGGCTACGGCGTTGACGTGGCGACCACTTAGCTTCTCGATCGCATATCCTCCTCCAAAGGTTCCCGCCGCCGCTGAGAGCGACACGGGAAGAACCAGCTGGAGGGCGGCATCGGCAATGCTCAATTCATGCACGCGAACAAAGAACGAAACCTGGAAACTGGAAACCCCGTAACCAACAAAGGCGACAATTGTCGCTGCCAAGGCATTGATCCAATAGCTGCGATTTCCGCTTAGTCTTTTCAGCGTTTCGCCAAAGCCCAGCTTTTCAACCTGTGGTGTACCCGGCGGGTCAGAATAGCCCCGCGGTGGTTCCTTGATGGTGAACAATACGATCAAGCCAATCACTACCCCGGGAAGACCCAATATTATGAACGCCTGACGCCAAGAGAAAATCTCAGCAATAGGGCCTCCGAAAGCCGCTGCCAATGCGCTGCCGAGAGTAACGCCCATCGCATAAATGGCGAGCGCCCGCGCGCGGCTGCGTGGCGGAAAATAGTCGGCGATGATCGAATTGGCTGGCGGCGTGCAGCCTGCTTCACCAATTCCGACACCAACACGAAATACCAATAGTGCAAGAAAGCTTCCTGCGAGCCCGCAGAGTGCAGTCATGATTGACCAGAAGATGACGCTGAATGCGATAATCCGGACGCGATTATATCGTTCTGCAAAACGCGCGATAGGAATGCCGAAAAGCGTATAGGTAAGGGCAAATCCAAAGCCTGAAAGCAAGCCGAATTGCAAGTCCGTGAGTTGAAATTCCTGAATGATTGGTTCCGAAATAACACCAATCAAAGCGCGGTCGATGAAGTTGAGTGTATAAACAACGAGCAATGAAAACAGAACGTAGTTACGATATCCACTGGTACCAAATGCCTGTCCGGTATTTGTGGTGGGCGAGCCCTGGGCCTGGGTTGCGCTCATATCATCTCCTCAAACTGTTTTCTTTGAGTGATGGCCTGATCTGACTTGCAAGTCCAGCACGCATTATCTGGTAGTTCAATAAACTGTCCGGAAAAATGTCTCACATTGTGGCACCAGGATAAATCTCGGTAGGCCGATTTCTGCAGGACCCGATTGCAGTATTGCCGTTTCGAGAGGTGGGCGGGATTGGTAAGACTACCGAAACGACAGAGCGCCTCAACAAATGAATGACTATATTCTGCCTGCTGTGGATGCCGTACAAAAGGAACTGCTTCTTTTTGCGAGCTTGTGTTTCATCATAGGATCCATCGATGACATCATATTTGATGTTATGTGGATGGCGCATAGCGTGAAGCGAAAATTGCTGGTCTACCGCCGATATGAACGGGTTTTGGTAGAAAATCTGCCGCGATCCGATGCTGATCAGCCCCTGGCCGTTTTTGTACCGGCATGGCGCGAAGCACCGGTCATAGGCGCAATGTTGCGACGCTGCTTGGAACAATGGCATCATCAAAACTATCGGATTTATGTCGGTTGTTATCCCAATGACGGAGAGACAATCGCTGCCGTCGCCAACATTGCACAAGGGAACGCCAACATACGGATCATAATCTGCGATGATGATGGTCCGACCTCGAAAGCGGACTGTCTCAACCGGCTCTGGCGCGCCTTGTGCATGGATGAAATTCTCGAATCGAAAAACTATAAAGCCGTAATCCTTCAGGATGCCGAGGATCTGGTGCACCCGCAGGCGCTGGAATTATTTGATTATCTTATCGAGCGCGCTGCGTTGGTGCAGATACCGGTGATCCCACGCCGTGCCGCACGATCGCTTTGGGTTGCAGGTCATTATGGTGATGAGTTTGCCGAATTGCACGGCAAACAAATGGTGCTCAGGGAGGCCCTTGGTGTCGCCATGCCGTCTGCTGGCGTTGGTTGTGCTTTCCGACGTGACGCGCTCGGACGATTGGCTTCGCAAACGCAGGGGAAGCCGTTCGATGCGGCAAGCCTCACCGAGGATTACGAGCTTGGTTTGAAACTCACTGGGCGAGCAGAATCGCGCGGAATTTTTGCGCGTGTCAAAGATCAACACGGCCAATGGGTCGCAACGCAGGAGTTTTTTCCTGAAAGCTTTGAAGATGCGATAAGGCAAAAGAGCCGGTGGATGACCGGTATCGCTCTATCGGGATGGGATCGTCTCGGTTGGAAAAATTGCTGGCGCGAGAACTGGATGCGCCTTCGTGACCGCAAAGCAAGTTTCGCTGCCCTCGTTCTGGCGCTGGCCTATTTGGCGATGCTGCTTACGGCTTTGCTCTATCTTCTTGATCTGACAGGCTTTTATCAACCTGATCCAGTTTCCGATTTGCTTGGAGCGATGCTGGTGATCAATGGACTATTCTTATGCTGGCGTCTTGCGATCAAGGGCTATTTTGTTTTTTCGCTCTATGGTTTGAGAGAGGCGCTATTGTCTGTGCCTCGGACATTTGTAGCCAATGTGATAAACATGCTGGCGGCGAGGCGAGCTCTGTTTCAATATCTTAAAACCCTGTCCGGAAATCCTATTCGATGGGAAAAAACCAACCATTTCTATCCAGATATGGCTGAGGTGAAGAGATTGAAACCCTCTGGTCGCTTGGTCCGGAAACGGTAATCACCATGGCAGTCAATCAAGGCGCGCCGTTAAAGGCGCTATCAACGATCGCTGCCTTTTGGATATTGGGACGAATGGTTTGGCAGAGCGTAAATCCGGTGACGGAAGTGGGGGCGATGCCCATTGATGAGCCAAGGGTGCATCATTCGCAAACTGCTCTTGTTCAAATGCCGATATTGTCTCCGGCTCGATTTGCGCGGGTTCGACCACTGATTGATTCAAAAGAACAAGGGGGTGTTGAGCATAGTATCGCCCAGGACGGTTTTCTGACCAGTGTGGACAGTGTGCAGTCGGTGGAGTCATCGACCGCATCCCGGTTAACAGTTGCAAAGCGCGAAGCTTTGAATTCAGTAGACCCTTTCTCGGTGAAATCACCAGATCGACTACTCAATCCGCAAGCTTTCGCAAAGAATGAGCAAATATCGAACCCGTTTACGGGATATTTCTGGATCTTTGCGCGGGAAGACAGTTTGTCGCCTAAAGCAGCCTTATCGCCAAATGGCCAATATGGGGGCAGTCAGGCCGGCGGGATTTTATCCTATCGTTTCTCTGGCGACGACAGAACCAGTCTGGTTGCTTTTGTCCGAGCGTCGACACCTCTTTCGGCAAGTGGTGATGAAGAGTTGGCGATAGGCATAAAGGCAAAGCCGCTGAATAATCTTCCCATATCGCTTTATGCCGAGCAACGCGTTGGTCCCGGTTCATTTGGCAATCGCGGGACGGCGCTCTATGTCGCTGGCGGAACAGGCCCGGACCTTGTGATCGCCAAAACCAGTTTGGAGACTTATGGTCAAGCCGGTTATCTGTTTTCAGAGGATGACAGCCATTTCTTCGATATGGCAGCGACATTGCAACGAACCATATTAGAACGCGGCAAGTACCGGATGACAATGGGTGCTGGAGGCTGGGCCGGCGGACAGAAAGGTTTGCATCGGATTGATATCGGGCCACGTGCCAATATTCATCTACCAGTTGGCAAGACCGATTTGCGGGTATCGCTGGACTGGCGTCAACGTATTGCTGGCAATGCAGCCCCTGATTCCGGGGTTGCGATCACGGTGAGCAGTGGCTTTTGATCCGCTTTCAGCGCAAACCAGTCCGAATTCTTCGAATTTCTTGATCATTCTGGGGTCAAGTCCCTTTATCCTGTGACGAAAAGGGATTAGTCCTTGGAAATATGGATATTTACCTCCCAATAGCCAATTTGTCGGTTGATGCTTTCGTCATCGTACTGCTTGGCGGGTTGGTTGGTATCCTGTCCGGCATGTTTGGTGTCGGTGGCGGGTTCCTGACAACACCGCTGCTGATCTTCTACGGTATACCGCCAACTGTCGCAGCTGCATCGGCATCAACACAGGTGACGGGCGCTAGTATTTCCGGCGTTGCTGCTCATATGCGCCGGAAAGGGGTCGATTTCCGGATGGGAGCCGTACTCGTCGTTGGCGGTATGTTTGGTACGCTCATTGGCACGGCACTTTTTCAGCTTTTACAAAATCTGGGCCAGATCGATACCGTAATTTCAGTGCTCTATGTTCTGATGCTGGGCAGCATTGGCGGTATGATGGCTAAAGAATCATGGGGCAGCGTGAAAGCGGTTCGATCAGGAAAACCGTTGCCGGCGCGTAAGAGGCGGCATCATCCGCTGGTTGCCAATCTGCCGATGCGGTGGCGATTCTATCGCTCCGGGCTGTATATTTCACCGATCGCTCCTTTCATGCTTGGACTGATGACCGGGATATTGACGATGCTGCTTGGTGTCGGTGGCGGGTTTATCATGGTGCCAGCGATGCTGTATTTGCTTGGCATGGGCGCGCAAGTGGTGGTTGGAACGTCGCTGTTTCAGATATTATTTGTTACGATTGCGTCAACCATGATGCACAGCATGACCACGAGGGCCGTTGATATCGTGCTGGCAGGATTGCTGCTGATTGGCAGTGTCACCGGCGCCCAGCTGGGGGCAAAATTTGCTCAGCGGATGCGGCCTGAATATCTTCGGCTGACGCTGGCCATCATGGTTTTGCTGGTCGCCGTTCGAATGGCCTTGGGACTGGGCTTCCAGCCGGACGAGATCTATACGGTGCAGCTGTTATGATGGCGGTCCGATCCAAATTGATGAGGCTGCTTTGCGGTCTGGGCATATTGTTTTTTGCCACCGCCAATACGCCGGTGCTGGTGCCCGATGTGTCGCAGGACAAGATCAGCATCAAGGGCGATTTCAATGGCGCTCAGCTGCTTTTATTTGGCGCGATCACTTATCCGCCGGGCACACAGAATCGCGAGCAGGCGGATATTGTCGTTGTTCTGAAAGGTCCTACGGAATCGATTGTCGTACGCGAGAAGCAACAGGTAGCGGGCATCTGGATCAACGCGGCGAGCAGCGAGTTTCGATCGGCTCCAGGCTATTATGCGGTTGCCTCTTCGCGGCCGATTGAAGAGATTGTCGATAACAAGACTGCCGATATTTACGAGCTGGGCCTCAACCATCTCCAGCTGTCACCGGCCGGTGCCATTGATAGCAGGGAAATTGGTCGTTTTACCAGCGGTCTGGTGGACCTGAACAGCCGCGGCCGACTATATAAAAACCTCCCGAACAGCGTCGAGATTACCGATTCCGTTCTCTATCAGGCACGGATCAATCTGCCGGCAAGTGTCCCGGTCGGCGAATATTCCGCCGAAACTTTCCTGATCATCGATGGCCGGGTCGAAGCGGCGGAGATAAAGGATATTACGATCGAGAAAATCGGCCTGGGGCGTTTCATTACCAATTTGTCTCAGCAAAATGGCTTTATCTATGGCCTGCTGGCGGTTTTGATCTCGGTCATTCTGGGATGGGCCGCTGGCTATCTGTTCCGCAAAATCTGACGCTTAGCTCTATTCAGGCCGCTCTTTACCTTTTTGTAAGGCCGGTAAATATTCCTTAACCATGATGGCTTAATCCTGCTGCCAGATAAACAACACAGGATTGTGCCTTCATGTCAGATATGGGTTCCCATAATTTTCCAGCGGCCCGGCCGCTTCCGCAGGTTGAAGATGAGCAGGACGCTCCTGCGGCTTCCCATAGTCCTACGGCGACGCCCAAGCGGTCTGAAGGCCATAAGATTGGTGAAGTCATCGAAATTGCCGGATCCGGTTCACGCATCGTCATGGATGCTGCGGTACTGGCGAGCCTGACTGAACATCCCGATGCGACCGTAAAAATGGCCGGACAGGTTGGTAGTCAGGTCAAGATCCGTGTTGGCAAAACCTGGCTGCTCGCCAATATTCGAACACAAAGGCTCTATGAAGGGCAGGGTGGTTTGATCACCGCCGAGATCGATTTTCTTGGCGAAGGCGATGAAGAACGCCTGACCGGTCATATCTATAATTTCCGCCGCGGTGTGACCCGCTATCCGGTTCCCGGATCGCTCATCTATGCGGTAACAACCGCCGACCTGAAGCAGGTTTATGCTTCGGACGGGCGCGCCAATGTTGAAATCGGGACGGTCTATCCCACCGATGATATTCGTGGAGCCCTTTATGTGGACTCGATGCTCGGCAAGCATTTCGCGCTGCTGGGTTCCACCGGTACCGGTAAATCAACATCGGCCGCGCTGATCCTTCACAAGATATGCGATATTGCGCCAGAGGGTCATATCCTGATGATTGACCCTCACGGAGAATATTCAGCCGCATTCAAGACCAATGGCCGCCTGTTCGATGTGAACAACCTGAACCTGCCCTATTGGCTGATGAACTTTCAGGAACATTGTGAAGTATTTGTGCAGTCCACCGGCGATGCCAAACAGATGGATTGCGATATTCTCGCAAAATGCTTGCTGGCTGCCAAATCCAAGAGTCAGGCAGCGCAAGGGGTTGCCAAGCTGACCGTGGATAGTCCGGTGCCTTATCTTTTGTCCGATCTGACAACGATCATTCAGAATGAGATGGGCAAGCTCGATAAATCGACAAACACCGCGCCATTCATGCGGTTGAAGACCAAGATTGACGAGATCAAGGCCGATCCGCGCTATAGTTTCATGTTCTCAGGTATGCTCGTCGGCGACACGATGGCGGACTTCCTGTCAAAAATTTTCCGCCTACCATCGGATGGCAAGCCGATTTCCATTATCGACGTTTCAGCGGTTCCATCAGAAATCACGCCGACGGTTGTTGCAGTCTTGAGCCGACTGGTTTTCGACTATTCCATCTGGGCCAAAAACGAACCCAGCCGGCCCATCCTGTTGGTCTGTGAAGAAGCTCACCGCTACATTCCCAATGATGATGTCGGCGGCGAAAGCAGTGTCCGTGACATATTGAGCCGGATTGCCAAAGAGGGGCGTAAATATGGTGTGTCGCTGGGTCTGATTACGCAGCGTCCTTCGGATTTGGCCGAGGGTGTGTTGTCGCAATGCGGTACGATCCTGTCGATGCGACTGAACAACGACCGAGATCAGGCTTTTGTTAAAGCGGCAATGCCTGAGGGCGCGCGCGGCTTCCTGGATTCCATTCCGGCTCTACGAAACCGTGAGATTATCTGTTGCGGTGAGGGTGTCGCCATTCCGATCCGGGTGTCGCTCGATACACTGGCAGAAGAAAAACGTCCGGCATCCGAAGATCCGCTCTTCTCTGAACTGTGGCGTGAGCATGGTGGCGAAGAAGAGATTATTCAGCGGGTTATCAAGCGCTGGAGAAGCCAGGGGCGCTAATCCCCAAGCCGACATTTGTCTTTGTTCGTAGGTTGTTGGTCGAACACCAATAGCGTCACCATCCATTGCGATTACTTATGTAGTCGAAAGGTGAGGCATATTGCCCGCCCGTTGGATGGAGAAGCAAAATGACAACAAGAAAATTTGCAGGAGTAATGGCTGGACTCGCGGTCATTGCAATGACATCAATTGTTCCTCTTGCCGCCAGCAAGGCGCATGACGGCAAGCATAAATATGACAGGAAGTGGAGCGAAAACCTCGCCAAGAAGATTGAGGCGAAGGTTCAAGCTGGCATGGCCAAAGGCGCAATTGGGATGGAAAAAGGCGCCGACAAAATGCTGCGCGGCGCTGACAAGATGGAAGCCTATGCCGATCGGTTGGAGAGCGATGCAGCTTTTCGTGAATCCGAGGCAGCCAAGCGGAATAAGTGGAACGAAGGGAATATGACGGCAGACGAGCTGTTGAAACAAGCGCCGGAATTTCGCCGTGGTGCCGTGGAGATGCGCGAAGGTGCGGCGGAGATGCGAAGAGCAGCCGAACAGATGCGGCGTGGTGATACCAATTAGGGCTCTGCTTTGTTTCTCTTTCCTGGGGAGAGAGAAGTGACTTGATCTTGGACGGTGTCAGGGGTGTTTTACGCAAAGTGCGCTAGGATTTTGAAGAGGTTAGTGGAAGAATTTGTGGTTGTTGCCCTACTTGATCAGGGGGGGGCGGTCGTTAAACGCTACGCGTTTGAGTTCGTACCCCCGGCGACAGCCGCATCAATTCCCCCACTGGCTCCATCCCCAAGATCAACCACAAAAACCACCCTCTTAAAAACCTTAGCGCCCTTCGCGTAAACCAATTACCCAATCTTAAAAAGTCCGCTTCGCGGAGAAGTTTTACGCAATGCACGCAAAGATTTTTAAGAGGTTAGCGGCTATTTGTTCGGGGTAGGCGGTAATTGTTTGCTACGCGCCTGAGTCCTTCTTTCAATGTGATACCGCCGAAATTGATGAGGAGGCCCAATGGCAGTTTCATGAGCCGTAGGTAGGTTAGTGTCTGACGGGTATGGATTGGAAAAAGCCGTTCCACGGCTTTGATTTCTAGCAGTAGGCTGTCGTCGACCAGTATGTCCGCCCGAAAAGCGCCGGGAAAATCCAAACCATCAATCCGCGTGCCGACGGGCATTTGGCGATCAACCTTCATGCCTAGCTTGCGCAACCGGTTAGCGAGAACCTGCTCATAAACCGATTCCAACAGACCAGGCCCCAAATCAACATGAACGCCCAGTGCCGCATCAATTACCCGGCTTGCTCTATTCTCAAGATCGACCACAAAACTGCCCTCTTGAGAACCTTAGCGCCCTTTGCGTGAAACCCTTACCCCAAACGCGCAAGAGCCGCTTGCAAGCGTTCAGCCTCAGCAGTCTTATCAGCCAAGTCCGCCCGCGCTTTTTCCACTGCTTCCGGTTTGGCTTTCTCGACAAAATTGGCGTTGCCCAGTCGGCCTTCGAGAGACTTGGCTTCCTTGGACACGCCTTCCAGCGCTTTGCCAAGACGCGCTTTTTCCGCATCAATATCAATCGCACCAGCCAGGGGCAGCACATAGGTTGCACCGTCGATAACGATTTGTGCGGTTGCGCCCTCAGGAGCAGGATCAAAGGAGAAACTCTCCAAACGGCCGACCCGATCCAGCGCAGATGCCTGCCGTGCAATCCGTTGCTGCAAGGCATCATCGCCATCGCGAACATGGGCGGTCATCTTGGTGCCCGGCGCGATGTTGAGTTCGACCTTCGCTGTACGGGTTGCAGAGATCAGGCGAATGAGCCAGTCCACTTCCGCCTTGGCTTCCTCGTCAATGTCCGCTTTTGGCTCAGGCCATTTCGCAACAATCAGATCATAGTTCCGGCCACCGGTTTCCGAAGCCATGCTGTGCCATAATTCTTCGGTAATGAACGGCATGAACGGGTGGAGCATGACAATGATCTGGTCGAGCACCCAACCGGCAACCGCGCGGGTTTCATTCGCAGCCGCGGCATCATCGCCTTGCAGAAGCGGTTTGATCAGTTCGAGATACCAGTCGCAGAACCGATCCCAAGTGAAGTGATAAATCGTGTTCGCCGCAGCATCAAAACGCAGGTCGCCCAGCGCCTTGTCGAGTGTCGCCAGGGTTTCGGTGACTTCTGAAATAATCCAGCGGTTGACCGGCAGCTTGGCTTCTGGCGCACGTAGCGTTTTGCTCGCGCCAATGCCATTCACTTCACAGAAGCGCGAGGCATTCCACAGCTTGGTCGCAAAGTTGCGATAGCCCTCAACCCGCTTGTCATCCATCTTGATGTCGCGGCCCTGGCTTTCCATTGCCGCCATGAAGAAGCGCAAAGCATCAGCGCCATATTGATCAATCAGGCCGAGCGGATCGACCACATTGCCCTTGGATTTTGACATTTTCGAACCATCTTCGGCGCGGACCAGCCCGTGCAGATAGAGCCGCTTCCACGGAACATCCTTCATAAATTGAATGCCCTGCATCGCCATGCGCGCATCCCAGAAGAACAGGATATCAAAGCCGGAGATCAGCAGATCATTGGGGTAGTGGCGCTTGAGGTCGTCGGTTTCTTCGGGCCAGCCCAGTGTGCCGAACGGCCAGAGAGCAGAGGAGAACCATGTGTCGAGGACGTCAGGATCTTGCCATACCGGAGCATGAGTAGCCATCTTTTCAGGATTATCTAGTGTGTATGCTACCGCTGCTGTTCTATCTGCAACTACAACAATTTCGCGATTGTAGAATTCTTTGGCAGCATCAATCATACTTCTTTCGGATTCAGAGACAAAGACCTTGTCATTGATTGTCGATCCAGCGTTGCGAAGTTCGTCGTTATCCGGAATGTGAATAGAAAGCCGATTTTCACCGTGCAGTTCGAATCCAAACCAAGCTGGTATCCGATGCCCCCACCATAGCTGGCGCGACACACACCAAGGCTGGATATTTTCCATCCAGTTGAACCAGGTCTTTTCCCAGGTCTTCGGTACGATCTCAATGCTGCCATCGCGGACGGCCTTGATTGCAGGTTGCGCCAAAGTTTCGGCATCAACATACCATTGGTCGGTCAGCCACGGTTCAATCACCACGCCGCCGCGATCACCAAAAGGTGTCGCGATGGTGCGCGGCTCGGCGTCATGTTCTACTTCTTCGCCATCCTTGTTTTTGGTAACGTGCGGGATCAGACAGCCGAGCTCCTTCATCCGTTGCACCACCAGTTCGCGGGCACCACTCACACCATCTTTCTTGAAACGATGCAGGCCAATAAATTCGTCGGGCACCAGGCCGTCAGCGCTCTGGCAAACATTGGCTTCGCCATCGAGCATGTTGAGCATTTCGCCAGCCGCAAAACCGGCGCGCTTGCCGACTTCGAAATCGTTAAAGTCATGGCCCGGTGTGATTTTCACCGCGCCGCTGCCCAATTCAGGATCAGCATGTTCGTCGGCGACGATCTTAAATCTACGCCCAGTAATCGGCTGTTCAATCTCTTTGCCGATCACGCTCTTATAGCGATCGTCGCTAGGGTGCACGGCGACCGCCATATCGGCGAGCATTGTTTCCGGGCGTGTGGTCGCGACCTCAATATAATCTTGCCCGTTATCCAATTTCACACCGTCAGCCAGCGGATATTTGAAATGCCAGAAGCTGCCCTTCATATCGGTGGTTTCAACTTCCAGATCGGAAATCGCGGTTTTCAGCGCTGGATCCCAGTTGACCAGCCGCTTGTCACGGTAAATCAGGCCATCATTATAGAGATCAACAAAGACCTTGAGCACCGCTTCGTTCATGCCTTCGTCCATGGTGAAACGTTCGTTCGACCAGTCCATCGAACAGCCGAGACGGCGGAGCTGACCAGTGATTGTACCACCGGATTCCTCTTTCCATTCCCAGACTTTTTCGACAAATTCTTCACGGGTAAAATCGGTGCGTTTTTGCTGACGCTCGTTCATTTGCCGCTCGACAACCATTTGGGTCGCAATACCCGCATGGTCCATGCCGACAACCCAAAGCGCATCTTTGCCCTTCAGCCGTTCGTGACGGATGATGATATCCTGCAACGTATTGTCGAGTGCGTGACCAATGTGCAAACTTCCGGTAACATTGGGCGGCGGATTGACGATCGTAAACGGCTCCGCATCATCCCGTTCAGGGCGAAACTGGCCGGATTGTTCCCAATGTGCATACCAGCGCGCTTCAATGGCCGCCGGATCGAAATTTTTGTCTAATGTCATGCGCTGCCTTTGCCAGCGCTTGCGCCGTTATTCAACCGTTCAAAATTGCATCTATTTCGGCATTGGCTTTCGCGCGCAACTGACGCTTGCATGCAGCAAATCCCGGTTGCGCGTTCAGCTCTTGCGCCTTTGCCACCGACTTCTCGATTAAATCGCCCGGCATCAGGGTCGCTTCAACCAATCCGGCGCCAATCGCCTCATTGGGTTTCAGCAGCATGCTCGACAGCGCCAGGCGCCGCCGCCATGAGGGCTCCAGCCAATGGTCCAATATCGCCTGCGGAA
Source organism: Sphingorhabdus sp. Alg231-15 (assembly GCF_900149705.1). Taxonomy (NCBI): domain Bacteria; kingdom Pseudomonadati; phylum Pseudomonadota; class Alphaproteobacteria; order Sphingomonadales; family Sphingorhabdaceae; genus Sphingorhabdus; species Sphingorhabdus sp. Alg231-15. The sequence continues at coordinate 932,116 of NZ_LT703001.1, read as the reverse complement.
CAGGCGGGAAAGGCAGGCCCGCCTTCGCTTCGGGCAGACCGATTTTGTAATTTCCGGAAGCCGCATAAATCCAATCGGCGCACAGCATCATGATTCCGCCAGCGCCAATGGCGTTTCCATTCACCGCGCAGACAAACGCACAGGGTAGGCGGTGAAGCGATGCGGCAAAAGCGTTGATCGCCGCAATGGCTTGTTTTTGTCCTTCTTCATCGAGTGACGCGGCGATCTTGGTATCCATTCCGCAGGTGAAATGCTCGCCAGCACCGGTAAGCACAACGCCACCCTTAGGTTCATCTTCCGCCAATTTCCGGAAAACTTCGGTGCCCTCATTGAGCAATTCGGTCGACAGCGTGTTACGCGGCGCGTTGGTTAGGGTGACGATAACGGTGTCGCCATCAGTTTCGGTGGGAAAAAAGCTCATTCGCTTTGGCCTTCCTTGGTCCATCGAGCCATCCAGTCGAACACCGTATTGTGCCATTGGACGCTATTTTTTCCCTTCAGTACCCAGTGGTTTTCATCTGCGAAAATCAACAGCTTGGATGGGATATTGCGTTCCTGTGCATAGGTGAACGGCATTAGTGACTGGGTATAGGGTATGCGGAAATCCTTCTCGCCATGGATGAACAAAGTCGGTGTCTTCCATTTGTCGATATGCTGGATCGGATTCCATTTTTCCGGATCAGCACGTTCCCACCACGGGCCGCCATGATCCCATTGATCGAACCACAATTCTTCGGTCGAGAAGGCAAAGCTGCGCAGGTCGAATATACCGGCATGGTTGATGATGCAGTCAAACTGGTCCGGCCATTGGCCAGCAATCCAGTTCATCATATAGCCGCCATAGCTGGCACCCAAGGCGCAGGACCGTGTACCGTCAATCTGCTTGTCAACTTTCAGCGCCGCTGCATGACCGAGTTTCAGGTCTTCGAGCGGCTTGCCCCCCCAATCCTGATTGATGCTATCCATGAATTCCTGACCATAGCCAGCCGAGCCATGGAAATCGATTGTCACGACCGCATAGCCTTGCGACGCCATTACCTTGGGATTCCAACGGGTTGACCAGCTATCACCGAAGCTGCCCTGAGGGCCGCCATGAACCAGGAACGCCATCGGCAGCTTGCCCTTCGCGCCTGCCGGCTTGATGATCTGACCCCAGACCTGATGGCCTCCAGCCCCTTTGAAATTGAACCGTTCCACGGCCACTTCGTCAATCTCCGCCAACGCATTACCGTTGATATTGGTAAGCTGCGTCACCGTCCCATCAGCAGCCCGCCGATAGATATCAACAGGTGCCTGCAGGCTCTTTTTGGTGAAGATCATTGATCCGTCTTTAAGCGGTATGATATTACCGACACTGCCGTTTTTGGTCAGACGTGTCACGCTGCCATCGGCAATATCAACACGAAAGGCGGCATAGTCCAGGACTTCAGAAGCGGTGACGATCAAAGCCTTGCTATCGGGCGTCCAGGTGATTGAACTGACAGAGCGATCCCAGTCACCGGCAAGTACCACCGGTTCTTTCTCGCCCTTGCGGTGCAATTTGATCACTTTCCGGTCGCTCTCATAGCCAGGGCGCTCCATCGCGGCCCATGCCCGCCATTCGTCATCCGGAGAAAAAGCAGGGAGTGTGTCGGTAGCATCGCCATTACCCGGCATTTGCTTGGGCTTACCAGAAGATATGGCAACACCGTAGATATCTAAATCAGTCGACTTGGGTTCATTGCGATCCGCTTTACGCAGAACAAAGGCGAGCCCACGTCCGCTTGGGGACCAGGAAATTTCTTCCCCGCCGCCAAAAGGCTTTGAGGGACTGTCGCCGACGAGATCTCCATCTAGTGGCATGGCTGTGCCGCTGAGTTTTCCATCCTGTAAGTCAAAAGCAAAAATACGGCTGTAAACTCCAGGGGTTTCCCAACTCGACCAGTGACGGACGAAAAGTTCGTCATATTCGCGTCCGGTGCCGGGGCCGGGCAGGGCGCGATTGCCATCATTGTCTTTGATTTCAGCACAACCAAATGTCGGGCAGTCTTTTGCGATATCGCCCCAGACCGCAATCTTATCGCCCTTTGGTGACAATTTGAAACCGGCAATATCGGCCTTGAGATCACTGGCCTGTACCGGCTCTCCGGTTTGCCCCCCTGCGTTTATCGCGACTTGCCAAAGCTGCTCCGATTCGCTGATATCAGAGAGATAATACAGCCGCTTGCCGTCCGCAGAGAATGATGGGCTATGTTCACTGGCATTCGCTTGGTCGGCAATGCGAACCGGACGAGCTTTCGGTGTGCTCAGATCGAGCAAATAGAGCGCCGTTGTTCGTTTATAGCTTTCGGGATTGGTCTCGGTGACGCCAAAGGCTGTCCATTTTTCGTCAGGAGACACGGCAACGGAACCGACTCGTTTTAGCGTCGCTAGGTCTTCCGCAGTCATCGGTCGCGCAGAGGCGATGGGGGTGGTTAGAACGCTGCCCGTTATCAACAGGGCAAGGCATGACAGTTTTGATCGATTTTTCATGAGCAGAGTTTAGCACGGCTCACAATGTTATCAATCGAGATTACTGGTCGTTAAGGCGCTGAATTTCGCGAGCAACCATTTCCTCAACCAGTTGCGGTAAATTCTGATCGAGCCATTCTTTTAGCATCGGCCGCATGAGGTCACGGGTCAGGTCTTCCAAGGATGTCTGCTGGCTGGACTTGGCTGGTTGCGAGCTCTTGGTACCTTCCATGGCTACAAGCGCAGACAGCGATTGGCGCATCGAATCAAGCTTTTGATCGTTGATCAGCCGTTCTTCCTTACGGCGGTCACCAAAAACACCGTGCGCCGAACTTGGGCCGTTGTCCATGACCTCGTTGGTCAATTCAAGCACACCGTCATCATCTGTGGTGTTTACAACAGGCTTTTTGGTGTTTTCTTTTTTGGTGGCTATGTTTTTCGGCAATGGTGCGATCGGTGTCACATTGTCAACGACAGGCTTGAGGCGAGGCGAAGTGGCTTTCGCTTCGGCAGCATCTTCTTCTTTGTCCGCTGGGCGATCGGTCTCAATCGCTTTATCCTCGGCGATGATTCGCTTAATTGATGACAGAATCTCTTCCATGGACGATTCTTTATTTTGTTCCGCCATGTGCAAAACCCCTAAAGCTCAAAAAACTAACGCTGCTATTGGTTGCTTAGCGCATTAACCACATTGTCGGCAACCATTCCCGGCACATCAGATGTGATTAGTCGCGTTGTCCTGTTTCAGGCAGAGGTTCAATATCAGCGGTTTGTGCTGGCGTATCAATCGTACGTGTCGCCTTCGGTTCAGGATCAGGATCCGTCTGAAAATCGTAAAACTGATCCTTTACGCGCTCGTAATTGACTTCGGGATCATAGAGCGGTCCGCCTTCCAACCCGAGATCACGTGCTTCGGCACGGCCCATTGCCGCAAGTAAAGTAAATCCTGCAACATAGCTGTTTCGACGCGCTGTCACCAGTTGGACCTGAGCGTTCAGCAATTCTTGTTCGGCATTCAAAATATCCAATATAGTCCTGTTTCCAACACTATTTTCAGCGCGAACACCTTCCAGAGACAAGGCGCTGGCCGCTACAGCACGTTCAGAAGACTGGATCACCCGTTCGGACGCGCGCCAGCTGGAATAGGCCGCGCGCGTTTGCGCGATGACATCGCGCTCTGCTGCAATGACCTGCTCATAGGCTTGGCCAGACCGCGCTTGTGCTTGGCGGACTTGCGCGGCGGGCCGACCTCCTTGGTAGATTGGCACGGTCAGGCGCACTCCAGCTTCCGCGTTCGATTGTTCCTGAACAACGTTCACTCCCGGAACATTACCGCCCAATGTGTTGAGAAAATTCACATAACTGCCTTGTGCATAGGCTTCGATAGTGGGTTTAACAGCGCCGCGGGCCGCCTTGATATCAATTTCCGATGCTGCGCTTCGTTCTTTGGCGGCGAGCAGATCAGGATTAGATTGCAGAGCGATATCCACTGCTTCGTCAGGCGCTTTCGGGAGATTGGGCAGCGGTGGAGGCGATTGCAATTCGCCGGGAACCTGTCCTACCAAGGCGATATAGTTTTCCTTGCTTGAGATCAGATTAGCCCGAGCCGATTCTAGTTCTCCTTTAGCGACCTCTAGTCGTGATTCGGACTGGGCGACATCGGTCCGGGTCAGGTCACCAATTTCGAAGCGATCACTGGTCGCTTCCAAATTTACGGAAAGCACGCCGACATTCGCACGATTTAGTCGCACCACAGCTTCGTCGCGCATTACATCCATATAGGCTGCGACCACATTGCTGAACAGGCTGGCTTCAGTTCCGCGCAGACTATATTGGCCAGCGGCAACCCGGGTCTTCGCTGCACGCACCGCGTTTTTGACTCTGCCACCAGAATAAATCGGGACATTAAGCTCGCCGCCCGCGCTGACTTGGCGAAGAGGAGCATTAAAACTATTCGAGTTGCGCAGGAAATTTTCCTGAAAAGTAAATCTGGAACCCGAATTCGGTCGTCCATCGGCTTTAGCGATTGCGACATTTTCATCCTCCGCACGCTGCGCTGCCTGAGCGCCGGATAATGTCGGGTTCGTCTTGTATGCCGCGACAAACGCTTCGCGAAGTGTGTCCGCATGCGCTGATGTGGAGAAAGTTGCAATGGCGACAGCGCTAAGCAACATAATGCGCTTACTCATCAAAAAACGTCTCCTGGAATTTATGTGCAGTGCAGACCGCATATTAGAAACTGAAACTTTTCGCTTTTTCGAAGCCGGGCAGGGCAACGCCGCCACAATCCGCGAAATATTGGTATCCGATTGTCTCGCCAACCTTGTGCCCGATCGCAAGTCTTGCAACACCCTTATCCATGATCGCGCCAACCAGACGACCTTCGGGAGCCAGTTGCTTGGCCAATGCTGCCGGAAATTCTTCGACAATACCGTCAATAACGATAACGGAATAAGGACCCTGGGCGGCGAAGCCATCAACATGATTTCTTCTTTCGACCTGCACATTGTCCAGGTCAGCAAGATTAGACTTCGCTTTTGCGGCCAGCTTGGCTGACTGTTCGACTGCGACGACCGAGCCCGCCAGATCTGCGATGACCGCAGCCGTATAGCCGGTCGCTGCACCGATAAGCAGGACCGTATCATTTTTGGTCAGTTCTGCGGTGTTCAGCAATCGACCGGTGGCGAGCGGTGCGTTGAGCGAACGCCCTTCACCAATATTAACACCACGATCAGAATAAGCGATATTGCGGGCGGAGGCTGGAACAAAATTTTCGCGAGCCACATGGCTCATCGCAGCAATAACACGAGGATCGCTGACATCGGTCGTTCGTAATTGGCTGACAACCATCGCTTTGCGCATTTCACTGAAGTTTTCGTGACCCACTATACCACCCTTAAGACGTCCATGTTTTGCCCTAAAAATTCAATTCTCTGAAACGGCTATGCCATCTCTGTATTATTAAGGCAATACAGTATGAATATTTTTCAGGAGCTTCTAGCCTTACTTAGCGGTATCGCCAAGACGGATTTCAGGGTTTTTCTTTCTACCGCGACTTTTGCGTTACATTATCATCGATGTGCATGAGCAGGTTGGGGTTGACATTGGCGGTAAAGCGAAGCAATTGCGCTTCCTCTCCGGCCCGATGGCGGAGTGGTGACGCAGCGGATTGCAAATCCGTGTACGCCGGTTCGATTCCGGCTCGGGCCTCCATTTTTCATTGCAAAGCATTGAAAATGATGGACTATTTTTGGATTGGCCAATTCTGCGGAAGACCATCCTAGCCAAAATGAAAGTTTCAACCAGACTAGAACGTCGATATTTGATGGGCTTTGATGGTCATTCTAATGTCCGCTTTGGGCGCAAAAGCGGACGTTAGAAATCGTAAGTGAGGGACATGCCGGCATGGGAATCTGACAACCGCACGGAATTGGCGTAGTAATTCCGGGCAACTATCGGCTTGACGACTAGGATGTGAAGCAACAAAGTTTTACGCCATGGCAAAATCGGGAGTCGCCCGCAGCCGTTGCGCATCTTGCATCGGCGGCGCGCCAAATATCCGGGAATAGTCACGGCTGAACTGGGACGGGCTTTCATAACCCACCTTGAAACCCGCACTGGCCGCGTCCAGGGCGTCGGAAACCATGATCCTACGGGCTTCCTGCAAGCGAAGGCGAGTCCGATATTGTAGCGGAGTGTAGGTTGTCACAGCCTTGAAATGCTCGTGCAATGACGAGCTACTCATTCCAGCTTCCTGTGCCAGCCGATCAATGCTGAATGGCTTAGCATAATGGTTTTTGATCCAGATAATTGCTCTGCTGATCTGGCTGAGATGACTTTCAGCATTGGCAATATGACGCATCATCTCCCTCTGTTCACCGGTCAACAGCCGGTAAAGAATTTCGCGCTCCGCCAAAGGGGCAAGTGCAGGAATATCTTCTGGCGTGTCGAGTAGACGCAGCAAGCGGACCATCGCGTCGATAAGATCTGGCGTGACGGTACTGAGTGCTATTCCAGGTTTTGATGTGGTCTTGGGTGCACCGGTCCCATGTTCCAGCAACAGTTCACTGAGAACCGTTACATTGAGGTCAAGGCTGATGCATAAATAAGGGCGTTCCTCGCTTGCTTCGATGATGGAACCTTGCAGCGGCAGATCAACGGACGCCACAAGATATTGGGATGCATCATAAACATAGTCCAAATGACCCAGGACCACATGTTTCCGGCCTTGCGCGACAAGGCATAGAGAAGGCTCATAAATTGTCGGCATGGATGCCGTGGTCGTCTTGGATCGTATAAGCTTAACCCGCGGCAATGCGCACGGCTCGATGCCGTCAAAAGTCTGATGACGACCGATGATATCGCTCAATTCCTGCGCTTTGTTCATGACCACTTTATCTCACGGATTTTGCATCCAGACAACCACAAGCCATTCATTCTGGAGGATCAGGCAAGACTTGCGGATTAGCATTCTACCGCCTTCGGACAAGCATCAGCCATATTCAGAATGCCAAGAGACGATGATGTCTCGGATCATGTTTGAGGAGATTGAAATGAAACCAGCAATGGAAAAAGTGGTGCTGATTACCGGTGCCAGCAGCGGGATTGGCGCCGCAACCTGCCGCTTGCTCGGCCAGAGTGGGACCAAGCTCGTTCTCGGCGCACGGCGCACGGAACCATTGGCTTCGCTGTGCGACGAGATTAATGCTGCCGGCGGCAACGCGATTTATCAAAAGGTCGATGTTACCGACCGCGATGAAATGCGCGCCTTTGGTAATGCCGCTATCGACAGATTTGGCTCGATAGACGTGCTTGTCAACAATGCTGGCATCATGCCGGTATCGCCATTGTCCGCTCTAAAGGTCGATGAGTGGGACCGGATGATTGATGTCAATATGCGCGGCGTGTTGAACGGAGTCGCCGCTGTATTGCCGCATTTTATTGCGCGCGGGACAGGTCAGTTCGTCAATATTGCATCGCTTGGAGCACATTATGTTGTGCCAACCGGCGCGGTCTATTGCGCAACAAAATTTGCTGTCTGGGCCATTACCGACGGCATAAGGCAAGAGCATAAGGACATTCGCGCGACGATCATCTCGCCCGGCGTCGTAACCTCCGAATTGGGCGGCGACATAACGGATGGCGCCTCCATTCAAGCCATGGCGGACTTTCGCAAAGTGGCGATCGAACCCGATGCCATTGCCCGCGCGATCCGTTTTGCCATCGAACAACCGGACGATGTCGACGTCAGCGAAGTGATTGTTCGCCCAACCGCGAGTGACTTTTAACTCCCCCCCCCGGCGCGAAAGGAACTATATATGGAACAGCGTAAACTAGGAAATGCAGGACCCACCACCGTTGTTGTTGGCTTAGGCTGTATGGGCATGTCGGATGTCTATGGCAGTGCCGCAGGTGCCCGGTTTCCGGAGTCTCAGCTGGCACATCTGGATAGCGAAAGGAGTGCGGCATGATGACCAATCAACCCGATCAATTTTCCAGCTTCTCCGGTCTGCTGCGGGAAGCGCTTGATGACTTTCTAGTCCCGGATGCTGAAACGTTTCTGGATATGGTAGCCGATGATATCGTCATGGAATTTCCCTATGCACCGCCGGCCGCTGTGCCCCGTGTGGAAGGGAAGGCAGCACTAGTAGAATATCTGCCGGGAGCCGCCTCGCTCATCACGATCGAGTCAATGTCAGAGCCGGTGGTGCATCGCGCACAGAATTCCAATATCATAATATTGGAATTCACCTGCACCGGTCATGGCACCGAAACCGGGATTGCCTACGATCAAACCTATATATCTGTGGTGACCTTGGCGGATGGGCATATCACCCACTATCGCGACTACTGGAACCCCCTGATCGCACTGCGCGCGATGGGCGGCGATGACGCCATTGCCGCAGCATTGAAGGAGGCCGACAATGCTTAATAAAATCCTTGTCACCGGCGGAACCGGCAAGACGGGAAGCCGTCTTGCCAAACAACTGCGCGCAAGCGGGCATAGCCCCCGTATTGCAACCAGAAACCCCGATGGAGCCGATCAGGTCTGGTTTGATTGGGCAGATCAAGGCAGCTACCAAGCGGCACTGGATGAAGTCAAAGCGATATATCTTGTCGCACCTGCGAACGTTCCGGAACCGCTGGCCGCCATGAAACCATTTATCGACCGCGCGATTGACAGTGGTGTGGAGCGCTTTGTGTTGCTCAGCGCCTCCTCGCTCGAGGAAGGCGGTCCGATGATGGGTGCTGTGCACCGTTACCTGCATGAACATGCGCCAGGCTGGTTCGTCTTGCGTCCCACCTGGTTCATGCAGAATTTTTCGGAGCAGCAGCATCTGCCAACCATTCGCGATGAACAGGCGATCTATTCAGCGACAGGAGATGGACGGGTTCCATTCGTTGACGCCGATGATATTGCGGCGGTGGCCGCTGCTGCGCTAACGGACCCTAACATTCCCGACGATGACGCGATTCTGACTGGACCACAGTTGCTTTCCTATGACGAGGTTGCCGAGGTCCTGTCCGATGCTTTGGGTTGTACGATTACCCATCATCATCTGAGTGAACGAGAATTGATAGAGCGCTTCGAAACGGACGGAATGAACAGAACCTATGCGGAGTTACTTGCTGCAATGGATACCGCTATTGCGGTCGGCGGTGAAGCTCAGCTTTCCGGTTCAGTCACGGAGCTGACCGGAATCGCGCCGCAAGACTTCACTGGCTTTGTCGCACGCAATATCGAGCGTTGGAAAGTTCCTCGAAACATCTAAGGAGCATCGTGAGGATCGAGTGCTAGTGTCCGCTTTCGGTATGGAGCGGTCACAATTTTAGCAACCGCTGTTGATTGCTCAATTGCAAGGCGCCACACTCAGAGGCCATATCCGATATCATTTTCCCAGAGCACCAAGTCCCCACAGATCAGTTGAATGCGTTGGTACTTTCCCTGTGCTCGATGACTCACTTTAAGTTGCGTTGGATTGATAGGATCTGCTGTCAGTTTGGGATTGCTCAGATTAACCGGCGAGCGAAATTGTAAATCGAGAATCAGTGTCTGAGCATTGCCCGAAAGGTTTGATTTCCGGCGAACAAAAACGGGTTTGTATCCTTCGTCCGGCAAGATAACTTCTCCTGATAAGAAAAGCCGAGGTGGACCGGGCGGTTCGGCATCACCAATAACCTGCCAGTTGGAATGAGACATCGCAACGCAGGGTTCAGAAGGTAAAGGTCGCGATCCACAACTTGCCATGGTTAGAAGAAGGATCGCCAAGGCCGGAAGAGCTAATTTCATATTTGCTTTCAACAATAAATTGACACACATACGACTGCTTAATCTCGCAACAAAGCAAACTGCACAATTCAGCAATGTAAAGAAATTATCCACGATCTCAAATCCAACGTCCGCTTTCGGGATGAAGCGGACATTGTTCGAATTTCGCTAGTCACTCACGACCGGGACGATAACGCCTAGTTGCCGCCGCCTCAATCTCACCGCGTTCAATTAAGGCAGTACGCCATTTTTCAGCAACAAATAGCTCGGCTTGATCGGCATAATGGGGTGAGTTTTTATCCAACGTGGCGTTGCCAAATTGATGGATAACCCTGGCAGATTGTTTGCCCGACCGATCCCATTCGACCATAGCAATCCAAGTGTCGCCTGCGATTGCATGTAGTTTTCCATCATCGCGCACTTCAGCGGGATAGATAGCGCGTAATGTATCTGATGCCCCGCTGACAGGCAGGCTGAGGTCACCACGAACCAACCGGTTAATCTCTCCCCATTCAGGATCAATGCGGCCATAATGCTTGTTGAGATAATCGACTGCTTGGCGAAACGCATCAAGCGGCTCGGGCGCTGGTATCTTTGTAAACCGCTCGGTGATTTCGTGCACTACGGTCAGGCCGCCAAGCGCTGCGTGCCGATTTTTAATGTCCATCTTGCGATTCCATGCGGCCAGATGTTTCGCCGCTGCAGCCATATCCGGTTCGGCGCTCCAATCGTGTCCCAGAACCGCCGATACGACCTTATCCGCCTGAGAATTCTTCGCGTAGCCGGTATCAAATTTGATCGCGAGGAGCGCTGCGCGGTCCAATTTGGTAATCCCGTCGGTTAGCTCCATGATCCGCAGCGACCGATTGGTCTGATCGGTTTGCAACCCCATGGATTTGGGAAAATCTTCAGGGCGTAAATTGTCCGGGCCATCGGTGGCGTCATAGGGCTGGTTATTGGAATTATAGACAAAACCAGATTTTGGATTGAGCAATATCGGAACCGCGTCATAGGGGCGATAGCCATCCCAGATCAGATCGGAACGGTCGCCGGGCATGTCCTTAGTCCAATCCCAACCCTCGACGCGATTGGGATACTGTCCGTTGTGGATCAGTGCAACAACACCGTCTTTGTCAGCATAGACATAATTGATGCTGGGCAACGCGTTCATAGACATGGCCGCATAAAACTCATCCCAGTTTCTGGCTTTGCTGACTTTCAACCGTTGCTCGGTTTGCCGCATCTCCCCCATGCCGGCGTAGCGGATCGCAAAGCTGCCTTTTTTAGATTGAATCACCGGACCATGTTGGGAGCGCAAGATTTTTTGTTCCGACGTGTAAGCAAATGGGCCAAAAATTTTGATTCTGATCTTTGCAGTTTTGACTTCGAAATTCTCCCATTTACCGTCAAGTCGGTATTGGTTTTCATTCTTCGGATTGATCACGAGTTTATAGACATCGCTAAGATCAGGATTGCTGACCGTATTGGCCCATCCAAGATTGCGATTAAAGCCATGCAAAACCATCGGTGATCCGGGGAACATGCCGCCCTGAATATCCAGGCCCTCTTCCGAAACCAAATGGGCTTCCCACCAGGCAACGGGTCCTGTCATGGGCTGATGGGAATTAATGATCAACCGCGTCACATCATCAGTCGAACGCGATGGCGCGACCGCAAAAGCATTGGAACCGCGCTTTGGCGCCTTGCGGTCGGAGACCATCCATGCGGTTTCGCCGTTGCCGGGATCAAGCGCAATTTCGGCCATCCGGTCATCCGAGAATAGTTCGAGCAAGGTGCCATCCAAACCATAGAAAAATGGCGTCTTAAACAAGGAGCCCGCAATGACATCCTTGGCTTTAAACGGAGCGAGGCCATGCATGATTTTATCGGGGTTCTCCGACGCGTAGAGGTTTAGTCCCGCAACGTAAGCATCGGCTATTGCTTTGACTTCATCGGAGACTTCGCTCTCATATTTAGCATCGACCGTGTCCCAAACATCAAACAACGCCACAATATAATCGGTGGGCGCTCCGTCGCTGCCGTTATACCTTGCCATTAGTCCGCGTGTCGCAGCCACGCTTTCCTGAATGGTCTGAAAATCATCTTCGGCATGGGCATAGCCGACGCCAAAGGTCACATCGGCATCGGTTTTACCAAATATATGCGGGACGCCATAATTGTCCCGGATAATCTCGGCATCATATTTGGATGCATTAGCTGCCAATATTTCCGAAGAGGGATTAGCGGGCAAGGGATCCCACAGGAAAACGCTCGCTGCAATGATCCCAAAGATCATCAGGACGCCGCTCCATTTTAGTCCGCGTTTCCATGGCATTATCTGTTGATCCAAACTCTATTAGTTTCCGTATTGAAAAGCATAGCTATCGTGAAGGAGAGTGCAATGTTCGACTGATCGAAATTTGAGTTAAGCGACAATGTCCGCTGTCGGGATATAGTCGCCGCAACGCTAATGTCCGCATTGGGTGCAAGAGCGGACATTGTATTTGTGACGATCATTATCACCTGATAGCATATCGAAATGACACTTAAATTCATTTTGGCTTTGCCTTTTTTAGTTTGGTTTGCTCCTGCGGAAACTGGACATCAAAATCGTCAGCACAATCTCCGGATGGAAAGGCTGTTGCGAAAGTTTCGGTGATGTTGCGTGGAGCAATGAGCAGCAATCTAACACGTATCAATTTGGAGAACCGAAACGATGGCAAATTGCTGCATCCTGGTATTGCACTGGAAGCAGACGGAGCCATAGTAGATGAGATCGAGTTGGACTGGGTCGGCCCAAATCATCTATTGATCAAAATATGTAATGCCACTGGGTTGAAAGTTCGATCTAGATTCCGTCGTGATCCGATTACGAACCCCGATGGTTCGGAAAATTCAATTTTTATTGATGTTGAGAATTTTCGCTATTCTGATTTCGAACAACGCTGCATCAAGTTGTGATCGTTCAATATATCTTCGCGATACGAAATCGCCAACGTCCGCTAAGGACGCAAAAGCGGACATGAGCTAATCACAATCAACTCAAACCATCAGCAATTGAGTGTACCTGCATAAAATCCGGCGATAGCGTAGGATTGTCGGGCAAATGGACTGCAACGCGCTGCAGCCATGCTTTGATAACTGGATGTGCTGCCGCGCTCAGATGTTCTTCCAATCCGAACATATATCCCCATACCATTTGTGGAAAAATGGCAAAGTCGAGCATGGTTGGCTGATCGAGTGATCCCAGATAGGGGCCATCACCAATATGGCCTACAAGTTCGCCCGCTATCCGAAGCTGCATATCTTGGTAGCTTTCGGTCAAATCCATATGTTTAGCCATATCTTGAATGAACGGTGCTTTTTTCAAAGCTTCGGGCCATAGATGGCGAGCTTGTTCGGGAAGCGGTGTCTGTGCGCTTAGGATCGCGGCTAAACGCCAGCCTGCTTGCCGGAAGCGGTGATTCATTTCACCATCAATCGAATATCTGAAGATGCTCAGAAGAAAAGTATCGCTAACCCATTTGTCGATTTCTTCGATCTTTGCTTTATGCTGTGCAGGGCAAAGAGGCTTTTCCGGAAATAGCTCGTCTAGCCAATGCGCATGGGCAGAAGATTCCAGTCTCCATTCGCCGTCAATTTCCAGCACAGGAACCTGAGTTTGTTCGGTGAATCCAATGGTGGCTTCAGGCTCCATAGGATTGACAGGAACATGTGTAAAATCGATACCTTTATAGTAGAGAAAACAACCAGTTTTCCGGACATAGGGGCTGGTTGAATAACCGAATAGTTTTACTGATTTCATATGCTGGGTTCCATTTGATTCTATTCTTCTGCGACGGGTTGAATTCGGGAGTAAACCCGCAGCACGGCGGAGGCAATTTCTTCAGGTGTTTCTTCCTGCAAAAAATGCCCTCCTTGCGTTTCGGTCACGACCGCATTGGGGAAATTCTTTTTCATGTCCGACAGTCTTTTAGCCAAAATGGAATCCTGCATTCCCCAAACTATTTCCGTCGGAAACTCGCGTCCCTGATAATATTCTTCCAGTTCTCGATACTGTTTTGAACTGGGGTGATCCGGGCCGTCTGGGGACATGCGCATCATCGCCAATATGCCCTTGGCATTACCGCTATCCCGCACCGGTTTTTCATAAAGCTGGATGACGTCTTCCGGCATCGAGGCAGGGTCTGCCTGAAAGGACGGTAGTTGCCCAAATATGGATACAAGGCCCTCAAACAAAATCTCACCAGCCACAGGCGTATTCGCGACGACAAGAGGGGGCGCCAGATCTCGTTCTTCTTTAGCCGAATCGAGTACGGTATTCAGGATCACTGCGCCCTTCAATAATTCAGGAGAACGGGCAAGCGCGCCCATGCCAATGGGACCGCCCCAATCATGGCCGACAAAAATGGCTTCTTCGATCGCCAATCCATTCAAGGTCGCGTTCATCCAGCTGATATGATTCTCAAGCGTGTGCTGGCCGGCTGGAATCTTGCTTGAAAAACCCAGCCCGACGATAGTGGGCATGATGATACGGAATTGGTCCCGCGGCAATTCATCTGCAACCTTGCGATAAAGGAACCCGGATGTGGGAAGACCGTGCTGCATATAAACAGGATAGCCAGAGCCAACCTCCAACACGTGGACTTTGATGTTGGGCTCTACCTCGACGAAGTAGCTTTTATAGTCGTCTCCGACAAACTTGGCGGCATAGTCAGGCAAAGGAAATGCTTCAAAATTACCATTCTCTAAGGCTACCATGCCCTCTCCAGTAGGCGTTTTCAATTCTCCATCACGGGTTAAAACAATGCCCGCAATTGCCACGGCAAGAACAGCTATCCCCAATATACTCAGCAATATTTTCTTCACTATCTTACTCCCGTTTAGAATTGTCGCGCCACAATGCGCGAATATGAACTAGACGTCCGGAACCGCCATACCCGCCTGAACTGCTGGCCGAGCCGCCATGGTTTCATGCCAGGTTTCCAGATTTTTGAATGAAGTTCCGATTAAGGCTTTTGCACCGTCATAGGCGGCCGATGACCACGGATAGATGGCCATATCCGCAATGGAATAATCGCCTGCCACATTTTCATGCTTCGCCAGTTGCTTATCGAGAACACCAAGAAGTCTGATCATTTCATCCGAGAAGCGTTTTATCGCGTAGGGGAGTTTTTCATCGGCGACATTGAGGAAGTGATTTAATTGCCCAAGCATCGGTCCCAGCCCAGCTGTTTGCCAAGCAAGCCATTCCAGAACTTCTATCCTTGCAGGTGTATCGGTGGGCAAAAACTGACCTGTCTTCTCTGCCAGATATGTGAGGATTGCACCCGATTCAAAAACGCTCACGCCATTATCACTATCCACAATGGCTGGTATTTTGTTGTTTGGGCTTATTTTTAGAAAATCTGGCGCATACTGCTCATCATTTTGAAGGTTAATGGCGTGAACCTGATAAGGCAGCCCCATTTCCTCCAACGCTATTGATATCTTACGGCCATTTGGTGTCGTTGAAGTATATAGATCAATCATCGCATGCTCCCTTTATGTTATGCGTGATGATCATTGAGTAGAATTTGAAAGCATTCAAGCTGTTGCAGCGGTTAAGGACTTTAACGCGGCGAGTGCCTCCGATGGTTCAAGTCTGCGGGTATATTTTATATCAACATCGGCAAGAACTATCTGGCCATTGCCGCCCACTACAAATGTTGCCGGGATAGGAAGCGCCCAACCGGTTTCGGCATTTAGTCCATCCAGATTCATGCCAAAATTTGTGAATAGCTGCTGCAGTTCCGCGGGTAACTCGAATGCAATTCCTAGGGCTTTGGCAAGTCGATTTCCGGTGTCCGTTAAAACCGGAAATGTGAGAGCATTTTTTTCGATGGTCGTCAGCGAATTGTCTGGCTTCTCGGGTGAAATTGCAATCAGTTGACCGCCAAGGCCGGTGATCTCGCCAAGAATATTCTGATACGCCTTAAGCTCCAGATTGCAGTAGGGACACCATCCGCCTCGATAAAAGGTTATGATGAGGGGACCTTCCTCGTTGAGGCTAGACAATGAAACAGCGTTTCCAGTTGCATCACTGAGCGTTGCATAAGGCAGAAAATCTCCAACCTTTAGCGCATCTGCACCAACCTTCCGTTCTTTAAGTTCGTCGTCTGCGGCGCGCATGACCTCGAGTGCTTCAGGTGGGATTTGCGTGACAGAGTTTGCCATTTGCGCCTGAAGCAAGGATTGAAGCGACATGTTGGAAATTCTCCATAGGCTAATGATCTAGATCGTGCTGATATCGTTTCACCAGTGAGCCGTCAGCAATTCACATCGCACCTTGCTGTTGCATCAGATAGCCACTACGAGTTGCTGAGGGAGACAATGCATGCTGGGCGCACAACATCTGGATTGGGAAGAGGTGAAAAGCTTCGCCGTAGTTGCGGATGCTGGATCGGTCCGACGGGCTGCTCGGGCGCTTGGCGTTCATCATTCCACAGTGAGCCGCCGGATAGATAGTCTCGAATACGCACTGGGTACAAAGCTCTTTGATCGACAGCCTGAAGGCTTTGTCCTGAACGCCGCCGGCGAGGAATTTGTCACCGCTGTACAAGATTGCGGGGGGCGGCTGAATAGCGCCGAACGATCAATATCAGGGCAGGATGGCGATATGAGCGGTGTCGTGACCGTAACAATGGCGGAGCCGATTGCCGTTCATACATTTGGCCCCAGATTGTCAGAATTTACCGACATGCATCCGGGCATCGAAGTGCATATGATCGCGACGACCAGTATATTGGATGTTTCGAGAAGGGAGGCTGATATAGCGATCCGCATTGATAACAATCCACCGCAATCGCTCGTGGGAAAACGCATCATCACCTATAATCAAACCGTATACGCAACTCAGGAATATCTGGATTCTCAGGATTTCGAAAATGATCCGGAAGCTGCAAGATGGGTTGCGTGGGATGCTGATGATAACAAATTCCCGGAATGGACGAAGGAAACAGAGTTTAGCAAAGTGCCGATGTGGGGATGTTTTCCGGGAGCGGCGATGCAATTGTCAGCGGCTAAGGGCGGCCTAGGTCTAGCCATGATCCCCTGTTTTATAGGAGACCGCGAACCGCAACTGGTCCGGGCCACAAAAAAGAAACCGATCAAGGCACGTGATATCTGGCTGCTGACGCACAGTGATCTAAAGCGGACGGCGCGGATCAAGGCGTTCATGACTTTTGCCGAAAAGGTCCTTCGTGATGCCAAACATGAGTTCCTGGGGATCATTTAGATCAACGGCAAATAACGCTTGAGCAAAATTCAATGGCGCATGAGTAAGCCACCAAGTTGCACAACTACCAAATGACAACAGATTAGTGCACCGCCAATAACGGATGAACGATCCTCGGTGATCATTCAAATCAAACCACAAAAATGGCGGAGTACTAAAATGGTCTATCCTCTTACCACAGCAATGGCAGGCGCTTTCCTGATAATATTGCAGCAGTGTTTGATGATGAATGCGGGCTCGCACCGGGCAAAGGCCAAAATTGGTGTTGGCTATTCTGAAGACCGGGAGCTTGAACGGAAGGTTCGGCGTCATGGCAATCTTGCTGAGAATGGAGCGCTGTTTCTTGTCATCCTTGCACTGGTCGAAGGAATTACAGGCGGAGGCACCGCCGTGACTATTTTTGCGGCTATTTTTGTGATTGCACGCATATCGCATGCAGTTGGGTTCTCATCGCTTTCCGGCTCTCATGCCGATGGCAGTTCATTCACGCCATTTGTATTTTTCAGAATGATCGGTGCGATGGGTACTGGATTAACCGGCATCGCACTCGGTCTGTATCTTGCCTACCTTCTTGCAACACTTTGAAAACAGGCGTCATCAATAACCACAATTAGCAAGTTTTCGACCGAATTCTCTAAAGGTGCTCACATTATGAAATTCATCATCAAACTCATCACTTCGATCATGGCCTCCTCTTTGGTTCTATCCACTGCAGCACCAGCCGCTGCGGAACACCACCAGGCGGCAGCGAACCACGGTCATATCGATGCCAACCCAAAGGCGCTGGGCGAAATGTTCAAGCTGCCGATGGATGAAGAAATTCATATGCTCAATATGATCAAGCTAAAGGACAAAGCAGAATATCCGGATGGCAGTGAATTTGCGAAGAAAGGCTGGACTGGCGCTCAGGCCTATGCGGAATATCGCCGCCACGCAGGGCCAATTGTGGCGCGGCTGGGTGGCAGCACACACTATACCGGTGTACCGCAGCTTACTTTAATCGGCCCGGAAGACGAGCAATGGGACTCGATCTTCATCATCTACTATCCCGATGTGACCATTTTACAGGCTCTTTTTGAAGATCCGGAGTATCAGAAACATGCCTTTCATCGGAAGGCCGGGGTCGCGGATTCCAGACTAATTCGCATGGCTCCTGCGCCTGCTCCAAAACAGTAACTGCTTATTCTTTAGTGCAAGGGAATCGTCAATTCAGTCAAACATTTGAAAGGTATCTGAACCATGAAAATATTTACCGCCCAGGTCACATCCATTGTGACATTAACGATGGCCTCATTATTGGCCTTGCCCGTCGGTGCCAAAGACAATGAAACGGCACCCGCAACATACGTAAACTCCGATGCAAAAGCCTATGCTGCCATGCAGAAGCTTCCTGCAGATGAACCGCTGCACATGCTCAATATGATCCGGTTCAAAGACAAAGCGAGCTATGAAGACGGTAGCGCATTTGCAGTCAAGGGTTGGACCGGCCAGCAGGCTTACGCGGAATATAGTCGCCATTCAGGTCCTATTGCCAATCGGGCTGGTGGAAAGGTAGTGTATTTCGGAATGCCCCAGCTTACCTTGATCGGACCAGAACATGAAAAATGGGATGCAGTTTTCATTGTCTCTTATCCCAATCTTGCATCCTTTTTAGCGCTCGTCGGTGATCCGGAATATAAAAAACACGCCTTCCATCGTAGCGCTGCGGTTGCGGATTCACGGCTGGTGCGCATGGCATCTGCTCCCGTGCCCAATTAACGTCCGCTTTCGGGATGAAGCAGATGACAATCAATCCCACTAAAAGATCGGATCGTTTGCGCCACTTTCATCATCATCCGCGATTGGCAGAGGTGTGACTTCGTCATGAATACCACATTCGGTTTTGTCCCAACCGCGCCACCGGCCTGCGCGGGGGTCTTCGCCGGGTTTCACCTTTGAGGTGCACGGCGCACAGCCGACGGAGAGATATCCTTGCGCCTCCAGGGGGTGCCGGGGCAGGTCATGTTCTTCAAAATAAGCTTCGAGATCATCTTTGACCCAATCGCCCAGCGGGTTGATTTTCAGGCGACCGTCTTCGACTTCAAAGCGCGGCAGATTTTGCCGGGTGACAGATTGAAAAGCCTTGCGGCCGGAAATCCAGCTGTTGAGATCAGCTTTGGCGCGTGCCAAAGGCTCGACCTTGCGGATTTCACAGCAGCCATCCGGGTCAAATGACCAGCGTAATTCGTTCCCGTCCTTTGCGGCGAGAACGACAGGGTCGGGCTTCACCACATTTCCATTTTGAATGCCCAACGTCTTGATAAGAGTCTCACGATATTCCAGCGTTTCTGGAAACATCTTCAACGTATCGACAAAGGTCACGGGAATCGAAGGGTCGGCCGTTGCAACTAAGTGCAGCAGGACCGCGCTTTCTGTACCAAATGATGAAACAACAGCGACTTCGCCGAGATTGCCTTCCTCGAACAGCGTTTTGAGCATGGCTGATGCATGCACGCCTTCAAAGCGTGCGTTCAGCGCATCTGCATCCGCCTGCGTAAAGTCTGGACGTGCATCGATAATGTCAATTTTGCGAGCTGGTTCACCCATGGCGCAAATTCCATATTGGGGCACGGGAATCGGTTGTGCCCTGATAGACCTCATCATAGAGGTCCAGCGCTTTTTTCATGACCTTGGCATCGATCGGAGCATCAGGTGCGAACGCGTCAAAGCCGCAGCGGCGCATATAGGCGATCTGATCGACCAGCACGTCTCCGCTGGCGCGCAATTCTCCTTTATAACCTGCTTCGCGCAAAATCTGTGCTGCAGAATAGCCGCGACCATCACCGAAGACAGGAAAATCGATCTCTATTAGTGCCAGACGGTCTAGTAACGGCAGCAACAGCCGGGCATCTTCGCCGGCTTCGATCCGCACAGCGGTGGCATTGGATTGATCCAGAAAGGCATCCAGCGAAACCGCTGGCTCTTCGTGGACGTCGTCATCGCGAAAACGGATTGCCTCAACCATAAATAGCCTCCTTGAACGCTGCCATGCCAACACGCCGATAAGTGTCGATAAACCGCTCATCCTCCTGCCGTTCCTTCAGATACAAATCGGTCACCGTCTCGATCGCGTCGATCACGCCATCTTCGTCAAAGCCGGGGCCGGTTATTTTGGCAAGGCTGGTGTCTTCGGCAGCTGATCCGCCAAGCAGTAACTGGTAATTTTCTGTACCTTTCCGATCGACACCCAATATACCGATATGACCCGCATGATGGTGCCCGCAGGCATTTATGCAGCCAGATATTTTGAGTTTCAGTTCGCCCAGTTCGCGTTGGCGACCGAGATCAGCAAAGCGCTCGCTGATCTTCTGTGCCAGCGGAATGGAACGTGCATTGGCAAGGCTGCAATAATCCAGACCAGGGCAGGCAATGCTGTCAGTGATCAAATCGAGATTGGCTGGCGCCAGGCCCGCTTCATCCAGCTTCTGCCAGAGGGCATAAAGATCGCTCTTTTTGACGTGAGGCAAAACGATATTCTGACTGTGCGTAACCCGCATCTCATCAAAGCTATATTGTTCCGCCAGATCAGCCATCAGGTCAATCTGCGCAGAGGATGCGTCGCCCGGAATACCGCTTTTTGGCTTCAGGCTGATTGTAGCAATGGCATAGCCGGGCTGTTTGTGTGCGACCGTATTCTGGTCGACCCAAAGGTTGAAGTCGGGATCCGAGAGATCGAGATCATCGCTGGCGTCTTTGTCAAATGCCGGATCAGCAAAATACTCGGTGATCCGCGCAAGCTCTTCCACTGGCGGATTGAGGCCCAGCGTTTTCATATGGGCGAATTCTTCTTCGACCTGGCGGGTATATTCTTCCTTGCCGAGTTCATGGACGAGGATTTTGATCCGCGCTTTATATTTGTTGTCGCGCCGCCCGTAGCGATTATAGACCCGCAGGCAGGCTTCGGCATAGCTGATCAACTCGTCTGCCGGGACGAAATCACGGATTTCAGGAGCGATCATTGGCGTCCGGCCCATGCCGCCACCGACAAAGAATTTCGCTCCCAGTTCGCCGTCCTTGTGAACAAGCTGGATCCCGATATCATGAAGGCGCATCGCCGCGCGGTCTTCGTCGCTGGCAATGACCGCGATCTTGAACTTGCGAGGCAGGTAAGAAAATTCAGGGTGGAAACTCGACCATTGACGGAGGATTTCCGCCCAAGGACGCGGATCCGCAATCTCGTCAGCCGCCGCACCTGCATATTGGTCAGATGAGATATTGCGGATGCAATTGCCGCTGGTCTGGATTGCGTGCATTTCAACCGATGCCAGATCGGTGAGAATATCAGGCGCATCTTCCAGCTTGATCCAGTTATATTGAATATTCTGGCGCGTAGTAAAATGCCCGTAGTCGCGGTCATATTTGCGTGCGATGTGACCCAGCATCCGCATCTGCTTGCCGTTCAATGTGCCATAAGGAATGGCGACGCGCAGCATGTAAGCGTGCAACTGGAGATAAAGTCCATTCATCAGACGGAGCGGTTTGAACTGGTCTTCAGTCAGTTCACCGGCCAGGCGGCGTTCGACCTGATCGCGAAATTCCGCAACCCGTGTATCGACCATCTGCTGGTCATATTTGTCATATTGATACATGCTTATATCACCCAGTTTCCAGCCTCGGGATCGGCTGGCTTTAATGTTAAATCCGGTCTTACAGTCGGGCCAAGCGCTCTTACGCGGTCCTTGATATGGGCAGGGCGAGGGCCATCGTCGGTCATTTCCGCTTCAATGGCATAGGGAACGTTGACCCGGCGGGAGGCTTCCTCCTCATGCAGGATGGATTCGAAATTTTCACCCACATCAACAGCATCTTCGACATGGCGGGACCAGTCGTTTCCAGTCCACCAGGTTACATCACCTGTTTTCAAATCATTTCCAGTTAGTATCTTCAAAATTCCACTCCCGCCATTTGGGCATATTCACGAAACTTGTCATTTGCATTGCCGTAACGCGCGACCTCGCCGACGACCAACAGGGCCGGGCTTTTGACATTCTCACGCAGCACGAGATCACCGAGATCGGTCAACAGAGTCTGCAAGGCGCGAAAATTGTCTCGCGTCCCATTTTCCAAAACGGCAACCGGCAAATCTGGCGACGCACCGTCGGCAATCAATTTCTCAACAATCGCTTCGGCATTGGCGACACCCATGTAGATCACCAACGTTCTTCCTTTGCCGGCCAATCCTGACCAGTTTTGATCCGAAAGGCCTTTGCATTGACCCGCAACAAACGAAACCGCGCTGGATGCGTCGCGATGAGTGAGCGGCATTTTTGCCTGAGCAGCACAGCCTAATGCGGCGCTGATTCCAGGAACAACCTCGACTCTTATGCCCGCTTTGATGCAATCACTGGCTTCTTCTCCGCCGCGCCCAAAAATGAAAGGGTCTCCGCCCTTTAGGCGGACGACCTTATGTCCCTTTTGGGCTTCCGCAACCAGTAGCGCATTAATGGCGTCCTGCGCCATGCTATGTCGAGATCGCTGCTTGGCGACAGAAATTTTCGTGGTTGTTTCGGGTGCCATGGCCAGGATATCAGAGCTAACCAGTCCATCATGAACGATTATATCGGCCTCAGCCAGCAAGCGGGCAGCACGGAGTGTCAGCAGTTCCGGATCGCCCGGGCCGGCACCGACCAGATAGACAATGCCGCTATTCGGCATATTTTCGGTTGCAAGGTGATCAAATTTTTCCATGGCACCGATATGCGATGTTAAGGCGCCGTGATCAAAGCAGAAGTTTTTTCATCGACCTAAGATATACTATTCGCTTCTGATCCGCGGCTTTGCCTATTCTTCGTCTTTCAAGCCAACGCCTATTGATGCGCGGGTCTGTTCCGCTTCCATCGAAACGACTGGATAGGCACAATAATCGGCTGCATAATAGGCACTCGGGCGATGATTGCCGGAGAGTCCGATGCCGCCAAATGGTGCCTCTGATGACGCGCCGACGGTCATCTTGTTCCAGTTCACAATACCGGCTCTGCTGTTGGACCAGAATTGATCATATTGCGTGGCGGTGCCGCCAATCAGAGCGGCCGAAAGGCCATATCGGGTGTTGTTGGCTTCCGCGATGGCCGTTTCGAAATCTTCTACACGAATGATCTGTAATATCGGGCCAAATAATTCGATATCAGGCCGTTCTTCCATATCGGTGACATCGATAATGCCGGGTGTCAGGAACGGGCGATCATCAATCGGGCGAGCCATATGCTTGATAGGGCGGCCACCGTGGCTCATCAGTGCCAGGAAGCTTTCGGTCAGGCCATCCGCAACATCATTGTCGATGACCGGGCCCATAAATGGTGCGGGTTTGCTAAAAGGTTCATCGATGATCAAGCGATCTGAGATGCGTTTCACTTCCTTCACTACGCGATCGTAAAGCTCATCTTTTACGATCATCCGGCTTGCGGCGGAACAGCGCTGTCCGGCGGAGAGAAATGCCGATTGAACCACCAGCACTGCAGCGCTGTGGATATCATCAGTATCCCAGACAATGATCGGGTTGTTGCCGCCCATTTCCAGCGCAAGAATGACATCGGGCCGCGCCGCGAACTGGCGATTGAGCGCAATGCCGGTCTGCGCTGACCCGGTAAACAGAACGCCATCAATGTCTTGATTGGCGGTCAATTTTTTGCCAACTTCTGGACCGCCATGCAGGATGTTTACAACCCCATCTGGCAGGCCGGATTTGGCGAGTGCATCAACGAGAAACTGCCCAACAGCGGGCGTTTTTTCGGAGGGTTTGAAAACAACCACATTACCCGCGATCAACGCCGGAACGATGTGACCATTTGGCAGGTGGGCCGGGAAATTATAAGGCCCTAGCACGGCCATTACACCGTGGGGTTTGTGTCGCATCGCCGCCCGCATGTTAGGCTGGCTTGATAGTTGCCGCTGTGAGGTTCGTTCAGCATAAGCTTTGATCGAAATATCGACCTTTTTGATGACCGCTTCGGCTTCGGTTCTCGACTCCCAGATCGGTTTTCCTGTTTCTCTGGCGATCAATTCGGCCAACTGTTCGGACTTGGTTCTAATGCGATTGGCATATCGGCGCACCGCTTCAATCCGTTTGGTGAGCGGCAGGGCGGCCCATGTCGGCCAGGCTTTTCGTGCTTTGGCAACGGCTGCATCTGCATCGCCGGCATTGCCTTTCCATAAAGTCGCACCGGTTGCCGGTTCTATCGAAATTAGTTGTGTCAAAATTGGTCCGTTATTTTAGTTGTCTGAGTCCAGCCCACATAGCGCTCTTGTCAGTTCAATCCTAACTAGCTGATACAGCTTAAAAATCCAGTAACTATAAAGTCCTTTTCTTATGTTTATCCTCTTACTGGGCGTTACTTTTTGTTACAAATTCCTGAGTGCCTGACCCATATTTCTGATTGCCTCAATCTTTCTGGTTAACGGTTGCCAATCATCATCACGGGCAATCGCATCCCAAATTGCTTCGACTTCTTCGATATGCATCGAACAGGGGGCTTTTGATCGCCAATAGTCGTGTTTTGACTGTCTTGCACGCTTTCGTTGACTTATCTCTTTGGCAAAGGCGTCGAACTCATCTGACTCGTAACATTTCATGTTGGTCGGCGTGCCGCAACCCCAGTCGAAAAAGAACTGGTCAATAGTGACTGTTTTCAGGCTCAATGCCTGTTCAGCAGCGACAACAAGCGGTTTGTCCTTTTCAAAACCTTCGCTTTCGACTCCCAACCGCCAGCAGAAATGTTCGGTAAAAGCTTCGCCATATGACCTAGGAAATCCTTCAAGCGTGGTGACTAACGGATCACTGTCGCAAATCAGCCTTAACGCGCTGGCCAACTGCGCAAGGTTCCAATGCAAAGCTTCTGGCTGCCTGGCAAAACAGTAAAGGCCTTCCTGATCAAAATAGGCGGCCGTAAAGCCGGGTTCCCAATAAGGCGTGAAGCGCCAGGGTCCGTAGTCAAAACTTTCACCGGTTATGTTGATATTGTCTGTATTCAGTACACCATGAACAAAGCCTGCCGTCATATAGCTGGCGGCCAGTTGTGCGGCTTTCTTGGAAACATGCTGGAAAAGCTCAATAGCGGGATTGTCGGTTTTTGCGCCGCCGTAAAATTGGGTCAGACAATAGTCCACCAGCGCATGCATCAGTTCCTCATTCTGTTCTGCTGCGATCCTTTGGAAAGTACCAAACCGGATGTGACTATGGCTAAGCCGCGTCATGACCGCGGATCGCGTTGGGGACGGTTCGTCACCACGTTCCAATGCCTCACCCGTTTCAACGAGCGCAAAGGTTTTGGATGTATCGACGCCCAGCGCTTCTAGCATCTCTGTGGCCAGAACTTCGCGGACACCGCCTTTCAGAGTCAATCGCCCATCGCCCGATCGGCTCCAGGGCGTAGTGCCGGAGCCTTTGGTGGCCAAATCCATCAATCGGTCCTCATGATCACGCATTTGGCCAAACAGAAAGCCGCGGCCATCACCGATTTCTGGATTATAGTTGCGAAATTGATGGCCGTGATAGCGCAGGGCCAGAGGCGGATCCAAATTGTCCGGTAAAGGGGCGAAACGGCCAAAATGATTGAGCCATTCTTCGTCGCTCAGATCAGACAGACCAACTGTCTGGCCCCATCGATCATTGCGGAAGCGCAAGATATGTTCGGGAAATTGTGCTGCCTGAACCGGATCGCCAATTTTCTCTCCCAGATCAGTTATCTTGACATCCGCACGATAGGGTGATGGGACGGGTTCGGCTTGCGGTTTATATGGCATTTTCTGATAGTGGGGACTAATCGGGTTCGCGGCAAGTCAGAACCGGGGGATGAATGACAAATATGACCGAAGTGAAAAACTATCAGGATCAATTTTGGCAGTCAGAAGATGACCTGAGTCTGCATTATCGGGATTACGCTTCCAATAGCACGAAGACGCCGATCATTTGCGTACCAGGTCTGACGCGCAATAGTCGGGATTTCGAACATCTGGGTGCGCTGTTATGCGGCGATCGCCGAGTCATCATGGTCAACCTGCGCGGTCGCGGCCAGAGCGACTATGCGAAGGATAGCACAACATATAATCCGAAAACCTATGTAGCGGATATTGTCCGGCTCATGGACGAAATTGATCTGCCGAAAGCTGTTTTTTTTGGAACGTCTCTGGGCGGTATTGTGACGATGCTGATGGCGTCCATGCATTCAGGCCGTGTTGCTGGGGCGTTGCTGAACGATATTGGGCCCGAAATAGATCAGCGCGGTTTAGACCGGATCGGCGAATATGTGGGGCAGGGGCGCAGTTTTGACACATGGGCACATGCTGCACGTGACCTTGCCGAATCCAGCGCTAACATCTTCCCTGACTATACCCTGAAAGAATGGATAAGCTTCGCCAAGAAACTCTATCGGATGAACAGCTCCGGTCGGATCAAGCTGGATTATGATATGAAGATATCAGAGCCATTTGATCGCAAAGGGAATGGCAGCGATGCCATGTGGCGGGCGTTGGAAGCCTTCAAGGACCTGCCAACACTGATCTTGCGGGGGGAGACATCAGACCTGTTTAGCGAAGCGACAGCAACAAAGATGTTAGGCATGATGCAAAACGGGGAGCTCGTGACCGTGCCGCGTGTCGGGCATGCTCCCACATTAGAAGAACCCCAATCGCTTGACGCAATTGCCGCATTGCTTCAACGGGTCGAGTAATTATTCCATATTTGAAATAGCCGAATATATCCGATGAAATCTTCCAAAATCCTGCATCTGCACAGCACGTTCAATCTGGGCGGAAAAGAAGCGCGCGCCGTGCGTCTGATGAATCATTTCGGTGATCAGGCGGAGCACACGATCCTGTCTGCAGAGCCGCAGAGCCTCTCGGCGCGGGATGCCATTGATGGCAAAATCAAAGTAAATTTTCCTGATGACGCTCCATCCCTCGCTGGCAAGCCTTCATTGGGTCGGTATAAGGAACTGGTCTCCTATTTTCGGCAGTTCGACCTGATCCTGTCCTACAATTGGGGCTCGATGGATGGGGTGATGGCACGAACCTTGTTTTCCCGGGTGGAAGGATTGCCGCCGCTTATTCATCATGAAGATGGATTCAATGAAGACGAACGCAAGAAACTAAACTGGAAACGAAATTTCTTCCGAAAATTCGCATTAGGCGGCAGCCAGTCGCTGGTCGTTCCCTCTGAGCGTCTGGAAGATATTGCGACATCCGTCTGGAAACAACCGGCTGAGAAGATTCATCGGATTCCCAATGGTATTGACGTGAAGCTGTTTGAGAAAAAACCGCAACGCGGCGCGCTGACGGGATTCAAGAAAAACAAGGGTGAAGTTGTCGTCGGAACTCTGGCAGGCCTGCGAGCGATCAAGAACCTACCACGTTTGGTGCGTGCCTGTGCAGCGGCCGGAGATAATGTCCGGCTGGTCATTGTTGGCGAAGGGCCGGAAAAGGAAGCGATCCTGTCCGAGGCAAAAAACTGCGGTATGGAAGATCGCTTGTTGATGCCGGGTTTTCTAGCAAGGCCATCGCGATATGTCGGTCTTTTCGATATTTTTGCGCTCTCTTCCGATAGCGAGCAATTCCCGATATCGCTTATCGAGGCGATGGCGGCCGGTTTGCCGGTAGCCGCGACCGATGTCGGTGACGTAAAATCTATGGTATGTCAGGCCAATCACGGCCTGATTAAGCCCGTGGATGACGAAGCGCAGTTTACTGAAGCACTGACCACATTGGTCCAACATGAACAGCTTCGAGAGGAAATCGGCACACTGAACCAGATGAAAGCGCAAGCAGAGTATAATGAAAACAAGATGTTGGCACGTTATGCTTTACTATATGGTCATGCCCTTGGGCGACCAAAATTTGGTCAGTAGTTAGCGACTCAAAATAGTTTGAATATTTACAGATTTTTTTCGCACAAATTTGCCATGCGCTGTCTATAAGGCAGACTTGGGGTCTATAGGAGAGTATATTGTTTAAAGGGGTGAAGCCAATCCAGTATAACGGTCGCGAAGTCTGGCCGTTGATAGAGGGTGGCAAAGGCGTTGCTGCGACCAATCATGCCAGTTCCGGTGCATGGGCAGCTGCTGGTGGTATCGGCACAGTTTCCGCCGTCAATGCGGACAGTTATGACGCCGAGGGTAACGTCATCCCACAGATTTATCACGGCAAGACCCGTGGTGCCCGGCATGAAGAACTCGTCAAATATGCAATTGATGGGGCGGTAGCGCAGGTTACTCGTGCCTTTGAAATGTCCAATGGCAAGGGTGCGATCAACATCAACGTTCTTTGGGAAATGGGCGGTGCCCAGCAGGTCTTGCACGGTGTGCTTGAGCAGACCAAGGGTATGGTAGCTGGTGTTACTTGCGGCGCTGGTATGCCGTATAAACTGTCTGAGATTGCCCAGCAATATGGTGTGAGTTACTTACCGATCATCAGTTCGGCTCGGGCGTTCCGTGCCTTGTGGAAGAGAGCCTATCACAAGGTTTCGGATCTCATGGCAGCCGTCGTCTACGAGGATCCGTGGCTTGCCGGCGGGCACAATGGACTCAGCAATGCCGAAGATCCGCGTAAGCCGGAAGATCCCTATCCTCGCGTTAAAGCCCTGCGCGACACAATGCGCGGCGAAGGCATTGATGACAGCGTGCCAATCATCATGGCTGGCGGTGTCTGGGCATTGAAGGATTGGGACAACTGGATCGACAATGACGAGCTTGGCCAGATCGCCTTCCAATTTGGCACACGCCCCTTGCTGACCAAAGAAAGCCCGATCCCAGACAGCTGGAAAAACGAGTTGACCAAGATCAAGGAAGGCGATGTGCTGCTGCATAAATTTTCGCCGACCGGTTTCTATTCATCCGCTGTCCGCAACGAGTTTCTGCGTAGTCTCGAAGCGCGTTCGGAGCGTCAGATACCTTACTCCACTGAAAAAGCAGGAGAGCACACCCATCAGCTGGATGTCGGTGTAAAGGGCAAGAATTTCTGGGTAACGCGCAACGATTTGTTACGCGCACGCGAATGGGATGGTCTTGGCTTCACCATGGCGCTGAAAACGCCGGATAACACAATAGTGTTCACAACGCCGGAAGAGGCGAAGATGATCCGCAAGGATCAGGCTGACTGCATGGGTTGTCTTTCCCATTGCGGATTCTCTTCGTGGAAAGACCATGATAATTACAGCACCGGGCGGCTCGCTGATCCTCGCAGTTTCTGCATTCAAAAGTCCTTGCAGGAAATTGTCCATGGTTCGCCAATCGAGGAACATTTAATGTTCGCCGGACATGGCGCCTATAATTTCGGTAAAGATCCATTTTATTCCAATGGCTTTGTGCCAACCGTGAAGCAGTTGGTGGATCGTATTCTGACTGGCGAATAGACATGCTTTCGTGCCGTTAACCTTTTGATACCTTTTTCCATTTACTTGTCGATACAGGTGGGTTGATATTAGGCAGGAGGTAGGCGTGGCGTTGAAGTCGACAAGATACCGCAAAGTGGAGCCAGCAGCATTGAACCGGCGGGCGGTTCCGCGTCATGAAGTGACCGTGTCCAGCGCATCTTTAAAACGCCGAGGCGATAAATCCATAGTCGCCACATTGCTGGATATTTCGATCTACGGGTGCCGGTTTGAAGCAGACGCTGTGTTTCAGGAAGGCGAAAAAGTCACCGTCACCGTCAATCAACAGGCGCCTATGAAAGCGACATTGGTCTGGCAAAAAACAAAGCAGGCCGGTTGCCGCTTTGCCGACGCTCTCGATACCGAGATATTACGGACTCTGACACTGGCTTCCTAAGACGGATCAACCCGATCCGCTTTCAAAGTTCACATGGTTCACATATGATCTTTGCTGATCATGCTATCAAAATGACAAGAGCTGAGCGTTCAAAGTTCACACATATCATACTGTCTTTTTGTCGATCATAAGAAGACGTCTTCCGTTACTCGGCTTTCCAAAGTTCACACAAATCACACGCGCTTTTCGCTTCTCGTGGCGCAAAGCGGCTCGTGTTCGCGAACATGGTGTAACAAACAGATAGAAAAGATTTAAATTGTCAAAGAGCCAAGTCGACATATAGCATCTTGGGAGGGCTGTAGGAAAGAGCAAGGCCGATGGATATTCGATTAGATGATCTCACCGGTAAACCGGTTCAGGCGCTACTGGCCGCTCATCTTTCCGGCATGCAGAGCAATTCTCCGCCCGGAAGTGTTTATGCGTTGGACCTCTCCGGACTGAAGACACCCGATGTCTCTGTCTGGACTGCTTGGGACAGCGGTCATCTGATGGGAGTTGGGGCGCTGAAACAACTGTCTGATACGGCCGGTGAAATCAAATCCATGCGCACCGATTCGGCGCATCTGCGCAAAGGTGTTGGCCTGTCAATTCTCAACCACATAATTGAGGAGGCGCGGCGGCGAGGATATAAACGGATAAGCCTGGAAACAGGGTCAGGTGATGAATTCGAGCCAGCACTTCGCCTTTACCGCAAGCGCGGTTTTGAAAATGGTGAAGCTTTTGGCAATTACGAAGCGAGTGCATTCAACCAATTTCTGCACAAGAGCCTTTGACGAAGGGGATATATGATGGGGGAGCGAATTTGCTGGATTATTCTGGGACTTATTCACCTGCCGCCTTTTGCAGCATTTTTTGTGCCGTCGCTGATCACTCGTCTCTATAACGTAGCCTCTGATGATGTGAATTTTGCGCTTCTGCAGCACCGTGCCGCTTTGTTTGGGGTCGTCCTCATCGCTTGCCTTTGGTCAGCTTTTGATCCGAGTACACGCAAGCTCGCGGTTACGATTGTTGCGCTCTCCATGATCAGCTTTCTTCTGATATTTGCTCTATATGGACAGCCCGTTTCCTTGCGCTCGATTGCCGTGGCAGATCTTGCGGGATTGCCGTTCCTGGCTTTTGTCGGATGGCGGGCCTTTCTCGCCAGCTGACGCCGCCGTCGCTGGTTTCCTAACGAAGATGGTTACAGGATTTCAGTTTGTTTGACAGCTGTAGCATTTCTCGCAATAGCCCGAACATGTCATCGCCTTCCATAGCTCAACGCATTATCGGCCGTCTGTTTCGGACGGGTTCGCCAACTCTTCAAAGGCATGTGGCCGACATGGTTGCACGGGCTTCTGAAGAAATTGTCTATCACCGCCTGGTCGAAAATGGTTTCAAGCCAGGTGCAATTATTGATGTGGGTGCCTTCAAAGGCGATTGGACACGGCTGGCAGGACAGATTTTCGGTCCCATGCCGATGCTGATGGTGGAAGCGCAACCATCGCTGCGTGCTGGCCTTGATGCGCTGACGCAAGAATTGCCGCATGTTAAATGCGAAACAGCGGTTCTCGGTGCAAAAGCAGGGCAGGAGGTTACCTTTTACGAAATGGGAACCGGATCATCCTTCATGCCCGAGGCGAGCGATGCGCCGCGCAAGGAGCTGAAGCTGCAAACGCGGACGCTGGACGACGTGGTTGACGAGCATCTCGAACCCGCTGATGATATCTTCCTGAAAATAGACGTTCAAGGAGCAGAACTTCAAGTGTTGCAGGGTGCCGACAAGGTGCTGGAGCGCGCTGGTTTAGTGCAGCTCGAAACCGCGATGCTGCAATATAATGAAGGCGCACCTCTGTTGCCGGAAGTCGTTTCATTCATGGCCGAACGCGGGCTCTATCCGACCGAAGTGTCCGGTTTCAGCCGACCACGCAATCATCTGGTGCAAATTGATCTGCTCTTTGCCCGTGCCGGATCAGTGCTCCGGCCGGAGTTTTTCAACTTTTAGACGTTGGTTTCAGGCCGCTAGTCTAGATCCCATGCCCGTTCGCCATGGCTGGCAATGTCCAGGCCATCACGTTCATCATCTTCATTGACCCGCATCGGCAGGATGAAGCTGATACCATAGCCCAGAATTGCCGTCGCAACCGCGGACCAGATGGCTACAGCGCCGACACCGATGAGCTGCGCGACAAACTGGCTACCAAAGGCCATGCCTTCGGGATAGCCGGTGCCTTCGAAGCCTTCGCTGATGAACAGCGCGAGCAGCAACGAACCAAGCATTCCTCCGACACCGTGCACCGCAAAAACATCGAGGCTGTCATCAATCTTGAAGCCATTTTTGACCAGTCCGACGGCAAAGAAACAGACGAGACCGGCAACACCGCCGATAATGATAGATGCGCCAGGGCCAACAAATCCGGCCGCAGGCGTGATCGTTGCCAAACCTGCAATAGCGCCAGTTGCAACGCCCACCGCGGTTGACTTCCCAACCTTAATCCGCTCGATCAAAATCCAAACCAATGCGGCCATGGAGGCGGCAATATGGGTGTTGATGATTGCAGATGAAGCGTCATCGGTTGCAGTTAGGGCTGAGCCACCGTTAAAGCCGAACCAGCCGACCCAGAGCAGGCCTGCACCCGCAACGGTCAGGGCAGGGCTATGAGGCAACATAAGCGTCTTGGGCCAGCCGATACGCTTGCCCATCATCATGGCCACGACAAGTGCGGATACACCGGCTGTGGTGTGAACGACAATGCCGCCAGCAAAATCGAGAACACCCATGCTGGCAAGCCATCCACCGCCCCATACCCAGTGGGTTACGGGCGCATATACGACGAGCAACCAAAGCGAACAGAAAGCTACGACCCAACCGAAGCGGGCGCGGTCTACCCATGCGCCCACCATGAGAGCGGGGGTGATCACAGCAAAGGTCATTTGGAACATCGCAAAAGCGGATTCGGGAATGGTCGTATCTTCACGAACATTCCCAAGATTCTGGAACATCCAGTTGATTCCATTACCTAATATACCGTTGGTAACAGTTCCGAACGCCAATGTGTAACCAACCACAACCCACAGGACTGAGGCGATCGCGGCAACGGCCATGCATTGCACCAGCACCGAAAGGAAGTTCTTGGAACGGACCAGGCCGCCGTAAAACAGGGCAAGGCCGGGAAGGGTCATCAGCAGCACCAAGGCGGTTGATGTTAATATCCAGGCGGTGTCACCGCTATTGGCAACATCCGTGGTTTGATCAACTACATCCTGCGCGGTGGCGGGTACCGATGCCAATATCGCAACACTGATAGTGGCAAGAAACTTACTCAGATATTTCATCAAATCCCCCGAGGATATAATTATATTACG
Source organism: Sphingorhabdus sp. Alg231-15 (assembly GCF_900149705.1). NCBI lineage: Bacteria > Pseudomonadati > Pseudomonadota > Alphaproteobacteria > Sphingomonadales > Sphingorhabdaceae > Sphingorhabdus > Sphingorhabdus sp. Alg231-15. Next base: position 898,944 of record NZ_LT703001.1, on the reverse strand, counting down.
CATGAACGTCTGGACGAATCATATTTTGGCGGGTTTCTAGTCGAGAGCCGCTTGAGACACAACCGGCAACCCGTCGCTTATACGCTGAGTTGAGCTTTAGTGGCTATTCTCAGGCCCAGCCTTCCAGCACTTGATCCGGGGGGCGGTGTCCGTCGGCCCATACGCGTATGTTGGCGATGACCCGCTCACCTGATGCTTCGCGTCCTTCAAAGGTGGCGCTGCCCATATGCGGCAGAAGCACAACATTTTTAAGCTTGAGCAGGCGTTCGTCTACTGCCGGTTCATGGGTATAGACATCCAAGCCGGCTCCACCGATCTTCTCCTGCTGCAATGCTTCGATCATGGCATTCTCATCGATCAGTTCACCGCGTGCTGTGTTGATCAAATAGGTAGACGGCTTCATCATCTCGATCCGCTCGGCGTTAATCAGCTCATGGGTTTCCGGCGTATGCGGACAATGGATAGTGATGATATCGCAGGTCTGGATCAGCTCATCCAGATTTTCAATATAGCTGGCGTTGAACGATTCTTCGACTGCGGGAGGCAATTGCCGCCGGTTATGATAAACAATCGAAAGGCCGAATCCCGAGGCGCGGCGCGCGACGGCCTGACCGATGCGGCCCATGCCGATTATGCCCAGTTTCTTTCCGCCAATACAGTGGCCAAGCATGCCAGAGGGTTTCCATCCTTCCCACTGACCAGAGCGCATCAATTTCTCGCCTTCCGCCAAGCGGCGTGGAACCGAGAGGATCAGTGCCATGGTCATATCGGCCGTGTCTTCAGTGAAGACGCCAGGTGTGTTGGTCACCAAAATTTTGCGTGCGCGCGCAGCAGCAAGATCGATATGATCAACGCCTGCTCCAAAGCTTGCAATGAGCTTCAATCGGTCTGGCGCACCGGCGATCATCTCTGCATCAATATGGTCGGTGACGGTGGGAACGAGGACATCGCAGTCAGCCATGGCCGCTATCAAATCATCGCGAGAAAAGGCGCGATCGGTTAAATTTGGTACGACATCAAACAGTTCACCCATCCGATCATGAATGGCATCCGCCAGCTCTCGTGTTACGATGACGCGCGGTTTCGCCGGGCGATCTTCTTCAGGTCGGGGTGTTTCAGCCATGGGGGATTGCTATGCCTGAATTTTACATCAGGTCAAGCAGGTGGCGCTTGATGCGCTCTTGGCTTTCAGTTTATGGCTTTGTGTTGTCGAGGGAATGAATAAGTTTTGAAATATGTATAAAAATATATCCGAAATAATCGCGTCTTTTGCTTTTGTGGTGTTCATTTTGACCGGTACTGCTCCCGCTATGGCACAGCAGGACCCGCCTTATTGGGCTTCGATCGATGAACCAGAGGCGCGGATGCGGACCGGACCGAGTACCGAATATCCGACAATGTGGATTTATAAACGGGAGCGTTTGCCGATTAAGATTTTGGCGCGTTACAAGGCATGGCGCAAGGTTGAAGATCCTGATGGCGCGCAGGGCTGGATGCATGCCCGGCTGTTAAGTGCAACGCAGACCGCGATGGTGCTTGGGGAAAAGGGATTAGCGCAACCGCTGCGATCCAATCCACAAAGTGATGCCAGAATTATCTGGCGCGTGGAGCCTGGAGTGGTTGGCAAGATCACACAATGTGAAGATAGTTGGTGTTTGCTCGATGTCACCGGAAGACGCGGATATATTGATCGGAAACTGATTTGGGGTGATGATCCGCTGAAATAGCGATCTGCACCGTTGGATATCAGGGTGCATAGTTAATAGCGGCTGTGTCAAAATGACACATGCGGGGTCATGGACGCCAGACGGTGTAGCGCTTTTCGGTGATGTTAATGTCAATATTGGTAAATTTTGCAGATTTCAGCCGATAGGCATTTGCCTGGAAGGTTAACAATGTTCTAATATCCCCTCGGATCGGTCGCAGGAGTGAGTTTGCGATACGAACAGGCGAAAGCCTGATGAAGTCTGGATCCAATCTTTAACATTCCTGGAATGTTGTTGATAGTCGCAGCATTCGCTGCTTCGGGGCCGGGTCCGCATGAATATTGGGGCAATTAGAATGAAGAATATCAAGAATTTGACGATGTCTGCTTTGGCATTGGCTGCATCGGGGATGATGGCAACCACTGCATCTGCCGAAATACTGGTTTTCAACGCAAGCAACTACACCAGCGGCAACAATAAGCACGGCCTTTGGACAAACAATACGAATACCGGCTCAGACCGTTTCTATGCATTTCAAACGGGCACAATCTTCACTGTCGATACGACGGCGGGTACCGCAACCCTGACCGGCACCGCAATTAACGGATCGAACAATGTTGCTGACATCAACCTGAGCTTTGGCGGTTTTCTCGAAACAACCCAAGGATCTGCCTTCACCTATAAAAAGGAAGGTGGCTTGGCTTATGATCCGCTGACCGACACGCAGGACGTGGATTTTTTCACCACCGCGACCGGATCCATCGCGATTGATGGCTATTCCTATATGCTGCAATCTGATCCTTTTGCTGGCAATCATGCGTTTCAATATGGCGTAGGGGCAAATGCCAAAAACGGAGCCTTCGGAGCGTCATCTTGGCTGCTGGTTGAAGGCGAAGGTGGCGAACGGCCGCGGCACTGGGATATCAATGTTAATCTGGCAGCTGTGCCAGAGCCAGCCACATGGGCCTTCATGATCTTTGGCTTTGGCGCTGTTGGCGGCGCCTTGCGTCGCAAGAAGTCCCGGCAAGCGGTTAGTTTCGCTTAAGCTGCATTGGAAATACAAAAAGGGGTCGGAGAGCATTGCTTCTCCGACCCCTTTTTTTTGATTTTAATGGCTTGATCTAGTCAGCAAGCTCGACAGCGACCGCTGTTGCTTCACCGCCGCCGATGCATAGCGCTGCAACGCCTTTCTTGAGTCCCTGCTTCTTCAAGGCAGCGATCAGGGTGACCATGATCCGTGCACCACTGGCCCCGATAGGATGGCCTAAAGCAGTGGCGCCGCCATTAATGTTCAGCTTGTCTCGCGATATGCCAATATCCTGCATCGCAAACATGGCAACACAGGCGAACGCTTCATTGACTTCCCAGAGATCAACTTCGTCAACGCTCCAGTTCGCTTTCTCGAGAACTTTCTGGATTGCCGAAACCGGCGCAGTGGTGAACTTGGCAGGCGCATGGGCATGGGCGGCATGGGCTACAATATGTGCAACCGGCTTCAGGCCCTTGGCATCGGCGACGCTGGCGCGGGTCAGGACCATTGCTGCTGAGCCATCGGAGATAGAGGAAGCATTGGCTGCCGTGATGGTGCCATCCTTGGCAAATGCAGGGCGCAATTGTGGAATTTTGTCCGGATTGCCTTTCAGAGGTTGCTCGTCTTTGTCCACAGTGACGCTGCCCTTGCGTGTTTTGACTTCAACCGCGACAACCTCGTCATTAAATGCATCACCTTCGACCGCAGCTTTGGCCCGGGCGAGGGATTCGATCGCATATTCATCCTGCGCTTCGCGGGTCAACTGATACTCGCCAGCGGTTTCTTCAGCAAAGCTGCCCATGGCCCGGCCTTTATCATAGGCATCCTCCAGACCATCGAGAAACATGTGGTCCATGGCCTGTGCATGCCCCAGTCGCGCACCGCCACGCATTTTTGGCAACAGATAGGGCGCGTTGGTCATGCTCTCCATCCCGCCAGTGACGATGATATCAACCGAGCCGGCAGCCAGCGCTTCTGCGCCCATGATCGCGGTTTGCATGCCTGATCCACACATCTTGTTTACAGTCGTGGCTTCAACCGATTCCGGCAGACCGCCCAATATCGCGGCCTGGCGGGCAGGGGCCTGACCTTGTCCGGCGGACAGGACATTGCCCATATAAATGCGTTCAACGTCAGCGCCGTCAATACCTGCACGCTCAACTGCAGCGCGAACCGCCACGGCACCGAGGTCCGGTGCGCTCACATCACCCAAGGCGCCTTGCATGCCGCCCATCGGCGTACGGGCATAGGACAGAATGACGACGGGATCGGTTTGAGACATTAGGCTTACCTTTCAAAGGATATCTGGGCCGCATTGGCATATTGAATCTTGGTTCTCCACATAGTGGTGGCCGGCTGCTTTTTCAATCGCAGCATTGAACATCTATGCACACCATGCCAATCGGCTTTCTTGTGTTTTTCCGGAGCTGATATTGCCAGATCATGTCTATCCTCTTGTTGGTGCCATTTTCGGGCTCATAATCGGTAGTTTTCTGGCAACTATTGTTGTTCGATGGCCGAAGGGTCAATCAGTGATGTCAGGGCGTTCGCGCTGCGACAGCTGCGATCAGCAGCTCCGGGCGATAGATCTGATCCCAGTGATCAGCTATTTGCTGCGTTCTGGAAAATGCGCCAGATGCGGCGCCACAATAAACCCCGATCATTTGATGATAGAGCTCGGTGCTGCTTTGATTGGTGGTCTGGCTTTTCTGGTCGACCCTGGAAGTGCAGGATTGGTGGGCGCGATTTTTGGCTGGCTTTTGATCGCATTGGCAGCGTTGGATGCACAGCATCACTGGTTGCCGGACCGGCTTACTTTGACATTGGCAATAAGCGGCTTGGCCGCATCATTTTTCATTGATACCCCCGATATTATTGACCGGTTGATTGGCGGTGCTGCCGGCTTTGCAGCGCTTTTTATCATTGGTTGGAGCTATCGGTTGCTTCGCGGCCGCGAAGGTTTGGGGGGCGGTGATCCGAAAATGCTGGGGGCTATTGGCTGCTGGCTGGGGTGGTCAGCGCTTCCATTGGTGATTTTGGGGGCAGCGCTGGTCGGATTGCTGTCTGCGTTGACCATGCGCGTCCGCGGCCAAACGGTTACGACAGATAGCGCTCTACCGCTTGGTAGCTTTATGGCGATCACTGCCTTTCCTTTGTGGATCGTCCAGACAATGATGGGCGGAAATCTACTCTAGCAGGAAATGGCACGCAGAGGGTTGCCAGCAAAATTTTACTCCGCTAACAGAGCGTCGATTTCGCAAGTGCCAGTCTGCGGCAACGCAAATCAGCCCCTGTGGTGGAATTGGTAGACGCGCTCGACTCAAAATCGAGTTCCGCAAGGAGTGCCCGTTCGAGTCGGGCCAGGGGCACCATTCCTTACATTCACGTGCCATCTGTTGCTTGGTTGCAACGTTTTTGGGCCCTTTCGTGCAATAATAATACTTACTGGTCTGTAAAGCATGAGAAGCGGTGGACTAATGCCATGAATTCTCTCAATGCGGGCTTAGTTGGAGGGTCGTTCTAGTTTACTAGATCTCCGCACTAAAAGTTTTCGGGAGTAGATAATGAAGATAACCAAATTTTTGACCGCTACCGCTCTAGGTGGCCTGATGTCTGCTGTGCCTGCTTATGCGCAGGACGTGCAAGACGAAGAATTCGTTGACGATAATGTCATCATCGTGACAGCGACCAAACGCGCGCAGTCGCTGCAAGAGACCCCGATTTCGGTCTCGGTAACAACCGGAGAAACGCTCGAAGCTGCGCAAATCCGAGATGTGCTCGACCTGCAGACAGTTACGCCTTCACTGCGCGTCAGCCAGCTCCAGACCTCTTCGGCTTCAACCTTCATCATTCGCGGTTTCGGTAATGGCGATAACAACTTTGGCATCGAGCCGTCAGTTGGTGTCTTTATCGATGGTGTTTTCCGCTCACGTTCGGCTGCTGCTTTGTCAGATCTTCCCAACGTCCAGCGCATCGAGGTTCTGAACGGCCCGCAATCGACGCTGTTTGGTAAGAACGCATCCGCAGGCGTTATTTCGGTTATTACGCGTGAGCCACAATTTGAATTCGGCGGTGCGGTTGAGGCCAGCTACGGTAATTTCAATTCGGTCGTCCTTAAGGCTGATGTAACCGGCCCTATCACCGAAAACATCGCATTCTCTGTCGACGGCAGCTATAACCGCCGCGACGGTTACTCCACCATCATTAATCTTGATGAAGAGCAGAATGATCGCAACCGCTGGTCCGCACGTGGACAGTTGCTGATTGAGCCAACGCCAGATTTACGTATCCGTGCGATTGCAGATTACTCGCGTATCGATGAGGTCTGCTGTCAGGTGAGCACGGTTGTTTCCGGGCCTGTTACCGGCGCACTCAATCTAGTGGGCGGACAGCTAAACACTGATTTCTTTAGTGATGAAGTGTTCCTCAACTTTGTGCCGACCAACGAAGTCGACAATTATGGCGGTTCGATACAAGTCGATTGGGATACCGGCCCGATCTCGGTTACATCGATCACCTCTTATCGTGAACTGAAGAACTTCTTCCTGTCAGATATTGATTACACCAGTGCTTCCCTCGCGACGGAAACGCGTGATCAGGATGTCGAAACCTTCACACAGGAAATCCGAATTACTTCGGATTTCGATGGTCCGATCAACTTCCTGCTTGGTGGTTTCTATTTTGATGAGTCCATTTCACAGGACAGCGCTATTCAGAACGGCAGCGATATCCGCGACGTGTTCGAAATTCTCGCTGGCGGCAACCCTGCCGACGTGCTGGCCGGCCTGCCATCCGTGTTCAACGGTGTAGAAGCTGGTCTCGGCTTGCCACAAGAGAGCATCTTCAACACGCCTCTGCTGACTTCTGAGCAGTTCAGCATGGACAACACCTCTTGGTCGATCTTCGGTACAGTCGATTTCGAACCACTTGATGGCCTCGTGTTTACCGGCGGATTTAACTACACCGACGATTCAAAGGACTTCGCGCTTGCGCAGCAGTCTTTCGACCCGCTTGGTCAAGTTAACCTGGTTGATGCCTTTATCGTTGGTGCGACTGCTGGCGCCGTCACTAATCGTGACCAGTTCCAGGCATTGCCGGCTGCGAACCAGGCCGCTCTGCTTGCTGCGGCAACCGATCCAACCGTAAACCCGTTGATCGGTCTTGCGGCATTCCAGTTCCAGCCGCCATTTGTGACCATTCCAAACGCGGTTGAAGATGGTCGGACAAACGACGACAAGTTCACATACTTGCTGCGCGCTTCTTATGAAATTTCACCGGAAGTGAACGTCTACGCCAGCTATGCGACCGGTTTTAAAGCGAGCTCGATCAACCTGTCGCGCGATAGCCGTCCGTCGAATGCAGACTTCACGGCGGGGCCGGGTGGATCAACCTTCGCGGCTCCATCGTCGCCAATCCTGGATGCGGGCTTGGCAGTACCAAATCTGGTCACGGGTTCACGCTTTGCCGGGCCAGAAGAAGCCGAAGTCTATGAAGTCGGCATCAAGGCGCAATGGCCAGGAATTGGAGTCAACCTTGCTCTGTTCGATCAGACAATTGAGGGCTTCCAGAGCTTTGCTTTCACCGGAACCGGTTTTGCGCTGCGTAACGCTGGTGAGCAGTCGGTGCAGGGTTTTGAGCTGGATGTTAACGTTCAGCCAACCGACGGTCTGGTGTTTACATTCGCGATGACCCACCTTGATCCGTTGTTCGATGATTTCCCAGGCAGTGTGCTTGGTGATCTTACCGGTGCACGCCCAGGTGGTATTCCAGCGTGGGCAATCGCAACTTCGGCGACATATACCCACGAATTCGGAGCTTCGGGCAATCGTCTGATCACGCGCGTGGACTTCAATCACGAGAGCAACACGGATATCAACAACGGTTTGCCAGAGTTTAATACGAATGTGGGCAACACCGAGATCTTCCGCCGCGAAGTAAATCTTGTGAATGCTTCGATGACGCTTGCTCTCGACAATGGTCTTGAAGTTGGCGTGTATGCGCGTAACTTGCTCGATGACCGGTATATTGCGACGGTATTCGATGGTGTGGCACAGTCTGGTACCGTCTCAGGTTACCCAAGCCCACCGCGCACTTACGGCGGTGTTGTTCGCTTTAAATTCTAAGCGAAGCCAGAATCCAAAAAAGAGCCCTGCCAGGAAACTGGCGGGGCTTTTTTTATGTTTAATTTCCGCCAATTTCAGAAATATAGGTGCAAAAATGTAACGTGCTGGTGCAATTTTATCATTTCAGTCTGGACTTAATCGATCGATTAGTTGAAGATTAGGACATCTGGGGGGATGAGCAAAAGCTTCACTCTCCAGAATGATGGTTCGGGATTGGGAGAGAATGATGCGTAAATCGTTACTATTAGCCGCCACAGCTATATCTGCTGTGGCTACACCAGCATGGGCGCAAGCAGATCAGGCGAATGATGACTTTGATGACAATGTCATTATCGTGACCGCACAGCGTCAGGCGCAAAGCCTACAAGAAGTACCGATTGCTGTTTCGGCATTTGACTCAAAAGCGCTCGAGGCACAGCAGATCGAGAATGCATCGGATCTACAACTAACGCTGCCCAATGTCTCGTTCACCAAAAGTAACTTTACCGCGTCGAGCTTTACCATCCGTGGTATTGGCGACCTTTGCGTCGGTGTGTCCTGTGACTCCGCCACGGCGATTCACTTGAATGATTCGCCGCTGTTCAACACGCGATTGTTCGAAACCGAATATTTCGATCTTGAACGGGTTGAAGTGCTGCGCGGTCCGCAAGGCACGCTATTTGGACGCAACGCTACTTCGGGTGTGGTCAATGTTGTGACCGCTAAGCCTGACCTCAGCGAATTCGGCGCGTCGGTTGATGGCGAATATGGCAATTTCCAGTCAATCAAGCTGAAGGGCATGATCAATGTACCGCTTGGGGACACGCTTGGCGTTCGGGTTGCTGGCTTTTACCTGAACCGGGACGGCTATACTGAAAACCTGTTCGACAACAGTCGGATCGACGGGCGTGACATGTACGCTGTGCGCGCATCAATAAAATGGGAGCCAACGCCTGATACCTCTATCGACCTGATGGCATATTATTTCCGCGAGGATGATGACCGAGCCCGTATTCAAAAGCAGCTGTGTCAACGTGACCCGACCGGTGTGCTTGGTTGTCTCAACTCGCGCCGCGACTTTGACAAGGTCAATACCAATGCAACCTTCACCGGGACGCTCGGTTCTGCTGAATTTTTCGCCATTAACGGTTTGCCTGGCGCACTGGGGCTGAACAGTCTTTACGGTCCCGATGGCCATGCTGGATTTGTTGAACCTAATGACGTTCGCCAAGTCCGGACGGATTTCACGCCGGAATATTTTACTGACGAGCTGCAGTTGCAGGCCCATTTCGAGCATGATTTTGGCCCGATCAATGTTGCATTAACCGGCACCTATCAGGAAACTGAGGTCGACTCCCGGCAAGACTATAACACTTCGGTCCTGACCCGGACGGACATTGATGCTGCCCTAGCGACTTTTAATGCACTGTCTGCCGGCGGCGCCGGACCACTGGGTGCATTTCAGCCAGTTCTTGATGCGGTGACCTCTGGTACACAGCTATGTACTTCGGATACTGACCCAACCGGTCTAGGCAGTTTCGGCGGCAACCGTATATGTGCCGATACGCCGATTTCGCTCGACCGGTCTGATCAGGACAATACGTCATGGTCGGTTGAGGGCATTGTCAGTTCCGATCTTGATGGCCCATTTAATTTCCTTCTTGGCGGGATTTATGCGGAGAATGATCTCGGGCAAAACAGCTATTATGTGAACACATTTGCGATTGACTATATCTCTGGTGTTCTTGGTGGCGGAGCCGGATATCTTGGTACACCGTTCTTCCGCAACAACACCCAGGACTTCAGACTAAAATCTTACGGTATTTTTGGTGAGGCCTATTTTGATCTGTCCGACACACTGAAAATTACTGGTGGTTTGCGTTATAATAATGACAAGAAATCGGTCACGGCACGCTCGACACTAGCCAGCTTCCTGGTGCCTTTTAACCAGACCGGAGATGTCTTTGATTCGCCTTTCGTCGGGGCCTTTGATGCGGACCCGGGGACACCGGGCAATCAGCTCGTTCAGTCACGCAACGTGTCCTTCGATGAGATTACTGGCCGTTTCGTTGTCGATTGGCAATTCTCGCCGGATAACCTGATCTATGCATCCTATTCTCGGGGCTATAAGTCCGGCGGTATCAATCCGCCGCTGCAGCCGATTTTCGCGGTGCCAGAATCATTCGATCCTGAGCAGATTGATGCTTTTGAAATCGGTTCGAAAAACACCATCGCAGGTGGTATGCTCCAGCTGAATGCGACTGCGTTCTACTATAAATACAAGGACTTGCAGCTGAGCCGGATTATCGCAAGGACATCGGTCAATGACACAATTGATGCCGATATTTACGGTGTCGAGATTGAAGCGATCGTGCGGCCCGACCCTGACTGGGTGATCAATATGGGCTTCAGCTATCTGAACACCGAAGTGAAGGGCGATCAGCTGTTTTCAAACCCACGTGATCCAGGCGGTGGCCGAGCAGATGCCGTGATCATCAAGGATATCACCAATGGCGCAAATTGTGCGGTCGTGCCTGGAACGGCAGGCAATAGCGCTGGTACCAATGCCTTCGTCAATGCCATTAACGGCGGACTTGGGCTACAACCAACCACGCCTTTCCCGACAGATGGCGGGATCGCATCTACTGGTGCGTTCGGCATTTGCGGTGTGTTGGAAGCTCAGGCTGCCGCGATCGGTGCTGGTTTTGATGCTGCCGGCATTCAGGTGCTGAGCCCTGGTGTTCAGGTTAACCTGCGCGGCAATGATCTGCCACAGGCTCCGAATGTGAAGGTATCGGCCGGCGTCCAGTACACGCATAACTTTGACAGTGGCTGGACCCTCGTTCCGCGCGTCGATATTGCTTATACCGGTGATCAGACGGGCAGCGTCTTTAACGGTAATGTCAACAAGATCGAAGGCTTCACCCAAGCCAATGCGCAGATCCAGCTAAATGGTGGGGATGACCGCTGGTATGTCCGGGCCTTTGTCCAGAATATCTTCGACAGCAACTCGACGACAGGTCTCTATCTGACTGATGCGTCTTCGGGATTGTTCACGAATATCTTTACGCTGGACCCACGCCGCTATGGCATTGGAGCTGGCATCAGGTTCTAAAGAGATCGTCACGTGGAAAGGAGCCCTGCCGGGAAACTGGCAGGGCTTTTTTTGTGGGTGCGGTGAGGTTATGGCGAGTTTCATCTGGAAACTGAATGAGATGTTGAGGAGGGTGTTCAGGCCGCTCGGGGAGGTTTTGGCGGTCGTTGCTGTTATTTGCGGCCACCCTTGCTTATGCTGCGGGGTTTTTGCGGGCGTTCGTCCCCCGGACGAACTTTGATCCGCAAAAATGGTGCCGAATATCCGACTCGAACGGATGACCTACCGCTTACAAGGCGGTTGCTCTACCAGCTGAGCTAATTCGGCGCTGGTTTGATGGCCTTAGCCACGAACGAGCGCTCTTTGCTTCAAAAAACACCAAAGGTCCAGCCCTCTTTTTGCGCTATTTCATCTGTCAGCTTTGGTGGGCACCACAAGCGCCTGTCTGCACTGGCATTCTTCATCCATGCCGCAGTTATCAGTGCGTCTGTACTATGATCATCATAGCGTTCCAATTTGGCCGGTAACTGTGTTGCCAGATTATGTAGAGCTGTCTCCAGTCCCTCGCGATCCCGTATCTTGCTTTTTCCTTTGGGCAATCCAGCGGCCAGCGCCGCAATGGTCGTGTAAATCTCGACAATCATTGGTCCGCTTTGCGGTACCGGATCGAAAGGCCAGACCGGTATGACGCGATTGAGCTGATTCAGCATCCGCATCCCGGTAAGGCTGGATTTGCCAACTTGTGCCGCGCCAACCAGATTGAAGCAACTGGCGCTATTGGCTTGACCGGTTTCGCGTTGATGGTGCTCAACCACGCGTAGTCGTCCCGTCCCGCCAGTAAATAAGTCGCCAACATGGTCACGGCTGTGGCGGAAATGGCGCGCGGCTTGCGGGTGTTCGAGAAAGGAGAGAATATTCAAATGCGGATCGGTAGCGGACAAGCGCTCTACCAATTTCCACAATTCAGATGCATCGGAGGGACTGTCATCCCATTGCGGGAAATAGCCGCCAATGTCGTGAAAAGGCAGAGCCATGGACAGGTCAAATCCGATCAGCATGTCCTGCTTCGCAGCGGCAATCTGCAGCAACCAGTCGCGTACATCTGCACGAGACCATCTCGGTTCGGGGCGGAGAAGGGCAGGCGGTCCCTCCGGTCCAATAGTGGCGGCGGCAATGCCATTGGGCCGCTCGGTCTTCGCGCCAGACCAGTCAACACAGGTAAAATGAGTGAAACGGCGCATGGATATTCTCTAACCCATCAACTGGACAAAAGAAAAGGGCAGGTCCAACCGGACCCGCCCTTGTTCTTTACGGTCTGCGTTGGTTTATTTGTCAGCCGCAGGCTTCCGCGCAGCGCTTTTCCGTGCCGCTGGCGCTTTTGGCTTATTGGACCGCATATCTTCCAGCGTTTTTGCTGCTGCGTCGCGTCCGCCCAGTCCGAAGGCCAGGGCTGCAGCAACGCCGCCGCCAATGACCAGTGCACCGAACGCCATATTGATGATGCTATCAGCGAGACCCATATATTTGAGGCCCATGGCGACGAACAGGACGATTGTCGCATATTTGACAATCTGGCTACCCATACTGCCTTCAGATGCACCGCCGACTATTCTTGCCAATATGTTGGCGATCATGAAGCCGAGGCCAATAATCACCCCACCAAATATGACCTTGCCGCCAAGCGCCAATACCTCGTTCAGGATGTTGGTCAGTTCTGGGAATTGCAGCATGCGTGTTGCCGCGATCGCCGCGAAAAGCATGATCGCAATGATCACAACTTTTGAAACGACGGATGAAACGGTTGTCTTCTCGGGAAGAATTCCAAGCGCATCAACCGAACGGTCAACACCAAGACCAGGCAATACTTCTTCAATCAAACCGCCAACCCAGCGGGCAATCATATAGGCGATGCCAAGCAATATTGCCGCGCCGATAACCAGTGGAATTGAGGTGAAGATTGTATTGAGCAGCGATGTCGCTGGCTCGGTAATGCTCGACATGTTGAGTGCATCCAGCGCCAATATGGCGATCGGAATGATGATCAGTACATAGACAATCGTACCAATAGTCTTGCTGATGGTACTGTTACCGGTAACCTCTTCAGCACCGGCTTTATTAGCCCATTTGTCCAGATTCACCGTCATCATGGCAGTTTCAACAATCTGCTTCACGATGTTCGCAACAATCGAACCGACAAAGAAGATAATACCTGCACCAATAATGTTAGGAATAAAGCCCATCACATCATCCAGCAGGGTTTGCAGGGGTTCAATGACGCTGTTCAGTCCAAAGGTGGAAAGCACCGCAATGAGACCGAAAAGCCAAATGAGTAGCGAAACAATCTTACCCAGCGACATGCCAATTGACTCGCCAGAGCCGGTGTCGCGTTGCAGTAAGCTGATGTTATCGACAAGTTTGGCAAAAGCCCATTTGGCGGCTTTCGCAACGATCCATGTGAGCAGGAGAATGATAAGCGCAACGCCGATCTTTTCTCCCCATTCCATCATAAGCTCTGTATCGAGCGCATAGTTGCCTATTCTCAATCCATCCATTTTGTTTCCCCTATTGTGAACAATTATGAGTCCACCGAAGGTTAACACGTTCCCTATGTGAGATATAGAGTGGAGTGGCCGTTATTCAGCGCAATTATGTAATCATGTGTAACGCAGAAAGTCAGAGCGTCATGTCAATGACAGCTCGACCAATAACAGCACGCTGTTCGAGCACCTTCAAGGCAGCTGTTGCATCATCCAAAGCAAAGCTATGCGAGATATGCGGCCGCATCACGCCTTGTTCGGCCAAGCCGCGTAGTGCCTGTTCACCGCGTTTCGCCAGTTCCGGATCACGCCGCGCACTTTCTCCAGCGCGCAATCCGATAAGGCTATAGCCTTTTATCAACGCATGATTGGCCGGGAAGGAAGGTATATTACCGCTGGCGAAACCGACGATCAGATAACGACCGCCCCAGCTAATGGACCGGGTTGCGGTTATTGCCAGTTCGCCGCCGACCGGATCAAACACAACATCGACGCCCTTGCCATCGGTCAGCGCTTTTACTTTGGCGGCCAGTTCTGAGTCGGCGGGGTCCAGACAATGGTCAGCGCCTGCATTCTGAAGCGCCTGGCGCTTCTCTTCACTGGAGCCGGTAGCGATCACGACCGCGCCTTTGTGCTCTGCCAATTTGACGGCAGCCATGCCGACGCCGCCGCTGGCACCAAGGATGAGAATGCTCTCGCCCTGCTGCAGCATGGCTTTGTCGTTCAAGGCATGCCAGGCGGTTATTGCCGCACCATGCCAGCAGGCTCCTTCAGTAAAGGACAAGGCTGCGGGTAAAGGTCTTACAGCTGTGTCGGGCAAGACTATCTGCTGCGCAAAACCATTTCCTTTGCTGCCACCCATGACGCGATCTCCGGTTGAGAAAGCGGTCACGTCTGGTGCAATCTCGATGATCTCCCCAGCAACTTCGAGCCCAGGGATGAAAGGCGGGTCGGGACGAAATTGATATTTGCCATAGGTCATCAGCAGATCAGGAAAGTTAAGACCCGCAGCTTTTGCCGCGATACGAATTTGACCGGCTTGTAGCGGTTCTGCCTGTTTCTCTTCCAGACGAATTGAATCCGGTCCGGTCAATGCCGTGCAGACAGCTGCGCGATAGAAATTGCTCATTCTGCAGTGGCTTTCAGAACATCACGCGTAAAGGCCGAGATATCAAAGCGATTTTCGCGGGTGTCATAGCCGCGTCTGACGATCACCAGATCGCGGGAGGGGATGATCACGAGATATTGACCACGATTACCGAAGGCGGCAAATGTGCTGGCCGGAACGCCGTCGGTCTTGTTCATTAGCCAGAAGGTTGCGCCATAGCCAAACTCCCGGTCCGGCTGCGGTCCGGATGGCGTGCTGACATAGTCACGCCAGTTTTTGGGAAGCAAGCGCTCACCATTCCAGACACCATTGTTGAGATAGAGCATGCCCATGCGGCCAAGGTCGCGGGCTGTTGTCCATACTTGACTGGATAATATATAGTTATCCTGCCAGTCGGTTTCTGCGTAGGTCCTAGTCATACCAACTTTCTCGAAGAAAAAATCGGGATTGAAACGACCAGAACGCGTGGCATGGATTGCCAGAAGCGTGTCATTATTGGCATAGCGAAACCGCGTACCCGGCTTGTAGAGTAAGGGCCAACTGGTGGTGCGCTCGGTCACGCTGGCACCGCCCATATAGATGGGATCAGTTCGATTTCCGGCGGTATCGCTTGTCAATCCGCTGGACATCCGCATGAGATGATCAAGTGTTATGCTGCTGCGTGGGTCGCCAAATTTCATCCATTCTAGGATTTTGGCCGGGGCATTCACGTCGGAAAAACCCTCCTGAACGCTGTGTCCGATAAGCGTGCCAGCAATCGATTTGGCAACCGACCAGGTGCGTTGAGCGGTGTGAAGATCATGCCCATTCTTGTATTTCTCGGTCAGTATCTTGCCGTTCTTGATCACCAGAACCGCGCTGGTTTTACCTCCATATTGGCTATTATCTGACGCACGCGACGTGATCTGTTGCAAAGCCTCGTTTGCTGCAGCTTGTGTCAGGACTGCGTTGCGGTCTCCCATAGGCCATGGCAGATCATCTTTAAACTCACGCAATTTTACGGGTTTGCCAATTTTTATTCCGGTAAAACCAATAGGCATTGAAGTGCAACCGGTCCGGCGGTTCCAAATCGCCGTGCGTGGCGGCATGCCGTCAGTATAGCTGACGCGGACCTGCCGCTCTTCCTCATCAATTTCAGCTGCCAATGTGGGGACAAGTTTTCCGATACGATCATAGATGCCGCTTAACTCATCCGCCTCGATGTCCTGCAACGACTTTCCGCCATTCCACAGTCCCGAACAGATGAACTGGGCTTTATAGCCGGCCGCCAACGCCTTTTCATACTCACTGGGTTTGTCACTAATCTGCGCCGCAACCGGAGCCGACAGCAAGGTAAAAGCGATCGCTAATAGGGTTCGAAAATTCACTATTTGCTCCAATCTGCGCTCAGGTAAGCTTTGAGCGATGTCAAAGGTTGAATATGACCGGGAAATTCTTGCGAGCCAAATTGCTTGTCGGGTTCACAGACAAATCTGAAAACACTAACATATCCGGAATTTGCATAAGGTAGTATCCATTTTGTAGATTCCCTGGACTGGGTCTCTGATCGGATCAGGGTCTCGTTTCCGTCAAATTCGGAAAGCTCCGTGACGCCATAGATATGCCTGTTGCAATCAACCAATATTATCGAACGAATATCTCTGATCTTGGAGATGTCGTCAGCACCCTTATTGGATTCAGCCAAGACGATCTGAGAGATGGAAACCGAAACGAGGTCATCTATCCTCTCAATACTGGTTTTGTCTGCAAAGAAGATGTCCGAGCGATAGTCCGGGGCTTCATCCACAATGACTTCGTCAACGAGATACCAGTCGGGTGAATTGGTTTTGTCTTTTGCTTTTGCAGCTTGAGTGAAAGACAACGCAAATATGATCAATGACAGAAATACGAGATATCTAGTCATTTTTCTCACCTCTCAGTTGCTGCCAATAGTCCAATCGTTCCCGAATTTTATGCTCAAAACCACGATCGACTGGTTGGTAGAATAGTTCAGGATTCATCTCTTCCGGCCAATAATTGTCCCCGGAAAAACCTTCGTCACTTTCATGATCATAGCTATAGCCTTTGCCATAGCCGATATCTTTCATCAGGGCAGTGGGTGCATTGAGAATGTTCTGCGGAGGCATCAGCGATCCGGTTTGCTTTGCCGATTTCCAGGCGGATTTTTGCGCCTTGTAGGCTGCATTGGATTTGGGGGCGGTGGCGCAATAAAGGCAAGCTTGTACTATCGCCAATTCGCCTTCCGGACTGCCCAGAAAATCATAGGCGTCTTTGGCGGCCAGCGCCTGTACCAGCGCCTGGGGATCTGCCAGACCGATATCTTCGCTGGCAAAGCGGACAATGCGCCGCAGGACGTAGAGCGGTTCTTCGCCTGCCACCAACATCCGGGCGAGATAGTAGAGCGCAGCCTGAGGATCCGATCCGCGTAGTGATTTATGCAGGGCTGATATTAGATTATAATGTCCCTCCCGATCCTTGTCGTAAACGGCCATGCGCCGATGAAGCAGTTTCGCCAAGGCAGCGGAATCGAGCGGTTCGGCAATATCCAGTGAAAATAGCGTTTCGGCCTGATTGAGCAGGAAGCGTCCATCACCATCGGCGCTGGCAATCAATGCCTCGCGCGCTTCGTCGGTGACCGGCAGCGGGCTATCCTTCAATGCTTCTGCCTTGATCAACAGCTGATCCAATGCTGCGCTATCCAGGCGATTGAGTATCAATACCTGTGTCCGACTGAGCAGGGCAGCGTTAAGCTCAAAGGATGGGTTTTCCGTTGTCGCTCCGACCAGTATCACTGTGCCTTTCTCGACATAGGGCAAGAAGCTATCTTGCTGAGAGCGATTGAAGCGGTGGATTTCATCCACGAATAACAGGGTTTGTTTGCCTATCCGTTGCCGTTGCTCGGCCTCTGCAAAAACCTTTTTTAGATCAGCAACTCCAGAGAATACGGCTGATATTGCGTGGAAATGTAGATCTGTTTCATTGGCGAGCAATCGTGCCAAGCTGGTCTTCCCGGTTCCCGGTGGCCCCCAGAATATGATTGATGACAGCTTGCCCGCAACGATCATACGTTTGAGCGCGCCGTCTTTCCCTACCAGATGATCCTGACCAACGACATCGTCGAGACCTTGCGGTCTGAGTCGCTCGGCAAGCGGTGCATTGGCAGGAGTATCTTCCTGTTGCTGCTGCTGGCCGTCCGTGGTGAAGAAATCATCCATCGTGCGATGTTATGGGACTTTTTTTCCGAAAACCAGCACGTTCATCGGCTTCGTGCCAGATTTTGTGATCCGCAATTGCGATGCTATGATATTGTCGGAGAATAGGGAGGAAAAAATGTCTGGAACAGGGGAATCTGTGACTGAAAGTGGCGGCAAGCCAGCAACGCCTTGGCATCTCTGGGTGGTCGGTGTCATTGCCGTGATCTGGAATTCTGGCGGTGCGGTGGATTATACGATGACCCAGATGCGCAATGAATCTTACATGAGCGCTTTTACACCGGAACAGCTGGATTATTTTTATGCTTTTCCAGCCTGGGCTGATGCAGTCTGGGCTTTGGGTGTGTGGGGGGCGTTTATCGGCTCCTTGCTGCTATTGCTGCGCAGCCGCCATGCGGTCGTTGCTTTCGGAATATCTCTGGTCGGGTTGCTGGGTTCGACCATTTACCAGATGACCGTGGATATGCCGGTGAGTCTCATTACTCCCGGTATCTGGATCTTTACAGCAGCCATCTGGCTGTCAGTGATTTTGCTGATCTGGTATGCACGTATGATGACAAATAAGGGAGTATTGCGCTAACTTCCTTAGCGAATAGCCGCTTGCTTGATCGGACTCTGTCCTGACTGTCTTTGCCGGATGAGGCGAAGGTAGGTTTCGGCCACAGTGTGATTGATCTGATCCCAACTAAATTCATCGGCGCGTTTTTCGCCTGCAGTTCCATGGGCATTGCGGATGGCTTCATCCTCGCAATAGATTTGCAAAACATCGGCAAAGTCACGAATAGCACCGGGTGTAACCAGCCGTCCGGATTGTTTGTCCTTCACAAGGCTTTGGCTGCCAGTCGCTTTTGCCGCAACCACCGGTAAACCGCATGCCATAGCTTCAAGAGTAACGTTGCCAAAGGTCTCGGTGACCGACGGATTGAATAATATGTCCATGCTTGCAACACCGCGTCCCAGATCGGAACCTTGCTGAAATCCGGCAAAGACGGCATCCGGTATTCTGTCTTCAAACCACTGCTGAGCCGGGCCTTCGCCGATAACCAGAATGCGATGTTTGACGCCGCGGCGGCGCAATTCGTCGATCGTGTCGGCAAAAACATCCAGGCCTTTTTCCATCACCAACCGGCCAAGAAAGCCGATCACAAGTTCATCATCGGCGATTCCGAGAGATTGGCGCCAGACCTTGTCATGACGAGAGGGATTGAAAATCTCTTTGTCGACGCCGCGCGACCAAATCCCGACATCATAGTTCATCCGTTGCTGGCGAAGCACTTGTGCCATCGATTCTGACGGGGCAACCAGCGCATCGCAGCGACGATACAAGCGTCGTAAAATGGCCTCGATCACGGGTTCCAGGAAGGCGAGATTGTAATAGCGTGGATAGGTCTCAAATCGCGTATGAACCGAGGCAAGTACCGGTACATCATGTTTTCTCGCCCAGTGCACCATACGATGGCCAACACGGTCAGGACTTGAAATTTGCATGATATTGGGATTGAAAGCTTCAAGGTCTCGCTTTGCGCTGCTGGAGAGATGGGTTGGGAAGCGATATTCTCCGCGTCCGGGAAAGGCGATAGAAGGCACGCTGATCAAGTCGCCGGTCGGCTCAAATGCGGGGGTGTCAGTGGTTGGCGAATAGACGCGCACTGCAGCGCCTTGCCGCAAAAGATATTCCGCTAAGCGGTTCAACGCTTGATTGGCGCCATCGCGTACGAAATTATAGTTGCCGCTATACAAGGCAATGCGAAGGTCACTGATTTCCATTCCCGCCTTGAAGCATAATAAATCGCAAATTGCCAATATGAACTTGGACCGTTAATTATTGCAAATGATTGAAACTACGCTCGATAAGCTGCTCATTGGTAAACCGAAACCATTTCGTGATGATGGTGAAATGAGCGCGATCGTAAAGCGACCGGTATCGGACGCCGTGGAGCTTGGACTGTTTGGGCTAGCCGGCAATCAGGTTGCCGATCCGGTGCATCATGGAGGACGCGACAAAGCGATCCATCTTTATCCGATTGAGCATTATACCTTCTGGCGAAGCAAATATCCCGACCTGGGAATACTCGATCATCCGGGCGCTTTTGGCGAGAACTTAAGCTGTGTCGGACTTACCGAGGACACATTATGTCTTGGCGATATATTCCGGCTTGGCGAGGCGTTGATTGAGTGTAGCCATGCCCGTCAGCCATGTTGGAAGCTCAATCATCATTTCGGACAATCCGATGTTCTGAAAACCGTGATTAAGACAACCAAATCCGGCAGTTATTTCAGAGTGCTGGAACCAGGTAAGGTGCGAGCCGGTGATCGCATCATTCAGCAGGATCGATCATATCCTGAATGGCCGCTGGAACGCCTGTTTGCTATGATCATAGGTGGTAAACACAAAGGGCAGGGCACGAACCTCTTAGCGCTCTCAAATATGGCGGTTCTGGCGGAAACCTGGCGCAAGCGCGCCGCTCAACTGGCCGAAACTCAGTCTGCCTGATGGGTAGCAGCGCTGACAGGATCGGGCGGAAGCAAGCGTAGCCTCGTAACCCGGCGGTCATCCGCTTCCAGAATTTTGAGTTGCCAACCGCTGGGATGTTCCAGCATCTCACCGGTCTTGGGAATATGACCAGCCAGGACGAAAGACAGGCCGCCAATCGTATCGACGTCCTCGTCAATCTCCGCCAGTGCGGGATCAATTTCTTCGCCGACATCGTCCAACTCTGCGCGCGCATCCGCTTCCCAAATGCCGCCGTCCAGTTGTTTCAGCATTTGTACCGGCTCATCATCATGCTCATCTTCGATATCGCCGACAATTTCCTCAACAATATCTTCAATGGTTACCAAGCCCTCGGTACCATTATACTCGTCGAAAATAATCGCCAGATGGGTGCGAGTGGCGCGCATTTCCGCCAATAAGTCGAGAACTCCCATCGATTCGGGTACAAAGCGAGGCTGGCGCAGATAAGGCGTGATATCTGTGGGCGGATTTCCGCCTTTTGCGACCAATGCAAAAATATCCTTGATATGGATCATGCCGATAATTGTATCGAGATTTTCGCGAAAAACCGGAATGCGGCTGTGACCATGTTCTGAGAATATCTCTACATATTCACTGAACGGAGCGCTTTCTTCGATCGCGACAATATCTGCCCGCGGAACAGCAATATCATCTACCCGATGATCACTAAAATTGAGCAGGTTACGCAGCATTTCCAGTTCGACCGGAGAGATGTCCGGGTTGCCATTTTTGTCGGCCTCTGCGTCATTTTCATGTTCATCAATGACTTCTTCGAGCTGCGCGCGCAGCGAACTATCTTCCGTTTCTCCGAACAGCATCGCTTTCAGATTGCGCCATAATTGCCCGGGTTCGTCATCCTCGCCGCGAGGCGTAGATGAAGATCGGCCGCTCGCCCCGTTTGTGTTGTTGGTTTTGTTATCGTCTGACATTTTTTCGTTCTTGGTTATAAATTATATATGTGGTTCTGCATAGGGATTGGCAATGCCCAATTGATCAAGGGCATTAACTTCCAATGCCTCCATCACGAGCGCATCGGCCTCTGTTTCATGATCATAGCCCAGCAAGTGCAAGGTACCGTGAGTTAACAGATGCGATACATGATCTGGCATGGATATAGCTTTTTCTGCCGCCTCAGCGTTACAAACATCGTGCGCCAGGATAATATCGCCAAGCAGCACCTCGCCGTCATCACTATTCGACAAAGAGCCGAGCAAATCATGTGGCACCAAAGGAAAAGACAGTACGTTTGTCGGCTTGTCCTTGTCGCGATAGTCCGCATTAAGCTGTTGGACTTCGTCATTGTTAGATAGTTTGACGCTGACTTCCAATGCGAATTTCCCTTTGGTCAGCTCGCCATAGGGGGAAACCGAAAGCGCGGCTGCAATCGCTTTTTCACTGCGCTTTTGCCAATCGCTTCCGTCTTGCCATTCTCGGCCCACGCTGAGTTCAATCTGCAGCATCTTTGCCTTCATAGGCTTCAACAATTTTTCCGACCAGGGGATGACGAACAACATCAGATGCCCCGAACTTGACGGTGCTCACACTGTCGACACGATTAAGCTTTTGAACGGCATCGGCAAGACCGGAAGTGGCTCCGCCAGGCAAATCAACTTGCTTGGGATCGCCGCAAATGACCATCCGGCTGTTCATACCAAAACGGGTGAGGAACATTTTCATTTGGGCGGTGGTTGTGTTCTGTGCCTCATCGAGAATGACAAAGGCATCCGCTAGCGTTCGGCCACGCATGAATGCAATGGGTGCAATTTCAATTTCGCCGCTTTCAATCCGTCGCTCGACTTGTTCCGCCGGCAAAGTGTCGTAAAGCGCATCGTAAAGCGGTCGCAGGAATGGATCGACCTTTTCCTTCATATCGCCAGGCAGGAAGCCAATTTTCTCGCCGGCTTCAACCGCGGGCCGTGATAATATCAAACGATCAACCGATCCGGTAATCAACTGCGAAACCGCCTGCGCCACCGCCAGATAGGTTTTGCCGGTACCAGCGGGGCCCAGCGCAAAGATCATGTCGTCACGGGCCAATTTTTCCATATAATCAGCCTGTCGGACCGAGCGCGGAAAGATTGTCTTCTTCCGGGTTTTGATCATGACCTTGGGGGGTGCGGAGGCGTCAGTTTTGGTTGTCTTTTTGGTGACGCCGGGTTTTTCTGCTTTTGAAACGCGCGGATCGGCGACCATTCCGATTATTGCTTCAACCACGGCAGCATCGATTTCCTGACCTTCTTCCAAGCGGTTGTAGATGCCCGTCAAAACGTCGCGCGCTTGCGTGGCAGCCTCTTCCTCGCCTTCGATTTTGAGTTTGGTTCCGCGGGCGGCAATATAGACACCAAGGCGGTTTTCTATCGCAACAATGTTGCGATCATATTCCCCAAACAAATCACCCAATATTTGCGGATCATCAAATTCTACATCCAGCGTCACAAGATTGATTTTGTCTGCGGCGATGCCTTTTTTTGCCATTAAGCAGCTTCTCTCTGTGTCAATTTGCCTTGCAGGCTGTTGGGTCCGGCACTTTCGATGGTAACATCGACCATGTCGCCAATCGCAAGGTCTGGTGCAATGATATGAACCGATTGGAGCCAAGGCGTCTTGCCGACCAACTGGCCTTCCAGCTTCCCATTGCGCTCGAGCAGAATATCGGTGCGCCGTCCAAGCGCCTGCTTGTTAAACTCATGCTGTTGTTCGTTCAACAATGCTTGCAGCCGTTGCAACCGTTCATCCATGACTTCCGGAGCGATCTGATTGTCCATTACCGCTGCTGGTGTTCCCGGTCGCGGTGAATATTTAAACGAATAGGCTTGCGCATAATTGGCTTCGCGAACAACCGCTAAGGTCTCTTCGAAATCTGCATCACTCTCTCCTGGGAAACCGACAATGAAATCACCGGAAATGGCAATGTCAGGTCTGACGCGGCGCATTTTCGAAAGGATTTCCAGATAACTGTCCGTTGTGTGAGATCTATTCATCGCTTTGAGAATGCGATCGCTTCCTGATTGAACCGGAAGATGCAGATAAGGCATCAGCGATGCTATCTCGCCATGGGCGGCGATCAACGCTTCAGTCATGTCATTGGGGTGGCTGGTCGTATATCTGACGCGATGCAGGCCATCAATCTTGTCCAGCGCACGGATCAGGCCTTCAAGACCTTGCTTCTGGCCCTTATCATCCTCACTCGTCCATGCATTCACATTCTGACCGAGTAGAGTGATCTCTTTCACACCGCCATCGACCAAAGCTTGGGCTTCGCTGATCAAATCACTCCAGGGACGGGAAATTTCTGCACCGCGTGTATAGGGAACGACACAATAGGTGCAAAATTTGTCGCACCCTTCCTGCACGGTCAAGAAAGCGCTTGGCCGAGCCTGCTTTTTACGGGTTGGCAACGCATCAAATTTCGACGCTGCTGGCATATCGGTATCCAGTGCCTTTTTGCCGGTTTTTGCGCGCTCTACCAGCGCGGGTAGCCGGTGATAGGCTTGCGGGCCAACAACAATATCCACGCTGGGCGCACGCCGGGAAATCTCTTTGCCCTCCGCTTGGGCAACACAGCCAGCAACAGCGATCATCGGGCTTTTGCCATCTTTCCCGCGCAGCCGACCGATGTCGGAATAGACTTTCTCGGCCGCTTTCTCGCGAATATGACAGGTGTTGAGCACCACCAGATCGGCATCTTCACCATCTGCGGCGCTGGTCATGCCTTGATCGACGAGCATTTCGGACATGCGCTCGCCATCATAGACATTCATCTGGCAGCCAAATGACTTGACGCGGAATTTCTTGGGATCGGATCGATTCATAACCGCGGCCTATACAACGGGCTCTCCAGACAAGGAAGCGGAAAGCGCAACAGCAATCCGCCGTTCAGCCTCAGCACAAATCGCCTTGCGGTCGCCATAATGAGCAGGATCAAAAGGTTCGAGAAAATACAAGGTTGCTGGGATAATTCCTAAGCGCGCAAATAGCCGTTTTGCATTGTCCGTAGCGGACTCCTCGCCAACCCATGCGATTTCTTTGCTGACCTTGCCATAGTCGAGCAACATCGGTTGGACCATGGTGGGTTTCGGTGGTGGAGCCATTGCTTGAAAAAGCGAAGGTTTGAAGGGCAGCAAGCTGTGTCCGTCGGTCGTCGTGCCTTCCGGAAACACAGTGATCGGATATTTTTCCTCAATCGCCTCGCGGATGATATCGATCTGACCACCGACCTGCATCCGGTCGGTTCGTGAGACGAATATCGTCTTGTTTATGCGACACAACCACCCGATTATCGGCCAACTGGCAATGCCATCCTGTGCCACAAAAGTGCAGCCAGTCAGACCTGCAATAACGGGAATATCAAACCAACTAATATGGTTTGAGACATAGAAAACATCTTGTTTAAGTCGATCACCCTTTGTCTTGACTGTCGCTCCGCAATTGGTGGCGACAAGCCAAAGGAAGAATCGAGGCCATGGTGATGGCAGTCGGAAGAACCGCCACAGATAGTGCATGGGAAGACAAAGAACCAAGCTGAGTAAAATACCCAGAGCACGTATAACAATAAGCAGTAATCCCATGACTGAAATCGAACGCTGTTCCGTCTCAGCTTTTCCGGTCAGAGGATACGCCATATAGCTCCATGCGATGGTCGACCAAGCGATAGCCAAGCTTCTCGGCTATTTGTTTTTGCAATGCTTCCAGCTCGGGATCGACAAATTCGATGACCTTGCCGGTTTCGACATCAATCAGGTGATCATGATGTGACTCTGGAACCGCTTCATAGCGTGCACGGCCATCACCAAAGTCATGGCGGTCGAGAATGCCGGCTTCCTCAAACAGGCGGACGGTACGATAGACGGTTGCGATGGATATCCGCGAATCAACGGCAGAAGCCCGCTCATGCATGGTCTCCACATCGGGATGGTCATCTGCGTCCGATATCACGCGTGCAATGACCCGGCGCTGCTCGGTTATCCGCAGCCCTTTTTCAGCACATAGCTTTTCGAGATCAATTTTGTCCGGCATCTGCTCCATTCCGCGTTATCGATAATACCCTATTATCGGGAAGCAATAAAGCAAAGGGAAAATTGCGTAAACTCACGCAATTTTCCCTTTGTCGGAAGCCAATCAAGTTGAGTGCTTAACGTTTCTTCTTTTTCTTGCCCAAACCAATGGCTTTGGCCAACTCCCGCCGTTGTTCTGCATAGTTAGGCGAGACCATGGGATAGTTGCTAGGGAGTCCCCATTTCACCCGGTACTCATCCGGTGTCATGCCATAGTGCGTCATCAGATGCCGTTTCAGCATTTTCAGCTTTTTGCCATCTTCAAGGCAAACAATATAATCTGGTTTGATCGACGATTTTATGGGGACAGCTGGCTCTGGCCGGGCTTGCTCTGCCGCTTTTCCGGACAGACCGGATAGCGCGCCATGCACATTATTGATGATCAGCGGCAAGTCTGAAACCGCAACGCTGTTATTGCTGACATGCGCAGCAACTATATCTGAAGTGAGGGTTATCAATGTCTCATTCAGAGCAACATCTTCCTCTGTCATATCCACCTCTTTGTACGACTATTCTGTAGTTTTGAGCAATTATATGCTGTGTCGCTATTTTCATGGACATGTCGGATTATCAACGATCAAACTATATCATGTGTTGATTTTACGTTGCTTTCATCCTCAGAGCGATTTTTTGTAGGTAATGGCATCAAATTTTTCTTCTGTGTCGCCTGTATAATATGCCGGTCGAAGTCCAATTTTCTGAAAACCAAGTCTTTTGTAGAGGCCTTGTGCAGGATTGTTGGATCTCACCTCTAAAAAAATTGCTGTGACGCCGTTTTTCATAGCGTCTTCGACGAGCCGTCGCATCATGGCGAGGCCGATACCAGTATTTTGATACTGAGGATCCACCGCAATCATTAGTAATTCTTCCTCTCCGGCTACTTCTCTACTGATTGTAAAGCCGCAGGGGCGATCTGCATTGCTTGCAATCAACAATTGCGTGCCGGGCAATGCAAGCATTGAGCGGCATTGATGCTCGTTCCAAGATTCTCCGTAAAGCGGGGAAAATGCCGATCCCATGATGCGCATAATGACTTTCAGATCGCCAAAACTTCCATGTTCCAGATCGATCATGGCGCCCGCGTCAGGCTTTGCCTCTTTGCTTTCCAGATGGCGCGCGCCGTCAGCCATATTTCTATACCTGTTGTGCGGGCTGTGCATCGGGCGCACGACCATAAACAGGAGTGGGCGGCAGATACCCATATGTTTTGGGCAACAGATCAAAATTTGCTGCATTGGGTAAGACGCTATGCTCGGTTACGCCACTGGTCAGTGCGCTCAATGAAAGTGCGGCGGAGCCAGCGAAATGCTTTGCCTTCGTATTGAGAAGAGCGGCCTCGGGGGCTAGAGAAAGCAAATCATCCATAGAGTTTCCATGCTCATCAAAATTCTGAACAAAATATTCTCCATGCCCGCCTAACATAGTGACAAAAACAGGAGAGGGGTGTTCCATTTCGTTCAACGCCTGCGCCGCGACCAGATGCAGAGACTGATATCCGCATATTTCGGCTTGCCAAGCCATCGCCAGTGCCTTTGCGGCAGATAAACCGATGCGTACGCCAGTAAAACTGCCTGGGCCGCAATTGACGATAATCTGTTTTGCATGCCCTTTGTTCGGCAGCTGTGCAATCATCGGAACCAGTTTTTCGGCGTGCCCGCGACCGATTTCCTCATAGTCGTTAGCGATGAGTTTGCCATCTTCAAACAAGGCCACCGAGCAAGCCGAAGTTGCAGTGTCTATCGTTAGAGTACGGCTGCCCATAAATTTGTTACTGACCTTTAGATGATGGCGTTAAATTTTTCGAATGCGGGCCGTGGACTTCGGTCGAAAATAGTCGAAGGATCACCATAGCCAAGTGTCGAGATGAAATTCGACTTTACGCTGGGCTGGTCGCTGAAAAAAACTTCATCCGCGGCTGCATTGTCAAATCCCGACATCGGTCCGGTATCCAGTCCAATCGCGCGGGCAGCCAGAATAAAATATGCGCCTTGTAAGGAGCTGTTGCGCATTGCGCCTTGAATTCTGCCTTCTAGGTCGCCGTCAAACCAGCTTTTGGCATCGGTATGCGGAAATAGTTCAGGGAGATATTCATGAAAATTCTGATCCATGCCGATAACCACTGCGACGGGGGCCTCTATAATCTTCTCTTTATTTCCCTCTCCGGCACAGTCGGCGAGACGCTGTTTTGCTGCGGAGCTATGACACCAGACCAATCGAGCCGGTAACATGTTCGCGCTTGTCGGGCCCATTTTCATCAGGTCCCAGATCGCATGAAGCTGCTCTGTAGTAACGGGTTTATCGTAATATCCGTTATAGGTGCGCGCATTTCGGAACAACTGATCCAGTGCAGCATCATCAAGTGGCTGATTCATAAGCTTTCCGTTTTCTGTTATAGTTGAAGCGCGTTATGCGGCCCGAACTTCAATCACTTCTGGGACATAATGTTTGAGCAGTGATTCAATGCCATGTTTCAATGTCGCCGTCGATGACGGGCATCCGGCACACGCGCCTTGCATTTTCAGGAACACAACACCGCGGTTAAAACCGCGATAGATAATATCTCCACCATCATTGGCGACGGCAGGGCGAACACGCGTTTCGATCAGTTCCCTAATCTGCGCGACAATATCAGCATCTTCCGGATCATCATGGACTTCTTCTTCGGGCGGGATATGAATCTCGCCCGCCGATCCGGGTTTGAACAATGGCAGTCCAGCAGAGAAATGGTCCAGCAAGATGCTCAATACTTGCGGTTTGACTTCAGACCATTCTGATCCCGGTCCTGCGGTGACCGAAACAAAATCTGATCCAAAGAAAACGCCGGAAACGTCGCCAAGTGTGAACAGCGCTTCGGCAAGGGGAGAAATCTCAGCATCTTCTGGCGAAGCAAAATCTCGGGTTCCGTCGGCCATGACCGTCTGGCCCAACAAGAATTTGAGGGTGGACGGATTGGGGGTCTTTTCAGTTTCTATAAGCATATTTGATATGTGGGAGTATTTGGCCGGCCTATCAAGTTTAAATTGCGCTCACTCAGTCATATTATGCGATGTTCGCCATCTAAATTTTGCATGTTGCTCTGATGCCTTATTCACTGGCCAGTAAGATAAGGCCTGCGTATAACATGCTCCCATGGATAAATTTATCAGCGCTTCTGGTCGCGTTCTAACTACACTTGCCCTTTTAACTGGACTGACATTGGCGCCGCCAATGGTCCTGGCGCAATCCAAGGATGCCCAGGTTGAAAAGGGCAGCGAGCAACCTTGGTTGTACAAGGGCAGCGATGTTCCGGTCGACAAAAGCTGGACTTTTGGGGTGCTCGATAACGGATTGCGTTACGCCGTCAAAAAGAATGGCGTTCCGCCAGGCCAGGTTTCGATTCGGGTGCGGATCGATGTCGGATCGTTGATGGAACAGAATCATGAACAGGGTTTTGCCCATTTCATGGAGCATCTGTCCTTTCGCGGTTCGGAATATGTGCCCGACGGCGAAGCCAAGAGAGTTTGGCAGCGATTGGGTGCGACGTTCGGCAGCGACAGCAATGCCGAAACCACACCAACGCAGACGGTGTACAAACTGGACTTGCCGAATGCGAATCCGACGAGTTTGGATGAGAGCATAAAGATTATCTCCGGCATGATCAGCGCACCTGGTCTGAATGCTACTGCAGTAAATGCGGAGCGGCCGGTTGTCCTCGCAGAATTGCAAGAACGCAGAGGGCCGCAAACGAAAGTGCAGGATGCCACTCGTGAATTGTTCTTTGCAAACCAGCGGCTGGCCAGCCGAGCCCCGATCGGGACGCCAGAGACGTTGGGAGCGGCAACACCGCAGATGCTGCAGCTTTTTCATCAGCGCTGGTATCGCCCTGAAAACACCGTTGTGGTGATTGCTGGTGACGGTGATCCTGCGGAGTTTGAGGCGCTACTCAAAAAGCACTTTTCTGATTGGAACGGAAAAGGCGAACCCGGGATTGCTCCTGATTTCGGTGATCCTGTCGCTGATGCGGATAGCAGCCGTTTGGTTATCGAACCAACATTGCCGCGTTTTATCTCGCTGGCGACAGTGCGCCCTTGGGAACAGGTTGATGATACAATTGTCTATAATCAGCAGCTGTTGATTGACCTGTTGGCCTTGCAGATGATCAATCGTCGATTGGAATCGCGAGCAAGGGCAGGGGGAAGCTATCTTCAAGCCAATGTTAATCAGGATGATGTCAGTCGTTCAGTTGACGGAACATTCGTCAATATTGTGCCATTGACGGATGACTGGGCCGCAGCGTTGAAAGATGTCCGCGCAGTTATTGCCGACGCTACGACTCAAGCGCCGTCGGAAGCGGATATTGCGAGAGAAATAGCAGAATTTGATGCGGCTCTTGCGATTGGGGTCGAGGGCTACGCAACGGAAGCTGCACGTAAGCAGGCCGATGATATCGTCAATGCCGTTGATATTCGCGAAACCGTCGCGACACCGCAGACAGCGCTTGATGTATTCCGTGACATGCGTGACCTCTACACGCCCCAACGATTGCTGGAATCGACACAGAAACTCTTTAGCGGCGTTGCCACACGAGCGCTGCTCACTTCACCGACAGTGGTGGACGATGGAAAAAACAAGTTGGCCGCTGCGCTTGGCGAAGATGTTAAGGCGGCAAGCAATGCACGGGTACGCCAGGCCAGTCTTGGCTTCGATGCATTGCCGCGTATCGGGCGCAAAGGCCGGGTGCGGTCGTCCGAGAAGGTCAAACGCTTTGATATGGAAAAGCTGGTTCTTTCAAATGGCGTTCGGGTTTTGCTTTTTCCGAACAAAGCCGAACGCAACAAGATCATGGTCAATGCCCGGTTTGGGAAAGGCTATAGCGGTCTGAATCCAGATGATGAAGGATTGGCCTGGACCGGAGCAATGGCTTTGATGGCCAGCGGCGTCGGCAAACTTGGACAAGAAGAACTCGACAAAATAACCACCGGTCGCCGGATCGGGCTGGGCTTTGAAATTGATGACGATGCCTATGAAATTAAGGCGGATACACGGGCGGCAGATCTTAAAGATCAGCTCCATCTGATCGCCGCCAAATTGCAGCAGCCGCGTTGGGACGATGCTCCGGTCATTCGTGGACGCGCTGCTTCCCTGATTGGCTATGACAGTTTTTCTGCGTCTCCCCAGGCGGTATTGCAGCGTGATCTGGAATGGCTTGTGCGCGGAAAGGATCCCCGTTGGAAAACGCCCGACAAGGATGATTTCAACGCGCTTACACCCAAGGAATTCAAGAAGTTCTGGAAGCCCATATTGGCGAGTGGACCAATTGAGTTGATGCTATTTGGTGATTTTGACCGGGATAAGGCGGTTGAAGCGGTGCTAAAAACTTTTGGCGCGCTGCGGAAACGCAAGCCGGACGATATGCCTGATGGCGGTCGGTCACCTGTATTTCCAGAACCAAAACAGGGCCCAGAAATTTTGGTGCACAAGGGCGATAATGAACGCGCGGCGGCTCTGATTGCTTGGCCAACAGGCGGTGGGCTGGAAAATATTCGTGAAAGTCGCAAGCTGGAGGTTCTGGTTTCGATCTTTAATGATCGGATGTTTGAGATATTGCGCTCCAAAGAGGGAGCAAGCTATAGTCCGCAAGTCATAAACAGCTGGCCCGTCGCCTTCCAAACCGGCGGCTACATAAGCGCATCCAGCCAACTCACGCCTTCCAATGTCGACCGTTTCTATGGTGTCGCTGAATTGATCGCGAAAGACCTGCGCGAGAATCCGGTCAGCCCAGATGAGATGAAACGGATTGTGGAGCCACTGCGTCAATTGATTTCGCGAGCAAGCAGCGGAAACAGTTTCTGGATGAGTCAATTGGAAGGCGCGAGTTTCAATCCCAAGAAGTTTACTGTTCTACGCACATTGCTGACCGACTATACGGTGATAACACCCGAAGAAGTCCAGCAGTTGGCGATAAAATATCTGAAAGATTCAACCAAATGGAAATTGGTTGTCTTGCCTGAAGGGAATAAAAAAGCCGCGACGATGAGAACCGACGCGGCTTCTGCTGTGGGATCCAGATAAATCTAGATCGCGTCAACTATAGCTAGCAATTGGTCGTTGGTGGGGCGCTTCTTGAAGTCGCCCGATACTGACTTGGCCGTAACCTTGCCGTCCTTGTCGATAACCACCACCGAAGCATAAGGAACGCCGAGCGCCTTGCCTTCGGTATATTGTGGATCACGCAGTCCAAATGCATCAATGGCAGTGGAACTCTCATCTGACAGCATCTTATAGTCCAGCATCTGGTTCTTCGAAAAGCGGCCCTGGCTATCGACACTGTCATAGCTCACGCCGTATAGCTTATAGCCACGTTCTTGCAGATCACCGACTATGGCATTGATGCCTTTCAGTTGGGTTTGGCAGAACGGGCACCATTCCACTGATCGCGTAAATACCAGGATTGCGGCCCCGTCTTCCAAGATCGTGGCCAACGTTTTTTCACCATCTGCGGTTTTAAAATTTGCGTCCAAAGGCACGGTCGCTCCAACCGCAATACCAGCATCAATGCTGGGCACTTCAGCGATTTCTTCGACCATCTCAGATTCTGCGTTCTCGCTGGTTTCAATTCCTTCTTCGGGCTGACCCTGGGGTTCAGAGCAACTCGCAAAAGCGAGTGCAGGGGCCAAAGCCAATAAAGATGTTTTCCGTTTCAATTTTATACTCCTATGGGTTTCACCGCTTATTCGTCGTGCAACGAGATCCGGTTACAGAGGTTGAAATTATTCCTGAGGTGGAAAACGATCAAAGCTTGGCATTTCGTGTGCGACTTTTTCCCACGAAATCTGTTCGGCAGTCTGAATATTCATTTCCGGGATATAATTATCAGGTTGATCGAGGGTGGCCGTCTGCACATCAATCATGCCCGGCAAAATATTGGCGTTTTTATAGGCAATACCGGTGCCGCAATCTGCGCAAAAATGGCGTTCGGCGCCGCCTTGGCCATCTACAGTCTTGAGCGCGCCAGTGGTTAGCGAAAACTCATCCTGATCCAGCATGATCCAGGCGACCGAGGCTGCACCGCTGCTTTTCTGGCAGTCCCTGCAATGGCAAATGGACTGATTAATCGGCTCCCCAGAAATTTCATATCGCACCGATCCGCAATAACACCCACCTTCAGCCATTTTTCCCTCCATTAGATCAATATGATACCCTACAGCACATATTTCGACAAATCCGTGTCTTTTGCAACATCGGAAAGTTGGCTGTCGACATAGGCCGCATCTACCAAAATTGTCTCACCCTTGCGATCTTCTGCATCAAAGCTGATGTCTTCCAGAAGCTTTTCCATCACGGTCTGCAATCGCCGTGCCCCGATATTTTCAACCGTTTCGTTCACGTTTGCGGCGATCTGGGCGAGTTTCTCAATAGCATCCTTGGTGACATCTATGGTGACGTCTTCAGTCCCCAACAACGCAATATATTGCTTCGGCAGATTGGCTTTTGTTTCGGTAAGAATGCGGACGAAATCCTCTTCTGTAAGGGCACGCAGTTCCACACGGATCGGAAGGCGGCCTTGCAACTCCGGCAACATGTCACTGGGTTTGGATATAGAAAAAGCGCCTGATGCGATAAACAGAATATGATCGGTTTTCATCGGACCATATTTGGTTGCCACGGTCGTTCCCTCAATAAGAGGTAACAGATCGCGCTGCACGCCTTCACGGCTGACGGAGCCGCCGCGAACATCACTGACGGCGATCTTGTCAATTTCGTCAAGAAAGACGATACCATTGGACTCTGCATCGGAGAGGGCGGCCCGAGCAATGTCATCATCGTCAAGACGCTTATCTGATTCCTCTTCGATCAGTTTGTCCCATGCATCAGCAACGCGCATCTTGCGGCGTTTCATGGCATTTTGACCAAAGGCTTTGCCCATCATGTCGGACAGGTTTATCATTCCGACCTGGCCAGACATGCCAGGGATATCCATTTGTGTATTTGGTGTATCTTCGACATCAATTTCAATTTCTGTGTCGTTCATGTGATTGTCCACAACGCGCTGACGAAAGCTCTCTCTTGTCGCTTCACTGGCATTTTCGCCGCAGAGGACGTCCAGCAATCGTTTCATCGCAGCATCGCTTGCCGCTTCCCGAACTGCCGAACGCCGACGTTCGCGTTCCAACCTTACCGCTTCCTCCGCGAGGTCACGGGCAATTTGTTCAACATCGCGCCCAACATAGCCGACCTCTGTAAATTTGGTCGCTTCGATCTTGATAAACGGCGCGTCCGCGAGCTTCGCCAATCGGCGTGAGATTTCAGTTTTACCGCAACCGGTGGGGCCGATCATCAATATATTCTTTGGTGTCACCTCTTCACGCAGTTCTGCCGGCAAGTTCTGACGCCGCCAGCGATTCCGTAAAGCCACTGCCACGGCGCGCTTGGCCTCTTTTTGACCTACAATATGTTCATCAAGCGCTTTGACAATGGCCTTGGGAGTGAGTTCGTTGTTCATAAATGTCCAATGTAAGTTTAACTAGAAGAAGCAGATTTGGGGCTTTGTTGTTTTTTATCAAGCACAATGCATTGCATTTGCTATCGCATGATGGCCGCTTATGATCCTGCCTGCAATTTCATGATCGGGTTCCAGGTTGGTTTTCCGCGCTTCGCTCGTTCCGCCAAGAATGATTCCGTTGGAACGAGGAAATATGTACAGGCCATTTGTTGCGGTATAGGCGTAGTCAAGCTCGGGTTGCAGCAGCAGAACGGCAAGCTGTCCACGCAAAGTGCCACCGGCGATTAGCGATCTGCGATTGAGAGGCGTCGTTGCTAACACCGCCCGAACAATAGGAGGTTATCCGTTGCTGTCCAGTGTTTCGACTGTCACTTGATCATTTGTGTAGACGCAAACATCCGCCGCAATTGCCATAGCTTTTCGAGCAAGCTTTTCCGCGTCTTTTTCATAGTCGATAAGGGCTCTAGCAGCAGCCAAAGCGTAGTTACCACCTGAACCGATGGCGGCAATCCCTTGGGTTGGTTCGAGCACATCACCATTGCCGGTTAGAATCAGCGTCACGTCCTTATCGGCCACGATCATCAAAGCCTCCAAGTTGCGCAGATACTTGTCTGTGCGCCAGTCTTTCGCCAACTCAACTGCGGCGCGCATTAACTGGCCGTTATGGCGTTCCAGCTTCGCTTCTAAACGCTCGAACAGTGTGAATGCGTCAGCCGTAGCGCCTGCAAAACCGCCAATAACCGATCCATCATGCAATTGCCGAACTTTACGCGCATTGGGTTTCATGACGGTCTGTCCCATGGAGACCTGACCGTCACCAGCGACGATCACTTTCCCATTTTTGCGGACGGAGACTATGGTGGTGCCATGCCATTGTTGCAGGCCATGTTGCTGATTTTCTGTCATAAACCGGATATGGGAAATATGATGGCCATGTGCAACCATTGGTATGCATGGCTAAAGATATTTAAGAATATTCGAAACCAAAGCAAAAAAATGGCGACCAAAAGGCCGCCATTTTAAATTAGATTAGCGCCTGAATTCAGGGGCTTGTTGGATCGTCGTCGCTGCCGTCAGCTGCGATGACGATGCCGCCGATTACTGCGGCAGCGGCGAGAACAGCAATGATGATGCCTGATCCGCCTTGAAGTTTTTCTGCTTCTTCTGAAGATGCATCAGCACGAACAGGCTGAGAAACTTTAGAAACTGGCTGAGCAGCCTGTGCGAAGACAGGTGTAGCAACCAGAGCTGAGGCTGCAACAGCAGCCATACCAATTTTACCGAAACGCATAATATGCTCCTTTAGGGTTTCGCATTTCACTCAATACGAAAGGCCCACTGCCATAACAAATGTTTGAAATCAACCACATTCATCCTTGTGGAATCGAATTTTGGCGGTTGTTGCAAAGATCACACAATCATCAAATTGCGTTGTAATTGAGCCAAATATTGGCTGTCTCGTCTGTGGAATTTGGCAGATTAGACTCAAAAACTGCGAATAGTCCAAAATGGACCTGTTTTTCCACTCGGTGATATCCCGGCCCTTGGACCTCCATTGGGGGTAGCGGCTGCCTTTATCTTGTACCAGATCGGAACAAGCGGATGGTCGATGATTTTTTCGATGGATTTCATAGCTAACAAATTGTTAATAAATACGCATGAAGCAAAAAAGAACACGGTCGCTCGTACTTCGCAATGAGGGTGCAAGACACCCTTTTCGCCTCAGCCTTCCAATGGAAGCTCTGGTCTCATCCCAGCTTGAAGTTGCTGCGGAAGAGACGGCGGCGATGCCAAAAAAATGGCTCAATGAAGATGCAAGTCTCTTCGTGCTAAGCTTTTCAGCGTTTTTTACCGCATTCTATCTATTCATTTTCTGAAGACCGCCGGGATCTCGGTCTAGTCGCAGGCAAGATGTAACTGCTGGCCCAGCCAGGCGGCAACGACACACATACCTGCTACAAGAAGCAATTGTTCGGTTGTCGAAACACCGAGAAGACTAAGTCCTAGTGCGGCAAGGGCGCCCAGGACCATGCATCCGGAATTGACGACATTATTTGCGGCAATTGTTCTTGCGGTCTCGCTAATATCAACTGTGGTGGTCAAAAAGGCATAAAGCGGAACCACGAACATACCGCCAAAAATTGCAACGCCTGCAAGCGTACCCAGCAACGCCCATGCCCCATCATGCATAATGAAAGTGCCGAATGTATATAGCTCGCCATTTGGCAAACCTTCCCAACCCCGCGCAATGAAGAAGAGTATGACGACGAAGCCGCCCATTGCGAGGACGCTAAAGGGCGCATAGCGTGCCGAAACTTCGCTGTTTAGCAATCTGTTTATCAGAATAGATCCAATGGCAATGCCAATGGAGAATACGCCAAGAAACAGGCTGGCGACGGCCGGTGTGGACGTAAGTACATTCTCGACCAGAGGCGGGAATTGAATGATCAACACGGAGCCTATGGTCCAAAAAAAACTGATCGCGATTATCGCAAGAAAGAGTCTCCGGATATGCAGTGTGGCAGAGATGAGCTTGATAGATGACCTGAAAAAATTGAAGTCAATTTTTTCGACTGTTTTTTGTGGCGGTGCGCTAGGCAAATACTGGGCACCAATTCTACCCACAACCGCTACAATAAGAACTGCGATGACAGCCAGTTCAACGCCATTCCCGTCGCGGTCAATAATGATACCTCCCAAAATCGTTCCGGCCAATATCGCAATGTAAGTGCCTGCTTCTACCAGCCCGGTCCCAGCCAACACTTCATCCTTGCCCAGATGTTGAGGTAAAATTGCATATTTGATCGGACCGAAAAATGTGGATTGCAGGCCAAGCAGGAACAGTGCGGTCAACATGATTGGAATTGACTGTATCCAGAGTCCGATGCCGCCAATAATTGCGATTGCAATCTCTAGTGTTTTTACAAGCCTGGTAATGCGTGCCTTGTCATAATTGTCAGCAAGCTGGCCAGCGAGTGAGGAAAACAGGAAAAAGGGCAAAATGAAGATACCCGATGCCAGCGCGTTGAATTGGAAATCCTGCGCTGGATCTTTGTAAATGCCATAGGTGACCAAGATTACCATCGAAAATTTGAACAGATTATCATTAAATGCGCCGAGCAGTTGTGTGACAAATAACGGCCAGAAACGCCGTTTGGCCAATAGTCTTAGGGCTGGTGTCATTTTTGGAGTTTTCCTGTTGTTGAGCGTGGTCAGACAGGGGATTAAACTGGACGCCACCCTAACGATGTTGCCCGATAGCGCAAGGCGTTGAATATACGAAAATTTCGTCGTAAATGCGCTTAGTACAAGGAGGGCATTTAACTTTGCGTCAAACCTCGTTATGGGAGCGGGCAATATGTTGAATCTTCCAAATATTTTGACGCTCTCGCGGATATTCACTGTGCCTTTTCTGGTTGGTCTGCTGTGGTGGCCGGACTGGAAACTCGGTTACTTGCTGGCGACCGTCCTTTATGCATTGATGGCGATCACGGATTACTTTGATGGCTATCTTGCCCGGTCCCAGGGAACAGTCTCAAAGCTTGGAATATTTCTTGATCCGATTGCGGATAAAATCATGGTCGCTTCGGTCATCCTTATCCTTTGTGCGACAGGTGATATAGAAGGCTATAACGTCATTGCCGCATTGATCATATTGTTGCGGGAAATTGCAGTGTCCGGGTTACGCGAATTTTTGGCAGGCTTGCAAGTGAGCGTGCCGGTTTCCCAGCTGGCCAAATGGAAAACCACCTTCCAACTTATATCATTGGGCGCGTTGATATTGGCAGGGGGATTGCCGCATTTTGAGTTTATCCAAACTGTCGGAATCTGGACGCTTTGGGCCGCAGCGATATTGACGCTTATAACTGGCTGGGACTATCTTCGTGTCGGCTTGAAGCACATGGACTAATATTCATCAACAATGTCAAAGCAACTTAACATCGTCTATTTTGCATGGGTAAAGGAACGGCTAGGCCGAGACCATGATATGATCGAATGTCCTGATGGCATTGGTACCATTGGCGAACTTCTCGAATATCTGAAAGACCAGGAAGCTGTCTATCGGGATGTTTTTTCCGATACGGAGAGGCTTCGGTTTGCCCTTGATCAGGATTTTGTCAGGCTGGATGCCACTTTTCGTGAAGCAAAGGAGCTGGCGATATTTCCGCCGGTAACAGGCGGATGATCAAGATCCGGATATTGAAGGAGGATTTTGATGCTGGATCGGAAATTTCTCAATTATCTGGTCTTGGTGGTGGTGCTGTAGCCAGTTTTGTCGGGCAAGTTCGGTGTGATGGCTCGCTATCAGCATTGGAACTGGAACATTATCCGGCGATGACCGAGAAGGCCTTGCGCAAAATCGCTGATGCGGCTGATCAGAAATGGGATCTGCATGGAATCACCGTGATTCACAGGGTCGGACGACTGCAGCTGGGTGAACAAATTGTACTGGCCTGCACGTGCTCGGATCATCGACAGGCAGCGATCGAGGCATGTTCTTACATCATGGATCAGCTGAAGACGGTGGCGCCGTTCTGGAAAAAAGAGATAATGCAAGATGGTACCGAAAACTGGGTGGAGGAACGCCAATCAGATATTGATGCCGCATCAAGCTGGGATCATTAAGCCGATTTATCGGTAACCCAGCTTTGGCCTTGGCGCATAATTTCCGCCAGAAGGCGAAACTCATCTTTCCGCGGGCTGTTTTTCCGCCAGACCAGGGCGATATCGCGAAAGGCACGATCGGATTTGATCGGGCGCGCGAGTATTTCGGTATCAGCCAATATACCGCTATCAATAGCCATCTTCGGCAACAGGGTTAGCCCTAGTCCGTTGTCGACCATCTGTACCAAAGTATGAAGCGACGTACCCATCATCCGTGCCGAAGCACGAAGTTCCGGCCGATTACAAGCAGCCAGAGCATGGTCCTTCAAGCAATGTCCGTCTTCCAATAGCAAAAGTCGGTTTTCGTCAATAAGCGCCGGATCGACCAGTTTGGGCGGGTCGCGTGGATCATCCTTCGGGAAGGCTATGAGAATTTCGTCATTGAACAACAGTTCTGAATCTACGTCACCGCAAGCGAAAGGCTGGGCCAGCAAAACACAATCGACCTGACCATGGCTGAGGGAATCACAGGCAGCCTGGCTGGTTTCTTCTTTAAGATATAATTTGAGCTCCGGTCGCTCTGTGCGCAAGCGCTTGAGAAGCTTCGGCAGAAGAAAGGGGGCGATTGTCGGGATGACACTCATCCGAATGTCACCAACCAGCGGCTGGCCAGCGGAACGGGCCATGTCAGTCAATTCTTCGGCTTCACGCAATATGCGGTGCGACTTTTCCACCATTTTTTTGCCAAGTTCCGTAAAGCGGACCACGCGACGGGTGCGTTCCACCAACATGATGTCGAGCAGCGTTTCCAGTTCTTTGATGCCGGCGGACAATGTGGATTGCGTAACATAGCAGGCTTCCGCCGCTCGCCCGAAATGGCCATGTTCTTCGAGTGATACCAGATATTGCAGCTGTTTGAGTGTTGGTAGGTAGTTAGAAATCATTCATTCCTTCGATGAGTTTTTGAATAATAATTCAATTTAGTGATAAATGCGAGAGGAAAAATGGTCTTTCCAAATAGGTTGCAAGAAAGGACTGGAAATATAATGGTCGGGCCACTAACTTAGGACGTGTAAAATCGCCGGAGAAAAACATGTTTCGCGATCTGGGTGAATATTTGGATTCAATAAAAGCGCGGGACCCTGCTCCTCGCTCCCGTTGGGAAGTGCTGCTCTATCCCGGCGTACTGGCTGTAGGGTTACATCGGGTTGCCCATTGGTTGTTCAAGGGAGAACTCTATTTCTTTGCACGCTTTGTGAATCATATTTCGCGTCTGTTCACCGCGATTGATATTCATCCCGGAGCAAAGATCGGACGTCATCTGTTCATTGATCACGGCTTTTCGGTGATCGGTGAGACCGCAGAAATTGGCGACAATGTAACCATATATCAATGTGTCACGCTAGGTGGGACCAATCCGACCAATGGCGTGGGCGGCAAACGTCATCCGACGATTGAAGATGATACGATTCTGGGATCCGGCGCGCAGATATTGGGGCCGATAATCGTCGGCAAAAGGTCGCGCATAGGTGCCAATGCCGTGGTTACGCAGGACGTACCGGAAGGTGCGACAATGGTCGGTGTACGCGCACGTCCTACACTGGTCCAGGTTGAGCAATATCAGGAAGAATTTACCCCGTACGGAACTCCGTGCAGCGAGGTTTTTGACCCTTCAACGCAGAAGCTCGAAATTCTGCAATGTGAGATGGAGCAGCTGCAAAAGAGAATTGCTGCCTATGCAGAGGGACGTGACAACGCGGATGGTGACGAATCAGAAAGTAAACGAGACAGCGCCTGATGCGTTCCGACAGTTCCAACGTTTCATCTTTTCCCAATAAAACCGATACACCTGTTCAGGTGGGATTTGAACGCAAAGAGATGGAACGCATTTTCAATCTCTATGGACGGATGGTCGCCGCTGGCCACTGGCGAGATTATGCTATGGATATGGGGAAGGACGCCGCCATTTTTGCGGCCTTTCGCCGGACCTCGGAAAGACCCCAGATGCGGATTGAAAAGCGCCCGGCCAATCGCAACAAACAAGGTATATGGACGCTGCATGGTGAGCATGGCCAGATATTGAAGCGCGGCCATGAACTTGCCGGAGTGCTAGCCCCCATGGAGCGCCGATTGATGAAACTGGTCGCGGAATAAGCCAGTCTCGTCAGAATTTCTTGCTTCAGAAATCTTCGTAAAAAAACTGAAACAAAAAAGACGTTTTTTCGAAACGTAACCATCATAGAGCCGACATCAATCATTCATGATATGGTCTGGGAACTCTAAAAAGATGAAAATCAAATCTACACTCGCAGCAGGCGCAGCAATTCTGGCATTGCTGCCCAGTCAGGCTTTTGCAGCCCAAATTTCTAGTGAACAGGCAGCGGCGCTTCTGGAACGATTGAACCAGTTGGAGCAGGAAGTTGTTAGTCTGCGCGCGCAGCTCGGCAATGTCGAAACTGTGCAGCAAGAGCAAAGAAAACAAGTCGCCGAGGTCGAGAAAGTGGCGCAGGCCAAAGAAAAGACCAGCATCAAGTTTAAAGGTGCTCCTGAGATCAAAACTGACGACGGTTGGAGTTTCAAACCACGCGGTCGTATTCTCTATGACTTCAACAATCTCTCATCCGTGCCTTCGACAATTGATATTCCAGGCGAAGGCTTTTCCAATGAAGCGCGCCGCGTTCGTTTGGGCGTCCAGGGCAAGATCCCAGGCGGTTTCGGCTACAAGCTTGAAGCCGATCTGCTGGATGGCGTCGAACTGACTGATGCTTATCTGGATTATAAAGATGGCGGTCTGACGATAACAGTTGGTCAGCATAATAACTTCCAGTCCCTGGAAGAACTATCGAGCAGTAACGACACCAGTTTTATCGAGCGATCAGCCTTTACCGATGCTTTCGGGTTCCAGCGGCAGGTTGGTGTGTCTGCAGCCTACAAAACGGGTGATCTCCTGCTACAAGGTGGTGTTTTTACTGACAATATCGATGACTTGAGCGATGGCAATGACAGCATCGGTCTGGACGGACGTGTTGTCTTTGCGCCGAAACTGGGTGATGCACAGCTTCATCTTGGTGGTTCTGTCCACTGGAAGGACCTAGGCGATGAAATTGATTCGCTGCGCTATCGTCAACGTCCTCTCATCCACAGCGTGGATACACGTTTCATCAATACCGGAAGTATCGACGCCGAAGAACAGCTCACCTATGGCCTTGAAGCTGCGGTTATCTCTGGCCGCTTTCACGCCGCCGCTGAAACCCACTGGGCAAAGGTCAGCCGGCCTGGATTGGCCAATCCGACCTTCTTTGGCGGTTCGGTGGAAGCTGGTTTGTTCCTGACAGACGACAAACGGGAATATCGAGGCGGTGTTTTCAAAGGCGTGAAGGTAAAAAATCCGGTTGGTTCTGGCGGTTCTGGCGCCTGGCAAGTGAATGTGCGCTATGACCGGCTCGATCTGACAGATGCGGGTGTTATCGGCGGTACCCAGGATGGCTACATGGCTTCATTGATCTGGACGCCAGTCAACTATGTCCGCTTTCTGGTGAACTATGGCCACTTGTCTTATGGTAATGCGCTGGGCATCGTGACCGGTGCGCCAGAGGATTACTCGGTCGATGTCATTGGAGCACGAGCGCAAATTGCGTTCTAGTGATCGCAGACAGAACAAATAAAAGGCCGGTTTGACCGGCCTTTTTTATGTCCAACAATCTCAAAGGCTCAAGCCGCTTCGGTATCCAGTGCATAGCCGGCAGAACGCACAGTTCGAATGATATCCGGACGTTGGTTTGCATTCAAAGCTTTGCGGAGACGGCGGATGTGCACATCAACGGTCCGCAATTCTATATCGCTATCCTGACCCCAGACGCTGTCGAGCAAACGCTCGCGGGAGAATACCCAGTTGGGATGTTCCAGAAAATGGCGCAATAGACGGAACTCTGTTGGGCCAAGCGGTATGGTATCGCCACTGCGTTTCACCTTATGACCGACGGTGTCCATTTCCAGGTCGCCAAAGGCCAGTTTCTCGCCCGCCAGGGCAGGGCGAACGCGCCGCAACACCGCTTTAACCCGTGCGATCAGTTCCCGTGGGCTAAATGGCTTTGTGATGTAGTCATCTGCCCCGGTTTCCAAGCCGCGAATCTTGTCCTCTTCCTCACCACGTGCAGTGAGCATGATAATAGGGATATTGGCTGTTTCCGGTGAACGGCGCAGACGTCGGCATACTTCAATGCCGGAAAGGTTCTCGATCATCCAGTCGAGCAAAATGACATCTGGGCGGTTTTCTTTGACCAACAGAAGGGCTTCCTCACCGTCTGCCGTGTGAATGACATCATATTCTTCTTTTTTGAAATTCCATGATAGCAGCTCCGCCAGTGCAGCATCGTCTTCAACCAGTAAAAGCTTTGCGTTGGACATTATTCGCTATCTCCGCTTGGTTCCTCCAAAAGATCAGTTGGATTTTCGCCGCGATCCCGTTCCGGCATCGGTTCGCCTTTAGCAGCGAAATAGACCATTTCCGCGACATTGGTGGCGTGATCGCCTATTCTTTCCAAGTTCTTGGCGATGAAAAGCAGATGGGCGGCTTCCCCGATGTCCTTCGGGTTTTCGATCATATAGGTGATCACAGACCGAAAGATGCTGGTGTAGAAGTCATCGACGATTTGATCCCGTTCACTGACTTCCAGGGCAAGATCCGCATCGCGCCGCGCAAAAGCCTCAAGAGAATCGCGTACCAGTTGTGAAGCAATATTCGACATGGACGGCAGCAGGGATGCTGGGCCCAGTTTATGTGTACTGGCGATTACGGGAACACGTTTTGCGATATTTTTCGCATAATCGCCTATCCGTTCGACAACTCCCGATATTTTGAAGGTCGCAATCAACTCGCGCAAATCATCAGCCATCGGTGCCCGCAAGGCGATAGTCTGGAAAGTCAGATCATCAATGCGTTTTTCCAGATCATCGATCAACTTGTCTTCAGCGACAACTTCTTCGGCCAGCTTCAGGTCATGCTTTTCCAATGCGCGCATCGCCTTGGAAATGGCCTGCTCGCTACGACCGCCGATTTCCGCGACCATGCCGCGCAATTCGTTAATGTCGGTGTCAAAGGCTTTAACGGTATGTTCTGCGCCGCTATTTGGCATCTGTCGGGTTCCTTCCCCTATTTGGGCTGCTATCCGTAGCGTCCGGTAATATAGTCTCTCGTTTTTTCTTCCGTGGGATTGGTGAATATGTCTGATGTTACGCCATATTCAACCAGTGTTCCCAAATGGAAAAAGGCGGTTCGTTGCGACACACGGGCAGCTTGCTGCATATTGTGCGTCACGATAACGATAGCATATTTCCCGCGGAGCTCATGAATCAGCTCTTCAATCTTGGCCGTGGCGATGGGGTCAAGCGCAGAGCAGGGCTCATCCATCAGAATGACTTCGGGATCGACTGCAATTGCGCGCGCAATGCATAGTCTTTGCTGTTGACCACCAGACAATGCGGTTCCGCTATCCTGCAACCGGTCCTGTACCTCGCCCAACAAACCGGCGCGCTGGAGTGACGTTTCGACGATATTGTCCAGTTCATCTTTGCTACTGGCAAGCCCGTGAATGCGTGGGCCATAGGCGATATTGTCATAGATGGACTTGGGAAAAGGATTTGGTTTTTGAAAGACCATGCCAACCCGCGCACGCAGCTGCACAACATCCATTTGAGGCGCGTAAATGTCCTCGCCTTCGAGGGTGATATCACCGGTGACTTTAGCGATCGGTATCGTGTCATTCATCCGGTTCAAACAACGCAGGAAGGTCGA
Organism: Sphingorhabdus sp. Alg231-15; assembly: GCF_900149705.1. Lineage (NCBI taxonomy): Bacteria > Pseudomonadati > Pseudomonadota > Alphaproteobacteria > Sphingomonadales > Sphingorhabdaceae > Sphingorhabdus > Sphingorhabdus sp. Alg231-15. Next base: position 854,705 of record NZ_LT703001.1, on the reverse strand, counting down.
CTTCCCGCAGCCAGAAGGACCGATGAAAGCCGTGACATTATCCATGGTCACATCAATCGAAACATCTTTAATGGCCTGTTTCTCGCCATAGAAAACATCCACATTGCGGGTGGTCATTTTCAGAGGCCCGTCGCCGGCAGAGATGGCGGATGCAGCGGATTCGGTCATAGTCGGACTTTCACTGGAACTGGTGCTATCGAGTAACTCGGTCATATTATCATCTACCAGCGGGTTTCAAAACGATTGCGCAAATAAATGGCAAGAGCGTTCATTGTGAGAAGGAACAGAAGCAAGACGATTATCGCTGCAGAGGTTTTCTCTACGAATCCGCGATTCACTTCATCGGACCAGAGAAAAATCTGCACCGGAAGAACGGTAGCGGGCTCAACAATGCCGCCCGGCGGCGTTGCGATAAAGGCGCGCATACCGATCATCAACAGTGGCGCAGTTTCACCTAGCGCACGAGCCATACCGATTATTGTACCGGTCAGGATGCCGGGCAGGGCGAGCGGCAAGACATGATGGAACACAACCTGCATTTGACTGGCACCGATCCCCAAAGCGGCCTCGCGAATGGATGGTGGAACGGCTTTGACAGCATTGCGCCCTGATATAACAATCACCGGCATGGTCATAAGAGCCAAAGTCAGACCACCAACCAATGCGGCGGATCGCGGCAAGCCAAAGAGATTGAGGAACACGGCCAAGCCAAGCAAACCAAAGATTATCGATGGAACCGCAGCGAGGTTATTGATCGAAACTTCAATCAGGTCCGTAAAGCGATTCTTCGGCGCATATTCTTCTAGATAGAGCGCTGAAAGCACGCCGATCGGGAAGGCGATCAACAAAGTAATGAACATGGTGATCAGCGAGCCCTTAAGTGCTCCCCATATCCCCACTTGCATGGGATCTGTTGCGTCGGAATTGCTCAGAAAATTCCAGTTGAACCCTGTGCTCAACTGGTCGTTCAGTTCAGTGACTTTTGCCTCGGCCGACGCACTGCCATCGCCCTTATAGGCAACATCAATTTCTGAATCCGCTGGAAGATAGAAAGTGGTCTTTGTCTCAACCAAATCAGGATCGCTCAGTATCGCTGCGCTGACGGCTTGCCACCCACCCGCAGAGAAAATCGCGCTGCCTTCCTCGCCATATTGAATCTCGACACTGGTGTTCACAATATCCCGGACTCCTAATGTCCGAAGATTGGCTTCTCCATTGGCACCTTCAAACTGACTTGCCGAGGCACCGCCGGTCATCGCTGGGAAATCTATCTCGACCGGTAGCTCGGTTTGGGTGAAGCCGCGAAGTCCATTGCCGACCATCACGATCAGGAGAAAGGCAAGGAACCCTGCTGACAGAATTATCGCGCCCAGGCCCAGTGCTTTAAACCGTCGCTCGGCAGCATAGCGCTTGCGAATGCGGGTTTGCATGGCATTGCTGTGCCAATCGGTCGGATTGCGTTCTTCTACCAAGGCGGTCGTGCTATTCATAAGCTTCCCGATATTTCTTCACCACTCTCAATGCGATGAGGTTGAGCAGCAAGGTCACGATAAACAGCACCAGCCCAAGCGCAAAAGCCGCTAGCGTTTTGGGACTGTCAAACTCCTGGTCACCCGTCAGCAACTGCACAATCTGGGTGGTCACCGTCGTAACGCTCGAAAACGGGTTGGCCGTCATATTTGCAGCTAAGCCTGCGGCCATCACCACGATCATCGTTTCTCCGATGGCCCGACTAACCGCCAGCAATACACCGCCCACAACGCCCGGCAAAGCTGCGGGGATCAGAACTTTCTTAATGGTTTCACTGTTCGTCGCACCCATGGCCAAAGAACCATCGCGCATGGCGCTGGGTACCGCAGCAATGCTGTCGTCGGCCATCGAAGAGACGAACGGGATGATCATGATCCCCATAACCACACCAGCCGCTAAAGCAGATTCTGAAGAGGCTCCGGAAATCCCGATGGAAACGGCAAAGTCGCGTAAGGCGGGTGCAACCGTCAAGGCAGCGAAATAACCATAGACCACCGTCGGAACCCCGGCGAGAACTTCTAATATGGGTTTCATCCAGGCGCGGAACCTGGCTGGAGCATATTGAGTGAGATAGATCGCACTCATCAAACCTAGCGGAATAGCAACTATCATTGCGATGATAGCGCCAATGAACACGGTGCCCCAGAATAAGGGGATGGCGCCGAATCCGGTTTCTCCGCGAGGACCCGCTACCGCTTTCGGGTTCCATTCTGTGCCAAAGAGAAAGTCGATAGGCGAGACCATCGAAAAGAAGCGCGCTGATTCAAAAATCAACGAAGCAAATATACCCACTGTTGTAATTGTTGCGATGAGCGATGCGAGGAGCAGGGTCATCATCGTAATCCGCTCTATCTTGGTTCGTGCCCTTAACTCCGGCTTCAATCGCAGCCAGGAATAAGCACCGCCCGCAAATACCAGCAATAGCGCTGCAATTGCGCCTATAGTCTGGTAATAGATGATAGCGGTCTTGTAGGGCTCGACCATCGACTGGGAAAGCGGGTTAAACGCTTTGACTTGTTGGCCAGACGCGATTGAACGTGCTTCCGCCAATATCGATCCACGTGCAAATGCGTCTTGCGGCAACTGTTCGGCAGCCGGACTGGCCAGCGCCGCATCAGTTATCAGCGCTGGGCTAGTAATATTCCAGACGAGCAAAAAAAGCAGGGCAGGGCCGATGGCCCAAAGTGCGACATACCAGCCATGGTAGTTGGGAAGCGAATGGACCTCTCCCCTTTTTGTGCTGTCCTTTAAAAAGCGATTCGCTTTAACACGGCCAAAAAACCATGCCATGCCTCCAAGGACGATGATCAGTAAAAAGAGAATGGAGCCTGTCACGGTAGAAAACTGATCCTTGATTCGGAATATGCAGAAGCGCAGTGCGAGGCACCGTCCTAGTACCCCGCACCACGATTAACAATTACTTCAGTTCAGCGCCGGTCAAAGTTGGTAGATTTTTTGCAGTATCAGCCATTTGTGTACGAATATCATCCGGCGAAGCAATCAGGCCGGCCTCAATCAGATAGCCATCTGATCCACCTGCGTTGACAAATTCCGTAAGATATTCCTGAAGACCAGGGATTACGCCAACATGTTGTTTCTTGGCGTAAATATAAAGCGGGCGAGCACCTGGATATTCGCCTGATGCGATTGCTTCATAAGCAGGCTCGACATCGGACACCGCAACGCCGCGAACGGAGTCGGTGTTTTCCTCAAGGAAGCTATATCCAAAGATTCCGAGACTATTTGGATTGGCTTTCAGTTTTTGAACGATCAGATTGTCGTTTTCGCCGGCATCAATATAAGCACCATCGGCCCGGACATCGTGGCAGATAGCGTCATATTCGTCTTCATTTGTGTCTTTCAGCGCCTTGGTCGTGGCGTCGGTTTTACAACCCACTTCCATGATCAATTCGGTCAACGCATCTCGCGTGCCTGACGTCGATGGGGGGCCATAGACACTGATTGTGATATTGGGGAGCGAAGGATCGATATCCGACCAGTTCTTCGTCTCATTCTTTTTGCCAAATGGGCGTTCGGCAATGGCTTCGTAAATCTGCGTTGGCGTCAGCTTGATCGCTGGACCTTCGTTGGCTTGGGCAATCGCGATACCATCAATGCCGATCTGAACCTCAACAACGTCGGTAACGCCATTTTCTGCGCACATTTCGAATTCGGAAGCCTTCATCCGCCTGGATGCATTGGCAATGTCGGGTGTGTTGGCGCCTACGCCTGCACAGAATAGCTTCATTCCGCCGCCAGTTCCGGTTGATTCCAGAATTGGTGAGGTATTTGCACCACCCGCGCTAAATTGTTCAGCAACCGCTTTGGCAAATGGGAAAACAGTTGATGAACCGACAATCCGAACTTCACTGCGTGTACCACCTTGTCCGCCGGAAGCTTGATCCTGACATGCTGCCAAGGCGAGTGTTGATACCGCTAATAGAGCGATTTTCTTAAACATTATGCTGTCCCCGTTTTCTTTGGAGTGTTGATATATTTGGTCAAGAATCGGTTGTGATTTCTGACCGGATGGGCACCGTTTAAAAGTGGGCAGTGTCCTATTGGTTACAGATTTATGACAGATATGTTACGGATGCGGCATCGGGATCGTTGGATGATTTGATCACCGGCAGAAAAATCGTGACCGTCGTGCCGATTCCTTGCTCGCTGGCTACTTCCATCCTGCCGCCATGGCGCTCTGTTATATGTTTGACAATCGCTAGGCCCAATCCGGTCCCACCTATTGATTTGCTGCGCCCCTTATCAACCCGGTAGAAGCGTTCGGTAAGCCGGGGAATATGTTCTGCTGCGATGCCGTCCCCCTGATCGGTGACTGAAAGTCGCAGCATGGAACCGGTGCGATTGGGTTTGACCGAAACCGTTACGATCCCGCCACGCCGTCCATACTTATAAGCGTTGCTCACCAGATTGTGGAGCAGCTGAGACAATTGTGCATGATCGCCCTGAACCATCGGCAAGTTGTCGGGCGCTGACACAACAAAATTATCATCCTTTTTATTGCGACCGTTGAGGAAAACGGATTTTACCTCTGCCACCAGTTCCGTCAGATCAACCGGTTCCGAGGGCAGTTGGTATTTTTCCGCTTCGATGCGCGACAAAGACATCAGGTCTTCGACCAGGCGCTGCATGCGATCGGCTTCCTGATACATGATGGTCAGAAAACGGGCGCGTGTGTCCTCGTCTTTGCCAGCTTCCGGGTTTTCCAGGGTTTCAATAAAGCCCTTTATCGCCGCCAGCGGTGTACGTAATTCATGGCTTGCATTGGCAACAAAATCAGTGCGCATGCGTTCTGCGGCGTAGCGACTGCTTTGGTCGGAAAGCTGGACCAGTTTCAAACCATCACCCAAGGCGTGAATGCGCAATTCCCAACGTTGATCCGCGCTGCCGACGCCGACCAGCAAAATTGGTTCGCCGCTATGCTCGGCATTGGGGTTCGCTAACCGATCCGCGGCTGCCGGATGACGGATGGCAACCCGAACGTCTTCACCGATAATATGATCGCCGAGAAAATTTCGTGCCGCCGGATTGGCCACCGCCACTTTCGCATTGCGGATGAGCAGTATCGGATCCGTGATCGGATCTATCACATCCTGGTAAGCTTCGGCTCTGCCTTGATATAATATCCGCTTTTTCTGGCGCTCCAACGCACTGAGGTCCGGCTGCGCCGGTGCGTGGTCTTCCAGCGCTATAATCGCCAGAGAAACAACGCCAAAGGCCGACATGATGATAATTTTCATCAACGCTGCCGATGTTTGTGCAGCAAGAACCGCTCCTCCAATGATCAGAAGAATCGCAAAAATCAGGCGAAAGGGAGAAATTGTGTTCATATTGGCCGTTGCGATGAAATTCGGTGGCTATGTTTAGGCGGGTTTTCGCAAAAACAGCAATGGCAATGTCTGTTTTGTACCCGATTATATCGTTTTGATCAGTTCACCGTCTTTGTGCCGTTAAGAAATTTGGCCGGTTTGTCCCGATTATGGACGACAGTCTGCACGCGCGACTGTTTACTCGCAATTAAACGATTTTCGCTCTAAGGGCGACATTCAGAGGAAATTATTACGTTATGACAGACAGTCTAAATCAGAATGGTAGATCATCAGCACCAACTGATGATTCTGAGAATGCTGCGATTGTCACCCGCCGCCGTGCGCTGATGATGGGGGCTGTGACGGCTTCTGCGGTCGTCAGCATCAAGCCTGCTTTGGCGCAGACCGCTGGTTCGGTGCTAAACTGCGAAATTCCGGTTCCCGGAAATCACGCTGCTGGCGGATATATTGGTCCGGACGGAAAAATTGTATCTCCCGACACGCCTGGAGCTTTTCCGCCTGCAGGCCGGAATTTTACCGGGGAAGAAGTGAAGCGGGCGATGAATGGCCGGTCTCTTCCCGGCACATCTTACGATCAGTCCAAAGCCTATGTGAACTATATTCGGCGTCTCCAGTCCGGGCAAAGCGGCTTTACCTGCTACGCATCTCTGCAGATGCCGCGATAGTTTTGCGCTGATTTTTGGCTTCAAAGCCAATGCTTATTAACATATTCATGCTAATGGCTTTTTCGAACGAATTGCCGTGATCAGGGATAGTGTAACCGCCAATGAGCCAGCTTTATCGCGCCGCAGCCTCTGAAGGGCTGATCCAGCATCCGCTGGACAGTATGACGCTGGTTTTTCAGAAATCGTCAGGGATCACTCATATCGTAGCTGATCCCGTGCCGGCGATATTAGCCGTTATGGGAGAACATTCCCTGACGGCCGTCGATATCGCAGGCAGACTGTCCGATAGCTATGATCTGGAGGATAGTGGTGACACCGCTGATATCGTGCTGGCAAGGCTTGTCGAACTGTGTTCGCTTGGTCTTGTGGACAAGGTTTAGGCTCGGTGGCGCGCATGCATCAGCTTTATCTGACTGTCGGGCCGACACGATATCGGCTGGTCTCGAGCTGGCGGCGGCCGCTCGATCAGTTGGCAGCTCTCTATCAGGACTACCCAGCTTCGCAGGACGGTTACGCAGATTTCACCGTGCGGTTGGAGCCTGAAAAGCCCTGGCGGCGCTATTTCCGACCTTCGGTTCATATTTCCGGCGATTTTTGGCTCCCTGATGCTGCTCCCTTGCCACTTGATCAAAGTCTGCTGGCTGCGGAAATGGGCATGAACTTGCAAATGGCACTGGGCTGGCGACGGCATCTTTTGCTGCATGCCAGCAGTGTCGAGAAGGATGGTAGGGCATTGCTGATGACTGGCCTGTCCGGTTCGGGAAAGTCTACACTTTCTGCCATGCTGGCGGAAAAAGGCTGGCGATTCATGGGGGATGAATTTGCGTTGCTTAATCCGGACACCGGCATGGTGCATAGCTTTCCGCGACTGATCAGCCTCAAAAACGAGGCAATTGCCACCATGCAAGCGGTTGTGCCGGACAATCGCTTCGGCCCCCTGATGAAAGGGACGCCGAAAGGGGATATCCGTCACATTATCCCACCGCTGGATGCGGTGAAGCGGACGGCGGACACGGCCAAACCTGCTTTGCTTCTGTTTCCGCGCTTTGGACATGATCCTGCTCTGCGCGATATGGGTAAGAGCGAAATATTTGTGCGGTTAACCCAGGCATCAACCAACTATGTCGCTCTCGGAGAAACAGGCTTTCAGGCGCTGACCCACTTTGTTGATACCGTTCCAACCAAGGCCATGGATTATCAATCGAGTGACCAAGCCGAAGAACTCATCGATAGTCTGTGGAGCAAGCTCCCATGATGCGCAATGCCCAGCCATTGGTTGACGCCTTGCGCGAGCCGGAGACGGTTCTCTCGCTTGACGGTGCTGGATGGACGGATCTGATTAGCATTGCCCGCGCAGAGTCGTTGATCGGCAGTCTGGCCCATCGTCTGGCGAGTATCGCAGTGCCGGAGCAAGTCAGGCCCATTCTGAAAGATGCGATTCAAGCCACTGATCTCGCGAGACAACAAGCGCTTTGGGAGGCGGATTGCGCGCGCCGGGCTCTTGCGCCGTTAAGCGGCAAAGCCGTGCTGATGAAAGGCACCGCCTATGTTGCTGCGGATCTTGATGCGGGGATTGGTCGAAGCATCGGTGATCTTGATATCATGGTCGCGCGGGATGCGCTGCCCGCTGTTGAAGCAGAATTGCTGGACGCGGGATGGGAGTGGGTTAAGCCGGACCCTTATGATGACCAATATTATCGTGAGCATATGCATGAGCTGCCACCGTTGATTCACCGCGACCGCGACCGGATGATCGATGTCCATCACACGACCTTGCCTCTGACCGCGAACCCGACGCCGAATCCTCAAGCAATGCTCGATGCAGCGATCGAGCTGGAATCCGGGCTTTATGTGATGGCTCCTGCGGACATACTGTTGCACAGTGTCGCTCATCTATTTGCAGATGGTGATCTGGCCGGGGGATTACGTAATCTTTGGGATATCGACAGGCTCATCCGGCAATTTGCCGATGCGGATGAGGAATTCTGGACCGAGCTAGGCGTGCGTGCGAGATTGCATCAGCTGGAGCCGCATCTGGCGCGGGCGTTGCGCCTGGCTGTTCGTCTTTATGACACGCCAGCCCAAGAATATCGTGCGGGCCAAAAGAAATTCACCGATTATCTGTATGTCCGGCGCCTATTGGCGCGCGATGGTTGGGGGCGGGAAACCCGAAAGCTCACACGGCAAGCTTTCTATATCCGGTCCCATTGGCTGCGCATGCCACCGTTGATGCTGGCCCGCCATTTGTGGACCAAGTGGCGCAAGGGCTGACCGTTAACGGCTGAGTGCGGCCAAGGTTGGAACCAGCTCGTCATAATGATCGATAATTGCGTCAGCGCCTAACTCTTCAACCGGTTGATTCAAAAAGCCGAAACTGACCGCGACATTCGCGATGCCCGCATTTTGCGCGGCTTTAATGTCGAAAATACTGTCGCCGATAAAAGCTGCTGGTGTTTGCTCGACTATCCCGCCGCAGCGCCGGATCATCTCGTCAATCGGGTCCCGCTTAGGCTTGCTGCGGCCTTTGCCCATCGTATCGCCGCCAATGACGGTGACGAAGCGATCTATCATGCCGACATTGGTCAGTAGCTTCACCGCGAGGCTTTCGAATTTATTCGTCACCACCGCCAGTTTAACATCCTGATCCTGCAGCACATCCATCGCATCAATCAATCCGGCAAAAGCGGGCGCATTATTGCCCAGATTAGCCTCATAATGATCGATCAGGACAGGCATCAGGCTTTTGACCAGATCTTTGTCGCTGCCGCCTGATTGCTCCAGCGCCATTTCCAGCATGTGACGCGCGCCCATGCCGACCAGCGAGCGGATGGATTGTTCGTCCACTTGTGGCCGGTTCGCGCTGTCGAGAGCGTGATTGAGCGAAGCCGCGAGTTCCATGCTGGTATCCAGCAAGGTACCATCCAGATCAAAGCCAATGATATCGAAAGAAATTTCTGTCATAGTCCCTGCATAGAACCGATCTTGCTGGCATAAGCAACCGCATCATGGCATGGGGCGGAAATTCAGCGTTTGGAACAGGATATTCGGAGTTTTTGGCATGAGTGACCGTCCTTTAGCAGCCATTATATTAGCGGCCGGACAAGGCACACGGATGAAATCGGAAACGCACAAGGTGCTGCATCCGATTGCCGGCAAGCCGATGCTCCATCATTTGCTCGATACGGTCGATTCGATAGGCGTGGAGCGTACCGTTGTCGTGGTCGGTGCGCGGCGTGAGCAGATTGAAGCAAGCGTCGAGGGGCGTAATGTCGCGATCGCGGTTCAGGAAGACCAGCTTGGTACAGGCCATGCCGTGGCGCAGGCGCATGAGGCGCTGAAAGGTTTCGCTGGCGATGTGTTGATACTCTACGGCGATGTACCGATGGTCAGCGCTGACACGATGCAGGCGATGATCGCGCGGCTGAACGACGGCACCGATCCACGCGCGGTAGTGCTGGGTTTTCGTCCAGATGACGCCGGTGCTTATGGCCGGATCATTGCCAGCGACCAGGGCGAAATCGAAAAAATGGTCGAATTTAAGGATGCTGACGAGGCTGAGCGCGCGGTCAACCTGTGCAATAGCGGATTGATGGCCGCGCGGGCGACTGACCTGTTCATCCTGCTCGACCAGATCGGCAATGACAATGCGGCGGGTGAATATTATCTGCCGGATATTGTGATGCTGTCGGGCCAGGCCAGTGCCGTCATTGAAGTGGATGATCCAGCCGAGGTTGCGGGCGTAAATAGCCGCGCGGAACTGGCCTCGGTCGAAGGCGAGTGGCAGCAGCGTCGGCGGGCGCAGGCGATGGCGGATGGAGTGAGTCTGATAGCGCCAGAAACCGTTTGGTTTGCGCATGATACGAATCTTTCCTCAGATGTAGTGATAGAACCAAATGTGATTTTTGGTCCGGGCGTATCCGTAGCCATCGGCGCGCGAATCTATGGCCATAGCCATATCGAGGGCGCATCCATTGGCGCACACACCAATGTCGGGCCGTTTGCGAGACTACGCCCCGGAGCGGTGCTCGAGGAAGGTTCAAAAATTGGCAATTTCGTCGAGATGAAAAAGGCAGTTCTGGGTAAGGGCGCCAAGGCCAATCACTTGACGTATCTGGGTGACGCCGAAGTGGGTGAGGGCGCCAATATCGGCGCTGGCACGATCACCTGCAATTATGACGGCTATTTCAAATATAAGACCAAGATCGGCAAGGGCGCGTTCATTGGGTCAAACAGCGCACTGGTTGCGCCCGTGACCATTGGCGATGGCGCAATAGTCGGCGCAGGAGCGGCTCTGACCAAGGATGTAGATGCTGGCGATCTTGCGCTGGTCCGGGCCGAGCAAACCGCGAAAAAAGGCTGGGCGGACCGGTTCAATGCGGTGAGCGCGAAGAAGAAGGCGGGGAAGTGACTCAACGCGAGGGCATTGATGGGAAAAACGCCGCACGTTATCTCACTAAGCTGTCTGACGATCTGTCGCAGATTGCTTCACTGGAAAGATTGGAGTTTAGGTTCAAGTTCACAGAGTTGAATGTTAATGATTTCGATCCTATTTCCAAAAAGTTCAAAGATGACCTATCGAAAAATTTTCAGTCCATTTACTCATTCCATCTGGATTCAATGGATGGTCGCGAGAAGTTTCTGGACGCAATAGATCACGCTAAAGAAACCAAGTTAGATGGACTGGCATATCCCAGAAGAAACAAGTTGAATTCAGACAGTCCCAGCGATTGCTTCTATGTTGGTACGTCTCGAAATACTTTTGAGCGACTCAAAGGGCATCTCGGATTCGGTGCCAAGAGTACATATTCATTACACTTGAAGTGTTGGGCAAGTCGCTTGACGGGAGGGTTCGAAATCGTTGTACATAAATTTGATCTGGACGACGAACAGTTGCATTTGCTCACCTATATTGAGGATGATTTAGCCCGAGAAGTACAACCAATGCTAGGCCGGCGTGGCAATTTATAATTGACATGATATCATGATATGATATCACCATATCATGACTCGCATACTTGCTGATCTATCCGAAGAAGATGTCCAGTGGCTCGACGCCCAGGCGGCGGCACAGGGCACGTCGCGGGCGCAATTGTTGCGTGATGCGGTGGCGGCGTTTCGGGCGGATGCGTCGAAGCAGGGGATTGAGAAATATTTCGGCATGTGGCGTGAACGCCGGGAGGTTGGCGATCCGGTGGCGTGGCAGCGGCGCGAGCGAGCGTCATGGACCCGGCCTTGGGATCCCGATTACTGGGATGTGCGTAAGGAATTTCCCGATCTGTTTGATGCCGATGACGATCGTGAGGCCGAGCGCTATCGCAAGAAGGACGCCTCGTGAACGAAGCGGTTTTTGATAGCAACATCTTGTTTGATGCGCTGAATGATGTTGGCCGGGCCAATGTCGAGCTGAAACGCTATGACCGGCGTTATATCAGCCGCCTGACCTGGGTCGAGATATTGACCCGCGCGCTGCCGGATGACGGCGACCGGGCGGAAGACTTTCTGTCCTTTTTCAACATTATCGAGGTGAATGAGGAAATCGGTCGGCGGGCAGCACTGCTGCGCAGTGACCGGCGACGGCTGAAAGCCATGGATGCCGTCATTCTCGCATCGGCCCAGCTCACCGGGCGCATCTTGATCACACGTAATACTCGCGACTTTCCGGCGGAAATGCCGGGTATTCGCGTTCCCTATACTCTCTAAGAAGAAAGCCTCAGATATATGTGCGGAATTATCGGAATTGTTGGCAAGGATGCCGTCTCGGATCGCCTGGTCGATGGTCTCAAGCGGATGGAATATCGCGGCTATGACAGCGCCGGTGTGTGTACGGTCGACAACGGCCGGCTCATTCGCCGCCGCGCTGAAGGGAAGCTGATCAATCTGGTTGAGGTGCTGAAGAAGGACGATGCACCGGGAATGATCGGCATTGCCCATACCCGCTGGGCCACTCATGGTGCACCGACGACGAGTAATGCGCATCCGCACGCCACCGGCGAAGTGGCGCTGGTCCACAATGGCATTATCGAGAATTTCAAACCGCTGCGAGAAGAACTGTCGGCGAGGGGACGCAGTTTTGAAAGCGAAACCGATACCGAAGTGGTTGCGCATTTGGTCAGTGAGCAAGTCGAGGCAGGTAAATCTCCACAGGAAGCAGTGCAGGCGGTATTGCCGCAGCTGCGCGGAGCTTTTGCGCTGGCCATTGCTTTCAAGTCGAATCCGGATCTGCTGATCGGTGCGCGACTCGGTTCGCCGCTGGTGGTCGGATATGGTGAGGGCGAGACCTATTTGGGATCGGACGCGCTGGCTTTGGCACCACTGACCCAGAAAATCGCTTATCTTGAGGAAGGCGACTGGGTTGTCATCAACAAAGAAGGCGCACAGATTTTTGACAGCGCCAACAATCCGGTGGAGCGCGAAGTGACGACCTCTGGCGTCTCGGCAGCGACCATCGAAAAGGGACAATATCGCCACTATATGCAGAAAGAGATTTTCGAGCAGCCAACGGTGGTGGCGCAAACTCTGCAAAGCTACATCCGGCCACTCGAACAGCAAGTCGCGCTGCCGCAGATGGATTTTGATCTCAAGGATATCAAACGGATTACCATAGTCGCTTGCGGCACAAGTTATTATGCCGGGATGGTTGCCAAATATTGGTTCGAAACCTTTGCGCGGGTTCCTGTGGACCTCGATGTGGCATCGGAATTTCGTTACCGCGATCCGGTGCTGGAGCCGGGCGGACTGGCATTGTTCATCTCACAATCTGGCGAGACTGCAGATACGCTTGCCGCGCTGCGCCATAGCAAGGAGCAGGGCCAGAAAATCGCGGTTGTGGTCAATGTTCCGACCAGTTCCATGGCACGCGAGGCAGATCTGTTGCTGCCAACCCATGCGGGCCCTGAGATCGGCGTGGCTTCGACCAAGGCGTTTTCCTGCCAGTTGGCCGTTCTGGCCGCGCTCGCTGCGCATCTCGCTGTAGTGAAGGGCAAAATGTCGCGTGATGAAGAGCATGAAGTTGTTGAGCATCTCACGGAAGCTCCGGCTGCGCTGAATGCCGCTCTGGCCCATGATGAAGACATATCCGATATGGCCCATCTTATCGCGCCGGCACGAGACGTGCTCTATCTGGGGCGTGGCCCGGATTATCCGCTGGCACTGGAGGGCGCACTGAAACTCAAAGAAATAAGCTATATTCATGCTGAGGGCTATGCGTCAGGCGAGATGAAGCATGGCCCCATTGCGCTTATTGACGAAGCGGTGCCAGTCATCGTGCTGGCGCCATCTGGGCCGCTGTTCGAAAAGACGGTCAGCAACATGCAGGAAGTGATGGCGCGTGGCGGCAAGGTGGTATTGATTTCCGATGCAGCCGGTTTGGCCGAAGCCGGCGAGGGCTGTATGGCGACTATCGAAATGCCGAAGGTTCATCCGCTTATCGCACCGCTGGTTTATGCTGTGCCGGTCCAATTGCTTGCCTATCATGTGGCGGTGGCAAAAGGTACGGATGTTGATCAACCTCGCAATCTCGCGAAATCGGTAACTGTGGAGTAAAATATGGCTACCAATCCATCCCTCGTTACCGTCGAAACGGCGAGCGGTAAATTTCAGCAGACCGTCCGTGTTGGCAAACATGTTTTTCTTGCGGACGAGCCCGTTTTTTTCGGTGGAGAGGATAGTGGGCCATCGCCCTATGACCTGCTGCTCGCCGCGTTGGGGACCTGCACGTCCATGACCATGAAAATGTATGCAGATCGGAAAGGCATTCCGCTCGAAGGCGTGCATATTGAGCTGGAGCACAGCCGTGAACATGTCGATGATTGCACCACCTGCAGCAATGATGACAACCGGATTGATGTGATCGACCGCGCTATAACCATCACAGGAGATTTATCGGAAGAGCAGCGCCAGAAGTTGCTTGAAATTGCTGATAAATGCCCGGTTCACCGGACGCTGGAAAACCGGATTGATATTCATTCCACCGAGGTAAGGTCGTGATCGAAGTTGCGGGCGGATGTCATTGCGGGGCGGTTCGATTCACTGCCAAGGCCGATCCGGAGCCGGAGATGCTGGATTGCAATTGCTCGATATGCGCGCGCACAGGTTATCTGCACCTTTTCATACCGCATGATCAATTCAATTTGCTGAAAGGCGAGGATGACCTGACCAGTTATAAATTTGGCAGCGGTCAGGCCGATCATTTATTCTGTAGCCATTGCGGGATAAAGAGCTTCTACCAACCGCGTTCCCACCCTGAAAGCTATAGCGTCAATTATAACTGCCTGGATGCAGGGCATGATTTACAGCCGAATATCGCAAAATTTGACGGACAGAATTGGGAAGCTTCAAAGGCCAAGCTTTGATAGCAAAACGGCCCGCCGGTTTCCCAGCGAGCCGTCTTTTCATTCTTAGATTCTAGATCTGTTTACGCGATATCAAAACGATCTGCGTTCATGACCTTGGTCCAGGCCGCGACGAAGTCTTGAACAAACTTCTCTTCATGACCGCTTTCTGCATATACTTCGGCAAGAGCGCGCAGCTGGGAGTTTGATCCGAAGACGAGGTCAGCGCGGGTTCCGGTCCAGCGTTGTTCACCGCTGCTCCGATCCTTGCCGACAAACTCTTCTTCGTTACTGCCATCCACAGCTTCCCAAACGGTGTTCATGTCGAGCATGTTGACGAAAAAGTCATTGGTCAATTGACCAGGACGATCCGTCAAGACACCGTGCGTGCTGTTGCCGCTATTGGCACCAAGCGCCCGCAGGCCGCCAACCAATACGGTCATTTCCGGCGCACTGAGGTTCAGCAGAGACGCACGGTCCAGCATCAACTCTTCTGTCGGAACGCTATGTTTGGCAGAGAGATAATTACGGAATGCATCTGCTTTGGGCTCAAGCGGGTCAAAGCTCTCGCCATCGGTCATTTCGTCCGTGGCATCGCCGCGTCCGCTTGCAAACGGCACGTCGACATTGAAGCCAGCATCCTTCGCTGCTTTCTCAACTGCAGCAGTTCCGCCCAGAACGATCAGGTCGGCAATGCTGATATTGCTATCGCCTTTAATCTCTTCCAGTTTGGAAATCACCTTGCCAAGCTCAGCCGGATCATTGGCTGCCCAGTCTTTTTGCGGAGCCAGACGAACGCGGGCACCATTGGCACCACCGCGATGGTCTGAGCCACGATAGGTGGATGCCGAAGCCCAGGCCGCTTTGACCAGTTCGCTAACCGTCAGACCGCTGTCCAATATAGCTGTTTTCAAGCCCGCAACATCGCTGTCGCTGATGCTCTGGCCAGCTGGAATGGGGTCTTGCCAGATCAAATCTTCGGCAGGGACTTCCGGACCGTGATAGCGAGCTTTTGGACCCATGTCGCGGTGGCACAGTTTGAACCAAGCGCGTGCAAAGGCGTCATCCAATGCCGCCTGATCATTGCGGAAACGTTCCGAAACCTTGCGATATTCTGGATCGACCTTGAGCGCCATGTCGGCAGTGGTCATCATGGTTGGAACCTTCTTGGAAGGATCGGCGGCATGTGGCGCCATATCTTCTTCCTTCTGGTCGATCGGCTGCCATTGCTGGGCACCAGCTGGGCTCTTCACCAACTCATATTCATAGTCGAGCAGCAAACGGAAATAATTGCCATTCCACTGGGTTGGGGTGGAGGACCAGCTACCTTCCAGACCGGACGTGATGGCATCGCCGCCTACGCCACTTCCATGAGTGCTGAGCCAGCCAAAGCCCTGAGCCGTGATATCGCCGCCTTCTGGTTCAACACCAACAAGGCCGGCATCACCAGCGCCATGCGCTTTACCGAACGCGTGGCCGCCGGCGGTCAATGCGACGGTTTCTTCGTCGTTCATCGCCATACGGGCAAAGGTTTCACGCATATCGCGAGCAGACAGAGCAGGATCGGAAACTCCGCCCGGGCCTTCTGGATTCACATAGATCAGTCCCATTTGAATCGCCGCAAGTGGATTTTCCAGAAGCAGGTCTTGGTCGGGATCAATGCGGGTTTGAACGCCTTCATTGACCATCTTGTCTTCGTTGCCCCAGTAAATGTCGCGCTGAGGCTCGAAAGTGTCAGCACGGCCGCCGCCAAATCCGAAGACCGGGCCGCCCATTGATTCGATGGCCACATTGCCAGCGAGGATGAACAAGTCAGCCCAGCTGATTTTCTCGCCATATTTCTGCTTGACCGGCCAAAGCAAACGACGTGCTTTGTCGAGATTGCCGTTATCGGGCCAGGAATTGAGCGGCGCAAAACGCTGCTGTCCTTCGCCTGCACCGCCACGGCCGTCAGCCGTACGATAGGTGCCAGCAGCATGCCATGCCATCCGGATGAAGAAGGGACCATAATGTCCATAGTCTGCCGGCCACCAGGACTGGCTATCGGTCATCAGTGCGGTCAGATCATTTTTCAGGCCCTGATAATCAATCGACTTGAATGCTTCGGCATAGTTGAAGTCTTTGCCCATCGGGTCAGGGGAGGTGCCGCCCTGGGTCAAGATATCGACCGGTATCTGATTGGGCCACCAGTCACGATTTTGTCGACCGAGTAGCTCACGCACCCCGCCATCAAAGCCCATCGGGCAGCCTTCTATTTTGGCTCCGGGTGTTTTCATATCCATTGGGATCTCTCCTTGTAAAATTTTTGGGGTTTAATTCATTAGATTCTGACCTGCTTATAATACAGATTGGCCATCGCGCTAAATCAATTAAAGCACTATGTTTGATTGCTTCAATCGATTAATCAAAAGGGGCGGCGATCGCATCTGGTATTTTGCAATGATTGACCGTTATCCTGTTCATGCATATAAGAGGCTTGCTTAAAGAAGGCGGCCAATCGGGTCGCCTTTTCTATTTTATCTATGGCGCAAAAATAAAGGAAATAATGATGACGATTACCCCGCTCATGCCCGTCTATCCTCGGTGTGGTTTTCGTCCTGTGCGAGGCGAAGGCGCTTGGCTGATTTCCGAAGATGGCAGCCGTGCTCTTGATTTTGCTACGGGCATCGCCGTGAACCTTTTGGGCCATGGCCATCCGCATCTGACCAAGGCGATACAGGAACAGGCGGCGACACTCATGCATGTGTCAAACCTCTATGGTAGCCCGCAGGGTGAAAAGCTTGCTCAACGGCTGGTCGATACAACTTTTGCCGACACGGTATTCTTCACTAACAGCGGCGCGGAAGCGGTGGAATGTGCGATCAAGACAGCGCGAGTCTATCACCAATCTCAGGGCAGCGACCGGTTTGAGATTATCACCTTCAAAAATGCGTTTCACGGTCGGACGATGGCGACCATCTCCGCATCCAATCAAGAGAAGATGCATCATGGTTTTTCTCCCCTGCTTGCCGGCTTCAAATATGTGGACTTTGATGATCTGGAAGGCGCCGAAGCGGCGATAGGTCCGAAGACCGCGGCATTTCTGGTCGAACCGATTCAAGGCGAGGGCGGCATTCGTCCGGCATCCGAAGCCTTCATGAAGGGTCTTCGTGCCTTGGCGGACCAACATGGCATATTGTTGCTTCTCGATGAAGTGCAGTGCGGCGTTGCGCGGACGGGCGCGCTATATGCGCATGAGCTTTACGACATAAAGCCTGACATCATGGCCAGCGCCAAAGGTATTGGCGGCGGTTTTCCATTCGGCGCCTGTCTGGCAATAGAAGAAGCCGCGCGCGGCATGGTTCCCGGCACCCATGGCTCAACCTATGGAGGCAATCCGTTGGCAATGGCTGCGGGCAATGCAGTCTGGGATGTAGTCGCGAATGACGAGTTTCTTGAACATGTGCGAGACATTGGTGGAAAGCTGCGCGCGGCGATCGAACAGTTTATCGGGAACTATCCCGCTCTGTTCACGGGTGTACGGGGACATGGTCTGATGCTCGGTATCACGATGACCCAAGAATCCCGACCTCTTGTGGCTCATTTGCGCGACAATCATGGTTTGCTGACGGTCGCAGCGGGCGACAATACATTGCGGATATTGCCACCGCTCAACATTGACGAGAGCCATATCGCGACTTTCATTGAAAAACTTTCAGCTGGCGCGGCTGACTATCAGGCAGCGGACTCATGACGCGGCATTTTCTGAACCTGTCCGATGCGGGCGGTGATGCCATTGCGGCTATGCTGAGCGATGCGCTGGATCGAAAGAATGCACGTAAAGGCTGGCCCAAGGGCAAGACAGACGCAGATGCGCCGCTTGCGGATCACGTCCTGGCCATGATTTTTGAGAAGAGTAGCACCAGGACTCGGGTATCCTTTGATATTGCGATCCGCCAATTGGGTGGCACGAGTATTGTTATGGACAGCGGCTCGATGCAGTTGGGGCGCGGTGAGACGGTTGCCGATACCGCTAAGGTCCTGTCACGCATGTGTGACGCCGTGATGATCCGGACTGACGATCATGCCAAGATTGAAGAACTGGCGGGCAATGCTAGCGTGCCAGTGATAAATGGTCTGACCGATCTGTCTCATCCCTGCCAGATCGTCGCTGATCTACTCACGCTGATCGAGCACGGGAAGCCATTGCCCGGGCTTGAGGTTGCATGGCTCGGCGACGGCAATAATGTCCTCAATAGTATCGTCGAAGCGGCCGGCTTGATGAAGTTTAACGTGCGCATTGGCTGTCCCGAAGGCTATGATCCCGATCATGACTTCATTGCCGAAGCGCAAGCGGCTGGAGCGAAAGTTACGATCTACCGCGACGCCTTGGAAGCTGTTGCCGGTGCTGACGTCATTGTTGCTGACACCTGGGTATCCATGGGACAAGCGCATGCCGATGCGAAAATGGATGCGATGATGCCGTTTCAGGTCAATGATGTGATTATGGAGCAGGCAAAGTCCGATGCCGTATTCCTGCACTGCCTTCCCGCTCATCGCGGAGAAGAGGTTATGCCATCCGTTATTGATGGCCCCCAGTCACTGGTCTGGGATGAGGCGGAAAATCGTATCCATGCCCAAAAATCAGTTCTGCGCTGGGCCTTTGGACAAATCTGATGGTTGAAAGTCCAAATTTGCCGACATTGATCGACAAGAACCTTTCATTCTCCATCCCCGCGAAACATTGTCGAGGGAGGGCCGTGAGACTGGGGCCTGTGCTCGACGATATATTGTCCGCACATGACTATCCGCCGCAGATGCGATCCTTGCTGGCTGAAGCCATGTGTTTGACAGCGTTGCTGGGCGCTCTTCTGAAAGAAGAGGAAGCGCAATTGACGTTACAGGCCCAGACCGAAAGCGGCGTGATCAGCCTGCTGGCCTGCGATTATAAGGATGGTGATATACGGGGCTATATTCAGTTTGATGCCGAGCGTCTTGCCAGCCAGCCGTTGGAACCCAGCTTGATGGCCTTATTTGGCAAAGGCTATCTGGCGATCACCTTTGATCACCCCGAACCGCGCGGACGATCACAGGGGATTGTGCCGCTCGAGGGAGGCAGTCTTGCCGAAGCGGTGCAGAACTACTTCATGCAGTCTGAGCAGATTCCCACCGTGATTCGTGTTGCGCTGGACATCGAGGATGATCGTACGGTGGTTGGTGGATTGCTGGTACAGCATCTGCCTGATGGCGAGGAAGGTAAGGAACGCTTGCATGTTCGGATGAACCATCCGGAGTGGGAGCATGTGGCCGTGATGGGTAGTAGCGTGCAGCCAGAAGAGCTTGTTGATCCCGATTTACCCCTGGAAGATTTGCTGTGGCGCCTGTTTAGCGAGAGCGACGAAGTGAGGGTTTTGAGCGGTAAACCGCTCGTTAAGGGTTGCCGGTGTAATGAAGACCATATCAGGGATGTGATCGCACGATTCCCGAAAGAAGATAAGGAGGATATGGTCGACGCGGACGGTACAATTTCGATAGATTGTGCATTTTGTAGTAAGAAATTCACAATTTCGAGTGCTAGTTTAAACAATTGAACTTGAACGCGTATTTCTGGTTTTTTTCCAAAAACTGTCCGAATCATACAATTAATCGCCGCAATTGGGCGCGATATTCGCCATATTCTTAAGCCAACTACACAATGAAGCGGATGCGCCGCTTATCATTGGAAACTAAAGGGATCAGGGAATGAACAGCACGACACTGGTAAAGTCTATCAGCGCAACCGCTGCCGCATTTCTGGCTTTCTCTGTTTCAGCACCGGCACAGGCACCGGAACTGGCTCTTCTTGACGGTTTGCAAAAAGGGGAGTGGACGCTCAAAGCCCGTGGTTCGGTTGAACCTGGAAAGAAAGTCTGTCTCGGCGATCCAGGAATATTGCTGCAAATTCAACATCGTGAAACGGATTGTTCGCGCTATGTCATTCAAGATACACCTAATAGTGTCCGCGTCAGCTACAAATGTGGCAGCTCGGACCATGGGGTGACGACAATTAAACGCGAATCCAGCGGACTGGTGCAAATCCAGTCTCAAGGGATCGAAGGCAATGCGCCATTTTCGTTCAGTGTCGAAGGTCGCAGGACCGGTGCTTGCTAAATCCAGCCTATTTGGCGCGGACGTTAACCAAATATTTACCATGTTTCTGCTAAACCAAAACAATCATGCTTCTGGCATGACTTCCTCCCTTTTGGCTTGAACTAGAGCCTAACTGGGCCGCGCTTCGATGAAGCTGCGGCCCTATTTTTTTTAATTTTGCCCCTGGTGCCTTCAAATACTTGCTTGTCGCGGCGAAGAGGATTAGCGGGGCGGGCATGTCACAAAATCAAAAAAAGGCTATTGTCCTGCTGTCCGGCGGGCTCGACTCTATGGTATCCGCCGCAATAGCGCGCGAGCAGGGCTATGATATTGTCGCGCTGACTATCGATTATAATCAGCGGCACAAAATCGAACTGCAGTCGGCGGTTCAGATTGCAGCCAAACTGGAGGTTAGCGAGCATATCATCCTGCCGCTTGATCTGAGTCGTTTTGGTGGTTCTGCTTTGACCGACGATATTGATGTTCCAAAATCCGGTGTCACCAATGATATTCCGGTAACGTACGTCCCTGCGCGCAACTTAATATTTCTGTCGCTGACTCTTGGTCTGGCGGAAGCTCGCGATGCCCGGGATATCTTCATTGGTGTCAACGCGCTGGATTACTCCGGATATCCGGATTGTCGCCCTGAGTTTATCGAGGGCTTCGAGAGACTGGCCGACCTTGCCACAAAGGCTGGTGATCAGGGCAGTGGTTTCACGATCCAAACCCCGCTGCAATATATGACCAAAGCGGATATCGCCAAGGAAGCCCGGCGACTGGATATCGATCCCGCGTTGAGCTGGTCTTGCTATGATCCGGCAGAGGCCAATCTGCACTGCGGCTTTTGTGATAGCTGCCGCCTGCGCCAGAAGGGTTTTGAGGAAGCGGGCATCGCCGATCCAACCCGCTATGCACTGGTGCCATGAGTTACGCGGTCAAGGAAATGTTCCTGACCCTGCAAGGCGAGGGTGTACATAGCGGGCGTCGCGCTGTGTTTACGCGCTTTACAGGATGCAATTTATGGTCCGGTCTGGAACGAGACCGCAGTGATGCCGTCTGCCAGTTTTGCGATACTGACTTTGTCGGCATGGACGGCGATGGTGGCGGTCGCTTTGACGATGCAGCAGCGTTGGCTGCCGCAGTAACCGACGTCTGGGGTGAGGGCGATGATGCCCGCTTCATCGTGTTGACCGGCGGCGAGCCGATGTTGCAGGTGGATGAGGCCGTGATTGATGCGCTTCACGCTGCTCAATTTGAAATCGCCATTGAGTCCAATGGCACGCTTCCAGTGCCGCGTTCGATCGACTGGATTTGTATCAGCCCGAAAGCGGGTAGCGAAACAGTGCAGCGTTCCGGTGACGAGTTGAAACTGGTCTGGCCGCAACCGGACAGCGACTGGCAAGCGATGCAGGATTGGGATTTTGCCAATTACCTGTTGCAGCCCATGGACGCGCGTCTGGACGAAGAGGCCAATGCTGCCAATTTGCAGGAAGCGATTGCCTTTGTGCAGGCTCATCCCAAATGGCGACTATCCCTGCAAACCCATAAGATATTGGGCCTGGCTTAACTGATCATTCTTCCGAGTCTTCCTCGGAGTCATTATCAGATGTCTCGGTGGACTCATCGGAGTCTTCGGCTAGTTCTTCACCCGTGGGCTGTGCATCGACATCCACCATATCATCGCTGATAGTGCCATCGATGACATCGACTTCGTCCATGCGGGTTTCTGTGACGGTTTCGGCCTCTGGCGCTTCCGGATCGCCGGAACATGCTGAAACCGACAGCGCGGCTAGCAATAGGGTGGAGGTTGTGATCATTTTTTTCATGGTGTTTCCCAGTCTGTATAGCGTGTGAGCATATTGTTTTGTGTCTATTTGGCAATCGCTGATAAAAATTGCGGCGCAGTTTTTTTCAAAGCCTCGTCAAAGTCATGCAGTGTTGCCGCAATGCCCAACTGTTTCAAACTGGTCACGGGATACTCGCTGATACCGCAAGGAACGATGCCGCCAAAATGACTGAGATCCGGATCAATATTGACTGAAAAACCGTGCATCGTAACCCATTTGCGGATGCGTATGCCGATCGCTCCGATCTTGGCTTCTTCGCCTTCCGGCGTATCACACCATATGCCCACCCGGCCGTCGACCGCTCGAGCATCGATACCAAATTCGGCAAGGGCGGCGATCACCCAGGCCTCCAGAGCGTGAACGAAATTGCGCACATCCGCTTGCCGCTTTTTCAGATTGAGCATGACATAGCCTACACGTTGACCAGGGCCGTGATAAGTATGCCGCCCGCCGCGTCCGGTTTCAAAAACCGGAAACTCCTGGCTTAGCAATTCGGACGGATCAGAGCTTGTGCCTGCGGTATAAAGGGGAGGGTGCTCCAGAAACCAGATCAGTTCCCGCGCCTCTCCAGCATGAATATCAGCATTGCGGCGTTCCATTTCAGCCACAGCATCCGGATAGGCGATTTTACTGTCGCTGGTGCGCCACTCGATGTCGGACAAGATCGTCATAGAATTTCCGTGCACAATTGGCGCGCTGGTGGCAAGAGTGCGAACAATGAAATTCAATCCTGAGGGTTAAGGCGATGAAGCTCAACTATATGGAATGCTGGAACGGTGCGATCGCAATATTGCGCGGTCACAAGGAAGCGGTACTTGCAATATCAGGGGTTTTTGTATTTTTGCCAACATTGTTGATGGCGCAGTTTGTTGGGCAACCTGTTTTGGAAGGCATCGAAGATTTGGGCGGGATGACCGCAGCTTACTCATCATTTTTCAGTGAGAATGCGATAGCGGTTATATTGTCCAATCTGCTCATCAGCTTTGGTGGCTTTGTTATTTTCCTGACTATCGCACCTTCTCATAGCGGCACCGTTGCAGATGATCTGGGCAAGGCATTGCGCCTTTTTCCGTTTTTTCTGCTTGCCAATATCTTGACCGGACTTGTTACCTTTGCCGGCATGCTGCTCTTCATCGTCCCAGGGCTCTACGTTGCTTGTCGCCTGATTCTGGTGCCGATAACCATCGCTGATACCGGAACAAGAAATCCAATCGAAGCGCTGAAAATGAGCTGGGAAAGCACCGATAAAAATGGCTTCTCGATCTTGCTGCTGGTTTTGATAATTGCGATTATCGGAGCGATTACGGTGGGTGTACTACAAATGATCATAGGTGTCGTAACAGGGCTGGCAACGAGCGGCGCAGGATGGCCGTTGATCAACAATCTTGTTTCTGCGCTCGGTGGTACTGCCTTGCAGGTTCTGTTCGCCGGCGTGATTGCATCAATCTACATGCAATTGACCGGCAAGGGATCAGATGTGAGCGAAGTGTTCAGCTGATAACAGGAACATGAGGCCCGGCCTCCATCGGCAGATGGCCGGACAGGCGTGGGTCGTCATGCATGTCAACTTCGCGCTTGTAGGCAGTAAAGCCAGCCCGCTCGTAAAAGCTTGGTGCGCGCTGAGAATCGTTGGTGCAGGTGTGTAGCCAAACCCGTTTGATATTGTTTTTCCATGCACGCTTGAGGGTTTCGGTCATCAGAGAATGGCCATAACCTTTGCCGTTCATTTCCGGGACGAGTCCGAAATAAACGATTTCGCACGCACCGGGATCACTAAAATCAAGCTCAACAAACCCCACGATTTCTTCACCATGTTGAATTTTCGCAATCTCAATTTTGTCATTATCGAGAATCGAGCGCAGTTCCTCGTCGGACATCAATAGTCGTCCAAACCACAGCCATTCATCTCCGATTTTTCGAAATAGCTTTCTATATTCATCCAGATCCGGACGATCCCAGACCGAAAAAATGAGATCAGACGGCTCTTCTGCATCCGACGGCCTTTGTTGCATCTCGAAATAGGTAACGATCACAGCCAATTTATCGTTGGGAATTGCAATCGTGGTCACGTGATCAGCTCCATTTCGCTTCGGGCGGCAGGCTCATCAAAATAGCATCTACATTGCCGCCGGTTTTCAGACCGAAGGTTGTACCGCGATCATATACCAGATTGAACTCGGCATAACGACCACGCCAGACCAGTTGTTCTTCTTTCTCGTCCTCGGTCCACGGCATGCCCATGCGTCGCCGCACCAGTTTCGGGAAGATATCCACAAACGCGCGACCAACGTCCTGCGTGAATGCGAAATGCCGGTCGAAATCATCGTCCGATTCGAGTTCCAGATGATCGTAGAATATTCCGCCAACACCGCGATGCACTTGCCGGTGCGGGATATAGAAATAGTCATCCGCCCATTTTTTATATTTGGCATGATAGTCCGGATCATGGGCATCACAGGCCTCCTTCAACCGGCTGTGAAAGTCAGAGGTATCTTCGTCATAGGGAATAGGGGGGTTAAGGTCCGCGCCACCGCCGAACCAGCGCTTGGTTGTGCACAGGAAGCGTGTGTTCATATGGACCGCCGGAACATGCGGATTTGCCATATGGGCCACAAGGCTGATGCCGGTTGCGAAGAAATGGGGGTTGTCGGCTGCGCCGTGGATGGACTTAGCGAACTCCTCGCTGAACGTGCCGTCAACGGTCGATATATTGACACCCGCTTTCTCAAAAACCTTGCCTTTGATGACACCGCGGACGCCACCACCACCAGGGCTGCCGTCGGGATTTTTGCGATCCCACGGCAGATAGTCAAAATGCGCATCGCTGCCGGCTTCGGATTCGATGGCTTCAAATTCGGCGCAGATACTGTTGCGTAACTCGGCAAACCAGGTCTGTGCCCGCAACTGCTGTTCATCCAGCGGGTTGTCATTTTGGCGAATTGGGGGCTGTTCTGTCATTTGGAAAACTGTCCTGTTTGTTTGAGCGCTTCGCCAAGCGCCATGCCTGCAGAAACGGCAAGGTTCAATGAGCGCATGCCATTTTTCATCTTTATGGTGATTCGTTCGTCAGCACGTTGATTCACATCAACGGGAACGCCGGCACTTTCTGATCCGAATAATAATATGTCATCCGGTCGGAATGTGAATTTGTGATATGCGGTTTCGGCCTTGCTGGTAAGCAGGATGATACGCGTCGATCGTGAATCAACAAAAGCGAGAAAGGCATCCCAATCCACGTGCCGGGTAAAATCAACATGATCAAAATAGTCCATTCCTGCCCGTTTCAGGCTGCGATCGCTGAACGGAAAACCACAAGGTTCGATGATATCAACCGATACATCGAGACAGGCGCATGTTCTTAAAATTGTTCCTAAATTTCCGGCAATATCGGGTTGGTACAGGGCTACTCTCATAAGGCGTTCAGCATGGGGTTGTTCATTATGTTTGGTCAATCAAAAATTGACTGTTGGCAAACCATGGTCTTCGCGGCTATCAGGCGCGCCAATAGCTGCCAAATGAAACATATTGAGGGTTCGGCCTCGATCTGGCAGACAGGGAACATAACAAACGTAAGGGCATGTTTGCATGGCTAGTGTTGATACCGCGGTTGAACCCAGTGATTCGGCTGTCTCGGAAACTGAAATTGGCGGTGTTAGGCGTCGTGATTTCATCAATATCGCAGCGGTGAGTTTTGGAGGCGTTGGCGTTGTGGCAACCGTCTTCCCGCTAGTGAATCAGATGAATCCCAGTGCAGACGTATTGGCGCTATCATCGATTGAAGTGGATATCTCGGCAATTGAAGAAGGGCAGGCGATCAAGACCAGCTGGCGCAAGCAGCCCATTTTTATTCGCAACCTGACCGCTTCAGAGATTGAAGCCGCTAATGCAGTTGACCTTTCAGGCCTTCGCGATCCGGAATCTCTGGCAGACCGTACACAGCCCGGAAAAGAAAACTGGCTGATCACGCTCGGCGTTTGCACTCATTTGGGGTGTGTCCCGCTTGGTGCTGCACAAGGTGAAGTCAAAGGTGAATATGACGGTTATTTCTGTCCGTGCCATGGCTCGCACTATGATACTGCTGGTCGGACCCGCAAAGGGCCTGCACCGACCAATTTGGAAGTACCGGAATATAGTTTCCTAACAGATACCGTCGTGAAAATCGGCTAGGGGCAAGAATAATGAGTTTTCCTTGGGCACAGCAATATAAACCAACCACCGAATTCGGTCAGTGGATGGATGACAGACTGCCAATTGGCCGTTTGATCTATAACAGCCTCGGCGCGGGTTATCCGACGCCGCGCAATCTGAACTATATGTGGAACTTCGGTTCACTCGCCGGCGTGTTTCTGGTGGTACAGATTGTTACGGGTATTATATTGGCGATGCACTATGCCGCCAATGCGGACATCGCTTTTGACTCGGTCGAGCACATCATGCGCGACGTCAACAGCGGTTGGATGATCCGCTATGCCCATGCCAATGGCGCGAGCTTCTTCTTCATCGCGATCTATCTCCATATTGGCCGCGGTCTCTACTACGGATCCTACAAGGCTCCGCGCGAGATGATCTGGCTGCTTGGCGTTGTTATCTATCTGCTCGCAATGGCGACCGCTTTCATGGGTTATGTTCTGCCATGGGGACAGATGAGCTTCTGGGGCGCGAAAGTGATTACCGGGCTGTTTGAGGCCATACCGCTGGTGGGCAAGCCGATTCAGGAACTGCTATTGGGCGGTTTTGCACCGGATAATGCGGCTCTGAACAGGTTCTTCTCGCTGCACTATCTGCTGCCATTTGTGATTGCTGGTGTTATTATCATGCATATCTGGGCGCTGCATATCCCGGGATCGAACAACCCGACCGGCGTAAATGTAAAGGGACCACAGGACACAGTTCCCTTCCATCCCTTCTATACGGCAAAAGATGGCTGGTTCCTTGGCCTGGCGTTGATTTTCTTCACCGGAATGATGTTCTTCATGCCGAACGCTTTGGGCCATGCGGATAACTACATTCCTGCTAACCCGCTTTCGACACCGGCGCATATTGTTCCGGAATGGTATTTCTGGCCATGGTACGCAATTTTGCGGGCCTTTACCTTCGACTTCCTGTTCGTTCCAGCGAAACTGCTCGGCGTGCTGGCGATGTTCTCTGCCATATTGGTCTGGTTCTTCCTGCCATGGCTGGACAAGTCACCTGTGCGGTCCGGCGACTATCGCCCCCGGTTCAAGAAGTTCTTCTGGTTCGGACTCATCCCCTGCATCGTCGTACTCGGCATTTGTGGCGGTGCGCCGGCTGAAGAGCCTTACGTG
The DNA here is from genome assembly GCF_900149705.1 of Sphingorhabdus sp. Alg231-15. Taxonomy (NCBI): domain Bacteria; kingdom Pseudomonadati; phylum Pseudomonadota; class Alphaproteobacteria; order Sphingomonadales; family Sphingorhabdaceae; genus Sphingorhabdus; species Sphingorhabdus sp. Alg231-15. The sequence goes on along the minus strand of NZ_LT703001.1, from coordinate 827,071 downwards.
ATGCTGAGCCAACTCGCGAGTGCCTATTATTTTGCGCACTTCCTGATCATATTGCCGCTGCTTTCTCGCATCGAGAAACCAGAGCCACTGCCAAATTCGATAACCGAAGCAGTGACCGGCAAGCCACTAGAACAAGCCAGCTAAGAAACAGGGATCTGAAGTAATGGTAAGATTTTTCGGGATATTGATCGGTTTGTTCTTTGCTGGAATGCTGATCTATTCATTTGGGCGCGGCGCGGTTGAGTATTTCTCCAATCCACCTGTCAAAGCTGTGGAATATCAGTTTCACGAAGGACCAAAGGACGTGTCCTTTGCAAGTGACGGCCCCTTTGGCAAATTCGATCAGCAGCAGCTGCAGCGCGGTTTCCAGGTGTATAAAGAGGTCTGCGCTGCGTGCCATGGCATTCGTCTGGTCGCTTTCCGTAATCTGGCTGAACTTGGCTATACCGAAGACGAGGTGAAGGCGATTGCGGCAAACTGGCCCATTGAAACACCAGCTATTGATCCGGATACCGGCGAGGCATCTACCCGCCCGTCTATTCCGGCGGACAAGTTTCCGAAGCCATTTTCTAATGATGTTGCGGCTGCTGCGGCCAATAACAACGCCATTCCACCTGATCTTTCACTGATCACCAAGGCACGCAATGGCGGCGCTCCTTATGTTTATTCTTTGCTGACTGGCTATTCAGATCCACCAGCAGAGCTTCCTGAAGCCAATCGCCCCGGAACTGGACTGCACTACAACGCCTATTTTGCGAATCTGAATATTGCGATGGCACCGCCGATTACCGGTGATGGTCAGGTCACCTATTCAGATGAAACAGAGGCGACCGTTTCTCAGATGTCAGAAGATGTCTCAGCCTTCCTGATCTGGACTGCGGAACCATCGCTGATCAAGCAGAAGCAGACCGGTTGGGCTGTCATTGCCTTCCTGTTGATCGCTACGATACTTGGGTTCTTGTCGTACAAGACGATCTGGGCTGATGTGAAAGCCGAGAAAAAGAAAAAAGACGCTTAGTCACTGAGTTAACGCTTCAAACAAAAAGGGCTCGCCATGATTGGCGGGCCCTTTTTGTATCTGGTGCAATTCTTTTCAACACGCAGTTTCATGCGTCGTCGTCAGTCTTTCATGGGCTCACGGTTCATGTCGGCTGTCGGAGCATTTTTGTTGGCAGACGGAGCCGTCGACTGAGCCTGCTTCGCCGTCTGTGTGGCTGCAGCATACCATAAGCTCGCCCAAATAGCTGCGATCAACGCAACCACCAGCGCAATTTTTCCAAGCTGGCCGAAGCCATCCCTAATCAAATCACCCACTTCAATTACCCACGTGTGTGAATGTTACCCAGCTCTTTTGATAAGCAAAAATCGGGCGGAGTCCATGGTTTGTCCGAAAAAAGTTTCGCTATGACGCAATTTTAAACTGCCTTTGTAGAATAAAACAATTGTCTCTGAGTGGTTTACGTTACCAAAGGTGAGCATCTTATCAGACCATCTAATTAGCGGGCTGATCCTCGGTTTCGGGCCTTAAGTTTTCAACTCAACAACCGTAAATTCTGTTGAACCCTGAATATCGGACGACAAGGATGATTAACTCGTTAGAAAACCTGAAGGAAGAAAGCGCGCAGACGGTTTTTCGCGAACCGCGGATACGAAAGCTCGTAAAGGTCGAGCTGTTTGCCGATGCCTCAGGGCCGCATGACTCCATCGTCCGTAACCTTTCCACCTATGGTGTTCGTGCGACTTCGCCGATAAAATTGCGGGTGGGGCAGGCTGTGGAGATCAACAAAAGAGGCTTTGGCAAAGTGTCCGGAACGGTGCGGTGGTTCAGTGGCCGAGAGTTCGGGATGCAATTTGATGAACCAATCAATATCGAACAGTTTAACTTTGAAGCAAAAAATGATCAGGGCCATTTTGTGAAAAAGATCGATAACGGCCATGTCTGGAACGGCTTTCAAACCGATACCTGCAACAAACGGCCGGGGTTCAGCCGTAAGTAGGGATAGGGTTTAGTTGCCGAGAACGCTTTCCACCGCATTCTCCCAACCGACCAGACGGGTTTCGCGCTGCGACGGATCGATCGCGGCGTGATAGGTTTCTAGCCCCGATATCATGATCGATGCGTCATTCAGGGAACTATAAATGCCTGCACCCACTGCCGCTAACATTGCTGCGCCAAGTGCGGTGGTTTCAAAAAACTCTGGTCGCTCGACCGGGATATCCAATATATCAGCCAGATCTTGCACCATCCAGTCATTGGCAACCATACCGCCATCAATCCGCAGGCTTTGCCAGTCCGTGCCATCTGCTGAAAAAGCGGTTTTCAAGTCGTAACACTGATAAGCCATGGCTTCGAGAGCCGCACGCACGATATGGGCCTTTGTCGCAGCGAAACTGAGACCGGAAATCGTTGCGCTGGCATCGGCTTTCCAGTGCGGTGCGCCCAGACCGGAGAGGGCAGGGACAAGGTAGACACCGCCATTGTCGGCAACCGACCGCGCCAATTCTTCGCTCTCACCGGCATATTGAATCAATCCCACATCATCACGCAGCCATTGCATCAGGCTGCCAGCGACAAAAACCGAGCCCTCTAGTGCATAGGTCCGTTTACCATCCATTTGGAACAGCACAGTCGACAAGAGGCGGTTATCTGACTTGGGTGGTTTACTGCCACAATTGGTAAGGATGAAAGCACCCGTCCCAAAGGTAGCTTTGGTTTGACCAACATCCAGGCAGGCCTGGCCAATGGTTGCGGCCTGTTGATCTCCGGCGGACCCACATATCGCAATGGGTGCTCCGAACAGATGGGATGATGTCTTGCCCAGGTCACCAGCGCAGTCGACAATCTTGGGTAGCGCCTTTCTGGGTATATCAAATAACGCCAGAAGATCATCGTCCCAGTCGTGACTGTCCAGAGCCATCAACATGGTCCGACTGGCATTGCTGGCATCGGTAATATGATCCCCGCCGGTCAACCGGAAAATAAGATAGGATTCGATGGTGCCAAATGCCAGATTATCCCCGGCGTCAGAAATATCGGGCCAGTTCTTGAGCATCCAACCAATTTTGCTACCGGAAAAATAGGGATCCAGCAGCAAACCGGTTTTTGCCTGAATCATCGGCTCGAGATCCTTGGCTCTCAGGGCATCACATGTTTCCGCCGTGCGGCGATCTTGCCAGACAATCGCCTTGCTGAGCGGCTCGCCTGTACGTTTGTCCCACGCAACAATGGTTTCGCGCTGGTTGGTGATTCCGATGGCGGCTATTTTTTCCGCTCCACCCGCCTGTTCGATCATTTTCTGGCAACAGCGCAGAGTCTTGTTCCAGATTTCAGCGGCATCATGTTCCACCAGACCGGCGGCGGGATAATATTGCTGTAACTCTTCCTGCTGAGATCCGTGCAATTTGCCATCGACACCAAAGAGCATCGCGCGCGTCGAAGTCGTGCCTTCGTCAATTACCAGAATCTGTTGCACTGCCATTTAAACCCGCTCCCTTGTGGCGGGCCACGCTAATTTATCGTCTTCAAAAGGCAAGCAAAACTGAGAGAGAAGGCGATGTGATCATAAAGGACCTTCCTCGGCGTCAATTGCCACTGGACACAATCTTTCGCCAAAGCCGATATCCTTTGTAGACCAGAAAAATACAAAAGATCAGAAGCAGTGATGCAATTGCAAAAGCCGCGACAGGATTGGCAAAGGCAAGGATCAACAAACCGCCGGTGGCGACATCTTCGCCAGTGGATACGACAGCGTTGCTAACCGGTTCAGGGCTAGTGTTTACGATCGCGCGGGCACCGGCCTTGGCACCGTGGCTCATCAATGCCGCGCCGCCGCCGAGTAGGAAGATGACTACCTGCCATGCCGGATCACCAGAATCGACAACCGCCAATGCCAGCAGAGCGCCGCCCAGTGGGCGGATCACCGTGTGGATCGTATCCCAGATACTGTCGAGCCATAATATCTTGTCGGCAAAAAATTCGGCCAGCGCACCAAGCGCACTGATCGCCAGCACCCACGGATTGGCCAACGCGTCGAGCATCTGCAGATTCTCCGGCAGACTGATCCATTGCAGTCGCATGGCGAGGCCAGTGACAAAGACCGTGAGATATAATCGCCAGCCCGACAAAAGGCTTACACTGCCTGCCAGACCCAGTATTTCTACAATTCCCATGACCGCATGATTGCCACGATCCGTCCGGCTTGGCAAATCGGGGGAGTGTTTGTTGATGTGCGCTATAGCTTTACATTGGTTGAGCCATGCTGTTCATAGGTTGTCATGACAAATAATAATGATGTGCCCGCGATTGATGCCCTGACCGGAAAACCGATGCCGAAACCGATACCGGCCTCTACATTGGTTATTTTTCGAGACCAGCCCGGAGCCAGCGCGCCGGAACTGTTGATGGTCGAACGGTCGGCGAAAATGGCCTTTGCAGCAGGCGCGGCGGTTTTTCCAGGTGGCAGGGTTGATGATGCCGACTATGATTTTGCCAGGACATTGGGCCATGATGATTTTGAGGAATATGGCGCACGGATCGCGGCTATCCGGGAATCGATAGAAGAGACTGGCATCGCAGTGGCTGTCGATGGCGATCTTGCGCCGCACCGGGTGATCGATGCGCGCGCCGCGCTGCACGAAGGGACGATATTGTCGGAAATATGCAACCAGTTTGATTGGCAGTTGCATCTCGACAAGCTGGTGCCCTTTACCCGCTGGTGCCCACCCTTTGCTGAAAAGCGAGTGTTCGACACCCGCTTCTACATGATTTCCCACGACGATCATGCCGCCGAGGCGACAGTTGATGAAACCGAAAATTACAATCTTTTTTGGAGCAGCGCGCAAGGCGTCTTGCAAAAAGCCGATGCCGGAGATGTGAAGATCATCTTCCCAACCAAACGCAATCTTGAGCGGCTAGCGCAATTCGGATCCTTCGCCGAGGCAGCAGACCATAGCAACCGTCATCCAGTGACGATGGTGTCGCCAACCATTGAGAAACGCGATGACGGCGCGTATTTGTGTATTCCGGAAGGCATTGGTTATCCGGTGACCTCAGAACCCATGGACGCCGTCCAGCGCGGCTTTAAAAAATAGCAAAAGAAGAATGGTGCGCCCGACAAGAGTCGAATCTGTAGCCTCAAGTTTTATCTTTCTTCCACGCTATGATCAATGACCCGCGGGCAGTCCTTCAGCAAATATAGAAACCGCTTTCGTACCCCATGCGGAAACTAACTCCGTCGCTGCTTTATCCCGAAAGCCGACTTTAGCTTAATTTTGTCATGGCTAAAGGCTTGATCGGAACCATTCTCGGATGAACCCTCTCAAGTTGAACTAGACTGTCTGCCATTGTTGCAATTTTATATGCACCCACTTAGCCTCGTATTTTTGTAGAATGTTCGAGGAGGCATATATGTTGAAATGGGGCGTCCGAATTGGGTTGGTTCTTCTGCTAGTGCTTGGCGCGTCCTATTTGTTTCGCGAACAAATTATATTTGCAGTGATGAAATCACAAATGGAACCAGCGAACGCATTTGATGTAGCACAAGTTCCCGCTGGGTTAGATTATGCTGACGAAGACGCGTGGGCTGCATTACCCAGTAAAAAGGATGGCGCAGATTTCATTCCTGATCAACTCAACCGACAACCGCAACCTTCTGATGTCGCGGTATTTTTCCTGCACCCAACGACCTACCTATCGGACGCGGGCTGGAATGCGCCGACAGATGACCCGGAATCGAGCGAATTCCGCGATGACCTAGTGATGCGCGCTCAGGCAAGCGCATTCAACGGTTGCTGCGAGGTTTACGCACCTAAATATCGCCAGGCAACGCTTTGGTCATTCATGGATGAAACCGGCTCTGGCGATAAAGCGCGGGCATTTGCCTTTGCGGATGTTGAGCGAGCCTTTGATGAATTTCTCAAACGTATTGATGATCGGCCTTTCATTGTTGCTGGGCATAGCCAGGGCGCGGATCATGTGGTTCGGCTGCTGAAGGCCAAAATTACCGGAACATCGTTGAAGGATCGCATGGTCGCTGCATATCCGATTGGGTTCGGCATCAATCCTTCTGATATGAAAGAGGCTGTGGCTGACATTCCTGTTTGTGATACGCCTGAGCAGACGGCATGCTATGTCACTTGGAATTCGCTGGGTCCAAATGCGAAGCCCTTTCCCGATTATATCGGCGCTGTTTGCGTCAATCCGCTTAGCTGGACCACCGACGGAAGGTCCGTAGCTGCAGAACAGAATACCGGCTCCCTCTCAGTCGGGGATAAGGTTCGTTACGAGGCTGGCGTAACCGGTGCTCAATGCCAAAGTGATCGGCTTCTTGTTGGTGATTTCCAATCCGATATGTTCGATGATTTGCCAGTAAACATGGGAGAGGATAACTATCACCTGATAGATTTTTCACTGTTCTACGGCAGCATTAGGAAAAATGCACAGGACAGAGTCAATGCGTTTCTCTCCGCAGGTTGATCGGCAGCCTGTCCGCAATATCCCGAAAGCGGACACTAGAGCAGATCATTCCTAATGATAAAAATTCAGGTGGGTAACTGTGAAATAAATTCAGTTTCATCACCCGGGGCATGACCAAAACAATCGCATAGCTTTGTCCAAGCTTCCCAAAAACTAGTCTTACTCGCTTGATAGTCGGTAGTGACGAACTCAAAGTCGAAAAACTCTTCCGTCGCCCTGCCTCCCGGCCGGCCCAGAGGTGTCAGCCACGTTTTCCCTTGAAGATCGATCATCCCCATTTTGATCCGGTAGGGACCTTTGCCACCTACTGAATCGATCATGGTTAAGTGTCTTTGAACGAATTCTGCGCAGGAAGTGATATAGCTATATCCGTCACAATACAGTGTACTCTCGCTCTTTGGGTAGACATCACTATCGAAACTCCAAATCTCACCGTTTGAAGAAAACCACATTGCACACGTTGAAAAAGCATTGCCGAAATCGCGACCCGCAATATTGACCCTGTTGTAAGTTAAGAGGCCTCCTTTCACCTTGCCGTTATCTAGCCCCGACCAATGGCCGATTGGATAAGTGTGTTGGAGCTTGGACGTAGCCATGTTCTTTGGCCACGAAGCGGGTAATATTCGACAAAAAGATTGAGCGGGATAGAGCTGGATCCAGTTTTCGGTTTTACGAGAATCTGAAATCAACCATTGCTCTTTTTGATCGGTCCAACTGGCGGGCCCATGTCCATGATCGTCACACCACTGATTTGCAAAGCTTTGTGAAGGGTCATCCTGCGGCCAATTAATTTTGATCGCTTCGTATAATTCGTTCACCAGTTTTGATCTTACTTTGGTGCGATCAGCTTTTGAGCACTCCGTCGACAAGTTATATCCTATCGGGCCAGTTCGGTGACGCAAATCAAACGGTAACTCCTCCGGTTGCGTTCCCGCATAAGACCGATTCCAAACAAGTATAATCTGTTCGAAAGTTAAATTTTTTACAGCATACCCTAGTTCGAAAAGTACGTTGGGATTGGCAGAATACTTCCCGTTTTTTGATACTGTTATTGGCGTCAAATCTGCAACAAAAATTTTGCAGTCGTCAATTTTTTCAAGTATCGAATCTGCGATAGCCGCCAAACCTCGCCGATTTTTTGTCCCGTGGTCAATTTCAGGCCGCTCTTCGAGATTGAGTTCTAATGCGAACTTTTCGGCTGCTTCCTCTAAGCATTTTTTTATAAAATGCCTGTTTTGATTTTGGTCTAGGTCGCTCTGCCATGCCCAGAATATGTTATTCGACATATTAGATTGCCCACCATTATCGCTCGTTTCTTTTTACACTGCGCAATATCTATTGGAAGCTACAATTATCAATTCGCTCGGGCATGCTTATCATAGTGTCCGCTTTTGCGCCCATAGCGGACACTAGCGTTATGTCTGCAACATCCCGAAAGCGGACATTAGTTTTTCTCGCTCGAAACCCAAAGTTGAGGTTGCGATTCTATGACAAAGGCATCGCAATCGCTTTCCCATGGAAATAGACCTTGCTGTGCTCCGGGCCAAACAATTTGATAAACAGTGGGGTGCCCAGTTTCGCCTAAATGATGCCAAAACCAATTTGCTGAAACAGCATATTCTTCAAATAGCTGGTGATGCTTGGCTTTGCGAAGAATGCAATCAAACCCATCAAGAAGTCCCTGCAAACGCATCCCGTCTGCAGGTTGCAAACCACCTTCAATTTGACGGAATACTTCCCAAATCATGCTATTCATTAGGCCTTTATCGAGGCCAAATACGATGAACTCCGGTGCATTGAGTGTTTGGGTGAACCCAATCGAATAACCAAAATCCGGATTTTTCCCATCGGGATCGAACACGAAAGTGAATTGCCAGCCATGTTGGTCTATGTTGCCCAGAAGTTTAGAATCATAGTCAGATAGCATAACAATACGCTAACCAACGGTTGATCAATAGCAACCAATAATGCTCACTTTCCTCCAGAAATACAGTCTTGTCTGCTATATCCCGAAAGCGGACATTAGGAAATCATCGTAACTAAGGTTTGCATTTATCTTATCCGGCATACAAAAGCTGACATTCCCAATTGGCTATGAAATTACTGTTTTATGGAAAGCGGACAAAGCCCAAGCACCAAAAGTTTTTGGCGAAGCGTTTTGACCGGCGCTTATGTCGGCGTTGCTTTGCAAATGCTGCTCATGTCTTGGAATGAACCATTGGACGTATCCGAACTATGGGCAATACCCGTGCTTTTGATTGTTTATGGCTCAATCGCCATTCCATTTGTTGCGGCAGGTTTAGCCATATTTGGACTACCCTTCACACGCCTGCTTGTTCGAAAAGCGCACAGCTGGTGGGTTGGCGTAGTGGCGGTTCTTTGGGGAGCTACAGCGGGTAAGTTACTATTTTACATCATCGACCATCTGTTGTTCACAGGCTCTTATGAAATTGAAAAATTTCAACTACTCGATATGGGCATAATTTATGGTATACCAACTGGTATCGCTTGGTGGTTATTTTGTCTTCGAGAAATCATCACCCGTCAGCATCAAACGTTACAGGACTGAAAGTAGGGGATTTGTGAATCCCGCTAGAGTCCGCTTTTGCGCCCATAGCGGACACTAGCATTCTGTCTGCTTTATCCCGAAAGCGGACACTAGCTTAGGACGTTTCTGACGACTGCAAATGGGCCGATTACGGACCGTCGACTTTGAGTTCGAAGTGGGGGGCAGTCGGACTCCGCTACCGGAATGCCTTGAACACCTTCGGATCGACGCTGGCCGCGCTGAGCACTCCGCCCCATAACGCACCGGGCACGCCCGGGCTCATGACATCCTGACCAGACAGAAAGAGGCCTGGGATGGGTGTCTTCGCCCGCAGGCCATCGCACATAACACGCTGTGGAGTCACATCAAGACCATAGAATGCCCCTTCGTGATGCCCAGTAAAGGTCACAGTGGAAAGCGGTGTGGCCAATTCGCGGTACACGACCATTTTGGCGAGGTCAGGAAAGCGTTGTTCGAATTGCCGCATAAGTGTTTCTTCAACTCTGCGTCTGAAGTCCGCGTAGTCTTCTCCTCGCTCTCCGGCTAGCTTGATTGCCCATTGTGCAACAGGCCCCCAGTCCGCCCAACTTATAATTTGACCGGTGTGCTTTTGGCGCGGGCCGGGTTCATGGGTCGGGTCTTTGAGTGAGCCAAAGCCGACTACCACGAAAGGTGGATCTCCGTCCGGTGCGGTCGTCCAGAGCACATCGACATCTCCGCTAGGATAGAACCAGTGGTTTGCCTTTGTGGCGCCAGCGGTTTCGATATCGCCTTCGAAACCCAGGAAGAGCGTGTAGTGCGCAATACTTGAAGGGAGATCGCGGATCTCTTCGAACCATGAGGCATTCCCAAAATCTTCCGGCAAAAGATACTCGATGGTCTCGCGCGCGCCAATGTTGGAAATTACAGCTTTCGCTCGAATTTGCTCGCCATCGCCCGTCTGGACACCGACAACCTTGCCGCCGTCATGAAGCAATTCTTCAACGCGCACACCCGTTCGAGCCTCTCCGCCGGCCTTAGTAATTGTCGGGATGATATGTTCGGCAAACGCAGCGCCACCGCCGACGGGATACCACGATCCCGACTTGAGATAGGATGCAGCGATCAACGCATGCATTGCGAAGCTTGCCTTGCTTGGCCTTCCGCCGTGGTCCCCCCATTGTGCAGCCATCACGGCGGCTAGCTCCGGATTGTCGGTGAGGCCATCGATAACATCCTTGGTCGTCCGAGCGCACCACTTCTCGATCTCGTGGCGGTTCCACCAGTCGAGCATGTCACCCGCGAGCTCGGGCATTGCCCGAGTCGGGGCAATCTTGAGCATGGCTTCGCGGCCTTCGCGAAGCGCCTGAATCCAGGCTTCGATTGCCCCGGCTTCCTTTGGAAAGCGGTCCTTTAGATCCCTTTCCTGCGCCTCATAGGGACGTGACAGAGCCAGTGGCTCGGAAGAGCCGATGTGCAGAACATCATAGATCGAGCCCAATGACACGAGTTCAATCGGCGTGTCGCACAGCCAATCGAGCAGGGTGCGCTCACGTTCTCCCGGTGCCATATAGCTCAGGTAATGAATGCCAACGTCCCAGGTGAAGCCTTCGCGGGTGAAGCTGTGGGTCAGTCCACCCAGCGTCCAATGCTGCTCGAGAAGGAGCACCTTATGCCCGACCCGGCTCAATGCCGCGCCAGCGGCCATGCCCCCTATTCCGGAGCCAATGACGATTACGTCCCAATCATCTGTTTCTGCATTTGTCATTGTTTCATCCTCAACGATTTGTGACGAGTTGCGTACTGCGCGAAATCGCCTCCCCAGCAGCGAAATCATGCGATGGCACAATCTTTAGATCAGGTAGAAACCGCTGCAGCCGGCGAACCTTGGCGAAGGTGGCGAGAAGCGTTTTTTTGTCGCCCGTGCCGGGAACAATATCTTGTTCGAATGAAGCAGTTTCGTATGTCATGTCCCCCACAAGCAGTATCGGATCCCATCCTTCCTGGCGGATCAGCAGGGACATCGAACCAGGTGTATGTCCCGGCGTCGGCAAAAGGATCATCGAGCCATCACCTGCGACGTCGTAAATCCCGTCAAACTCTCCGAAAAGCGGGTCGTCAGTCGGAGCAAACGAAATTTGCTGCCACTTCGCGGATGGGATCTCGATATGCTCTCGGAGAATCCATTCATGTTCTGGATGCGGGCTGGACAGGATTTTCCATTCATGCTCGCTGACCAGCAGATCGGCCTGTGGTATCTGAGCGATGCCTCCGGCATGATCAAAATGGAGATGCGAGATAACCGCTTTGCGAATATCACTGGCAGCGATGCCTGCCTTCGCCAGAACATGGTCGATGCGGTCAGTCTCGGCCAGGTGAAACCGGAAAATTCGGGACAACAAAAGGCGCCCGATTGCTTGTTTGATATAGCGTTTGTCGGAAATGATCGCCGGATCGATACCTGTATCGAACAGCACCAATCCATCGCGATGATCAATTAGGAAACATTGCAAGGGCAAAGGTACCCATCTTCTCCCAAAGAAGACCCACCAGAGTTGTGGCAATCTGCTGCCATAGCGATGTTCTTGATGCTGCTCTGCGTGTCCACAGTTCAGCACTCTAACCGAGGCAATAGGATGATTGGAATCTTGGTTCTCGCGAGGTTTAACAGATTGTGTTTCGTTCATACCTAACCCCCGAGAATTCAAGGAACGCTCTTACGAATCGCCAAAAAATCTGCTGCCTGATCAGAGAGGTGATTCCGGTGGCCTTTGCAGAAGTAACAATGAGCATTGATATGCATCAATCACGGCGCATAGATATAGGTATTTTCCCGGAATTAAGTGCCACAACATGTTGAGAACAAGGCGTGTTGCACGGCCTGCTGGCGTCCGCTAACGGGATTTTTACGGCCGATAGAGTTTGTCGGTTACAATGGCTGCAATCCACCCCAATGGTGGACGCCAGCCACAAACTGACCGGCGCCCAGCATCAGTCAAATTTCAGTCTTCTCAGCTAGGGTCAGCGCGTCCTCGATATCAACACCGAGATAACGAACAGTATTCTCTAGCTTGGAGTGGCCGAGCAGGATCTGAATTGCCCTTAGGTTTCCGGTTGCCTTGTAGATGATCGAGGCTTTCGTACGGCGAAGCGAATGGGTCCCGTATTCCTCAGGTCGCAAACCAATTGCTAAAACCCACTCATCGACGAGTCTCGCATATTGACGTGTGCTTAGATGTTTTGAGTGGTCTACACGGCTTGGAAAAACATAGTCTTCTACTGACCCACCTCTGCACTCAAGCCAAGCGAACAGACTTTCACGCGCATCCGAAGCAATTTCAAATTGAACTGGCCGCCCTGTCTTGCGCTGCGTGATCGCCGCGCGCTTTCGTATATCAGGACCATTGACGAGATCACCGATCTTAAGCTCAACCAGATCACAGCCCCTGAGTTTGCTGTTGATCGCCAGATCGAAGAGTGCCCGATCCCTAATACGCTTCTCTCTATCGAGGAAGAACCGGATGGCCCAAATCTGTTTCTGATTGAACGGTCGCTTGGGGCCGATCTTGGCTCCAAAATTCCAAGGCACTCGGTTTTGCGCTGCTGGATCGAATTGTGAGTATGTCATTTACTTTCTCCTTGACCGGAATGGCCAAGAGAAAACTCAGCAGAGTAGCGTTAAGGACTGGGCCGTTAGCAGAATGTCTGGTTCTGACCGCTCTGGGCGGAAAAGCGGACGTTCGACACCGCAAGTCAAATCATCTAGATTGTCGGATCAAAGTAACATTGCCAGCGAGATAAGGCATGCCGTCTAATAAGGAAATCGTCAGAGAGTTTATCGAGGCATGGTCACGGCTGGATGCTGATGCGCTGGTGGAATATTTCACAGTCGACGGTGTCTATCACAATATGCCCGCAGCCCCGGTTTCGGGTCATGACAGCCTGAAGCCGTTTATAGCGGGATTTATCAGCAATTGGACAAGGACCGATTGGGATATTCTTAGTCTGTTGGAGGACGGTGATATCGTCATCGCCGAGCGCCTCGATCGTACAATGATTGGCGATATCGCGGTAGACTTGCCTTGCTGCGGCGTGTTTGAGATGGAGAATGGGAAGATCAAAGTCTGGCGGGATTATTTTGATATGGCGACCTACACAAAGCCGCTTTCCGTATAGGATTGCTTTCTCAATCGCCGTGCTTTCTGCTCCATTGCTCTTTGGAAATTTCCCAGACCAGTGAAGCACGCGTCGTGCCATCGTCGCGTTGGCTCAGCGTTTCGCCCATTCGTTTAAAGCCCAAGCCGTCCAGAAGGCGCGCGGTTCGATGATTGTCCAGCGCGGCTGTTTCGCAGATCAAATCCAGACCCAAAACATCAAACATCCAGTCAAAGCCCAGCTTCGCGCCCTCAATCCCCTTCCTTTTGCCTTGCCGGTCAGGATGGACGGCACCGCCCAATTCTCCGGCGGCCCATTGCGGCCAGATACAAATATCCTGATAACCTCCAATCTCGCCATCTGAGTTGAAGTTCAGAAACAGCATGCCTTCACCCTTGTCCTGTTCCGCCACATGTTTGGCAATAAACTGCTCCACCGCTTCAATGGTCAAGGGGCGTGGCAGCGTATAGATCGGTGCGCTTATTTGAGGATCGTTTAAAAAGGCGTGGAACAAAGACGCATCGTCTGCAACGGCAATACGGGACATCACATTTTCTGTAGGCAGAGATTGCGCGCCGCGGACAGCAGCGCGGATTCGCTCTTCCTTTTCAGCCGAAATCCTGTTTCGCGTATATGGTATCTGTTTTGGAACAGTCATTATCATCCACCCTCGTATCAGAAATTTCATTGTCAGAAAGGACTGACTTTTGTCTGGAGCGCATCTGTGGACGCACAGTGCTCTCTTTTCCTGCTCTTGATATAAATCAATTTCAACAGATCAAACTGTCGCTAGATGGAAATCCCCAATTTCTCCGGGAGCGATAAAATGGTTCAGTTTTTCAAATGTTCGATACTGCCTCTGGCCATGATGGCTATGCCCGTTTTTCCGCAGCCAGCCTTGGCGGAAAAAGGGGAAGACGAAACGCAGGTGGTCGATCAGCTGAAACCCTACGCAGATTTACGATACCGTCTTGAGACCGTCGATCAGGACGGGCTTCCGCGCAATGCAACGGCATCGACAGTGCGGATAAAGGCCGGTCTTGAAACAATCGAATGGCAAGGCCTCAGCGCCAAGCTGGAAATGGAGGCGATTTCCAACGTTGGCGCGGAGAAGTTTAACGATACGCTGAACGGGAAGACACAATTTCCCGTGGTGGCTGATCCCGAGGATGTTGTCTTAAACCAGGCCTATATCCGCTGGCGGCATGCTGGGATTGTCGATGCCAAGGCGGGCCGACAAGCTATTAATCTCGACAACCAGCGATGGGTTGGTTCGGTTGGCTGGCGGCAGAATGACCAGACAATGGATGCGGCATTGGTGACCGTAGCGCCTGCCAAGGGCTTTTCGGCGACCTATGGATATAGCTGGCGGGTGCAGCGAATATTTGGTCCGGACTCACCGCGCGGAACTTTTCGAAACAATGATATTCATCTCATCCGGGCAAGCTACAAGGCACCGATCATCGGTAATGTTACTACCTATGCCTATCTGCTGAAGATCCCGGATGCTCCGGGCGCATCATCGCAAACATATGGCATGCGTCTGGCTGGCAAGCAGGATTTAGGCGGAGCAAAATTGCTCTATACGGCAGAATATGCCCGGCAGTCTGATCATGGACCAAATCCGGCCAATTTTCGGCATGATTATCTGTTGTTGGAACCGGGAGTTGCTGCTGGTCCGGTGACCGTGAAGGTCGGACTGGAAAGGCTGGACGGTGACGGCACCACCGCGCTGCAAACACCGCTCGCAACCCTGCACAAATTTAATGGCTGGGCCGATAAATTTCTCAATACCCCGGCAAATGGCTTGCGTGATCTCTATGGCGACGTGGTCGTCAAACCGGCTGGCCCTGCGTGGCTGAAAGGAACGACCTTCCGCGCGCTGTACCATGATTATAAATCAACCGGCGGTGATCTCGACTATGGCACGGAATGGAATTTCCTGATCGCGCGAAACTTTGGCAAGCATGTCTCTATGTCATTAAAATATGCCGACTATGACAGTGATGGATTCGCGACCGATACACAGAAATTCTGGTTTACGACCCAGCTTAAATTCTGATGGCTGAATTGGAGCAAAACCCGGGTGACAAGCGGCGAGCATATTCTGGACCTGCCTTTTTCAGCCATGGCTTTCGACCCTTTTTCTTTTCCGCCGCCCTGTTTGCCGGGCTGGCCATCCCGCTATGGATGGCAGCCTTCACGCATGGCTATCGGATCGGGGCGGATGGTGATGCACTGGGCTGGCACGCGCATGAGATGATCTTTGGATATGTCGGCGCGGTGGTCACGGGATTTATTATGACTGCAATCCCCAACTGGACCGGTCGATTGCCGGTCATGGACACGCCGCTGGCTTTGCTGTTCGTGCTCTGGCTGGCTGGCCGGGTCGTGATGTTCATTGGCGGCAATGCCGCAGTAATTGCTGTCGTTGATTGCCTTTTCCTGTTTGCGGTTATGGGTTTGGCCTGGCGGGAAGTAATCGCTGGCCAGAACTGGCGAAACATACCCATTTGTGCGCTCATCACCCTTTTTGCGGTCAGCAATCTTATCTGGCATGCGGAACCTGCGCTGAACCTGCCTTACCAGGCCGGGCAGCGATTGGCACTGGCGCTGATCACGATATTGATGATGCTGATCGGTGGCCGCATCATTCCCTCCTTCACAACCAATTGGATGAAGAAGCAAGGCATGTTGCCATTGCCGATATCTTTCAATCTGTTCGATAAAATGACCTTGCTGATTTCCGCTCTGGTCATGACCTGCTGGATCATGGCTCCTACATTCATTGTCACGGGTTGGGGCTTTTTGATTATCGCGGCTCTACATCTGGTTCGTCTTGTCCGATGGTGTGGATGGGCGGTAGCGCGCGACCCGCTCGTGCTGGTTTTGCATATCGCCTATATCTGGATACCGGCCTCTTTTGGCATGATCGGACTCGCCATTTTGCGGCCTGACATTTTAACTGCGGCTCATGCCTTGCATGCCCTGACAACAGGGGCGATCGGTCAGCTCACGATGGCGGTGATGACGAGAGCCAGCTTGGGTCATTGCGGGCGGGAACTGCGCGCCGGGACCGGAACGGTGGTGATTTATCTGTTGATATTCATTGGCGCACTGCTGCGCATCATTTTGCCATTTGGCGATATGGGTTACGCTCTGGCGATGTCGATTGCGGGCATGGTCTGGGCATCGGGCTTCCTGCTTTTCGCAATATTATATGGGCCAATGCTATTCGCGCCGCGGCGTTAGCGCACGCCCAGGCCGATTTCAGGATTGTCGATCAGCGGATTGGGGCACGCAAATTTTTCCAGCGCCTGTTGGTCATCAATATGTACAGTCGCCCCCTGCACCCGAACGCCATGCGTGTTCAATGCCCCAAATGACCGGGACAGGTTTTCAGGGGTCATACTTAACAGGGCGGCAATGGTCCTCTTGTCCGCCGGCAGGGCAAAACTGGAAGCGCCGTCATTCTCATGCGAGAGACGCAGCAGATAATTTGCCAGTCGTTCAAAAGCTGGACGCAACTTAGTTTCCTTGTGCATTTTGACAATCTGGCGATAGGCTTTTGACAGTTCGGATGCGATGGCCACGGCAAAGACCTTATCCTCGGCAAAATGGCGCCGGATATGTTCCGCCGGTATCATAAGTAATCGCGATGCCGTCAGCGTTCTGGCCGACATCAGGCAAACCGCGTCAATCAAAACCGCAGCGAGGATGAACGCCGATATGGGCTTCACGATCGCCATGCTGGTTTCGCGTCCTTCATTGCTCGCGAACAGTTCGGCCGATCCTTCAACCAATATGTACAGAAAATCCGCGCTGTCCCCCTCACGGATCAAATCAACCTGAGCGGGAAAATTCTGAAGAAAGGCAACCGATACCAGGTCTTCGAAATTTTCATCTGCCATGCCGGCAAATATCGGCAGATCGCGAACCGCATCCATGTCCTGTGACCGCATCAAATTCATCCTCTGATTCGCTAGTCCAAAACCTTGCGCATCGAATTGATGTATATCAAGAGATCATTTGAAAGATTCCAAAGCCAATCGCGAATTTGGGCAAATCGCGAAATGATATTTTTCCTAATTTACCCGGTATTTGCAGCATTTGATCCAGATCAAAGCCGCACAAATGGCTGCAATCAAAAGCAATGTTCAATCAGGGACCAGCGGTCCTTTCGCATTGATGGAGACATGCCGTGCAAGATATCGCCAGCGTAACATCGGGACAGCAACATAAGGCGTTGGGGATGAGCACCTTCGCTTTCACCATCTGTTTTGCGGTCTGGACAATATTCTCGATTATCGGAATCCAGATAAAAGAAGATCTGGGTCTGTCTGATACCCAGTTCGGTTTGCTTGTCGGTACACCGATCCTGACCGGATCACTCTCCCGGATTTTTCTGGGCATCTGGACCGACCAATATGGCGGACGGTTGGTATTTTCATTGACCATGCTGGCCGCGGCGCTCGCGACGTTTCTGCTCTCATGGGCGGATAGCTATATCGTGATGCTCATCGCCGCATTGGGCGTTGGCCTCGCTGGTGGCAGTTTTGCAGTCGGTATCGCCTATGTATCCAAATGGTATTCACAGAAAAAGCAGGGAACCGCACTTGGCATTTTCGGTGCTGGTAATGTTGGTGCGGCCGTTACCAAGCTTTTGGCACCTCTGGTGCTGGTCGCTTATGGCTGGACGGCAGTGGCGCAGGTCTGGGCAGTGGTGCTGGCGGCAACGGCGATTTTTTTCTGGTTCACAACCGAAGATGATCCGGAAATAGAGTCCCGCAAACGGAGCGGCGAAAAACCGCGTTCGGCGTTAATGCAGCTTGAGCCGCTGAGGAACCAGCAGGTCTGGCGTTTTGCCCTCTATTATTTCTTTGTCTTCGGTGCCTTTGTTGCCCTGGCACTCTGGCTACCCAATTACTTGATCAGCGTTTACGGGCTGGACATCAAGACGGCCGGTCTGCTTGCGGCTGCTTACTCCATACCGGCCAGCCTGTTTCGCGCCTATGGGGGCTATTTGTCGGATCGCTATGGCGCGCGAAAGGTGATGTACGCGACCTTCGGTGTGTCGTTAATTTGCCTTTTCATGCTGAGCTATCCGGAGACGGACTATATCATTCACGGCATCCAGGGGGAGATTAAATTCTCGACGTCCATGGGGCTGGTTCCCTTTGTCGTAACTATTTTTGTTCTCGGCTTCTTCATGTCGCTGGGCAAGGCGGCAGTCTACAAGCATATTCCGGTCTATTATCCCGAAAATGTCGGTAGCGTCGGCGGTCTTGTTGGCATGATCGGCGGGCTCGGCGGCTTCATTTTGCCTATCGCCTTTGGCGCCATGAATGATCTCACCGGTATCTGGACGAGTTGCTACATGCTGCTCTTCTTGCTGGTGGGTGTTGCGCTTGCGTGGATGCACTTCTCAGTGCGTCAGATGGAACACAGAGCCATTGGTGAACATATATCGGAACTGCCCGAATTCCCCGAAATGGAAAATGTCCAGAGCGCATCCGTGCACAAAAAGACCCACGCCACCGGCAAAGTGCTGGAGGAATGGGAGCCGGAGGACGAAGAGTTCTGGGCGGACAGGGGCGCGAAAATAGCCCAGCGCAACCTGTGGATTTCCATCCCCTGCCTGTTGCTCGCTTTCTCGGTCTGGCTGGTCTGGTCGGTGGTGGTCGCCAAGCTGCCGTCCATTGGTTTCAACTATACGACCGACCAGCTCTTCTGGTTGGCGGCCTTACCGGGTCTTTCCGGCGCAACGCTTCGAATATTCTACAGTTTCATGGTGCCAATATTCGGCGGCAGGCTTTGGACCACGTTCACCACATTGTCATTGATGGTGCCGGCATTTGGCATCGGCTATGCGGTACAAAATCCGGAAACACCCTATTTCATCTTCCTGACACTGGCGCTGCTCTGCGGTCTTGGTGGTGGCAATTTCGCTTCCTCCATGGCCAATATCAGCTTCTTCTTCCCGAAACGGCAGAAGGGGAATGCGCTGGCGCTCAATGCGGGTCTGGGCAATGCGGGTGTATCCGTCATGCAATTTGCGGTGCCGATTGTCATTACTGCTGGCGTCTTTGGTGCCATGGGGGGCGAACCTCAGCTACTGGAAGATGGCAGCCAGCTATGGATGCAAAATGCCGGTTTCATCTGGATCCCATTCATCCTGATCAGCTCGGTACTTGCGTGGTTCGGCATGAACGACATCGCCTCTGCAAAAGCCACTTTCTCCGATCAGGCTGTGATCTTCCAGCGCAAGCATAACTGGATCATGTGCTTCCTCTACACAGGGACATTTGGTTCATTTATCGGCTATTCAGCTGGCTTCCCACTCTTGTCGAAAATTGCATTCCCCGATGTGGATTCATTGCAATATGTATTCCTCGGGCCATTGGTTGGTGCCGCTTCCCGTGCAGCAACCGGCTGGATATCCGACAAATGGGGCGGAGGACGAGTTACGTTCTGGACTTTCCTGCTGATGATCGTGGCGGTTGCTGGCGTGCTCTACTTCCTGGGCATCAAGGAACAGGAAGGCGCATTCTGGGGCTTCTTTGCGATGTTCATGCTGCTGTTCTTTGCAACCGGCGTAGGCAATGCATCCACCTTCCAGATGATACCGATCATCATGCGCAAGGAAGTGGGTCGCTTGATGCCTGAGCTGCCTGCCAATGAGCAGCTTCGCAACGCAGAGAAGGAATCGGCAGCTATCATCGGTTTCACTTCGGCGATCGCGGCCTACGGAGCGTTTTTCATCCCCAAAGCCTATGGCAGCTCGATTGCGATGACTGGCACGCCCAATGCGGCGCTCTGGGGTTTCCTGATCTTCTACGCGGCCTGCGCCTTCGTCACGTGGAATTATTACACCCGGCGGGGAAGCCTGCTTCACGACATCGAGCGGGGCAGAGAAGCCGCCGCACCTATCCCGGCCACGGCCTGAACGAGGATTCGAACAATGAGCCATCTTCTCGACCGATTGAATTTTTTCAGCAAAACCAAAGCGACCTATGCCAATGGTCATGGTGTCACCACCAGTGAGGACCGACGCTGGGAAGATGGCTATCGCAAGCGGTGGCAGCATGACAAAATTGTCCGCTCCACTCATGGCGTCAACTGCACCGGTAGCTGTTCGTGGAAAGTCTATGTGAAAGGCGGGATCGTAACCTGGGAGACGCAGCAGACGGATTATCCGCGTACCCGTCCTGACCTTCCAAACCATGAACCGCGTGGCTGTTCGCGGGGTGCAAGCTATAGCTGGTATATCTACTCTGCTAACCGGGTGAAATATCCGCTGATCCGCTCGCGCCTGATGCGACTGTGGCGCGAAGCACGCAAAACAATGGAACCGGTGGCGGCCTGGGCTTCCATTGTGCAGGATAAGGCGAAACGCAACAGTTATACCAAAATTCGCGGCCATGGCGGCTTCATCCGAGCCAAATGGGATGAGGTAACGGAAATCATCGCGGCGGCCAATGCTTATACCGCCAAGAAATATGGCCCGGATCGGGTGATTGGCTTCTCACCGATCCCGGCTATGTCGATGGTCTCCTATGCGGCCGGTTCGCGCTACATGTCGCTGCTCGGCGGCACATGCATGTCCTTTTACGATTGGTATTGTGATCTGCCTCCCGCCTCTCCCATGACCTGGGGTGAACAGACTGATGTGCCGGAAAGCGCTGACTGGTATAATAGCGGCTTCCTGATGCTCTGGGGCTCGAACGTTCCACAGACGCGCACGCCAGACGCGCATTTCTATACGGAAGCACGTTACAAGGGCACAAAATCGGTTGTCGTTTCACCCGACTATTCGGAAGCGGCAAAATTTTCCGATATATGGCTGCACCCGAAACAGGGCACTGATGCCGCTCTGGCAATGGCTATGGGGCATGTCATATTGCGCGAATATCATCTCGACCGACAGGCCGAATATTTTGAGGAATATGCCCGCAGATATTCCGACATGCCGATGCTGGTCCGGTTGGTTGAAAAGGATGGTCATTTCATTCCCGAGCGTTTGCTGCGTGCGTCGGAGTTCAAGGATGCGCTGGGCGAGACAGAAAATGCCGAGTGGAAAACCGTTGCCCATGACGAACTGAGCGGAAAAATTGTTGTGCCCAACGGCACTGTCGGTTCGCGCTGGAGCGAAAAAGGCAAATGGAATCTTGAGGAGAAGGAAAGCGGCGGCAAGGAGACCAAGCTGAAGCTCACCAATATTCTCGAGGGTGATCATGACACGGTTGTTGATGTAGCCTTCCCCTATTTCGGCAACCGTGATCATGATTATTTTAAGGGGACCGATCATCCCGACAAGCTGATCCGGCGCATTCCGGTAAAGCGTGTCGAATTAGTTGAAGGCGATACATTGGTAGCCTCTGTCTATGATCTGTTCATGGCCAATTACGGGCTGGATCGCGGACTGGGCGGAGAGAATATCGCGAAAGATTTCTCCGAGAACGAGCCTTATACTCCTGCCTGGGCCGAAGAAATTACCGGTGTCCCGGCAGACAATATCATCACCGTCGCCCGTGAATTTGCAACCAATGCGGAAAAGACCCGCGGCAAGTCGATGGTCATTCTCGGCGCTGGTCTCAACCACTGGTATCATATGGACATGAACTATCGGGGGATTATCAATCTCCTGGTCATGTGCGGCTGTATCGGGCAATCCGGTGGCGGTTGGTCGCATTATGTGGGGCAGGAAAAATTGCGACCGCAAACCGGCTGGCAACCGCTTGCCTTCGCGCTCGATTGGGCACGGCCGCCACGGCACCAGAATTCAACCAGCTTCTTTTACGCGCATAGCGACCAGTGGCGTTACGAGACATTGGGCGTTGACGAAATTCTCTCGCCCACGGCGCCGGAAGACGAGATGAGCGGTTCGCTAATCGACTTTAATGTCCGCGCCGAACGGATGGGTTGGCTGCCGTCGGCACCGCAGCTCAAAACCAATCCTCTGGAAGTCGCCAAAGCAGCGCGGGCCGCGGGTAAAGAGCCCAAGGATTATGTCGTCGATGCCCTGATATCGGGCGAACTGGAAATGAGCTGCCAGGATCCCGACGATCCAGCCAACTGGCCGCGCAATCTGTTTGTCTGGCGCTCCAACCTGCTTGGTTCTTCCGGCAAGGGCCATGAATATATGCTCAAGCATCTGCTTGGTACTGAACATGGCGTGCAGGGCAAAGACCTTGGCGAAATGGGGCATGAGAAACCCGAGGATGTCAAATGGCATAACGATGCGCCCAAGGGCAAACTCGATCTGGTCGTGACATTGGATTTCCGCATGTCCACAACCTGCGTCTATTCCGACATCGTGCTGCCAACTGCGACCTGGTATGAGAAAAATGACCTCAACACCTCGGACATGCACCCGTTCATTCACCCGCTGTCAGCGGCGGTGGATCCGGTCTGGGAGTCCAAGTCCGACTGGGAAATTTACAAAGCGATTGCCAAGAAATTCTCCGAAATTGCACCCGAAGTATTGGGAGAGGAAGAGGATGTGGTGATGACACCAATCCTCCACGACACGCCGGGAGAGATTGCCCAGCCGATGGATGTGAAGGATTGGATCAAAGGCGAGGTTGACCCCATTCCTGGCAAGACGATGCCGCAAGTCACAGTGATCAAACGGGACTATCCCAATCTCTACAAGCGTTTCACTGCGCTTGGACCGCTGATGGACAAGGTTGGCAATGGCGGCAAGGGCATTGCCTGGCAAACAGCGCATGAGGTTCAACATCTGAGAGACCTCAATGGTGTTGTGACGGAAGAAGGTCCAACCAAGGGCATGGCCAAGATCGAGTCCGATATTGACGCGACCGAGGTCATATTGATGCTTGCACCGGAAACCAATGGCGAGGTTGCAGTCAAGGCATGGGAAGCACTGGAAGAATTTACCGGGCGCGATCACCAGCATCTGGCGCTCCCGAAAGAGGATGAGAAAATCCGCTACCGTGATGTGGTGGCGCAGCCGCGCAAGATCATCTCTTCGCCGACTTGGTCTGGCATAGAGAGCGAGAAGGTTTGCTATAATGCCGGCTATACCAATGTCCACGAACTGATCCCGTGGCGCACGCTGACCGGACGGCAGCAGCTTTATCAGGATCACCTGTGGATGCGCGCTTTTGGCGAAGGCTTTTGCGTCTATCGTCCACCGATTGATACCAAGGCGGTACAGCCGATGCTCGACCGGGCGGAGGGCCAAAAGCATGTCGTGCTCAACTTTATCACGCCGCACCAGAAATGGGGCATCCACTCGACCTATACCGACAATCTGCTGATGCTGACGCTATCGCGTGGCGGGCCTATTGTCTGGATGTCAGAAGTGGACGCTGAAAAAGCCGGGTTAGTCGACAATGACTGGGTTGAGGCTTTTAACAGTAATGGTGCTCTTTGTGCCCGTGTCGTTGTGTCGCAGCGGATGAAAGAGGGAACTCTCTTCATGTATCACGCGCAGGAAAAAATCGTGAATGTGCCGGGGTCCGAGATTACCGGCCAGCGCGGCGGCATCCATAACAGCGTGACGCGGGCGGTTCTCAAGCCGACGCACATGATCGGTGGTTATGCCCAGCAAAGCTATGGCTTCAACTATTACGGCACGGTCGGTTCAAACCGAGATGAGTTCGTGATTGTCCGAAAGATGACCGATGTTGACTGGCTGGATGGAGAAAAAGACCGGCTAACCCCTGATACAATGGAGGCGGCGGAATGAAGGTACGTGCACAAATAGGCAAGGTCCTGAACCTTGATAAATGTATCGGCTGTCACACTTGCTCGGTCACCTGCAAGAATGTTTGGACCAGCCGGGAAGGCATGGAATATGTCTGGTTCAATAATGTCGAGACCAAGCCCGGTATCGGCTATCCCAAGGATTGGGAAAACCAGAAACAGTGGAATGGCGGCTGGGAGCGACAGCGCAACGGTCGGATACGCCCCAAAATGGGTGGTAAATGGCGGCTGCTGGCGAAGATTTTTGCCAATCCGGACATGCCGGAAATTGACGATTATTATGAGCCATTTACCTTCGATTACGAGCATCTCCAAAATGCACCGGAAATGAAAGCCATGCCGACGGCCCGCCCACGTTCGCTAGTGTCAGGTGAGCGGATGGAGAAAATCAATTGGGGACCAAATTGGGAAGAAATTCTTGGTGGGGAATTTTCCAAACGCTCTGAGGATTATAATTTCGAAGGCGTCGAGAAAGAGATTTACGGCGAATTTGAAAATACCTTCATGATGTATCTACCGCGTCTTTGCGAGCATTGCCTCAATCCGACCTGCGTGGCGGCTTGCCCATCCGGTTCCATCTACAAACGCGAGGAAGATGGCATTGTCCTTATCGATCAGGAGAAATGCCGCGGCTGGCGCATGTGTGTGTCCGGCTGTCCGTACAAGAAAATCTATTATAACTGGAACAGCGGTAAATCCGAAAAATGCACTTTCTGTTACCCCCGCATCGAAGTGGGGCAGCCAACGGTCTGTTCGGAAACCTGTGTGGGACGCGTCCGATATCTCGGTGTGATGCTCTATGATGCAGATCGCATTGAAGAAGCGGCATCGGCCGAAGACGAGCAGGATCTCTATCAGGCGCAGCTTGATATTTTCCTCGACCCCAATGATCCCCAAGTGATTGAACAGGCGCGCAAGGACGGTGTCCCGGAAGCATGGCTTGAATCTGCGCGCAAGTCGCCGGTCTATAAAATGGCGATGGAATGGAAAGTCGCCTTTCCGTTGCACCCCGAATATCGCACCTTGCCAATGGTCTGGTATGTGCCGCCGCTGTCGCCGATCAAATCGGCGGCCGAAGCGGGCAAGATCGCGGTCAATGACGATATGCCTGATGTCCGATCCCTGCGTATCCCGCTGCGCTATCTCGCTAATCTGCTGACGGCGGGCGAGGAAGAACCGGTAGCGCTTTGCCTGGAGCGGATGCTGGCGATGCGCAGCTATATGCGCGCCAAGACGATTGACGGCGTGATCGCAAGTGATGTTGCCGAGCGGGTTGGCATGACACCGGCACAAATCGACGAAATGTATCACGTCATGGCCATAGCCAATTACGAGGATCGTTTCGTCATTCCAACCAGCCACCGCGAGACGGTAGAAGATGCCTTTGACGAACGCGGCGCTTGCGGCTTCTCCTTCGGCAATGGCTGTTCCGGCGGTTCCACGGAAACAAACCTGTTCGGCACGCCCAAGCGCAAGAAAATCCAGACGCCCTCGGATGTTTTTGCCGGAGGAGACACAAGATGACCAAGACTTTCAAAATCCTTGCCGCACTACTGACATATCCTACGGTTGAAATTCAGGAGGCTGTGGCTGATTTCCTGCCGCCGTTGAAGGAGGAATCCCTCGTTCCTGCGGCCTTTATTAAGCGCTTGAAACCATTGATTACCGAATATCAGGAACGGGATTTGCTCGACCTGCAGGAACGTTATGTGTTGCTGTTTGATCGCACGCGTTCGCTGTCTTTGCACTTGTTCGAACATGTCCACGGCGAGAGTCGGGACCGTGGGCAAGCAATGGTCGATCTCAAAGCGATGTACGAAGAAAACGGGCTGGTCATCGATTCCACCGAACTGCCTGATTTTCTGCCACTGTTCCTCGAATTTCTCTCGACCCTGCCTTGCGGGGAGGCGCTGCAATTGCTGGGCGAGCCTGCTCATGTGATCGCCGCGATAGGGGAGAGGCTGGCCAAGCGTGACAGCAGCTATGCTGCGGTCTTCGGAGCGCTTGGCCAGTTAGCGGGACCGGCGGATACCGAAGTCATGGAGGCTTTGCGCAAGGAGCCGGATGATGACCCGGAGGATCTGGATGCGCTCGACGAAGCATGGGAAGCTGAACAGGTAACATTTGGTCCGGGCTCTCCTGAAGAGGGCTGTCCCAAGGTCGCCAATATGCTCGACAATTTGCAGGCTGAAATATCGGGCGGTGCAAAACCAAATGGAGGCGCGAACAATGGCTGAATTTTTGAACCATCTCATTTTCGGCATCTATCCCTATATCGCGCTGGCGGTATTGGCGATTGGATCGATCATCCGTTATGATCGCGAGCCCTATAGTTGGCGGTCCGGATCGAGCCAGCTCTTGCGACGCAAGCAATTGATGATTGGATCACTATCCTTTCATCTTGGCGTGTTGGTGATTTTCTTCGGTCATCTGGGCGGCCTGCTCACGCCCATTGCACTGTTTGATGCGCTGGGTATCAGCCACGGCGCCAAGCAGGTAATGGCGATTGTGGTCGGCGGCGTTGCCGGTGTGTTGGCTTTTTTCGGTGCGAGCCTGCTGCTCCACCGCCGACTGTTCGACGCTCGTATCAGGCGGTCATCCAGCTTTTCCGATATCATGATCCTGTTCCTGCTCTGGCTGCAACTGGTGCTCGGCATTGGGACGATCTTCGTTTCGCTCGATCATCTGGATGGCCATGAAATGGTCAAGTTCATGAGCTGGGCACAAGGAATATTCACCTTTCAGGGTGACGCGTCGTCCTATGTTCTGGATGCCCATCCGATATTCAAAGCCCATTTGTTCCTGGGGCTGACCATATTCCTTATCTTCCCCTTCACCCGGCTGGTACACATGCTATCCGCCCCAGTTCGTTACATCTGGCGTTCCGGTTATCAAATTGTCCGTAGCAAAAAGGCAGCTCTGTAATGGAATCAGCACAAGCCCCCATATTCTCCGTTAATGGAACGGAAATTGCGCCCGAGGCAATCGCAGCGGAAGCGCAAAACCATCCATCGGACAATCCCGACGAGGCCTGGTCAGAGGCAGCGCGCGCTCTGGCGATCAAAACCTTACTGCTGGAAGAGGCTGACCGGCTGTCGATCGAAGCGCCGCTCATTGATGATGCGCAGGGCCGCACATTGGCTCCAGACGATGCGCGGATCGAAGCATTGCTGGAACAGGAAGTGACAACGCCCGATGCCGATGAAGAAACCTGCCGGCGTTACTATGACCAGCATATCGATCAGTTCAGTAGCCCCGACCTAGTCGAAGCCTCACATATTCTGTTTGCGGCACCAAAGGATGATCAAAAGCGCTATGCCAAGGCGGAATTGAGCGCCATCGATACCATTACAGAGCTAAAGGATCACCCTGAGCGTTTTGCGGCATTGGCAGAAACCCTCTCAGCCTGTCCATCGGCAAAACAGGCTGGCAATCTGGGGCAGATTGGTCCGGGCCAGACGGTAGAAGAGTTTGAAACATTCCTATTCAACCTTGAACCAAACCAGATATGTCCGGTTCCCGTAAAGACCCGCTTTGGTGTTCACGTCGTCAAAGCTGGAAGGAAAATCTCGGGAGAGACACTTCCGTTCGAAGCTATGCAAACTAAGATCGCGGACTATCTCGAAGAATCCAGCTGGCGGCGTGCGGTTGCGCAATATATGAAAATATTGGTTGGCAAGGCCGATATACTGGGATTCGATATTGAGGGAAGCGAAGGGTTGCTGGTACAATAAGCCATCGCGCAGAGAGATCACTGTGAGTAGCTAAAGGAAATAGCTTTATCCAAAAGGGCTGGAATGGGGCAAGAACTCGAAACCACCAATTTTTGTGATGCCGACTATGAGGCATTTGTCGAACGGCTCCACCGAGAAACCGATCTTGTTGAGAAGTGGGAAAGTGAAGGGACTTTATCTGCCGGTCCACCCATGGGTGGATTTGAACTGGAAGCCTGGATCATTGATCAAAATATGCGCCCGGCGGCCAAAAACGAAGAGCTTATCGAAGCGATAAACAGCGATCTGGTCGTCCGCGAACTGTCGCTGTTCAATATCGAACTAAACGGAGACCCGGCGGTATTGAATGGCAGCGCCATTTCCCATCTGCATGATAATCTTGCCGATCAATGGAAGCAGGCATCGGACGTGGCCCAGTCTATGGGGCTGAACTTGGTCAATATCGGAATATTGCCGACACTGCGTGACAGCGACCTCTGTATTGAAAATATGTCGAAGGGAAAACGGTACAAAGCTGTCAATGAACAGGTCTTCAAAATGCGACATGGCAAACCCATTGGTCTGAATATTGAAGGCCGGGACCAACTCGATACCATCCACCACGATGTCATGCTGGAAGCAGCGACCACATCATTCCAGATTCACCTCAAGATACCGCCGGATCAGGGCGTAAACTACTATAACGCTTCCAAACTGGCCTCGGCGCCGCTTGTTGCCGTTGGGGCCAATTCTCCGTATCTGTTCGGCAAGGATCTCTGGGATGAAACTCGGATACCTCTGTTTGAACAGGCCGTGTCCGTAGGCGACTGGGATTATGCCGAGCGAGCGACGTTCGGTGTGCGCTTCATCGAAGAATCGCTCAGCGAGGTGTTTCTGGCCAATCGCCAGCGCTATCCGGTTCTGCTTCCGCAGATTTGCGGTCGTGCAGACGAGAAGCTTGATCATTTGCGATTGCAAAATGGCACGATCTGGCGCTGGAACCGGCCGCTAATTGGTTGGGATGATAACGGCACGCCGCATTTCCGCATGGAGCAGCGGGCAGTGTCGGCGGGTCCAACCATCGCCGATGCAATGGCCAATGCGGCATTTTATTTCGGGCTGGTCACCAATCTTGCAACCCATGAAACACAGCCGCATAAACGCACCCAATTCTTCACCGCGCGCGATAATTTTTACAAAGCTGCCCAATATGGTTTGAACGCCAAAATCCGCTGGGATCATGTCGACGATATCCCACTAGACAAGTTAATTTGTGACGAGTTTTTGCCGATGGCAGAATCTGGATTGCGACAAATGGGAATATCCGATCCAGATATTGATAAATATCTCGGGATCATAGTGGAACGAACCGCGGTCAAACAAAATGGCGCGCAATGGCAGAGGGGATATGTTCGAAAACATGATGCCGATATGAAGCAATTGGTTGCCGCATATCTGGAACGACAACAGTCTGACACTCCGGTACACAGGTGGACAATCTGAAACTAGCTTTGCAACGGTTCGACGAGATTCCCAACGCGCTATATTCCTGTGCGTCTACCGAACTAGAATCAATTTTGGGCGGGCCGTCGCTTTTCTTTTTCGAAGGACGCCAATCACCACCGTTATTTGTGACAGTGTTGCAGCATGGCAATGAGCCAACCGGATTTGATGCTTTTCAAGCGGTTTTGAATAAAAATCATGACCTGGTGCTGCCGCGTTCTATGTGGCTCTTCATTGCCAATGTCTCTGCCGCAAAAGAAAGTCAGCGCGTACTGGATGGCCAGACCGATTATAACCGCGCATGGCCGGGCACCATTCAACCAGAATCACCGGAAGTCGAGTTGATGCAGGAGGTTGTCAAAGCGGTGACCGCGAAACCACTTTTTGCCAGCATCGATCTTCACAATAATACCGGCACCAATCCTCACTATGCTTGCCTCAACGAACTGGCGCCTCAGTTTTTGAATCTCGCCACCATGTTTTCTCGTACTGTTGTATTTTACAAGCAGCCTGTCGGGACCCAGTCTCTGGCCATGGCAAAGCATTGCGCGGCTGTAACTTTGGAATGCGGGAAGGCAGGAGAAACGGCTGCCTTGAACCATGCGATTGAATATCTCGATACCTGCCTCCACCTTGGTCGATTGCCTGACCATGAACCGGCAAAGGGTGATATCAAACTGCTAAAAACTGCCGCAGTCGTGAAAGTGAAGCCGGAAATCCGTTTTGGGTTTGAAAACAGTGAATATGATGTCCGGTTTCGCAGGGATCTTGATCAGTTTAACTTTGGTTGTTTCGAGCCGGAAGACTGTCTGGCAAACTTAAAACCTGGAACTGCACTGCCGGTCACAGCATTAACAGACAAAGGGCATGATATTGCCGCCCAGATATTTGCTATTCGTCAAAATAAACTGGTTGCTCGCAACAAACTTATACCCTCCATGGCCACGCTGGATACTGAAATTATTCGTCAGGATTGTCTATTCTATGTCATGGAAGAAATGAGCATTGGATAGGATTCGCGAGAGATATGCGACGATTGCGCGGCCAAGATCAATAGGCTGGAGGAGAGGACCATGCGGTTTTGCTTAGCTCTAGCAAATGATCTGGCAATATCGGACGATAAGGCGCATCATAGTTAAACTCCGCTTGTTCTTCAGTCCAGATATTCACATGTTTGCCGCCCACAAACCGGATCAGGGAAACACTGCCCCATCGTGACCCAAATGGTCCATGTGGGATGTCGGGCGGCCGCCAAAAATAGGCACCAGGATGCATGGTCCCTTGCGGTCCGGTCAATGCTCCGGAGATGATATAGGCCTCTTCGACAACCGGATGAATCTCCTGAGGGCCCCATCCTCCTTGCGGTGAAGCTTGCGGCAGGATCAGGGATAGAAACGTGCGTTCTCCTGTTTCGGGATCTGTGCGCAAATCTTTTCGAGAAATACCCAGATGTTTCAGATTCGGATCATTCAAAGTCATGTCCCAATCCATCTCGGCAACATCCAGATGCCGGATTGCCTTGTCCGCTTTTTCGGCCTGTCCTTCTCCCGGTTCCGCGATCAATGTCGGTTCCCGATTATAGAATGCGAGCAATACACATCCCTGCGGCGACCGCATTTCATGACGGGTCCAACCAGCTGGCAGATAGGCGTAACTGTCCGCCGGATAAATATGTCCATCCATTTCCAGTGTGCCTTCAAGAACATAAAATTCTTCGTCCGCGGCAATATGTTCGGGCCCTTGGCGCGACCAGCCAGCTGGATAGCGCATCAGTGCCGAACAGGCACCATCCTTGGGATCGCGGCTCAACAACTTATATTCCGCGTCGGGGCGTGCCAGCCCGCTTCCAATGCGCTGCCATGGCAAGATCTGCGATCGGATAAATTCGATATGACCGCGATCAAGCATGTTGCCGCCATTCCCGCATACGTTCCTGATGCTCACGAAATTCCAGACGTGCAATTGTCCTCAAATGTACTTCGTCAGGCCCGTCAGCGATACGTAGGGAGCGCATTCCAGCATAAACATGAGCCAAGCCAAAGTCATCCGATAGACCCCCGGCACCGTGGGCCTGGATAGCCAGATCGATGACTTTTAAAGCGGTTCGGGGCGCCGCGACCTTGATCATGGCGATTTCACGCTTTGCTGCCTTGTTGCCGACTTTATCCATCATGTCGGCAGCTTTCAGACAAAGCAGACGCGACATTTCGATATCCAATCGCGCTTCGCCAATATGTTGTTCCCAGATCGACTGATCAGCGAGACGTTTGCCAAAGGCGATGCGGGACAATAGCCGATCAGCCATGGCTTCGATTGCCCGTTCGGCGGCGCCGATGGATCGCATGCAGTGATGGATACGACCTGGTCCGAGGCGACCTTGCGCCATCTCAAAGCCACGACCTTCGCCCAGTATCATATGGGAGACCGGCACACGCACATTGCGCATCACAATTTCTGCATGACCATGCGGCGCGTCATCATATCCGAGAACCGGCAGCATCCTTATGATTTCCAGTCCGGGTGCATCCATCGGAACCAGAATTTGTGATTGTTGGAGATGGCTGGACGCTTCGGGATCAGTCTTTCCCATTACAATTGCCAGCTTGCAGCGAGGGTCTCCGGCGCCGGACGACCACCATTTCCTGCCGTTGATAATATAGCTGTCACCGTCCCTCACAATAGAGGTTTGGATATTGGTGGCATCGGAAGAGGCGACATCGGGTTCGGTCATAAGAAAGGCGGAGCGAATTTGACCATCGAGAAGCGGGCGGAGCCACTTTTCTTTCTGTTCCGGTGTTCCGTATCGATGCAATACTTCCATATTGCCAGTATCCGGTGCGGAACAGTTAAATGCCTCTGATGCGAACATCACGCGTCCCATTTCCTCGGCGCACAATGCATAATCCAGATTGCTCAACCCAGCGCCGTGATAATTGTCCTCATCATGTTCGGACGGTGGTAGGAAAAGATTCCAGAGGCCATCGGAATAAGCTCTGGCTTTCAATTCTTCCAGAAAGCCCGGAACTTCCCAACGATTGGGATTGTCATGATCGATATGATCGCGATATTCGGATTCTTTTGGAAGGGCGTAGTCGGTGACAAATTCCCTTACGCGGTCACGCCACAATAGCTGCTGATCAGAGTGGTTGAAATCCATCTTGCTTCTGCTCCCATTTCTCCGAGCAGAAAATCGCCAGCTGTTCGATCAACCGGCAGGCAATGTTGCTGCGGTAAAACACAACATAATCTCTTTGCCGATTATATATTTGATCCTGATCAAAAGGCCCAAATTTGGTCAGCCAAATACGAACCCGAAAGATTAAATCAATCAATCTGGAGCATTGAACAAAGATGAAACTAAACGTCCGCTTTCGGGACGGAGCAGAAACCATCGAAAGGTCCGAAATTGGGGCGCATTTCAGACAGACGGTAACTGGGCCGACTGCTGACTGTCTGTTTCCGACTCCTCCGGGCGCAAAACCGGACGTCGATGATTTAGCGGCTTCAAGAGCTTTCAGGATGCAACAAGAAGCGATCAAGTGAGAATGATAGTCTGAAGAAAAATTGACTTAGTCACGCTAGTAAAAAAAAATACATCTCATCTCTAATATTTGTGTTATTATTATTGCGTCGAATTGGCGTGAGGAGGGAAATCACACTAATATCGAGGGGTTCTGAAATGAAAAAGTTGATTGAAACACCTGCTGTTAGCGCGGCAGTAGTCGCCTGTCTGGTATTCTCACCAATTGCCGTGCATGCAAAAGCACCAAAAGATGTAAGGGATCTCGTTGGATCCAGGGGAAGCTCGGGCGAAGGACAACTGCTGTCACGAGGCTATACGCACATTAGCACTTCAAAAGGCGATGACCGCGCCTGGTCTTATTGGTGGGGCCGGCAGAGCGAACACTGCATTTCTGTGGTTACGCGAGACGGTCGCTATTCTTCAATTGACAAAGTTCAGAGCAGTGATTGCGGCCACAAGAATAGTGGAAGCAAGACTGGAACAGCATTGGCAATTGGCGCGGCAGCATTAATTGGAGCCCTAGCCCTGTCACACAAGTCTCATCACCATAGCAAAGGTAGCCATGGAACAAGCAATCAGTATGAAGCCGACTACGAACGAGGGTATCGCGATGGCCTGCACAACTCGGCCTATCATAATTATGACAGGTCTGACGCCTATTCAGAAGGTTTCTCGGCCGGCGTCGAACAACGCCGTCATAACATCTCCTATCGGCCAGGATATGGGAATGGCGGCGGCTATCGCGGCTATGTGAACGTGAATGATCTTGTAGGGCGCAGCCGCAGTTCTGCGGAAGCAACGCTCACTGGACGTCGGGGCTTTTCCAAAATCGATTCCTATAAGACGGATGGACAGGGGCGATTTACCACCTATTGGCGACGCGATTCAAAACAGTGCATTTCTGTAAAAACGAGCAAAGGCTATGTCCGCGCGATCAATAGCATGCGAAATCGAAACTGCAGATAGGCTGCACAAGCGTTGTCGATCGAATCCTTATGGACGGACAGGCTATGGGATGAATCTGGATGGACGCGATCGTTAGACAGCAATTCAAGAAAAGTTGCGTTGGACTGGAGATCAAGTTTGCTGGTGTTTCAGGATTGTTCTCTTCTGCATCATATCCATTGGTTAGATTGACGAAGTTAATCAAAGTTTTACGTTTGAATAGGAGTATTTTCGATGTAGTCTCAATATATGGGTAATTCGCCATGTAAAAACATGTGTAAATTATCTGAGTTTCGCGCGGGGTAGATTGGGAGCGCTAATGAAAAAGTATCCGTTTGTATTTGGAACCTTGGTTTTCGCAGGATGCCCCTACTTGGCCTTCGCTCAAGTGGATTCAGGTACGCTTCTTCGACAAAATCAAGAGCGGTTGGACAATAAATTTCCTCGGAGTCAAGAGATTCTCAGGGAGTTCGATCCACTTGCAGCGCCATCGACAAGTGACCCGAATGCCGAACGCGTCTTGGTTCGCGAATTTCGAGTGATTGGCAATGCGGATCTATCTGATGATGAAATCCAAAAAATATTAGCGCCCTATCGTGGCCGCGAGTTGACTATCGAAGAGCTGAACGCGGTCGCATTCGAGCTTACGAAAGCCTTTCATGCCGCCGGATATTTTGCATCCACCGTTTATTTGCCACCCCATCTCATCTCTGACGGTGTTATTGTTCTGCATGTCGTTTCAGGATACCTGCAACAAAATGGCATAAAACTGGACAATGAAAGTTTGGTCAAATCGGGCGTTATTATGGGCTATCTTGAACGGTATCTAAAACCCGATGAAGTCCTAACAGAAGCTGATTTGGAGAGGGCCTTGCTGCTGATCAGTGATCTTCACGGAGTGACCGCGAGCGCCGAGTTATTGCCAGGCGATGAAGAGGGAGCAGGCATATTAAGCGTTCAAGCCGAGCCTTCAAAGCGCATCAGCGGCCATGTCGCATTCGACAATTTTGGCAGTTACGCAACCGGAACATATCGCGGCTCGATCGGGATTGGCGTAAACAGCTTTCTGGGAATTGGAGACAATTTGGATTTCCAATATGCCAACACCGGTGGAGAAACACATTTCATCTATGCTGGGCTCGGTTTGTCATTAGGACCGAGCGGCCTTCATGCCGAAGCATCCGTGAGCTATCTAGACTATGAATTGATTGATCGATTTGACGCAACCCGGCCGACGGGAAGCGCGTTTAGTTTAAGAGGAATATTATCCTATCCAATAGTGCGTTCTCGGCAAACCAATTTACGAGCAGAAATCGACTATGCCTATAGCGATTTCGAGGACAAAGCGCTCGGCGCCGTTTTTTCCAAGCGCAAGCTCAATGATGTCAGCTTCGCGGTTAGCGGAAGCCATATCGATAATGCACTAGGCGGCGGAGTGACAACATTTCATGCCAGCGGGACAGTTGGCGATGTTGATCTTAGTGGGTTTCTCCCCAACCAAGTGATCGATGCTCTGACCGTTAACACTCAAGGGAGATTTTCTAAGTTCAACCTTGGCGCATCAAGAAGTCAACGACTTGGAGGCGGATGGACCGCATTTCTTGCTGTAAATTCACAGATTGCTTCGAATAATCTGGATACTTCGCAAAAATTTGGATTGGGCGGTCCTTTCAACATTGCTGGATACCCGATTACTGAAGTGAACGGCGATGAAGGTACTTACTTCCAGGCTGATTTGCGTCACGATTTCGCTGAAGTACCTTGGGGTGGTGCATTCCAGGTTTCTGGTGGCTATACAATTGGGCGCATCAAGTTACTCAATGATCCCTTGCTCGGGTTCAGTCCGCTCACATCAAATTCCTTCACGCTGCAATCGTTGAATTTTGGTATGCATCAGTCATGGGAAAGCCGCTTTGTAATTACAGGCCTGCTTGGCATTCAACTAGGAAACAGTGAAAATGAAGACCCGGTTACAGGTGCTGATAGCGATTTCAGTACCTCAGATGTGCGTGGCTGGATTTCAGCTGCATACCGCTTCTAGTTGGTGCTGTGGCGTATCACTGCGGAAACGCAAAGTCTAATCAAGGCGTCTGATCGACGCACGAAAGGTGGTTAAGATGTCGATAGTCGATTCACATTGTCTCCGGTTTTCTCTCGTCCTGTTAACCAGTTCATCAATGGGTTTGATGGGCGGCGTGGCTTCCGCTCAAGTATCTCCGGCAGACGCGCAAACCGATGAAGATCTCCGCAAGAGGGGAAAAGCTGCAAAACACGACAAAAAACATAAAAAGCATGATGCGCATGGCATAGCATCTCTCGGAACGAACATATCGCAAACGAAGCATTCCAAGCTTCATCGGCCTTTGGCCGATCACGCACCTGCTTACAAACCAAAACCTCACGTCCTGAAGCGCACTCACCCCGCTTATTCAAACAGCGGTACACACATAATAGGCGATGTAAAAAACCCTGCGATTGCCGGCCAACTGGCTCATGCCGTTCCAACTATAGATTTTGCTTCAATCGCACGGATTGATCCTCAAGGAGCGTCGGCATTTATTGGACCGAATAATCGTAGATTGACCAATATCGAAGTCGCACAGCTATTCAGCGAAGGTGTTATCTCAGCTAGCGGTAATGTTGCCTCCGGCTCGACATCTCGAGCCCGTTTCCTGCCATTCGGAATGGCTACGCCGCCCTTACCAGCCGGGGCAACCGCACCCGCAACTGCAAGCAGACAGCTAAGCCGCACCGAGTTGGTGCAGCAGGTGCTATCCAATCCGGATGGATACAGTCCCTATGTTACGCAAAGAGCGTTGTTCGGCTTGTTGTCAGGGCAGCGATTGACATTTAAGCAATTAACACAAGTACTTGTGAACATAGAGGCAGATGGGAGCGTCCGGCAGACCGGATCTGGGCGAGATATCGAGCTCAGCTTGTTGCAGCCTGGCCAGCCAGTATCACCGCCGCGGCTTGGCATTGATCAAGTGCCAACCCCCGGTCAGCCAATTGTGCCAACACCACCGCAGCTTGGTAACAACCAAGTACCAAGCTTGAATGATCTAGGTAATTTAGCAGCCGCCCAGCCAAATGAACTTTCGCCTTATGTATTAGCTGTAGCCCTTGGTAGAATGCCCGTTGGTCAACGGCTCACTTATGAGCAGGCACATGGCTTTCGGAATCTTCTAGCTAAAGACGGCAGCGTTTTGCCACAACACAGCAACACTTTGCGTTACGATCCGCAATTTTCAGTCATCGCACCGCCACAGCTCGGTAACAATCAGATACCAACCCCTAGTCAGTCAATTGTGCCAACACCACCGCAATTAGGCAACAGTGCTGTTCCGACGCCGACCAGAGGGCCGTCACGACCGCCTACGCTTGGCCAACTTACGCCGCCAAAACCCCTCATCGGTCCTCGTCCGCAGACGGATTTTGTAGCTCTCGCCGCTGCCAATCCCAATGGGTTGTCGACTTATTTCACCAACACACTCACCCGCTATCTCACCAATCATGAGGTACTGGGACTGGCGCAAGCGGACAGGATTCGCGCGGACGGTAGCGTCGACCCCTCCGTCGGTGCGGTGATTGAGGATCGGGGTCCAAACTATATCACGCCACCGACACCGCCGCAGCTCGGAAACAATGCTGTTCCAACACCAACCAGAGGTGGTCCAAGACCACCTACGCTTGGCCAACTTACGCCGCCAGAGCCCCGCATAGGTCCACGCCCGCAGACGGATTTTGCAGCTCTTGCCGCAGCTAATCCCAATGGAGCATCGATCTACTATTCCCGCGCTGGCACGCGCTATTTTACCAATCAGGAAGTGCTCTCGCTCGCTAAGGCTGGTATGCTGCGTATCGACGGCAGCGTAAACCCTCCGGCTATTGCTCTGATCGAAGATCGCGGGCCGAACTATATCACGCCTCCGACGCCAACTCAGCTCGGTAACAATCAGATACCAACCCCCGGACAGCCAATTGTGCCGACACCATCACGGCTTGGTAATGACCAAGTACCAAGTTTGAATGATCTAGGTAATTTAGCAGCCACCCAGCCAAATGCACTTTCGCCTTATGTATTAGCAATGGCCCTTGGTAGAATGCCCGCTGGTCAACGGCTCACTTATGCGCAGGCACATGGCTTTCAGAATCTTCTAGCTAAAGATGGCAGCGTTTTGCCACAACACAGCAACACTTTGCGTTACGATCCACAATTTTCAGTCGTCGCACCACCGCAGCTCGGCATTGATCAAGTGCCGACGCCTGGACAACCAATTGTGCCAACACCACCGCAATTGGCTAACAATGCGGTCCCCACGCCGACCAGAGGGCCGTCACGACCGCCTACGCTTGGCCAACTTACGCCGCCAAAACCCCTCATCGGTCCTCGTCCGCAGACGGATTTTGTAGCTCTCGCCGCTGCCAATCCCAATGGGTTATCGACCTATTTCACCAACACACTCACCCGTTATCTCACCAACCATGAAGTGTTCGGACTCGCACAAGCGGGCAGGATTCGCGTTGACGGTAGCGTCGACCCCTCCGTCGGTGCGGTGATTGAGGACCGGGGTCCAAACTATATCACGCTACCGACACCGCCGCAGCTGGGGAACAATGAGACGCCAGTCCCTGGACAGCCGGTGACGGCAACACCGCCGCAACTCGGTAATAATGCTGTTCCGACGCCTGGAGCGCCGGTCACATCAACGCCGCCCCAACTTGGCAACAATGCTGTTCCGACACCAACCAGAGGTGATCCAAGACCACCTACCCTTGGCCAACTTACGCCGCCAGAGCCCCGCATAGGTCCACGCCCGCAGACGGATTTTGCAGCTCTCGCCGCAGCTAATCCCAATGGGACATCAATCTACTATTCCCGCGCTGGCACGCGCTATTTTACCAATCAGGAAGTGCTCTCGCTCGCCAAGGCTGGAATGCTACGTATCGACGGCAGCGTAAACCCTACGGCTATTGCTCTGATCGAAGATCGCGGTCCGAACTATATCACACCTCCGACGCCAACACAGCTCGGTAACAATCAGATACCAAACCCCGGGCAGCCAATTGTGCCGACACCACCACGGCTTGGCAACAATGCTGTGCCTTCGCCCGGACAGACCGTCACTGCCACACCGCAGCAGCTGGGGAACAATGAGACGCCAGTCCCTGGACAGCCGGTGACGGCAACACCGCTACAGCTCGGCAATAATCAAGTGCCGTCTCTCAATTCTCAATCGGCCCTGAAGGCAATATCCGTCAGTGCTCCAAACCAGCTTTCTTCCTATGTTACAGCATCAGGTACGCGGCTAACCAACAAACAAGCTTATTCTTTGCAGCAAAATGGATTGATCTATTCGAACGGAATTCCAACATCCAATGCTGTCGGATTATTTGCTGGCAACGAACAGAAAAATGTAAAGTTGTACAATGGCCAAGTGCCGACCATCAATTCGACAGTTTCAATATCTGCTGACGGGAATCGGTCGGTCAACCAGGAACATCGACATTCCAATAACGTTGTCCGCGATGGAAAGTTCAACTTTACAATATTCGGTGTAAAGCAGCCGGATTATGAACGATGCCCAATCGCAGAGCGCGACCAGAAAACCTTGAAGTGCAAGACATATCCAAAAACGGATTAGTTATCGATCTTGGAGCAATGTGCTCGTTCAACGCCTGATGAACCTTTAGAATTGAATCGGTTCTCCAGCGATCCCTTCTCTCAATTCGGCAATTTAAAAGCTAAACCCAAGCGGCAGATTCTGTCATCATCTTGGTTCGCTATAGTCCTCGAAAGCAACAATCTGACCACCTGCAATTTCACAAGCACCAGCCGCCCTTGTTTCTGGATCATCCCAGCGTACATTCCAGAATATAAGATATGTTCCGTTATTTTCTGATCCGGGAAATGAAGAAATCGCGGCGTTGGGAAGCTTTTCAAACTTCGGTATATTGAACCAGACATGATCATGGCAAATCTGAGCAGCCGTGACCATCCCTACACCAAAGCTGGTCCCTTGCGCGTTTTCGGACGAGGTCGCAGTTTCGCAACCTGTCAATCCGAATGCCAGTAGTAGATAGCAGCCAACCCATCTCATAATGTGTCTCCAAACGTAATCAAAAAACTATTGACCTCTTTGAGCCGCAGTTACTGATAGGCAGTCAATTAAGCCCATATTTCAAATCGATGACCAGGCGTCTGACGGTTCATCAGTATGAATAACCCCAACCCATAATGAAGTTTTACTCGGATTACAAAGAAGAGCTCTCCGAAATGGACAAGCTTCTTTCATGATGTGTCCGCAAAAAACAGCCAGCTTTGATAGACACTAATGTCCGCTTTCGAGATACAGCGGTCTCCATTGGAACGTCCGATATTGGGGCGCGAAGCCGACATAGAATTGTGCTCAACAGAATGTCCGCTTTTGCGCCCAAAGCGGACACTAGTGATTAAGCGTCATTGCGTAAGAAATAGCGCGCGAATTGCCATCCAATCGACTGTGCCGCAGAATGTGCCACTAGTGTGCCATGATGTGCCGCATATTTCCGTTTTGTTCCGCTTTTGAAAACCTAGGGTGCGAGAAGCAATTAGAGCAAACGGCAGAAGTCTGGGGATTGTTGGCGCGCCCGACAGGAGTCGAACCTGTGGCCTCAAGATTAGAAGTCTCGCGCTCTATCCAGCTGAGCTACGGGCGCGCGCCTTGTAGAATCCTGCTCAATCGCAGTTTTCTGCGGCTTAGCGCGTAGACAGGATCGCGTGGGATGTCAACCATGGGATGTGTTGTCATGACAGGTTGCTACTGGGCAATATTGATGGTCGGGTGACCGGGACTGGGCGAGATCATCAGCATCACAATGGAGAAACTCAGGCTTGATGGTTGCTGGCAATAGAAAACACTGCCACGATGCCGCAAGAAATGACAACCGCTGGAAAGGCATTGGTGGGCACATATGGAACTTGCAGATAAGATCATTTTATTGACGGGTGGCACCGCCGGTATCGGGCGGGAGATGGCGCGCCAATTGAAGGAGCAGGGCGCGAAGGTCGTGTTGACCGGGCGCAATCAGGAGCGAGTACAAGCCATGCGTGACGAAGGCTTCGAAGTGATCGTGGCCGATCTCTCCAACGCCGCGGGCGTGGACGCGTTGATCGCTGAATTGGGGGATAAGGATATTGATGTCCTGCTCAACAGTGCGGGGCAGCTCGTCGATCATGATTTTCGTGATGGCGAACCGAACGCCGATGCGGCCGATGATTGTATCTATGCCAATCTGAATGCGCCAATCCGACTTACTGCTGGCCTGATGCCAAAATTGCGCAATAGGCCAAAGGCGACGATTGTGAATGTCACCTCAGGTCTCGCGATTGCGCCGGCTGCACGAACGCCGATCTATTGTGCGACAAAATCAGCGCTGCGTTTTTACACGCTTGGTATTCGCGAGCAGCTCAAAGACACCAATATCCGGGTGATTGAAGCACTGCCGCCGGTTGTCGATACGCAAATGAATGATGGCAATCCGATGAAGAAGATGCCGCCCGAAGAATGTGCGCGCCAAATTGTCGTCGCTATTGAACGCGATCAGGATGAAGCCAATATCGGTATGACCAAGGCGCTGCGTATCGCCGAGACAATCTCACCGGGCCTGGCGCGGAACATTACATTGCGGTTTTGAAAATCGGTAATGCCTGAAATTTATAGCTGAACCAAACAGAAGCTACATGGTCTCAAAAGGCGGGCTTGCTTGCCCGCAGGGCTGGCTGTGCCTTCATATTGCGATGGTCCGGAAACTGCTCAGTCAGCAATGAACTGGTAGGTGTAACCTTTTGCTGGTCTTGTCCGAACTATACTAATGCGATGAATAAATCAGAGAGGGTATAGATGACCGTCCAACATTCTCTGTCAAAAAAATGGTCTCAAAATTGTATATTTGCCTTCTAAAATCAATTTCTAATACCATATGATAAAAGTCGCATAATCCCCCTCGGGCAAATTGCCCGGTCGCAGGCCAAAAGTAATATTTTTGGCATTGCAGCAAAGCGAGAAATAGAAAATGATATTGGATCTAGCGAGAGGTGATGTGTCCGGGCAGCTGGCCACTGATCTTTGTATTATCGGCGGAGGTGTCGCGGGCCAGGTGCTAGCAGAGGCGCTGAGCTCACCGACCCGTGATGTCGTTATTGTCGAAAGCGGCGGACGTGATTTTGATCCGGCGGTTCAGTCTTTGGCACATGGCCAGAATATTGGGATTCCCTATTATGATCTGGATGACTCTCGTTTGCGGCTATTCGGTGGCACCGCTGCGATCTGGGGCGGGCGTTGTGCGGAACTTGATGCGATCGATTTTGAACAGCGCGACTATTTGCCGCATAGCGGGTGGCCGATTACGAAAAAGGATTTATCCCCCTACTACAAACAGATTTTCGATCGTTTGGGATTGAAACAGCCCAGTGCAGAAAATCTTTGGTCCACCATCAATAAATCCGCACCGCCATTTGATGCAGAGAAACTCGATAGCGATCTGTGGGTATTTGATGAGCTGGGCGAACGGTTCACCAACCCTGATAGAGACAGCTTTGCCCATACCCGTATTTTGTTAAATGCGACTGTGACGGATATCGACGTGAATGCACAAAATGCAGTGCAGCATGTGCGAGCCCAGAGCATAACCGGGCACTGCACCAAGATAACCGCGAAAGCTTTTGTTCTGGCCGCCGGGGCGATTGAAACCGTTCGCTTGTTAATGGCCGCCGTCGGCAAGAGGC
Source organism: Sphingorhabdus sp. Alg231-15 (assembly GCF_900149705.1). Taxonomy (NCBI): domain Bacteria; kingdom Pseudomonadati; phylum Pseudomonadota; class Alphaproteobacteria; order Sphingomonadales; family Sphingorhabdaceae; genus Sphingorhabdus; species Sphingorhabdus sp. Alg231-15. The sequence continues at coordinate 784,732 of NZ_LT703001.1, read as the reverse complement.
CGAACGGGCTAGGAAATGATCATGATCTTCTGGGTCGATATTTCATGGAGCATCCCCATGCGCGTGGCGGTGAGTTTCTACCAAAGAAGCTCGCCCAGACTCTGATGGCGCTGCCGCGTGCGGTTCGCCATGCTGGCAATCGTTACGCCGCCTATCTTCGGCCGGCAGATACGCTGCAGCGCCAGAAGGGGATTTTAAACTCGTCTATTAGTATCGCTCCGCGATTGCGAGAGGGCGAGAAGATGGAGTTGTTTCGGGCCGTGACTGGCAAACTGAAACATGATTTGCCTTCCAGTCGTTTTTGGCGGGCCCGTTACCATGGTCTGAAGAAACTGGCGGTAAAGGGACTGGAACTAACAGATCCCTGGTCTTCGATTATGAATATGAAGGTCAATAAAGGGAAACTGGGTGTTTTTGCCATCGTGCGTGCTGAGCAGGCGCCCAACCCCAACAGCCGGATCATGCTTGGGAGTGCAACGGATCGATTGGGCACGCGGCAGGTCGAATTGGATTGGCAGTTATCCGAGATCGACAAGCGCAGTGTGAAGGTCCTGATGGAAACTGTTGGCGCTGAATATCGCCGACTGGGCTGGGGCGATGTCGTCTTGTCAGACTGGCTGTCGGAAACCTCTGCGCGCTGGAAGAGTGATCCGTTGATATCGAGCCACCCTATCGGAGGCTATCACCATATGGGCGGCACCCGTATGAGCGATGCACCAGACAGCGGGGTGGTGGACCAGGATTGCAAGCTGCATGAAAGTCCGAACTTGTTTGTCGCCAGCAGCAGTGTGTTTCCGACTAGTGGCTGGGCCAACCCGACCGTAACGATCATGGCTTTGTCTCTGCGATTGGCCGACCATTTGAAATCCGTGTTGAACGAACCTCTCAACCGGCGGTCAGAATCACGACTGCAGACAGGTTATCAAAGACCCGCCCAGCAAGAAACGACGACGTCTCGAATTCGGATGCGCAAGTAAGCTCAGTACGGTGAAGCATCCGCTTTCAGGATCAAGCTTCGCAGATTGATCATTTATTTTGACGGCTCGATTTGAAGGATCAACGGTTCCCCCTTGAAGCTGTGATAGCTGTCAAATTCACTCTCCAGCGCCGCCCGTTTTGCCCTTTTTGCGTTATCAAATGCGGGTAATTTATGCAGATAAGCAAAGCCAACGGGCGATAGCGCAAGATCAGCACAGTTTTTGTAATCCAACGCAAAGCGCATCAGTCCATAATCCACATATTCGGTTTTCGCCGCTGGCCGGCTGTCTTCCGATGCGCCTTCGCGCAGGGCATTTGTCTGGCCATGATAGAAAACCAATCCAATATTGGTGTAGTTTGCCGAAAAAGATCGATGCATTGTATCCAGTTGATATCTGTAGCGCGACAGGCTTTCAAAGCGTTCCGCCCGGCTCAAAACTGCGCGTTCCACATCCAATTGTTGAGAGCAAGCATCCGCAATACTCTCAATCAGAGTATCGGCTAACTCAAACTCGACATCAAATTCAGGAAGCGCCGGCTTTGGCGTCGCGCTGATCTCCTCGGCAGGGCCAACCAACATGTCGTCATCGACTCTCGGTTCCGTTGGTTGGGGTTGCCCATTTGCGAGCAATGACAGCAGCAATATTGGAAACCCAAAACTCATCTTACATCCTATGCTTCGCAGTGATTTCCGGAGGCAATTTCCGGTGACGATTCAGCTACGACAAGATCGATCAAATCGTGATGCGACAATCTTTCGCCCTTATGATGATTGTATTGTTGATAGTGAAGCATGGGAAGAACGGCAATGATCGATTATGGCTCTTGTTGTTGATGTCCGCTGCGGGTGCAAAAGGGGGAGGTTGGTTACAGAGCTTCTTCAGATATCGGCAAAATCTCCGCTCCGTCCTTTGCCGTCAGCAAACCGAGCAGCACCCGATGCGGCTCCAGCCCGAAGCGAGTCTTGGCCCACTTTATTTTCAAACTTGAGTGCGTCGCCAATTGGCAAGCTCCATTGCTTTTCCACGCTCACGCGGTCGTTGTTCATACATTCCTGCGGAAATGCCCCGAGCTGCTCCGCGAGCGCGATGGCTGAACTGAGAACATCTCCCCGCGATACGATGCGATTGACGAGACCAAAAGAAAGGGCTTCCTGTGCGCCTACGGCCCGGCCTGTCAAAATCATATCCAAAGCTCGGGACTGCCCGATTAAACGGGGTAATCGAACCGTTCCACCGTCGATCAGTGGCACGCCCCATCTTCGGCAATACACTCCAAAAATGGCTTCTTCGCTTGCGATGCGCAAATCGCACATGATTGCAAGTTCGAGCCCGCCCGCAACGGCATGGCCCTCAACAGCGGCAATGGAAGGTTTTTTGAGTTCCAACCAACTGGGCCCCATCGGAGCTTCTTTCTGAAAAGGTGCTTCGACAGCAGCGGCCTTCAGATCTGCTCCCGCGCAAAAATGCCCGGAAGCTCCAGTCAAAATATGAACCCTGACCGCATGATCCGCTTCGCTTGCCTCAAACGCCGTTTTTAGGGCCTCAGCGGTCTCAGGATCAACGGCATTGCGAGCTTCGGCGCGGTTAATGGTGATGATCTGCGTTGCGCCGCGGCGTTCTACCAACACTTTTTCTGACATTCTGCTCTCCTTGCTTCCAGCATAGAAACACTTTGACTCATATTCAACTTTTGTCATATATATTCCATTAGTGGAGTATGAAGGGGATTAACTTGTCGCTCAAATATACAATATTGGTAGCGCTCAGCGAGGGGCCTAAAACCGGCTATGATGTAGCCAAGCTGTTTGACAAGACGATTGGCTTTTTCTGGCGCGCGCGGCACTCGCAAATTTACCGAGAGCTGGCCAAGTTGAAAGATAGGCAATGGGTGACGTCGCAAGAAGTTGAGCAGTCGGGCAAGCCCAACAAGGTGGTTTTCACGATCACGGATGAAGGCCGTGCTGCTTTGTTCAACTGGTCTCGCGAACCCAATGAGCCGCAGGAACTGAAGGATGATTTCCTGATCCAGCTCTATCGCTTGGAGTCGATTGACCTTGAAGCCTTCCGAGAAAATCTGATGCTGCGACTGGAAAGCCACCGTGATCGCCATTCCAAATATCTGGCAAAATATGAGTTGCTGGAGGGCAGAGATTCTCTGTCGGACGTTGGCCAGAAGCTTGCCCTGGAAGTTGGCATCAGATGGGAAAGCGAATGGACCGATTGGTGCAGCAAAGCGTTGGAGCAGCTGAGCCCGGACGCCGTTGCCAAATTATCCAATGTTGTTCCGATAAAAGGAAAGGGAGAGAAAAATGCTGAACGATAAGAGAAGGGCGTTGCTCGTACTCAACGGGGTCGGGCTTTTAATTTCAGCGGCTCTGAGCGGATGGCTCTATTTCTTCTTCCTGCTGGGCGCACTCGATCTATGGCCACTTTTTACCGACATTCCAGTGGAAATTGGTGGCGATCGTCGTGCCTGGAATATGGCGCATCTGGAGGGCATTACCAATGGCCTGATCCTTATCGCATTAGCGGCCGCCGCACCATTTGTGACACTGGGTCCAAAAGGTCAGACTTGGCTATTCTGGTCATCGCTCACCTATGCCTGGTTGTTTACGCTACCGGCGATAGCCAATGCGGTTTTCAGCACCCGCGGTCTTGAATTTGGTGGCGGCCCGTTTCCAGGCGACGTGACGATCAACAACATCATCTACCTGTTCGGCTGGCCGCCCATTATCGCCGTGCATATCGGTTTCGGGCTTTTTGCATGGGGCGCATGGAAGAAATATCAATCACTGGAGTCGAAAGTATGAACGCTCGAGCAAAAGTCCCACATCCACAAGCCGGAGGTATCGTAGTTCGTGCCATTCCTTTCTCATTCGAAGAAGGTATTAATCCGGTTTGGCATCCAGGTCGGCCGGAATGGAGCCACATGGCAAACGGAGCATCCCTCACAATGCCTTATTTGGAACCTTTTCTGATCAAGACCGTGAGAGAGGCGCTGAAGAGTGCCAGCAACAAGCAACTGAAAGATGATGTCCACGGCTTCATGGCGCAAGAAGGCAATCATTTTCAAAATCACCGCCGCTACAACGAAATTTTGAAAACGCACTATCCTGAACTGGCAGATGTCGAAGACGCGATGACGGCGGAATATAAGAAATTCCAGAAGAAAAGCCTGCGCTGGCGATTGGCCTATACGGCGGGTTTTGAAACCATGACGATGGGCATGACCGAATGGCTCATTGAAGAGCGGCGGGATCTGTTCAAAAATGCTGATCCATCGGTGTCGTCCTTGATCTTGTGGCATATGGTCGAAGAGACAGAACACAAGAATGTCGCCTATGATCTCTATCAGGACTTATTTGGCAGCTACTGGCCCCGCACGTGGGGATTGATCTACGGCAGCTTCCATGTCGCTTGGGCAAGCCGCAAAGGCTATAACCGCATGCTTAAACGTGACGGCCTGTGGAACAGTTTCAGCAGTCGGCTACGACTATGGAAGATGGTTTCGCGTTTTCTGATCAAGGCCTCACCAGCCATGTTGCGCTCGCTGGTTCCCGGTTATCATCCCAGTAAGGTAAATGATCCCAATTGGGTGTCCCGCTGGACGCATGCATATGCTGATCTGCCAGAGGATATTATTCCGCTACTGGATACGAACGATCCCGATATTCCAGCGCAATTTGCGCGATAGATTTCGGCACTGGTTTACGCCCGATTTTGGAGTTTGAAGTCCTGCAGTTAGCGTCCGCTTTGGGCGCAAAAGCGGTCTCAATCGCCATCGGTTGAATTAATCGCTGTTTACAAATTCAATCTATCCATGGGTTCTCTCTCGCCATTCGTTGACCCTCTGATGGATCGAAAGGATCGTGCTTACATCCAAATTGTGAGCTGGCGAGTTTTGAACCATCAGTTACGGCAAGTCTTTCAGAGATTCGGTTGAGAACTCGCTTTTCACCATTTGTTTTTGTATTGCCTAAAGCGTCTTTCACTACAGCCTGCATCTCCTTGATCTGCTGCTGTGAAAGTGAGTTGGGGCATGGGAGGGTTTCGACCCAGCTCCCCTTGTCATCAAACACGATAAGATCATCAAAAAGATCTGCAGTCCAAGGCCAATAACCATGAAAGAGCATTTCATCGAATGTGGAAGAATATTCCAGTCCTCTGGATTTGTCAGAGTCTGCTGCATTAGATCCTTTGCATTGTGAGTCGACTAGTACACGGACTGAAACCCAGTCTTCATTTGCCATCCAAGCAACGCAACTATCTCCAACTGACTGGTCCCAAGTATAGATGATACCGTTCTTGAGTGACCAATCGGGAGAAGCATTCCACGGAATTTTCGTTGGGGCACAACTGACTAAACCAACAGACGACAAGATAATCATTATACGTATTGTTTTTTTGATCATAATTGAGGACATTTAACACGCGTATTGCCATTCCCCAACGCACAAAAGGGGAAGTCGGCTTATATTCTAATGTCCGCTTTCGGGATAAAGCGGTCATACCGCTAGCAGCCGGTTTCCACCCCAAATGCGGCCATTCAACCATGTTGCCGGGCATGGAGATACATTGAAAGCCGGCGTGCGTGATTTCCCCAATGAAAATACATTAAGCGAAAATACCAAGCTGCATCACCTGCTCCCAAGTTTTCATCGCGCCAAACAACTTCTTGCAGGTCATTTGTGATATCAGCGATATCATCAATGGCGTCTGCAAGTGTTTTTTTGTCGTCAGTTGTTTCTAGAGGGTCGGCTACCGGATAGTATCCAAGAGTAGGAAATCTGGCGGAAGCTTCTTTATACAGTTTGGGATAGTCGCTTTCCGGAGGATCAAGATCGATTTCGGCACAATCCGCAAACGGGACACTGTGCGAATGGTATAGCAGTTGATCGAGTGCGGCGCTCAACTCGGAATCGTCCGGTGGATTTCCATCCCATACAACCGTCAAAAAATGATCGGCAATTTTGGCAGCGGATTGTTTCATTATCGGTTTATTGCAGATGTTTTACGAAAAGCAATGACCGCAAACCAGCCAATTGCCGTTGTAGGGCATGCTGAATGCTAATGTCCGCTTTCGGGATAAAGCGGCCATGACTGTTGAGACGCAAATGCGGACGATAGGATATTCGACTTTGAGAACTTAGATCAGCTGCTACGTTAGCATTAAGGCAGTTCACCTAAGTAGGGGAACGCGCACCAAGACAACAGTGTAAAGAGGGAGAAGTTCGCCAGAAGAGTTCCAGTTCGAATTTTTCTCAAATGTGCGTAGATCGCTAAGCCGGTTACAATAGCAAATGATACAATATTCTCGATGGCGACGATTTGGGTATGTAACTCACCTTGATAACGTATTCCATAATCCCAGGCTCCGTAAATCGACCAAGCGTTTAAGGCACTGAACATCAAGCATAGGATTAAGACATATAAGGAGAATCTAGGTGATTTTATTCCTAGATGTAAAACCACGACGTAACATATAGGCATTAGAACAACAGCTAATGGCGGAATAATCCAAGCGAAAAGAATAATATATAGTGGAGTTGGGGTGTAAATGGTCACGCCCTGTATCAGTGCAAAACCACTAAGCAGCGTTAAAATGCCAGCTCCACCAAGTTTCCAAATGTTTTCTTCTGATATCATTCTTTCTTAGTCCTCAGTTAACTAGGGTTTTCCTAGGTGGCCAAGATTTGAAATCCCTAACCCTATTGATTGAACCAAACAACCAGATTGCTAATGTCCGCTTTCGGGATGAAGCGGTCGCAACGCTAATATCTGCTTTGGGCGCAAAAGCAGATATTAGAAAAAAGTACCGGTAGTTTCGCTTTCGCCCGAATTGCGGACCGCCCTAACCCTTGCCTTCGCTAGGATGGCGCGGGTGCTGAACGGACGGAAATGGGTTTAAGATCCCCCACCCTGTCGAAGCAACCTGCGCCTTCTGAACGACATTGATTAGTCGCCTCGCCGGTAATCACGACATAGCCGTTCGCGTAAAAATAGGCGCGCAAGTCGAAGAATGAGAACTGCGATCCGGGGCCAATTGAAATGGATGGATGATCGGGGAGTGGAATGCCTGATACGTCAGTGGCCCCTTCCTCCAGGGCGGCGCGCATATCTGACATTGCGCGATCCACGTCGTCAGACTCCTCTTTGTTCCGGTAGAGCATGCAGCTAAGCGCCTCACACTCGCTGAGATAGCCAGTAACCATGACTGTTTGACCGTTCAGTTGATCTATCTGCGCAATAAATTCTTCGACTGTAGTCGGCTTCTTCGTCGTGGCACTGCCACACGCCACTGTTGCAAGCGCAAGAAGTAGCCCGACAAAGGGCCGGAAAATTGAAGATGCCTCCATCTTTCGAGCATACTGGCAACAATGTCCGCAATCCACCCCAATTGCGGTCTTGAATAGAGGCCAAAGCTAATGTCCGCTTTCGGGATAAAGCGGACATTCGATGGTATCGGAATTGAATGACCACTAGTGAGTTTCATTCTTCGTTCGTAGCCGGACGACTGCCATCTTTTGGAAAGGTCACCATATTCCAGAACTGCGTTGAAGATGACGGGTATGCGAGAATCTTAAGGGCGCTCTTGCGGGCAATGGGCAAGCAATTGTTATTTATTAGGTGACTGTCCGCAATAAATATGCTGACACACAGTCCCGTCTCCAATGATTATATGCGAATGTATCCCACTCCTAACAAACTTGAGCGCCGCGCCGATCTGATTGTCCATGCCATAGGTTTGGTATTGATTTTGGTTGGCGGCCTGGCATTGCTGATGCAGGCTGCTGCTGGGCATGGTCTGGCAGTGATCGGAGCGTCGGGAGTCTATGTGATCTGTGTGATATTTTCTCACGTCATTTCCATGTTCTATCACTTGTCGCCATATCATGATCTACGGCTTACGCTGCGCCGAATAGATCATGCTGCGATCTATCTGACGATCGCCGGAACGTTCACCCCGCTTTTTGTTCTGGCGAATACGGAGTTTAGCTTGCTTATTCTCACGATCGTTTGGGTGCTGACAATCCCTGCGATGCTGTACAAGATATATGGCAAGAATCTGGATTCGCGATGGTCCCTTGCTTCCTATCTCGGCTTGGGATGGATGGGCATAATCGCTGTGCCAGATTTGCTAGAAATACTGCCTGGACTATCGCTTTTTGCAATGGTGGCAGGCGGCGTCTTCTATTCTCTTGGCACGATTTTCTATGCCCGCAAGACATATCCGTTTCGATATTCCATTTGGCACGGTTTCGTGATGATGGGTGGAGCGTCTTTCTTCATCGCTATTTGGGTGGCCCTTTCGGTAGGCTGAGAACTAGCCAGATCAAGCGGCAAGCGCTTTATCTATCGTCATTCCAACTTTCGCTGGAATGACGGAACGGGTGGGAGGAGTTTTTATTGGACCTCAATAGTTCTCATATCTGTGCCAACAGCGATTCTTCTCTTGTGGCCCCTTGCCGAGAGCGGCCTTGCATCCTTATGTGGAAGAAAACGAATCTAGGATGGAAATATGACCGAAACACATCGTACAAAAATGCTGATCCTGGGCTCCGGCCCCGCGGGCCTGAGCGCTGCCATCTATGGCGCACGCGCTGGCTTGGAACCGATTGTGGTACAGGGGCTGCAACCGGGCGGTCAGTTGACCATCACCACCGACGTGGAAAACTATCCCGGCTTTCGCGATGTCGTGCAGGGACCCTGGCTGATGGAAGAAATGCAGGCGCAGGCGGACAAGGTCGGCACGCGGACCATGTTTGACACGATTGTCGATGTCGATATTTCACAGCGTCCTTTCCGGATGACCGGCGATGGTGGCACGGTTTATGAAGGTGACACATTGGTCATTGCGACCGGTGCGCAGGCCAAATGGCTGGGTGTACCGGGGGAAGAACAGCTCGGCGGCAAGGGTGTTTCGGCCTGTGCCACCTGTGACGGCTTTTTCTATCGGGGCAAGAAAGTGGTTGTGATCGGCGGTGGTAATACTGCGGTCGAAGAAGCACTCTATATGACCAATCACAGTGATGACGTGACGCTGATCCATCGTCGTGACAGCTTGCGTTCGGAGAAAATCCTGCAGGACCGCTTGTTTGCCAACCCGAAAATCACCGTATTGTGGAACAAGACGGTCGAGAAATTTGTTGGTGGCGGTGATCCCGAGGGGCTGGTTGGTGTTGACCTCGTTGATACGCAGACCGGCGAGAAGAGCCATCTGGCCACTGACGGTGCGTTTGTCGCTATCGGCCATGCGCCCGCGACCGAGATTTTCAAGGATCATCTTGAGCTAATTGACGGCGGTTATATCGAAGTCGAGCCGGGCACGCCCAAAACCAAGATCCCGGGCCTCTTTGCCTGCGGTGATGTGATGGATCACGTCTATCGGCAGGCTGTGACAGCGGCAGGCACCGGCTGTATGGCTGCTCTGGATGCCGAGCGGTTTCTGGCTGAGGAAGAATTTGAGTTGCTCGCAGCCGAATAGTCAGGCGTTTTCGAGCATCTCGAGTATCTGGCTATCCAGCCAACGTTCCGAAGGATCATCGGCAAAGCTGTGCGAAGCGCTATCCAGTGAAGCGATTGTGATCTGCGGCGAGCTTCTGGTTTTGCGAAACCCCTTGCTGTCCCATGCCGCAAGAAACGCGCGGGCCGTGGTGTCCCGGTTGGCCAACACGATATGGCAAGGCTTGGCTAACCGGTTCAACCCGGTTTGAAGTTGAACAGATAAGTTAGTATTTGTTTGTTTTTGAATGGCTTGTTTAAGTCCATTAGCAAGTTTTCTGAGATTAATCTTACCGGTTAGCAGGTCGATAATCGATTGTGGATTCTTCAACCGTTCCCAATAGCGCGACCGTATCGCCGAGGGTGGTGGGGCAGTGGGCGCATCGGATGCAGGTTCAGAATTTTCGATCACCCAGGGATTGGCAAGGATGAAGCCATCAATGGCGACTTGGGCGCCAAACAACGCCAAGGCGGATGAGGCATCGCAATTACCAAAGGCGACAATTTTTTCGATGTGCGGACTGGATTTGTGAAAACAGGCAAGAGCCGATTGAATGTCGGCCTGCGTTTCGAGAAATCCCCGATTTGCCCCGCTGCTGTCTCCGATACCACGGCGATCATAGCGGAAAACAGGGAAGCCTTTCTCGGCCATGCGAGCGGCCAGTTTTGCCATACCGGCATGGGCTCCAGCGCGGATTTCATTGCCGCCGCTGACGATCAGCAGGCCGGTTGTCAATTGGCCATGATCAAGCGTTCCTGCGAGCAATTGATCTTCGCACACAAATTGATGAAAGGACCGCGTCATGCGCGAACCCACGCGGCGAGACTGTCCGCAATGACACCGGACAGCAGCAGATCTTCACCGGGCTCAGCCCGCAGCCAGAGCGCGGAACCGGCGAGTTTGGCGTCCGCAGCGCGCGTGCTGCTTTCCAATTGAACAGTGTGGACATTTTCCACAGCGATTGGTGCGGCTTCTTCCAGCTCAGAAAAGAGCGCAGATCCTATGCTGTTGCCTGCAAGATTAACACTGCCGCTGCGGGCTTCGGTGGTAATTTGCGCCATATCGGTTGATAGCCCGGCCTCTTTGTCGGACGCAATCCGGGTGCGCATCATGGTTCTTAACAGAGTTGAGCCCTTGACCGGAGAAAACCTCCATATCCGGACATCATCGGCAAAGCTGTCAATCAAACATCCCCCGCGAAAGGCAGCGATTGAAGGCGTGGACGGGTATTGGGTCAGGCAGGCGAGTAGAGCGTTTCGCCAGATCGCCAGACTGGCCAGATCAGCGGGAAACAAGCTTTCATTGGTGCCGGGGAGGTCCGGCAGGACGCTGCCTATGCTCTTGCTGTCCAGCAACCGCATGACATCCAGCATCATCCGCCGCATGCGGTTCATTTCATCGAATAGAGGCGGGATCAGGAAGATAGTCCGGCTATGCTGAGCACCTGCGATCAGACACAGTTCGTCACGGCCGTCAAACTGGTAACTCGAAAATTCGAGCGTTGCCGTCACCCAGCGACCTTCATCTCTGCAAAGGCGACCAAGTTGCCGAAGGTTTCGAACAGCTCGCCGTCGACTTCATCATCCTCGATCATGATATCCAGACGATCTTCAAGCTCAGTGAGCAGTCCGGCCACAGCCATGCTGTCGAGCTCAGGTAAAGCTCCGAAAAGCTCAGTATCCGCGGTAAAGGCGCTGACTTGCGCGGCATCCAATCCAAGAATGTCCTGCATTACGGCACGGACTGCGGCTTCTGGCGCCAAATCAAGATTTTCCGACATCAACAAACCCCCGACTCCGGACAACGGCGCTTCCCTAAAGCGATCAGCGCTTTCCTACAAGGGCTGACATCTGGTATCTCAGTATAGATAGCCAGGAAAGGGGGTTATTGGGCCAAAACATCTCCAGGCGATATCTCGGACGAACATCTTCCATCCATTCGCGTTTGTAAGGATCGTTACCGGTACCGAAATCGATCAATTTAACGCGGTCAACATCTATGGCCTGCTGAAACATGGCAACGGATAGCAAAGTACCGGGCGATGATTTCGTGGCATCCTCGACATGGGCGAGTTTGTGGATCAGGGCTTCTCCATTTTCGACCGTCCAGAATTGTGCGGCAACGGGATTGCCATCAATATAAGCAAGGCCAAGACGCAGACATCCGGCTTCGGCCTCTTGTTTAGCCAGATTCTTAAGGAAATCAGGATTCCCTTCTTCCGGCTTCCAGCTTTTTGCATAGACATTGAGATAATCATCCCAATGTTCGCCTGAAAATTCCGTTTCGATGCGGATGGATACGATATTCTTTTTTGCCTTACGGCGGACCGTATTACGCAATCTGCCGGGACGGTCTGCCCAATATTGATCGAAAGTCCGGCCGTTAACAGACAGGATATGATTGTCATCTGCTTTGGATCTGAAAACCAGCCAGCCCGCCTGTTCAAAGGCTCTTTTGGTCAGACTGGCAGCCTGATCTTCTTCAGGTACAGGCGCGATTTCGATGCGATGACAATGGGAGGTCAATGTTTTGGCGATATTGGCAAGCAAGGCCAATTTGGTGACTTCATCATAGTCGCCGGTGAAAATGGGCCGATATGTAAAATTATACCAGTTGGCGAGGGCGGTGTAGCGTCCCAAGCCCTTTTTCATGAGGAAAAACCAAGCTTGCGCCTCGTTTTCAGCGCTTTGGACAATCAGGGGTTTATTGTCTGGCAAACACAATTCGTGCAGATGACGCAACCACTCAAACCGATCAAAAAGCGATCTTTGATCACTCCGACCAAGTTTTTCACCCGCTACCGCTTGCGCAGACTGGAAGTTATCGTGATATTCACTGTTCATAGCCAAGGTCATATCTGTCACAATTTTGTTCTTTTTCCCATAGGTACAAGCATTTGAACAAACCAGTCACAAACGCTGCATTCCCACTGGATCGTCTTGCCCTTGGCAAGGATCCAGAGGCAACAGCATTGGTCACCCGCTCGGGGTCTCTTAGCTATAAGATGTTAAATCATCGTGTTGGTTTGCTGGCCCGCTGGCTTCTGGGGCAGAATTTTGACCGAGGTGATCGGATAGCTACATGGCTGCCAAAGACCGAACTTGCCTGTATCATGCCACTAGCAGCGGTTAGAGCAGGGCTAGTGCATGTACCGATCAACCCGGTTTTGAAGCCCGCACAGGTGCAGCACATCATTGCAGACAGCGGTGCAAAGCTATTGATTACCAACAGGGGGCGGGTGAAGTCGCTTGATGGTGAGCCTATCGATCACGGCTGTACAATCCAAGAAGATGTCTTGGTCGCAACCGAATTTGAGGCGATATCCGACCCTTTGGAGCCGAGTGAAAAAGACTCGGATACTGAGGCCTTGGCGGCAATATTATATACCAGTGGATCGACCGGCCGACCGAAAGGGGTCATGCTGAGCAATGCCAATCTCAGTCTGGGTGCGGTAAGTGTTGCAAGCTATCTGAAGCTGGGACTGGATGATCGCACCCTATGCGTATTGCCCCTGAGTTTCGACTATGGACAAAATCAATTGCTCTCGACCTGGTATGCCGGTGGTTGCGCCTTTCCTCTGGATTACCTGACACCGCGTGATGTGACCAAGGGTTGTGCCCGTCACGAGATTACCACGTTGGCGGCGGTTCCACCGCTTTGGGTGCAACTTGTTGATCAGGATTGGCCGGAAGAAGCATCGCGATCCATGCGGCGCCTGACCAATAGCGGTGGAGCTTTGACACCGCCGCTGGTGAAGCAGTTGCGGTCTATTTTTGGCAGGAACACAGATATTTATGCGATGTATGGTTTGACCGAGGCATTTCGGTCGACCTATCTTGATCCGGTTCTTATAGACGATAATCCCACCAGCATGGGGACTGCAATTCCGTTTGCCGAGATCATGGTAGTTGGATCAGATGGTGTTGTTGTCGCCGCTGGTGAAGAAGGTGAATTGGTTCATGCCGGGCCGCTGGTGGCCGAAGGATATTGGCAGGATGCCGAGAGAACTGCTGAGCGTTTCAAACCGGCTCCGATTGAGTCGGAATATGGCGGGACAGCAGTATGGTCAGGAGATACAGTCCGGCGAGATAAAGACGGTTTGCTCTATTTTGTCGGGCGGACCGACAATATGATAAAAAGTTCTGGCAATCGGATCAGCCCTACCGAAATCGAAGAGGTTGCGATTGAATCTGGCTTTATAGCAGAAGCAGTCGCTATTGGTGTTGCTGACGAGCGGCTTGGGCATGCCATCTGCCTGTTTGTGCGCGCGAAGGATGACTCAGACGATCGAGATATTGAAGAGGATTTGCGGAAATATATGAAACGGAATTTACCGAATTTTATGCACCCTCGCGATATCAGGCTGTTGAAGGAATTTCCCAAAAATCCGAATGGCAAGATCGACCGCAACGCTTTGGCAGAGAATGAAAAATCATGAGTAAAGTCAAACCGGTCGGTCCGATACCCCAAGGCTATGATTGTCTTGATGGAGAGCTAGCGATAAGCGGTTCGAAAGTGAGCGCCCTTGTGTCCGAGCATGGTTCACCATTGTTCGTTTATTCGAAACGTCTGCTGGACCTCCGGATGGAGTGTTTGCGGAATGCTATGCCGGGCTCATTGCACATTCATTATGCGATGAAGGCCAATCCTTATGCGCCCGTGCTTTCGCACATGGTCAAGCTCTCTGATGGTATTGATATCGCATCAGGCGGTGAACTGGCCATGGCTTTGAAAGCGGGGGCACAGGCCAATAAAATAAGCTTTGCGGGACCAGGCAAGCGTGATGATGAATTGCTTGCGGCCATTGAAGCCGGGGTAACCATCAATATTGAATCGCCTAGTGAATGTGATCGCGCTTTGGCTATCGGGACGAAAGCTGGGTTAGAGCCGCGCCTGGCCATCCGCGTTAATCCGGACTTTGATCTGAAGGGGTCTGGCATGAAAATGGGAGGCGGAGCCAAGCCCTTTGGCATGGATGCCGACCTCGTTGCGCCGACCGTGCACAAGATTGTTGAAGCAGGGGCGCATTGGCGTGGATTTCATATCTTTGCCGGGTCTCAAGCCTTGAAAGCGGATGCGATCGTCGAAACACAGGCGCAGACAATAGCATTGGCGGCACGTCTGGCTGAGGCGATTGGTCAGGGTCCAGAGCATGTCAATCTGGGTGGAGGCTTCGGGATTCCTTATTTTCCGGGCGATGAGCCCGTGGACGTGGGCCTGATCGGCGATGCTCTGGAAAAACAGCTAGCCGACCTACCGAAAATATTATCAAAGACACAATTTGCGCTTGAGCTTGGGCGGTTCCTTGTCGGCGAGGCTGGTGTCTATTTGACTCGGATTGTCGATCGCAAGGAGAGCCGGGGTGAAACATTTCTGGTCACCGACGGCGGATTACATCATCAACTGGCCGCCAGCGGTAACTTCGGGACTGTTATCCGGCGGAACTACCCCGCTGCGATCGCATCCCGATATGATACTCCTGCGGACGAGGTCGTGTCGATCGTGGGGTGTCTTTGCACACCGCTGGATATGCTGAGTGACCGAGTGCAACTACCTGTGGCTCAGGTTGATGATATTGTCGCCATATTCTGCGCTGGTGCATATGGCGCAACCGCCAGCCCGGCAAATTTTCTAGGGCAGGGGCCGGCAAAGGAGATTTTGGTTAGTTGAGTTGGCGGGATTCGATAATCCCATGAAAACAGCCAAATATTAACCCTAATTTCAATCAATCCTAACGCTATCTTCACTATTTTCGCCGATAGCATTCTCGTGATTATGTGTGATTGGCCCATTTCCTCGTGGAATCGGCTGGTCCGCAATGGCTGTTTACGAGGAAATGAAAATGACTGCTGCGTTCAAAAACCGAAAGCTACCGAAATATATGATCGGTGCTGGATTGGCCTCTCTTGCAGTGGCCGGATGTGCAGGTACATCTTCGGGGCCGCAGCTTCCGCCAGCGTCTTTCGTTTCCATGCAGGAAGGCCCCGGTGAAGAATATGTTATCGGACCCTTGGATGAGCTGACCATTTTCGTCTGGCGCAACCCGGAACTGGGCGCGAAGGTTCAAGTGCGCCCTGATGGCCGGATTACCACGCCGCTGATTACCGACATGCCCGCTGTAGGCAAAACGCCCGCCATGCTGGCTGAAGACCTGAAATTGCAATTGTCCGAATATATCAACGAGCCACTCGTTTCGGTAATCGTCAATAACTTTTCGGGCACCTTCTCTCAGCAAATCCGTGTGGTCGGTGCGACAGAAAAACCAGCCTCGATACCCTATCGTGCAAACATGACATTGCTCGATGCGATGATTGCTGTCGGCGGCCTTTCAGAATTCGCATCCGGCAATAAAGCCCGGCTTGTTCGCTATAATCGGGGGACCGGCAAGCAGCAGGAATATGCTTTGCGCATCGGTGATCTGCTCGATCGCGGTCAAACCAAGGCCAATGTGATGCTGCGGCCCGGCGATGTGATCATCATTCCAAAGAGCATGTTTTAATTTGCGCTTGCACCAATTCTATAGGGATCGAAAAGACCAATGAACGGCCTTTATGATGAATTTCGAGTAGCAGTGCACAGCGTCTGGAACCGGCGCTGGCTGGCATTGGCGGTCGCCTGGGGCATATGCCTTTTGGGTTGGCTGGTCGTTGCGCTGATCCCGAACAGTTACGAGTCCAAAGCACGCGTATTCGTCGAGATGCAGTCCATCTTGTCGGATAAAGTCGGTATCGAATCTCGTGACCGCAAAAGAAATATGGATCGGGTGCAGGAAACGCTGGCATCCACGATAAACTTGGAGAAAGTGGTTCGTGGGACGGATTTGAACCTCTCGGTTGCTAGCGATCGCGAATTGGCCGGCAAGGTCGAGATGCTTCGCAAGAATATCGAGATTAAATCGGAAAAGGACAATCTTTTCGAGATTACAGCGACAGCGTCTGTGGGCAATCTATCGGATGCTGAAAATGCGGTTCTGTCCCGTGAAATTGTGCAGAAGATGATCGACATCTTCGTGGAAGAAAACCTTTCCGGCGACCGGGACGAAACCAGTCAGACACTGAAATTTCTTGATGCACAACTCGCAAATAGAGAGAAAGCTTTGCAAGAAGCTGAGCAAAAACGGGTCGAGTTCGAGACAGAAAATCTGGGACTATTGCCTGGGGTCGGGTCCATCAGTCAGCGGATCGAAGCCTCTCGAGCAGAACTCAGCCAGATTGAATCACAACTGGCTTCGGCTTCCAGTTCTCTGGCGGCGCTCAACGGCCAGCTTGCAGGAACACCGCCAACCATTGCAACACCCGGATTTGGTGGAGCCAGTTCCGGCGGAGGCGCACGCGGACAATTGGCGCAGGCGCAAGGGCAATTGGCCTCTGCGCGCGCACGAGGATGGACCGACAGTCATCCCGATATCATTGCGATGAAGAGCCAGATTGCAGCCCTTCGGGCGCAGGTTGCCGCACAACCCAAAGGTTCAGGCGGTTCGGGCTATCGTACACCAAATCCTGCCTATAGTTCGTTGCAAAGCATGCGAGCCGAACGCCAGGCATCGGTTGCCGCGCTCCAGGCCCGTAAGAATGCCATCCAGGCTGACATGGCTCAGCTGGCATCAAAACAGTCGCTGGAACCTGGTGTTGCAGCAGAGATGGCGCGGATTAATCGCGACTATGACGTGTTGAAATCTCAATATGACAAAATGCTCCAGGATCGTGAGCAGATCAAGTTGCGCGGACAGGTCGAATCAGAAACGGACTCGGTTAAGTTCAAGGTTATCGATCCCCCGTCTAGTCCACGCTCACCTGCAGCACCCAACCGGCCTCTTTTGCTGGCGATGGTGTTGTTTGTAGGCATTGGTGGCGGTGTCGGCGCATCCTTCGCCATGGGGCAGTTGCAGACCAGCTACCCGACATCGGCAAAACTGGAAAAAGCCAGTGGATTGCCTGTCATCGGATCGGTGTCCCAGATCTTGACCAGTGGTCAGCGTGTCATCCGGCAAAAGAAAATGCGGTTGTTTTACAGCGCGGGCGGCGCCTTGTTTGGTGTTTTTGCGCTGTTGATGGTCGTGGAATTTATCCAGCGCGGCATGGTGGCTTGAGGAGAGAACATGAACAAGTATAATCCCCTCAATAAATCAAGTTCTCTGCTGGAACGCGCAGCACAGATCTATGACTATGTTCCTTCTAAGACGGGAGGTCCTGAACAAAATTACGGACCCGAGATACTAGCGCCGGAAGCTAAGAAGCAGCAGGTCGTACGGACACCGTCCCGAAACCAGCCTGTTTATGATGGACCGCGGGTCATCGTTGATCGCGATAAATTGCGGGAAGCTGGTTTCGTTGTGCCTGATGGTCCGGTTACGGGCATTTCCGAAGAATTCCGTATCATTAAACGTCAACTACTGATGGCCGCCAAGGGCACAAGCAAACAGGCTGCATTGCCTCATGGTGAGCGCATCTTGATTTGTTCCGCTCATCCAAATGAGGGTAAGACTTTTTGCGCATTGAATCTCGCACTCTCGATTGCTGCGGAGAAAGACAATGAAGTGCTGCTGGTCGATGCGGATTTTGCCAAACCGAGCATATTGTCCAGCCTTGGCCTGGAAGGCAGCAAGGGATTAATGGATGCGCTGGCCGATCCGCAATTGCCAGTTGAACAGTGCATTATCCACACTGACATTGCCGGTCTTGCCATTTTACCAGCGGGTGAACAGACTAACGCGGACACCGAATATCTCGCTTCTTCTCGTACACAGGAAGTGCTCAATCGGTTGACCCAGCATAACCCCAACCGGATTGTTATTTTTGATTCCCCGCCTGCTTTGTCGGCATCACCGGCATCGGTGCTTGCGACTCATGTCGGGCAGGTCGTGATGATCGTGAAAGCAGACGAAACAACTGAAACAGCCTTGCGCGACGCGCTTAGCCTGATGGCCGGCTGCGACAATATCCAATTGCTCCTGAACGGCACGAAATTCTCGCCGACAGGTCGGAGCTTTGGATCCTATTATGGATATGGAGAGTAACAGTGACCAGCCGTAAACCCATGCGTATGTTGAAATTCGGGGCGCTGTTTTCGCCGCTGATGATTGTGGCTGTACAGCCAGCGCAAGCCAAGGATCGTAATGTTGAAGTAACGCCCTATCTGGAAGTTCAGCAGGTTCTGGTGGCCGATCTGAAAAACGGTTCAGACGTTCTGACTTATACGACTGTTGCTGCAGGTATTGAAACTTCCATTCAGACTCGCCAGGCGGAAGCACAGGTCAATTTGCGCTATGAGCGGCGTTTCTTCTATGAAGATGACATCGGCGACGATGACATATTGAGCGGCCTGGCTCGGGGTAGTGTTCAGGTTGTTCCCAATGTGTTGGCACTCGAGGCCGGCGGTATTGCAACACGCAGCCGTATCGATATTCGCGGTGAAGCGCCGTCCAATACGGTTGGCAACATAGACAATGTAACCCAAGTCTATTCGGTATATGCTGGGCCATCCTTATCGACAAATATCGGCGCACTGGATGTGAATGCCAACTACCGCGTTGGGTATACAAAGGTTGAAAGTGAAGATACCGGTATATTGCCGCCTGGTCAGTTGCCGATTGATATTTTCGACGACTCAGTCAGCCATTCGGCTAGCGCCAGCGTTGGCATGAGTCCGGGTGATCTGCCGTTTGGTTGGTCTGTCGGTGCAGGTTATGAACGTGAAGATGCCGGGCAATTGGATCAGCGTTTCGAGGGCAAATATGTTCGCGCCGATGTAACGGTTCCGGTGACGCCAACGGTCGCGCTTGTCGGCGGTGTTGGTTATGAAGATATTGAAATTTCCGAACGCGATGCGCTGCGGGATGTTAACGGCGATCCAGTGGTCGACAATGACGGCCGCTTGGTGACTGATGAAGCGTCTCCTCGCCTGCTGTCTTATGATGAAGACGGACTGATTTGGGATGCTGGTGTGCTGTGGCGTCCTAGCCGGCGGACCTCTCTCGAGGCGCGTGTCGGACGCCGCTATGGCAGCACGACCTATGCTGGTAGCCTTGGCTATCAACCGAACGAGAACACATCGCTGAATGTGTCGGTCTATGACACTGTGTCGGGCTTTGGTAATTTGCTGAACGACAACCTGGCGTCATTGGGGACCAGTTTTTCCAGCAGCCGCAATCCGCTAAGTGGCGAACTTAATGGATGTGCTTTTGGCCAGACGAGTAGCCTGTGTTTCAATGATGCTCTGCAATCGGCAGCGTCTTCTTCGTTTCGCGCGCGCGGTGTGAATGCCCAACTCGCATATGGTTATAATGGATGGAATACTGCGGTAGCGGCAGGCTATTCGCGCCGTCGTTTCTTCGCTTCACAACTGGGCGGATTATCAAGTGTCGATGGGCTGGTGGACGAAAACTACTATGCCAACCTGTCAATTGGCCGCCAGATTGATGCCCGCTCCAGCTTTGATACCAATGTCTACGCAAACCTTCTGGATAGTGGTTTTGCAGGCGCGCCCAATGTGCTCGCTCTGGGCGCAAATGCGGCCTATTATCGTCAGATCATACCAGGTCTGACCGGTACTGCAGCGGTTGGCTTGGATAGCTTTCAACAGGATGGTTTTGATAGCGAACTTACAGCCTCTGCGCTGCTCGGACTACAATATGAATTTTAAACACATCACCGCAAGAGTAGGTGGGAGATACCAGTATGTATGAAGAATTTTATGGATTGAAAAGTCGGCCATTCCAGCTGACCCCGGATCCGCATTATTATTTTGAAAGCCTGACCCACCGAAAGGCTTTGTCTTACCTGGGCTATGGTCTTGCGCAGGGTGAAGGTTTCATTGTCATCACGGGTGATGTCGGTGCCGGCAAAACGACTTTGGTCAGTCATTTGATGGCAACCATCGATCGCGAGCGATTGGCCGCAGCGAATGTTGTGACCACTGCTTTGGACAGTAAGGATATTGTGCGCGTCGTTGCGAACAACTTCGATATTGAAACCGAAGGCATGGACAAGGCGCAACTGCTCAGTGCTTTTGAAGAATTTCTGCACAGTGAAGCGCGTGCGGGACGGCGGTGTTTGCTGATCGTTGATGAATCGCAAAATCTGCCTACCAGCGCTCTGGAAGAGCTGCGGATGTTGTCCAACTTCCAATTAGGCGGGCAGGCATTGCTGCAGATATTCCTTCTCGGCCAGCCTGAATTCCGAGACCTGTTACAAGGCTCTGATCGACTGGAGCAGCTACGCCAGCGGGTGATTGCCAACCATCATCTTGAACCGATGGAAGCGCATGAAATTGAGCCCTATATTACGCACCGACTAGCGAAGAGCGGTTGGTCTGGGCGTCCCAAAATCACATCCGATGTCTTCTCTTTGCTCTATAGTGAAACCGGAGGTGTGCCGCGCAAGATCAATACGCTGATGAGCCGTGTCTTGCTTATGGGAGCTGTCGAGCATGCTGAGCTTATTGATCAAGCTTTGGTTGGCCGGGTACTCGCCGACCTGAACGGGGAAGAAGTCGACATTGTCGAGCCTGAGATTGAATTTGATCCAGCGACTGCAAAAAGCCCGTTGTGGGAGAAACCTGCTCGTGCGGCCGAAAAGCAGGTCGAACCCGAACTGGTTTCGGTTCCAGAAGAGTTTACGCCTGCAGCGCCAGTTGCTGATGCGGAATTGCAAAGCGCACTAACAAGCAGTTCTGAGGAAGCGTCAGATGATCATGAAGTTCTGCCTTTCAGACATGCGGATAGCGTTCCTGTGCAGGAGGTTGAAGAGCCCGTCGCTGTAAATCCATCACCGGTTGCCCAGCCTGTATCAGACGATGCAACAGCAGACAGCATGGGGATCATATCCAAAAGGCTAGCTGCGATTGAATCCCGTATGGATAATCAGGACGAAAGTCTGCATCGTGTATTGACGATGCTTGTCGACTGGGTCGAAAGCGACATCCGAAGCAAGGAAAGCTATGTCAATGCAGGACGCGCGGCCTGAACCCATAGAAAAGGCGAGAAAAGCAAATGCTTTGCTCAATGCTATGTCGGTGGATATCGAAGACTGGTTTCAGGTCGGAGCCTTTGAAACGGTCATCGATCGTGCCGATTGGGACGGCTTGGAACATCGTGTTGAACGCAATAGCAATGCGGTTCTCGATCTTTTCGAAGAAGTCGGAATCAAGGCAACTTTTTTTACGCTCGGCTGGGTAGCAGAACGTTATCCCAAGTTGATGCAACGCATCGTTGAAGCGGGGCATGAGGTCGCCAGTCACGGCTATGATCATGCGCGCGTTTTTACAATGACTGCGGAGCAATTTCGAGATGATCTGAAGCACAGCCGGAAAATCCTCGAAGACACGTGCGGACGAGCTGTGACCGGATATCGTGCGCCAAGCTTCTCCATCGACGAACGCACACCATGGGCACATGAGATATTGGCCGAGCAGGGGTATCTTTATTCATCCAGTGTCGCGCCGATCAGGCATGATCATTATGGTTGGGCAGGCTCACCGCGTTTTGCCTGGAAGCCGGTGGCAGGATCGGATTTGATAGAGTTGCCGGTTACGACGGTAAAAGTCGGGAATCGGGTTCTGGCATCAGGAGGCGGCGGGTTTTTTCGGCTGCTGCCATACGTGCTCTATGATCGAGCTATTCGTAAGATGCACAAGGATGACGGACGTGGTGCAATCTTCTATTTCCACCCTTGGGAAATTGACCCGCAGCAACCACGGGTTGGCAATGCGCCGCTCAAGTCGAAGCTGCGTCATTATACCAATCTGGGAATCATGCGTTCCAAACTTGTCCGTGTCGGTAGAGATTTCCGTTGGGGAAGAGTGGATGAACTCGCCTCTTTGGAGGCGGAGCTAGCGCAATGAACATGCCTTTCTCACTCAAGGCGTTAGACGTTCGTGTTTTGGATCAGGACGATCCGAACGAACTGGCGCGCATTGACAAGTTTGTCCAAGAACATGTTCAGGGCACCGCTTTCCATCGACCAGCCTGGATGCGGGCCGTTTCTAAGGCTTGCGGGCATGAATGGTGTTACATGTTAGCGGAGAACAGCCAAGGCGATATCGAGGCTCTGTTGCCAATGCATCTGATCCATTCTGCGTTATTCGGACGCGCATTAGTCTCATCGGGCTTCGCTGTCGGCGGAGGCGTGCTGAGCACAAGCGATCAGGCAACTCAAATGCTGGCCGATGCAATATGGGATTTTGCCGAGAGACATAGCTTTCCAACAGTTGAGTTACGCGGCGGATCTAGTCCCGGCGAGAACTGGCAGAACAAGGACGGTATCTATGCGGGCTTTGTGACCGACCTTGCCACGAGTGATGACGAGCAATTGCTCGCCATACCACGTAAGCAACGCGCAGAGATTCGCAAAGGCCTGAAGAACGATCTTGCCATCCGGATCGGTACCAGCGAGCAGGATCGCGCGGATCATTATGCTGTATACGCAGAAAGCGTGCGTAACCTTGGAACGCCGGTTTTCCCCGAAGCATTGTTTAACGAAATTCTGGAAGCGTTCGGACCTGATGCGGACATTCTGACCGTGTCGGATGATGATAAGCCTGTGGCCAGTGTCTTGAGCCTATATAACAAGGGGATTGTAATGCCCTACTGGGGTGGAGGCACGTTCGATGCGCGCCGCCTTCGGGCCAATGATGTGATGTACTATGCGCTGATGATCCATGCCCGTGAAAGGGGTTGCCAGCGTTTTGATTTTGGCCGTTCCAAGGTGGGTACGGGAGCCTTCTCGTTCAAGAAAAACTGGGGCTTTGAACCGGAGCCTTTATCCTATGCAATCAGGACTGCAGATGGCGAGGCTGCGCGCGACGTTAATCCGCTGAGCCCGAAATACCGAATGCAGGTTGCTCTGTGGCAAAAGCTTCCGCTTTCCATAGCAAATCGACTGGGACCGCTGATCGCAAAAGGCCTTGGCTGATGGGTGAGATTTTATTCCTGACCCACCGCGTGCCGTGGCCGCCCGATCGCGGCGATAAGATTCGCGCACACCATATACTGCGAAAACTAATGGAATATCGGTCAGTACATCTGGCCTGCTTCGCTGATGATGTAATGGAAGAAGCTGCAGCGAGTGATATCAAGCAAGCTCTCGCATCGATGCAGATTGTCCGACGACGCAAGCCCAATTGGTGGGCGGGAATACAGGCCCTCACTTCCGGAAGGCCCGTCTCGTTGACGGCATTCGAGAGTGCGGAGATTCGCAACTATGTCCGTGACACAATTTCGACACGAACAATTGACTGCATATTCGTTTTTTCCGGTCAGATGGCACAATTTATTCCGGCGGAATTTTTGGGCAAGGTGATCATGGATTTCGCCGACGTCGATAGCGCCAAATTTGAAAGCTTTGCCACTGAGGGGTCTGGTCCGATGAGTTGGATCAATCGGCGCGAAGGGAAACTATTACGGTCTTTCGAGAAGAAGATAGGCAAGCGCGCTGACCACTCGCTCTTTGTTAGTGAAGCCGAAGCGCAACTGTTCCGGCAACGCTCGGATCTCGATGGTCAAAAAGTTCGGGCGGTTGGTAACGGGATTGATCTGAATTTCTATGATCCTGCAAAAGTCGCCGCAATGGAGCTTCCATTTGAAGGGCCACTGATCGTCTTTACCGGACAGATGGATTATCGTCCAAATGTCGAGGCTGTTACCAGCTTCGCGAAAGAGGTGATGCCCAAAATCCTCGCGCAACATCCCGATGCGCAATTTGCGATTGTAGGTCGGGCGCCGACGCCGGATGTGTCTCGATTGGATGGATTGAACAGCACGATGGTTATGGGTAGCGTTGACGATATACGGTGTTGGCTAAAGGCTGCCGATATCGTCGTTGCACCTCTTCGCATGGCGCGTGGTATCCAGAACAAAGTTCTCGAAGCGATGGCGATGGGAAAGCCAGTCGTGGCTTCCGCTCCCGCAGCGCAGGGTATTGCCGCGATTAACGGCGAGCATTTTTATGTCGCCGACGATGTGCAGCATGAAGCAATGCTGGTTTGCGAACTATTGTCAAATATCGAAAAGCGCAAAGCGCTTGGCGACAAGGCTAGCGCGTTGATTCGCTCTGATTATAGTTGGACAACTCAGCTTTCTGATATTGCCAGCCTATGCGGTATTGATGGGGAAAAACTGCTCGAGGCGGCGGAATGAACAGCGCTGCAATCAATCAACAGATAGGCGAGGGTGCAGAGGCATCTAACGATGGTCTTTGGACAAAGCATCTGTGTCAGTTGGGCTTGGCGGTTGCGGCAATCCTGATAGTGTTTTGGCGTGATGGCCTAGCGATGCTTGACGCTTGGTGGAATGTGTCGACCTATAATCATTGTCTCCTGATTGGTCCGATCATTTTCTGGCTGGTGCAACAGCGGCGCGAGGAGCTGGTGAAAATTGCACCTGCGATTTGGACTCCGGGATTGTTCTGGATGGGGTTGGCGGCTGCCGGTTGGTTACTTGGCGAAGCGGCTGGAGTGTCATTCGCCAAGCATCTAGGTCTGCTCATGATGCTGCAAGGAGCGGTCATCACGTTACTGGGTCGTAGGGTAATGCGTGGATTGATCTTCCCGCTTTTTTATAGCTTTTTCCTCGTGCCCTTTGGCGAGGAATTTGTACCGCTTCTGCAGACCATCACCGCGAAAATGTCGATGGTCTTTCTTGGCTGGGCGAATATTCCTGCCTTTATCGACGGTGTTTTTGTTTCGACACCCACCGGCTATTTTGAAGTGGCGGAGGCCTGCTCCGGTGTGAAATTCTTGATCGCAATGATCGCCTATGGTGCGCTGGTCAGCAACATATGTTTCCAGAGCTGGCAGCGGCGAGCGGCCTTTATGATTGCAGCGCTGGCGGTGCCAATCATCGCCAATGGCATCCGGGCGTTTGGAACAATTTATATTGCGCATCATACGACAACTGATTTCGCAACGGGCTTTGATCATATCTTCTATGGCTGGTTCTTCTTCGCTTTCGTGCTTGCCCTGGTCATGATCATTGGGTGGCCGTTTTTTGATCGCAAGATTGACGAGCCAATGATCGATGGCGATGCAATCGCGCGAAGCCGGGTAACCGGATCAAAGCTGTCGCCGAGCCACGCCATGATCGCAATGACGGCGATGATTGCAGCACCGGTATTGTGGACAGCGGCATTGGCAGCGCAAAGCTCGCCGGTGCCGGACAAGATCGCTCTACCAAAAGTCGCTGGCTGGGAGCGCGTTGACTATCGTCCGCAATTCGACTGGCAGCCGCGATTTGATGGTGCCAATCATCAATTGCTCGGCCGTTATCACCATGCGTCCAGCGGTGCAGAGGTTGATCTCGCCATTGCCGTATATGATCGGCAGGAAGATGGCCGCGAGATTGTTGGCTATGGTCAGGGTGCCTTTGATCCTGGAACGGACTGGTCCTGGAGCCGGGATCTGACGGCGCCTGCTTCGGGCAAGGCGATACAAATAACAGCTCCCGGCCCGGTGGTTCGCGATGTGCAAACCTTCTATCGGATCGGTAACATACTGACCGGAAGCGGATCGGCCGTGAAGCTCGAAACGTTAAAAAGCAAATTGCTCGGCGGTAATCAGCAAGCAGTGACCATATTGATATCTGCTGAGAAGATTGATGAAGCCGGGCCAGCTGCTGCCATGAGCGATTTTCGCGAGGCGCTCGGGCCGCTCGATAAATTGGCTGACGAAATGGCAGGTCTGCGCTAGGGCGCACATCATGTGCGGCATTGCGGGAATATTTCATCTGGAGACGGCCAAGCCGGTTGATCCCATTCGTCTGCGCAAGATGACAGATAGCCTGACACATCGCGGACCCGACGGTTCCGGGATATGGACCGCGCCCGGTGTTGGCCTTGGCCATCGCCGCTTGTCGATCATTGATCTGGAAGGCGGCGCGCAGCCGATGCTGACCGCCGATGAAGCACAGGTGATCAGCTATAATGGTGAGATCTATAACTTCCGTGACGTCCGGGTCGAGCTCGAATCGCTCGGCCACCGGTTTACAACCAGCAGCGATACCGAGGTCATTCTCTATGCATGGCGGCAATGGGGTGTGGACTGCCTGAATCGCCTGAACGGGATGTTCGCTTTTGCGATATTCGACCAGCGGACCAAACAGCTTTTTCTGGCGCGGGACCGGCTGGGTGTGAAGCCGCTTTTCTATGCGCCAGTTTCGGATGGCAGCATCCTGTTCGGTTCCGAACTGAAGGCTTTGCTCGCCAATCCGTTGTTGCGGAGAGAGCCGGAAATGCGAGCGGTCGATGACTATCTCGCGTTTGGATATATTCCGGATCACAGGTCGCTGTTGAAAGGCGTCAAGAAACTGCCTGCGGGCCACTATCTGTTGCTTGAACAGGGCAAACCCGAACCGGCGCCGATCCAATATTGGGATATGGATTTCAGCGAGCGCAGCAAGGCATCGGCGGCGGAGTTGGAAGAAGAGCTGGTCGCACTGATGAAAGATGCGGTTGGCTCCCGGATGATTGCTGACGTTCCCTTGGGCGCGTTCCTGTCCGGCGGTGTGGACAGCAGTGCGGTCGTTGCATTGATGTCGGAGAAGAGTCGGCAACCGGTTAAAACCTGTTCCATCGGCTTTGACCAAGCATCTCTGGATGAGACAAGCTATGCCGAACGCGTGGCGGAACGGTTCAAGACCGACCACCGTGCGCGGACAGTGGCAGCAGATGATTTCGGTCTCATCGATACGCTGGCCGATCATTTTGACGAACCTTTTGCCGATGGCTCTGCCTTGCCGACTTATCGTGTGGCAGAGCTGGCGCGAGAGAATGTGACTGTCGCATTGTCGGGCGATGGTGCGGATGAGGCGCTGGCCGGTTATCGCCGCCATGTGTTTCACCATGCCGAAGAACGGGTGAGAAGTCTGATCCCGCAATCGCTTCGTGGCCCCCCTCTGGGTTGGTTGGGCAAGGTCTATCCCAAGGCCGATTGGGCGCCGCGACCACTGCGCGCCAAGTCGACCCTGTTGTCGCTCGCGCGCTCTGGATCGGAAGGTTATGCCGAAGCGGTTGGGGTGACGACACCGGCGGGGCGCCATGCGATCTATTCCGATGCGATGTCCAAGCAGTTGGGCGGCTATCGCGGCGAGACCCGGATGATTGAACTGATGGAGAGTGCACCAGCGCGCAATGGTCTTGATCAGGCGCAATATGCCGACATGAAGATGTGGCTGCCCGGTGATATCCTGACCAAGGTTGACCGGACCAGTATGGCAGTGAGCCTTGAGGCGCGGGAGCCGTTGCTCGATTACAAGCTGATGGAGTTCGCCGCCAAGCTGCCAACCAATTTGCGGGTGCGTCGCGGAACTGGCAAATATCTGCTGAAAAAGTCAATGGAACGGTATTTGCCGCAAGATATCCTCTATCGCCCGAAAATGGGCTTTGTGACGCCGATTGCCGCTTGGTTTCGCGGGCCGCTGGCCGATGAAGCGCAGGCAATTTCCGGTGCTGGAGCACTGGCGCGCATGGGCTGGTTTGATCAGCAAGCCCTAAGTAAAGTGGCCGACGATCATATTGCCGGAAAGGCGGATAACAGCCGCTTGCTCTGGCAATTGCTGATGCTCGACAAGTCCTTGCAGCGCCTATTCGGTCTCTGACTTTTTCTCGGCCTTTGGATAAATTGCATCGACAAAATAGAGGCCGTCCGGCGGTGCGTTGAACCCCAGCGCATCGCGGTCCTTGGCCTCAAGTGCTTTCTGCAAGTCATTACGCGCCCACTTGCCATCACCAACCAGTTTCAGACAGCCGACCATCGAGCGCACCTGATGATGCAGGAAAGATCGCGCTGCAACCTCCACCTCAATCTCTTCACCAAAGCGAGTGACGGAAATGCTGTCCAACGTCTTCACCGGGCTCTGCGCCTGACATTGGGTGGAGCGAAAGGTCGTGAAATCATGCTGCCCGACCAATAGCTGCGCAGCATCATGCATCACTCCGGCATCCAGCGGTCTGGCGACCTGCCAGCTGTGTCCTTTGTCCAATGTCAGCGGCGCCCGGCGGTTGGTGATCTTGTAAACATAGCGCCGGCCAATGCAGTTGAAGCGGGCATGCCAATCATCATCGACAATGTCGCAAGCAAGCACCGCAACGGGATGGGGGCGTAGCCCGGCGTTGAGACCCTCCATCAGCCGAAATGGCGTCAACCGCGTCTCCAGATCAAAATGCGCCCGCATCCCGAGCGCATGGACGCCCGCGTCCGTACGGCCAGCGGCAAAGACACGAATCTCTTGCTGGGTGATAGTTTTAATAGCATTCTCAACAGCTTGCTGGACGCTGGGGCCGTGGTCCTGATGCTGCCAACCCATGTACGGGCGGCCATCAAATTCCAGAGTGATCGCGAAACGGGTCATTGCAGCGATGTGCCGACAGGGATTTTCGTACCGTTGAGAAACTCCGCAAGTGTAAGTTTCGGACGGCCAGCTTTCTGGATCAACACAGGTTTGATCGCGCCATCGGCACACGCAATAGTCATCTGATCGTCGATTAACGTGCCGGCCTGACCCGATTTGGTGACAGTCTCGGCGGAATGGATACGATAGCGGTCACCCTCATATTCAAAAAATGCGCAGGGTACGGGATTGAAGGCTCTTACCTGTTGCAGGACCGCTGTTGCGGGCTGATCAAAGTTCACACGCGCTTCTTCCTTGGTGATTTTCTTGGCATAGGTCGCGAGCGTATCATCCTGCACTTCAGGAGAATGGTCTTGCGGAGAGGCGAGATATTGCACCATCAGGTCAGCCCCTGTTTGGGCTAGCTCTTCGGTCAGTTCGCCTGCGGTTTTCTCCGCAACCGGCGTGCTGGATTTGAGCAGCATTGGCCCGGTGTCCAAACCTGCTTCCATCTGCATGATGGTAATGCCGGTTTCCTGATCGCCTGCCAATATCGCGCGTTGGACCGGAGCCGCTCCGCGCCAGCGTGGCAATAACGAGCCGTGAATATTCAGGCAGCCCATTTTGGGCGCATCCAATATCGCTTGCGGCAAGATGAGGCCGTAAGCAGCCACAACAGCGGCATCGAGATCAAGTGCAGCAAATTCAGCCTGCGCCTCTTCATTCTTTAGCGACACCGGCACCCGGACCTCCAGTCCCAGTTCCTCCGCGACTTGCTGCACAGGGGAGGGGGTGAGTTTCTTTCCCCGCCCGGCGCGGCGCGGCGGCTGCGAATAGACAGCAACAATTTCATGTCCCGCCGTATTTAAAGCGCGCAGGGCCGGTACTGCAAAATCCGGTGTGCCCATGAATGCCAGGCGCAGTTTTGCAGGCGTTTCAACGGTCATGATCGCGCTTTCCGTTGCATATAGTTTGCCGCAAAGTTCACACAGATCACACAGGCACTTTTGTAGAATGCCAAGCCAAAGTTCACACAAATCACAGGGATGTTCCTGCAACCGCTTGAGCTAGAACCTGCTCCAAAGTTCACACAATTCTCACCCTCTGAAACCAGTTCGGGTGATAAAGCGGTTTTGTTTTGTAACGCCTTGAATGTCGCGAATTTAACGGGTTTGTGAGTCATGCTGTCTCCCTAACCAAACTCGTCCATGTAGGACAGCAAGATTTTATATTGGCAGCGCATACATCATGGCCCTAAAGGTCAAATCATGGCTTCGCAGGAAATCGAAAATCTGGTTCAGGCTCTGTCCAAACTTCCCGGCCTGGGCCCGCGCTCAGCGCGGCGGGCGGTGCTGCATCTGCTCAAACGCCCCGAAACAACCATGAAGCCGATATTGGCAGCGATGGAAAAGGTCGATGCCAATCTCGTCACCTGCACCATTTGCGGCAATGTCGATACACAGGACCCCTGCCAGATTTGCAACGATCCGCGGCGAGATGAAAAATCGCTATGTGTGGTCGAAGAGGTTTCTGATCTGTGGGCTCTGGATAAGTCACGCCTGTTTCCTGGAAAATTTCACGTTCTGGGCGGGCGGCTGTCTGCACTGGACGGCGTGCGGCCAGAAGATATTGCGATCGACAAGCTGATCAAACGCGTGGAGCAGGGTGGCATTGATGAAGTGGTACTGGCCATGAATGCAACATTGGAAGGACAAACGACCGCTCACTATATTGCCGAGCGGCTTGAAACCTATCCACTGCGCCTCAGCCAGCTGTCCCATGGCATTCCGGTGGGCGGCGAGCTGGATTATCTCGACGAAGGCACATTGGCACAGGCGCTGCGTTCGCGCAGGCCGATCAGCAACGATTGAGCGGCGCAATCGCATTGCGACCAGTCCTTGACGAATCCGGCTAGAATCCCTAAATTTCGTCCATGGCTATATTACCTATTCTTGAAGTTCCTGACCCGCGTCTGAAAACTGTTTCAGAGCCGGTTACCGTGTTTGATGAAGAGCTGAAAACGCTGATCGCGGACATGTTTGAAACCATGTATGACGCACCGGGTATCGGTCTTGCCGCTATTCAGGTTGGCGTTCCAAAACGGATCCTGGTTATCGATCTTCAGGAGCCGGTTGAGCATGACCACGAACATGGCGAACATTGCGATCACGACCATGAAGTCGTTCGCGATCCGCGTGTTTTCATCAATCCAGAAATTCTGGATCCTTCCGAGGATCTGAACGTTTACAGCGAAGGCTGTCTCTCGGTGCCGGAACAATATGCCGATGTCGAACGGCCCGCTACGATTACGGCGCGCTGGCAAGATGAAACCGGCAAGCAGTTTGAAGAACCGATGGACGGTTTGCTGGCGACCTGCCTGCAACATGAAATGGATCATCTCGAGGGCATATTGTTCATCGACCATCTTTCCCGCCTGAAACGGCAGATGGTTCTCAAGAAGCTGGCAAAGCATCGCAAGGAAGCGGCTTAGTCCCGTTGCACCGGCAATTCTGAACCGGTTTCAAGGTTTGTTTGCACTCCTGAAATCAGCTGAAAAGACGTCTAAAAATGGCGGTTATCGGGCTGGTTATTGTCTTCGGCAAAACCACTATTGCATGTGGGGCTGAGAGGGCCTAGGTTCTTGTTTCGTTCCAGTGGAAAGGACCTGTTTTGGACGCACTTGTCGCTCTTCTCATTGCAATTTTTACGCTGATCATTGGATTGTGTGCAGGTTGGTTCGTGGGCACGCGCACAGCGGCTGCATCATCCAAAGCGGCCGAGGAAACTGCGACGTCGCTGAGATCCATGCTGGACGGCGTGCAGGCAGAGCGGGATACCGCCCGCTCCGAACGCGATTCCATCCGTGAGGATCGTGATGCTGCGAAACAGAGTCTGGCATCGCTGGAAGCTGATGCGCGCAACCATGAAAAGCAGTTGCAGCAATTGGTCGAGGCAAAAGAGTCGCTCTCCGCACAATTTTCAGAGGTTGGTGCAAAAATGCTGGAAACCGCGCAACGCCAGTTTCTGGAGCGTGCCGATCAGCGGTTTGATCAGGCCAACGAAAAAGGCGGCGAGAAAATAGCCAAGCTTCTTCAACCGGTGCATCAACGGCTTGCGACCTATGAAGAATCGATCAAGATGATCGAGAAAGAGCGGACCGAATCCTATGCCGGCATCAGCGCGACCATTGAACAGGTTCGGCAGGGGCAGGACAGAGTGCAGCAGGAAGCGGCGCGGCTCGTTAACAGCTTGCGCAATGCACCGAAATCGCGCGGGCGTTGGGGCGAGCAGCAGCTGAAAAATGTTCTCGAAACCTGCGGTCTGTCGGAACATACCGATTTTGTGACCGAGCAGAGCATTGATACGGATGAGGGCCGTTTGCGTCCCGATGCGGTGATCAGCGTGCCGGGTGGACGAAAACTGGTGATCGATGCGAAAGTCTCGCTCAACGATTATCAGGATGCGTTTGAAGCGGAAGATGAAGACGCGCGCAGCTTTGCCATGGCGCGCCATTGTGGTTCGATGAAAACGCATATCGATGGCTTGTCGAAAAAGGCCTATTGGGATCAGTTTGAAGATGCGCCCGATTATGTGATCATGTTCGTTCCGGGGGAGCATTTTCTCTCCGCGGCACTCGAGCATGAACCAACACTTTGGGACCATGCTTTCGAGAAGAAGGTTCTGCTCGCTACTCCGACCAATCTGGTCGCGATAGCACGCACGGTAGCGGGCGTCTGGCGGCAGGAAAAGATGGCCGCAGAAGCCAAGCAGATCGGGCAATTGGGCAAGGAAATGTACGACCGCCTTGCCGTCGCGGGAGAGCATCTGAAACGCGTGGGGTCAGGCCTCGGCAGCGCAGTTGGCAATTATAATAAATTTGTCGGAAGCTTTGAACGCAACGTCATGGCCACCGGTCGAAAGTTTGCCGAGCTCAGCATTGAGACCGGTAAAAAGGATCTCGACCCGGTCGCGGAAATAGAGGCTTTACCGCGCTATTCCAACGATGTGGAAGCCGCATTGATCGAAGATGACCGGGATGTAAAAGACGAGGCAGCGGAATAGCCGCCCCCGTCAATGTTACGCTAAAAGTCTCCGTCGAAGCTGTTCTTCAAGATGCTTCCGGGTCAGATAGTATCTCGCCGCCACAACCATCAAGATACCCTCTGTTGCTGACTGCGGTCCGTACGGTATCCGCATATACTCGGTCGCTCATGCCATCATTGCATTCTTCGCCGGATGTGATGGTCAGGGTGATATTATGCTGATCGCTAAAACCTTTCACTTCCCAGCCGGTTGCCGTCTTCTTCATCCGTTGGACCGGAAGGCTGAAGTCGTTGGAGGCCTCCTGTGAAGTGTAGACGATCTGATCACCTTTGATGTCCACCGTCCAGCCCGGCTCCGTGCCAATAGCCTTATATTCCGTCAGTTTTTCTTCCGCAGCAGGTTGTTCTTGCGCACCTTCACCGCAAGCCACCAGGAACAGCGGCAGGACTGGCATAATCAATAGTATATTTTTCATGATACTCTCTCCCCAGAGCAGAGTAGCATATTGATCCATATTGCCAACTGGCGATTAATGGCGGCGTTGGTTGAGGACTTCATAGGCCATAACAGCGCTGGCAATCGCGGCGTTCAGGCTGTCGGCTTTGCCCATCATTGGCATTTTGACCAGCACGTCACAGGCAGCCTCATAGTCTTGCGGCAATCCTTGCGCTTCATTTCCGATCAAGAGGAAAGTGGGCTGCTCATAGCGCACGGCCTGATAGTCTTTGTCGGTATTCAGGCTGGTTCCGACCAGCTGTCCGGCGCCGGAGCGCAACCATTCAACAAAATGCAGCCATGGCGCTTGGGCAATATTCTGCGTGAAAATAGCGCCCATGCTGGCTCGGACTGCCTCCACCGAGAACGGATCCACACAATCGTCAATCAATATCAAACCGCCGGCACCGACAGCATCACCGGTACGCAATATCGTGCCAAGATTGCCAGGATCGCGAAGCGCCTGGGCAACCAGCCAGATTGGCGCTGCATTGCGGTCGAGATCTTCGAGCGGGGTCGGATGATCTTCATAAATGCCGATAATCGATTGCGGGTTGGATTTACCCGATAGCTTCGCAATAATGGCTTCGCTGGTTTCAATCACTTCGCCACCGGCATCGAAAGTCGCCTGTTCAATTTTCTGCGCGAGCGGATGCAGTTCCGTATCTTCCACGACCACCAGCAATTTCGGCGTTTTACCGGCATCCAGCGCCTCGGTCAGGATGCGCAACCCTTCGGCCAGAAAATGACCTTCGCGCTTGCGATGTTTCTTTTCACGCAGGCTTTTCAACCGCTTTATCGTTGGGTTGGAAAAACCGGTAATCTGGCGGCGTTCAGGGGAGGGCACGGATATCAGTCCTCGCCAAAGCCGTCGACAACCAGACCGGCTAGTTTTTCCAGCGCGCTTTCGGCCTGATCGCCTTGGACAATAATCTCGACGCTGTCGCCTTTGGCAGCACCCAGCATCATCAGACCCATGATCGATGTGCCGGTGACTTCGGTGCCGTCCTTGCCGACTTTTACCGACAAGCCCTCGGGCAGTTTGCTGACATAGGTAACAAATTTTGCACTGGCCCTGGCGTGGAGCCCGCGATTGTTAGTGATGGCGACGGTTTTGCGATGCTCGCTCACGCATCGCTTCCAAGAATTTCAGACGCGACACTGATATATTTTTGACCGGCTTCTTTCGCGGCGGCAACAGCGTCGGAAACATCCATGCATTTTCGGGCGCCATCGAGCCGGATGAGCATCGGCAGGTTCACACCGGCGATAACCTCGACATCACCCTTGTCCATAAGGGAAATGGCAAGATTGGAAGGCGTGCCACCGAACAGGTCGGTAAGCACTATGACGCCCTTTCCGTTTTGTACTTTCTTGATGCAATCCGCAATTTCATCGCGGCGCTGCTCCATATCGTCATGGGGACCGATGCAAACCGACATTATCGATTTTTGCGGACCAACAACATGTTCCATCGCGGTAATAAATTCGACAGCCAACCGGCCATGGGTAACAAGAACCAAACCGATCATCGCGATTAAATACCCTTATTTCCGTTCTGGTTTTGCATGGCTTCTAGCGCTTCCATTGGCCGTGATGCCAAATTACGATGGGAGACAGTGGGCGAAAATCCAGCGGCATGCAAGTTTTTGCTCAATGCTTCTGCGATATGTACCGATCTGTGACGCCCGCCGGTGCAACCGATTCCGATATTGACATAGGCCTTACCCGCTTTGACATATTTGGGTAGCAGAAATTTCAGCATTTCTTCAAATTTATCAAGTGCTTCCGCATAAGCCGGATCTTTAGAAATATATTCAGCTACCTGTGAATCCAGTCCGGTCATCAGCTTTAAATCAGGATCCCAAAATGGATTTGATAGAAAACGGACATCGAAAAGTAGGTCAATATTGTTGGGCAAGCCGCGGGAAAAACCAAAGCTGGTAATGGTAACTGTAGTGATGTCCGAGTCCTGCAGTGCAAATTCTTCGCGGATTTGGCGTTGCAGATCATTGGTGGATAAATCACTGGTATCGATGACATGATCAGCCCACCGCCGAAAGGGTTCAAATTGGCTGCGTTCTAATGCAATACCTTCCTTGGCCGGACGGTCCAGGGCGAGGGGATGACGCCGCCGTGTCTCGCTATAACGCCGTTCCAGTTCCCCACCCGCACAATCCAGATAGAGCGTGGAGATTTGAAAGTTTTCGTTCTCCTGAAGTTTTTTTACACGTTTGATCAAGTTATCCGGATCAAACCCTCGTGTTCGACTGTCAAAGCCAAGCGCGAGCGGCGGGTCAGCATCATTGCGTGAGCTGGATGGCGGAGTATTGAGCAAGCCTTCAACCAGCCGGATCGGAAAATTGTCAACGGTCTCCCAACCGATATCCTCAAGAGTCTTCAGGGTGGTTGTTTTTCCAGCTCCGGACAGGCCGGTGATCAACAATACTTGTTTTATATTGGCCATGCTCAACCGCCCTTTGACTTTTGCAACAGTTGTTTCAACGCCATTTCTACCTTGATCGGGGCACTCGCTTCCAATGCGTTCAGGGTGATTGTCGGGATGGCCATTGTCATGATTGTTTCTGTCTGACTGTCCAATGGAAAGCGTTCCGGTTTCTGTTTTAGCTGCACATGCAGTGTTAGAGGAATATTCGAAACATGGTCACAGTCAAAAATGCCCAATGCCCGAATCTCGATTTTCCCTGCTATTTTTGCAGGCGCGGTCAACAATATTTGGTTACCATCATCGTGAAGTTCAACATAGTCATCGCTGATCAAGATGGCGCCCCGGTCGATAAGACGTAAAGCCAGGTCGGATTTGCCCAACCCCGAAGGACCAGAAACCATAACGCCTGCGCCCTGAATGGCTACACAGCTTGCATGGCGGGTTTCCTTGGTCATCAGGCTGTCGGTCCTCGGGCAGCTTTTGGTAAACGTATCTCAAAGCAGCCGCCTTGCTGTCCGTCGGGTCGGTCGATCACCTGGATTGTGCCTTCATGGCCTTCGATGATGGTTTTGGCGATCGCGAGACCAAGCCCGCTATTCTTGCCAAAGGCTTCGCCTGCCGGTCGATCCGAATGGAAACGCTTGAACACATTCTTGCGTTGTTCGGGGGTTATGCCCGGACCTTGATCCGATATCTGGATCACCACTTCACTGGCGTCCAGAGTTGCGAGTATTTCAATCAGTCCGTCTGGTGGAGAAAATGATACCGCATTGTCGAGAATGTTGCTGAATACGCGCTCGAGCCGGTCGTCATCGCCCATCACTATGGCAACGCCGCGGCCCGGTCGGGCAAATGCTATTTTTGCGCTTTCATTCGTGTCTCGTTGTTCGCGAGCGGCGAGCAGCTGGTCGAGCATTTTTCCGATATCGACCTGCTGAAATTTTGCGCGCGCCAATTCTGCATCAACCCGCGAGGCCTCTGAAATGTCGTTGATCAACCGGTCAATCCGCCGAACGTCATCATTGGCAACGTCCAGAAGCTGACGCCGTAAATCAGGGTCATCAACGCGGTCAAGGCTCTCCAATGCCGATCGCAGGGACGCAAGAGGGTTTTTGATTTCATGGCTGACATCGGCGGCAAAGGCTTCCGTGGCATCAATGCGGTAACTTAATGCACCGCTCATATCGGCAAGCGCACGGGCCAGCTGACCGATTTCATCGCGCCGGTCAGGCATGCGTGGCACCGTTATTTCCGGTGCCCGGCCAAGGCGCACGCGGACCGCGGCCCGTGCCAGCTTCCTGATCGGCGTTACAATGGTGCGCGCCAGGAATAATGACAGCAAGACGGACACTATTGCGGTGAGAAAAATCACCAGGACGACATTGGACCGTTCGGCACGAACAATCCGGGTAATGTCTCGCGCATTGCTGGTCAGCAGCAGGATATGGTCAGTGCTTGGCAAATGGGAGGCAGCGATAATCACCGGTGTGCGGTCGGGCGCATAGCGCACCGCACTATTGGGCTGCGTGTTGGTGGCAAGTAATTTCAGTTCTGGCCAGGCCGAGACAGTGTCCATGTCAGGTTCTGCAAAGGCAGTGATTGGCTTGCTGAGCACGATGAATTCAATGGCCTGATCCAGCATCCGGGCGACATCTTTTTGCCAGGGCTGGGCCTCCGGGTCTCTGAGTTCATAAGTGGGCTCGGCAAGATCAAAACTGTCGACGATTTTTGCACCGCTCTGATCATAGAGCCGGAGCCGACCCTCCAGATGGGTAGCGAAATCAGAGATCAGATCCTCGCGATTGCTCTCTGTCTGCAGGTTAAGCGCGTCGCTGATAATCTGGGTTTGCAGACGGGCCTGGCTGAGCCGCTCGGCAGTGAGCTCATCCCGGTAATTGTCGAGATAGAACAGGCTGCCCGCCAACAGCGCAATGGCAAGGATATTCACGGCCAGTATCCGGGTTGTCAGCGACAACCGGGCAGACCAGCGCAGGGACAGTTCGGGATCGTCCTTGGCGTCTACAGATTTACTCGTTGTAGCGATAACCGGCTCCATAGAGCGTATCAATGGCATCAAATTCGGGATCCACTTCGCGGAATTTCCGGCGCAAGCGCTTTATATGGCTGTCGATCGTCCGGTCATCGACATAGACGTCATCCTGATAGGCTGCGTCCATCAGCTGATTGCGGCTTTTCACCACGCCTGGACGGTTGGCGAGCGTTTCCAAAATCATGAACTCGGTGACTGTCAATGTTACAGTGTCGCCGTTCCATTTGACGAGATGCCGGGCAGGGTCCATTTGTAATCCGCCGCGGACCAGCGGTTCCAAGCCTTCGGTATCTGCTTCTTCATCCGATAATTTGACCAGTTCAGCCCGGCGCAGAATCGATTTGACGCGGGCAATGAGCAAGCGCTGGGAAAAGGGTTTCTTGATATAATCATCAGCGCCCATGGCTAAACCGAGGGCTTCGTCCAGCTCTTCGTCTTTGGAAGTCAGAAAAATAACTGGCAAATTGCTCTTTTCCCGAACCCTGCGAAGCAATTCGAGGCCGTCCATTTTTGGCATTTTAATATCAAATATGCCGAGGTCGGGCGGGTTGTCGAGAATGGCCTGCAACGCTGCCTCACTGTCGGAATAGACCCGAGTCACATAACCTTCCGCCTGCATCGCGATGGATACGGACGTTAATATGTTTCTATCATCGTCAACAAGAGCGATATTTGCAGCCATCTAATGCACTATCCTGATTGCCATTTGCAAAAAAACATTCGTCTTCGACCTAATTCAAGCGACGCCCCTGCACAAGACGCATGTGTCTGTGCGGCGGACTTCTGTAAATGACCATCGTTGTCATTTATCCCATATCGAAACAGACCGAATTTCAAGGCAATCTGTGAATTTGACCGACTCGTTACGGTACGATAAGCGCCAGCACAAACCTGCCGAATCCGGCAAACATCCATTCCTAATTTCAAGCCTTAGGGGAATAATCGTGCCACAAGTTTCGTCCGTAACGTTAAATGATCAGGGCTTTGCCACCGCGGCAGAGCAACATTGGAATTTGGGCGCGCCCGCATTAGTTGAAGCTGCCGTGTCCCGGGGCGAAGGGCATCTGGCCAAAGACGGACCCTTGGTGGTCGAGACCGGCAAGCACACCGGCCGTTCGGCTAATGACAAATTCATCGTCCGTGATGGCGAGACGGAAGACAGCGTATGGTGGGGTAAAACCAATGTCGGAATGACGCCCGACCATTTTGCCGCGCTGAAGGAAGATTTCCTGAAAGCCCTTGGTGAGAAAGAAACTGTGTTTGTGCAGGATCTTTTCGGTGGTTCGCAGCCAGAGCACCGCGTTAATGTTCGGGTGATCAATGAACTGGCCTGGCACAATCTGTTCATCCGTACGATGCTGGTTCGGCCATCCAGCGACGAACTGGCCGGTTTTGCGCCAGAATATACGATTATCGACTTGCCGAGCTTCAAGGCTGATCCAGAGCGTCATGGTACGCGCAGTGAAACGGTTATCGCGGTGAACCTGACCGAGAAGCTCATCCTGATCGGCGGAACCGCTTATGCAGGTGAGATGAAGAAATCTGTGTTTGGATTGCTGAACTATCTGCTGCCGCTGGATTCTGTCATGCCGATGCACTGTTCGTCCAATATGGGACCGGAAGGCGATACCGCGATTTTCTTTGGTCTGTCCGGTACCGGCAAAACGACATTGTCCGCCGATGCCAGCCGTACCTTGATCGGTGATGACGAACATGGCTGGTCCGATACAGCGGTATTCAACTTCGAGGGCGGCTGTTACGCCAAGATGATCCGCTTGTCAGAAGAGGCAGAGCCCGAAATTTATGCAACTACCCGGCGTTTCGGTACGGTGCTGGAAAATGTTGTCATGGACCCGGAAACTCGGGAACTGGATTTTGACGACAATAGCAAAGCGGAAAATACCCGCGGTGCATATCCGATCGACTATATCCCCAATACATCTGAGAAGAATATGGGGCCGGTTCCCAAGAATATCATCATGCTGACGGCCGATGCTTTCGGTATTTTGCCGCCAATTTCTCGCCTGACGCCAGAACAAGCCATGTATCACTTCCTCTCCGGCTATACCGCGAAGGTAGCCGGTACGGAAATCGGTGTTACCGAGCCGGAAGCGACATTCTCAACCTGTTTCGGTGCGCCGTTCATGCCGCGTCATCCTTCGGTCTACGGCAACCTGCTGAAAGAACGGATCGCCAAAGGCGGCGTGCGTTGTTGGTTAGTCAATACCGGTTGGACTGGCGGCAAATATGGCGAAGGCAATCGTATGCCGATCAAGGCAACCCGGGCTCTATTGAATGCCGCCCTGGATGGAAGTCTGAATGACGGTGAATTCCGCAGCGACGACAATTTCGGCTTTGACGTGCCGGTATCGGTACCTGGCGTCGACAGCGGTATTCTTGATCCGCGTTCGACATGGTCAGACACAGCCGCCTATGACGAAACGGCTCAGAAGCTGGTGAAGCTGTTTATCGATAATTTCGAACAGTTTGCTGAGCATGTCGACCAGAATGTGCGGGAAGCGGCACCAACGGCGGCCTGAACCGCAATTTGCGGCTATTGCAATTGTCGTGGATCCTCCGCGACAATTGCAATGTCGACAATCTGTCCATCGTCGCTCGGCGTGAACGATAGCCTTTCACCGGCCACCAATCCGTCGGTTTCGACTGGCTGTTCAATTTTGCCATCAATGGCAATATCATGCGCAAGGCGCACCAAGCGTCTGACCACTTCGTTCGACGCAAGGTCTGCGGGGGCGCTCAGCCGTATTTCCTGATCGGAAAAATAGGACAGGCCGGATGTCTGGAAAATATGGTCGCGCGTTTTCGAAATGGCGATTTGAGCCAATACCGGAAATGGGCCACCCGCCGCATAATGATCTGTGGCTCCGGCAAAATATTCAAACCCGATATTCAATCCTGCGGGCCGCCAAATCACACTGCTGGCATCAACAGATTGACCGACATGTCGCGCCAGTTGCAACAAGGCCCGATTGACGGTCTCATCATGCTTGGCAGAGCCTATATGTTCGCCCAACGCGATTGCGACCCCGGACAAGACTGTGTCAGGTGATTTGCAGAATATATGATCGCAATCGGTTATGGCGATGGTCTGCGCTACTTCATCGGCGCTCTGGAGAAGGATGGTGAATGTCATGCCGGCGATTATTGCAGCCCATCCGTCGAGATCCTGATGTCTGAACCGGGAAAGGCTAATGATTTGCGATGCCTCTTCCGACAATTTAAGGTCGGTCAGCCGGAACGACGGCGGTAGGTCAGCCAAGATCAACAGGGGGGAATCGCTTTGCACCGCTCGTTCTTATCTGTTTTCCGGCAAAATTGATATGTTCTTTTTATGTTCTACTGTAGCTTCCGTTTCCATTCGCCAGGGGACTGGTCGCGACGGCGATCAGCCAATCACTGTAATCGCAACTTGATATCGGTGCATTATGACGGCAATATTTGGGCGAAGGAGTTGATCATTGGCTGACTGGATATTGTCTGTTTTGATGCTCGCTGGCGCAGGGCTGCTGGCTGGCGGAGTCTATCTCATCCGCACAGGCAGAAACAAGAAGCAGGGCGTGCTCATGCTGATTGCCGCCGCTGTTATGTTTGCCAATGTCGCTATTTGGACCGTGCCCACACCGAATGCTCCGACGGGTGGCGGAAATGCGATTCCGGACAATCCCGGTTGAAGACTTATTTGATCGGCGAATCCGGGGCGAGGCGCATGTCGAGATAATTATCGACTGACCCCATCAGCAGCTCCATTTCATTTTCGTAGAAATGGTTGGCGCGCGGAATTTCATCATGATGGATCGTGATATGTTTCTGGGTCCGCAGCTTGTCGACAAGTTTCTGAACCGCCACCGGTGTCACGACTTCGTCATTCACGCCCTGAATGATGATCCCGGAAGACGGGCAGGGGGCGAGGAAGTTGAAATCATACATATTGGCCGGCGGGGATACCGAGATAAATCCGCGCACTTCTGGCCGGCGCATCAAAAGCTGCATGCCGATCCAGGCGCCAAAGCTATAGCCGGCAATCCAGGTGGTCTGCGCTTCGGGATGGATGCTCTGTACCCAGTCCAGCGCTGAGGCCGCATCGGAAAGTTCGCCGATGCCATTGTCAAACGTGCCTTGTGACCGGCCTACGCCGCGAAAATTGAACCGCAGGGTTGCAAAGCCGCGACGCACGAATGTCTTGTACATCGCTTGGGTGATGCGATCATTCATGGTGCCGCCCGCTTGCGGGTGCGGGTGCAGGATCATCGCAACCGGCGCGCGGTCACGTGGCCCGGGGCTAAAACGGCCTTCCAGGCGTCCTTCGGGTCCGGTAAAAATTACGTCAGGCATGGCTTTTTCAATTCTATGGTCAAGATTTAAATTTGAATGGCGTCAAAAGGCAGATTAGCTTTTGCGCTGATTGAAGCGTCTATATAGAGAGAGTGAAATAATCCGCAACTCAATCCCGCAATTGTCAAAGGGTTTAGCCTAGCAAAATGTCTGAACAGAAACGTATCTATCTGGACTATGCCGCGACCACGCCGATGCTGGATGTCGCGCAAAAGGCCTGCCTGGAAGGGTTTGCGCATTGGGCAAACCCGTCATCACCCCATGCAGATGGGCGTGCTGCCGGAGCGATGCTCGAAAATGCGCGCAAGCGATTCAAGGCGGCCTTGGACTGGGATGGTGAGGTTATATTCACCAGCGGCGCGAGCGAAGCGATCGCCATTGCGCTGAAACAGAGCAAGCCCGTCCGGCAACTGGTTTCCCCGATCGAGCATGATGTGGTCCTGCGTTTTGCCGAAGGGGCAGGCAGCATACCGGTTGACCTCAACGGCCTGGTTGTACCGATGCGGCTCAACCACATGCTGAAAGGCGAGAAAGAGCAGGCGTTGGTCGCCATACAGTCGGTCAATAACGAAACCGGTGTGATGCAGGACATGGAGGCACTGGCCAAGGTAACCCGGGATCGCGGTGCGATCCTGCTGGCGGACTGTTCGCAATCTGCTGGAAAAATGCCGCTTCCTGATGCTGACATGATCATCATTGCGGGTCATAAATTTGGCGGCCCTCCCGGCGTCGGAGCGCTGCTTATCAAAGATCTGAACCTGCTGCATGCCCATGGCGGGCAAGAGCAGGGATATCGTTCTGGCACCCAGAACCTGCCTTATATCATGGCGATGGTTGCGGCCTTGGAGGCCCCCGCCAACTGGGCAGGCAGGGCGACAGAATTGCGCGCGCATCTCGACAATGCAATCAAGACAGAGGGCGGCGCTATCATGGCCGAAAATGCACCGCGTATCGCAACGATTGGCAGCTATCATATGCCCGGTGTCGCTGCGAATACGCAGTTGATCAAATTTGATATGGCCGGTTTTTCAGTATCAGCGGGCAGTGCCTGTTCCTCGGGCACGTTGAAGCCCAGCCACGTTCTTGAGGCCATGGGTATTGAAGAAGCAACGGCGCGGGAGGTGATACGGGTGAGCATCGGTCGCGATACCACACGCGCGCATGTCTATGACTTTATCGAGCAATGGAAATCCATTTTTAGCGCAGCGCACAAGGTCTGATCCGATGGCCAACGACCCAATTTATCTCGACAATCAGGCCACCACGCCGCTCGCACCGGAAGTCTTTGACACCATGGTTCCTTGGCTGCGTGACAATTTCGGTAATCCGCACAGCGCGCATTTACTGGGCCGCAAAGCTGCCGCTGCTGTTGAAGTCGCGCGGGATCAGGTGTCAGGCCTATTGCCGGACGGAGGAAAGCTATTTTTCGCTGGCAGCGCAACAGAGGCGATCAATCTGGGTTTCGGGGCCGTCCATGCTCAGAAAGCCGCTGGACGCAACAAGATTATCGTCCTCGACAGCGAACATGCCGCCGTCCGCGATACCGCTTCATCTTTCGCGGAGCATGGCTTCACGATCGAAAGGCATCCGGTAGGTCCTGACGGCCTTGTGTCTTTGGAACAGTTGAGCGATGCAATTGATGACAAAACCGCACTTGTTGCGGCGATGCTGGTCAACAACGAAATTGGTGTAATTCAGCCGGTCGAAGCGATTGCCGGGCTGGCTCATGACAAGGGGGCTCTGATGCTGTGCGATGTCGTGCAGGGTTATGGCAGGGTGATTATTCCGGATAGTATCGATTTGGCGGCGATATCGGCTCACAAGATATATGGCCCCAAGGGCATTGGCGCCTTATGGGTGCGTGAGGGGATTGATCTGCCGCCAATGATCCATGGCGGCGGACAGGAAAAAGGGATCCGCTCGGGGACATTGTCGCCGGCCTTGTGCGCTGGTTTCGGGCGCGCTGCAGCGCTGTGTTTGGAAAGAAGCGATGACGATGCAGCCCATATTCAGGCTTTGGCCGATAAAGCGCGAAGCTGTTTTGCAAACTGGATATTCAACGGCGCAATGGATCAACGCTATCTGGGTAATCTCAATATCCGC
The DNA here is from genome assembly GCF_900149705.1 of Sphingorhabdus sp. Alg231-15. Taxonomy (NCBI): domain Bacteria; kingdom Pseudomonadati; phylum Pseudomonadota; class Alphaproteobacteria; order Sphingomonadales; family Sphingorhabdaceae; genus Sphingorhabdus; species Sphingorhabdus sp. Alg231-15. The sequence goes on along the minus strand of NZ_LT703001.1, from coordinate 740,437 downwards.
CGTGACGGCGTTGATGTGGCCCGCTTAATGTCGGATGTCCGCGGTGTAGCCTTTTCTGCGGGCTCGGCCTGCGCCAGTGGATCTGGTCGACCGAGCCATGTGCTGGCAGCATTGGGACTGGAGTCAGCGCAGATCAAATCCTCGATTCGTCTGGGTTTCGGTCGTTATAACAGCTTAGAAGATATTGAAATCGCATCACAATATATCAATGAAGCGGCGGAGGCACAGTTTGCATGAGCGACATTATGGTGAACTTTGTAAGCGCTGATGGTGAACAGACCATGGTTGCAAAAGCGACCGAGGGGGATGATCTGTTGAAGGTTGCGCAAATCCATGACCAGCCTCTCGAAGGTACGTGCGAAGGGCAAATGGCCTGTTCGACTTGCCATGTGATCGTCGATGCTGCGGATTTCGAAAAATTGCCCGAAGCGACGGAAATGGAAGAAGATATGCTGGATCTCGCTGCTGGTGCGCGCCGGACAAGCCGTCTGGCCTGTCAGATTACACTGACACCCGATCTCGATGGCTTGACCGTGCACATTCCGGCGGAGAGCCGAAATATGCAGGGAGTCTAGAGGTGATCGACCGCAGGACTTTCATGCTTTCATCCGGTCTGCTGGTCAGTGGTTGTATGGTGTCGCCGAACAGCAATGGCGAAACGCGGTCAAAGTCCGCAATGGTCGATCCGCCGCAGCTGGCGGCCATTGAGCAGCGCATTGGTGGACGGCTTGGCGTTGCGCTGATGGATGGTAACGGTTCCTTGATCATGATGCATCGCGGGAGCGAACGTTTTGCCATGTGTTCAACCTTTAAGGCGCCCTTGGCCTCGGTCCTCTTTGCGGCTCACGAAGCCGGTACCGTCGACATGTTCGAAGAATTTAATCTGAAACCGTCCGACGGCGTGCCCTATATGCCGTTTGTCGAGAAAAAACTGTCAGAAAAAGTACCTGTATCTCTGCACGAGCTTGCTGGCGCAGCGGTAATGACAAGCGACAATGCAGCGGCAAATTTGATTTTGAAGGCCACAGGCGGGCCAGAAGCCTTTACCAAATTTGTGCGGGCGAACGGTGACAAGATCACGCGTCTGGACCGTATCGAACCTGAATTGAACGAAAACGCACCGGGTGATCCGCGCGATACCACCAGCCCGGAGGCCATGGCCGGACTAATGCAGAAACTCCTCATAGAGGGGGCTCCGCTTGATATCGACAAGCTGACACTGCAAAAATGGATGAAGGAGAGCAAAACCGGTGCATCACGGATCAGGGCCGGTCTGCCGAAGGGATGGCCCGTCGGGAATAAGACAGGAACGGCTCCGGGAGGGATCGCCAGCAACGATATGGCGATAATCTGGCCCTCTACTGCGGAATATGCCACTAAACCAGTGATTCTTACGGTCTATACAGATCGCCCGACGGCATCGGCACAAGCAGTCGAAGCCGCCATGGCGGATGTCGCGCGAGTGGTGATTCGCTTGATTGCGCTTCCGGATTAGGCCTTCCGCGTAACACCACACTTGAATTCTGTGCGACTCCTCGCCATATGCGCAGCGGGAGTCGGGTGGACGTAGTGTTCGCCAACCCGGTCAGATCCGGAAGGAAGCAGCCGTAACGATTTTTCTACGGGTCGCCCGGCTCCTACTCACAAAATTTACACAGGCTTTTATAGCCAATCGCTGTTTAAGCTTCGACAAGCTGGCGGCTTGCGCCTAAACTCTCCAGATGTCCGATTCACCCGACATATTTGCCGCTGGCGGCGTAGAAGCGCCTGTTGATCCTGCGCCTGCTGCTGCGCAGCCTTATCGCGTGCTGGCACGCAAATATCGACCATCGAGCTTCGCTGAGCTGATTGGTCAGGATGCGATGGTTCAGACGCTGGGCAATGCGATCAAACGCGATCGCCTGGCGCACGCGTTTCTGATGACTGGCGTACGCGGAGTCGGTAAAACATCGACAGCGCGGCTGATTGCCAAGGCGCTGAATTGCGTCGGTGAAGACGGGCAGGGCGGTCCAACCATAGATCCTTGCGGTAAATGTGAGCCATGCCGGTCGATTGCCGAGGGCAGTTTCATCGACGTTATCGAAATGGATGCGGCAAGCCATACCGGAGTCGATGATGTCCGTGAGATTATCGAAGCTGTGCGCTATTCCTCGGTTTCCGCGCGTTACAAGATATACATAATCGACGAAGTCCACATGCTGTCGAAAAATGCTTTCAATGCGCTATTGAAGACGCTGGAAGAGCCGCCAGCACATGTGAAGTTCATTTTCGCGACGACAGAAGTCAACAAAGTGCCGATTACGGTACTGTCACGGTGCCAGCGCTTTGACCTGAAACGAATAAAGGCTGAGCAACTATCTGCCCATTTTGCCCATATCGTCGAAAAAGAGGGCGTGCAGGCAGAGCAGGAAGCACTTGATCTCATCGCGCAGGCTGCCGAAGGCTCCGTCCGGGATGGCTTATCGATTCTCGACCAGGCGATTGCCCATGCCGATATGGAAGGCGGCGGTGACGTCAAGGCGGCGCAAATCCGCGAGATGCTGGGGCTTTCTGATCGTGGTGCTGTGCGGCGCTTGTTCGGATTGCTTCTGGAAGCTGATTCCGGGGCATTGCTTGATGCGATTGACGAGCAATATCGAGTGGGTGTTGAGCCCTTGTCATTGATGAACGGGCTCTTGTCGCTCTGCCACCAGGTGACATTATACAAGGTTGGTCGGGCCAATGATCCCACCTTGTCGGATGAGGCCAAAGCCCAGCTCGGACAATGGGCTGAGAAATTATCATACCCTGTTCTCCATCGGTTATGGCAGCTTCTTCTCAAAGGTTATGAAGAGGTGCAGCAGGCACATATGCCGCGCGAAGCGTGCGATATGGCATTGCTGCGGGTGCTATGCGCGGCCGATATGCCGGATCCCGGTGAGTTGGCGAAGATGTTGTCGCAAGGCACTGTTCCGGCGACTCCAACGCCCGTGGAAGCCGCGCCGGTGCCTATAGCTGCACCTGTTCACGAAGCACCACCCGCGCCAGTCGCGGAAACACCGGTTCAAAACATTGAGCCGGAACGCGTCGCACCACAAATACCGGTGCAGGTTGAAGCTGAGCAGGATGGAACTCAGAGCGACCTACCTGAGGACTTTGAGGGTGTTATTACTATCATCGGCGCGATCTCGCCGGTATTGGAAAGCATATTAATAGCTGATATGCGTATCATCAGTTTTTCTGCGCCCGTCATCGAATATCAATCCGCACGGCCAATTGCAGCGTCTGACCTTAAGAAAATTACCGACGCCCTGAAAGATGCAACTGGCACAGTCTGGACGATTAAAGAGGGGCAGGGCAAGGCGAAGCCTAGCATTTCCGAACAAGCACAGCTTGATCAGGATGCCGCTACGCAGGCTATATTGGATACACCGCTGGTAAAAGCTGCCTTCGAAGCTTTCCCCGATGCGGAGTTACTGGAAAATAATACAGATCAGGCCCAAGCTGAATCCCGGCCTGAATCAAGGAGCTCACAAGCATGAAATCAATGGAAGAAATGATCAAAGCGGCGCAAGAAGCGGCGCAAACCGTGCAAACTCAGATGGAGGAAGCCCAGTCCAAGCTCGACAGTATCGAGGTGGAGGGAAAATCCGGTGGTGGTCTGGTGTCGGTCAAAGCGACTGCAAAGGGCCGTATATTGGGTGTCAGCATCGACGAAAGTTTGATGAAGGCCGAAGAGAAAGGCATTTTGGAAGACCTGGTCGCCGCGGCCTTTAATGATGCGCGTGACAAAGCTGATGCGGTGAGTAACGAAGAAATGGGCAAAATGACCGGAGGCATGGGCCTGCCGGCGGGCTTCAAGCTTCCCTTTTAGCGGTATTGCCGCTTTCCTTGCACTATGGCTTTATAGTGGTTGAAGTCATCTTAGAGCGCCCCATATAGGCTCATAAGCGCAGAAATTAGCGCTATAGTTTGGAGTATTAATGTCACAATCCGAGTCCTCATCCGCTGCTAGCCCTCAAGCAAAAGCACTGCCTTTGTTGCCGTTGCGCGATATTGTGGTGTTCCCGAATATGATCGTGCCGCTTTTCGTGGGTCGCGACAAATCGGTTGTGGCTTTGGAAAAGGCCATGGACAGCGACAAGGAAATCTTCCTGGTCGCACAGCTTGATCCAGCCGAGGATGATCCCGGACGCGATCAGCTCTATGATCTTGGTGTGGTTGCGACGGTATTGCAGCTGCTGAAATTGCCTGATGGGACGGTCCGAGTGCTGGTTGAAGGAAAACAGCGCGCGAAGCATGTTTCGCTGGATGAGCAAAGTGACGGTTTTGTGCTGGCCAATGTCGATCTGGTCGCGGAGCAAGAGGTAGAAGGGCCTGAGGCGACTGCTTTGATGCGTTCTGTGGTTGAGCAATTTGAGAATTATTCGAAGCTCAACAAGAAAATGCCTGCGGAAACCGTGGTACAGCTTGGCGAGATTGATGAAGCCTCGCGTCTGGCCGATGCCGTCGCTGCGAATATCAACGTCAAAGTAGCGGACAAGCAAAGCTTGTTGATCGAAAGTGATCCGGTCAAGCGTCTCGAAATGGCTTTCGCGTTCATGGAAGGTGAGCTTGGGGTTCTTCAGGTCGAGAAGAAGATTCGTGGCCGAGTTAAGCGCCAGATGGAGAAAACCCAGCGCGAATATTATCTCAATGAGCAAATGAAAGCCATTCAGCGCGAACTGGGCGATGGCGAGGACGGCGAAGGCGATGAAATGTCGGCGCTGGGCAAGAAAATTGAGGAGATGAAACTCTCCAAGGAAGCCAAAGCCAAGGCAAAGGCGGAATATAAGAAGCTTAAGGGCATGCAGCCTATGTCGGCCGAGTCGACAGTTGTCCGCAACTATCTTGATGTGTTGCTGGGACTGCCATGGGGCAAAAAGTCGCGGCTGAAGAAAGATATCAAGCAGGCCGAGAAAATCCTCGACGATGATCATTTCGCTTTGGAAAAGGTGAAAGAGCGGATCGTGGAATATCTCGCTGTGCAGGCGCGGACAAACAAGCTGAAAGGCCCGATCTTGTGTCTTGTTGGCCCTCCGGGTGTCGGTAAGACTTCATTGGGTCGCTCGATCGCACGGGCAACCGGCCGCGAATTTGTCCGCCAATCTCTGGGCGGTGTGCGTGATGAGGCAGAAATCCGCGGTCATCGCCGCACCTATATCGGTTCGTTGCCGGGTAAAATTGTCTCGAACCTGAAAAAGGCCGGGACATCCAATCCGCTATTCCTGCTCGACGAGATTGACAAGCTTGGCCAGGATTTCCGAGGCGATCCGGCATCGGCGCTGCTCGAAGTGCTGGATCCGGAGCAGAATGACAAGTTCCAGGACCATTATCTGGAAATAGACATAGATCTGTCCGACATCATGTTCGTGACGACAGCCAATTCGTTGAACCTGCCGCAACCCTTGCTGGACCGGATGGAGATCATCCGCCTTGAGGGATATACCGAAGACGAGAAGGTCGAGATAGCGAAGCGCCACCTGATCGAAAAGCAGGTCGATGCGCATGGTCTCAAAAAGGGCGAATTCGCGCTGCATGATGATGCTCTGCGTGATTTGATTCGCTATTATACCCGCGAAGCTGGCGTTCGGACGCTGGAACGCGAGATTGCAAAGCTCGCCCGCAAGGCGCTGCGCCGTATACTTGAAGGTGAGTATAAGAGTGTCGAGATTACGCCTGACACGCTCTCTGAATATGCCGGTGTACGCAAATATCGTCACGGCGTTGGTGAAGAAGAAAATCAGATCGGTGCTGTTACAGGCCTCGCCTGGACCGAGGTCGGCGGCGAATTGCTGACAATCGAGTCGGTCACGGTATCTGGCAAAGGGCAGATCAAGACGACCGGTAAGCTGGGTGAAGTGATGACTGAGTCGGTTCAGGCCGCCTTGTCATTCGTTAAAGCCCGCGCGCCGACATATGGGATCAAGCCTAGTGTATTTGGCCGAAAAGACATTCATATCCACTTGCCGGAAGGCGCGGTGCCGAAGGATGGTCCCTCAGCCGGTGTCGGAATCGTAACCGCAATTGTCTCCACACTTACCGGCACTCCGGTGCGCCGTGATGTTGCCATGACGGGTGAAGTGACTCTGCGCGGACGGGTCTTGCCGATCGGCGGTCTGAAGGAAAAACTGCTGGCCGCTCTGCGTGGTGGTATCAAAACGGTGCTGATTCCAGCGGAGAATGAGAAAGATCTGGTTGAAATTCCGGATAATATTACCTCCGAGTTGAAAATCATTCCGGTCAAACATGCCGATGAAGTTCTGGCTCTGGCCCTGGCTGAAAAGGTCGAGCCAATCGAGTGGAGCGATGCAGATGAACTGGCTAGCCATGCAACCGCTCCGGTTTCTGACGATGCCGGGTCTACAGCCCGGCATTAACCGCAGGCGAGCGCGAGTCGTTATGGGTAATTTCTGCGCCTGAATGCATCGCCTGCACATTGAGAATGGCCGAAAAAGACCAAAACTGTCTCAATTTTCACCATTTGACATAAATATTACATCTTTGACCCAAAATTTGGCTGTTTTCCTTTGACTCAAGGGGCACACTTGTTGTTACTGACCCCAGACAAAGTTGCGATTCAATCAAGAGTTGCTTTTAGAGAAGGGGGGATACCCATTATGAATAAACAGGATCTTATCAGTAGCGTTGCAGACCACAGTGGTCTGAGCAAAAGCGATGCCGGCAAAGCCGTGGACGCAGTTTTCGATTCTATCACAGGTTCGCTGAAGAGCGGCGGTGAAGTCCGTCTCGTAGGTTTTGGAACATTTTCTACTTCAAAGCGTAAAGCTTCAACTGGCCGTAACCCACGTACGGGTGAGCCAATGCAGATTCCTGCATCAACACAAGCAAAATTCAAAGCCGGCAAGGGCTTGAAGGACGCCGTTAACAAGTAAATAAATTGGGGAGTGCCTGGGCGCTCCCCATTTTTTTCGCGCTTTGTTTGAAAATTCAGGCGGGTTCCTTTGGGACCCGCCTTTTTTCATGGGATCGAGGATTTTCGGGCTTGGGGTTTAGCTGGCGCTAAGGGCGACACTTCTTCGCTGCAAGAGTGAAGGCTATGAAGGGCTTTCCTGAGGTTCTTAATGTCCGCTTTGGGCGCAAAAGCGGACATTGATTGCAATGCCAAGTTTTGCACCTTATTCTGGTTTAATGACGACTAAAGAAGAAAAAGCTCGGAGAATGGAGATCAGGAAGAAAACCGGCTCCCGTGTGATACGGCCACCACTGCCCAGAGAGAAGGGCGGCGGCAAGTTGGAAGCTCATGCTTGCTTCAAATGTCGTGTCAGCTTCAAAGTTGAGTTGAGAGAGGGCATGGCACCATGCCCAAACTGCCGTGCTCCGCTAGCTTCTATGGGGCGATCTTTTAAAGCACCAAAAAAGTCAAATACGCTCCAGTGGAAAAAAGTAGAAAAACTCTGGTTAGCGGGCATCCGTTTCCCGACAATTTGGGGTGGAGTTTATCGTCCTAAAAGGTGGCAAGACGCTGACGCGTATATTCGCTTAGTTCAACTTTATCGAGCACAATTGCACCGACATCAGAGAAATCAAGAAGCTAGCTAACGTCTGATAAGAGCGCAAAAATGGACGTTGAAACTCATTTGATTCCTTGTGGGATCGCAGGTATCCGAGACTTCTTCTCAGTTTAATTGCGGGCCATGGAAAAATACACAGTCACATTTAAAAACGAGATCATCAGCAAAGAGCAAATCTTTGAAGGTATCACTGATGTTGTAAAGCTTGGTTTTTCTGGGATTAGCAATTGGGATGCTTTTGATGAACTAATTTTTGAAAATTTGGAATACAGAGACATTCAAATAGTAGTTAACCACCAGTCAGCGTTACGACTGCCAGCCAGAGACTTGGAAATTTACTTCGATCTAAGGTCCGAGTTATCACTGAAATTTGGCGACAAAATCCAGTTTAACTTCAGTCATTGATACGTATTTCCAATGTCCGCTTTCGGGATAAAGCTGTCAGAACGCTTGTGTCCGCTTTGGGCGCAAAAGCGGACGTTGGAAATAGATAGCATCGACCGCAATTCGGTGCTTTCATTTTAACCGAACCACAAAAAATGTGTTGCGTCCTATTACTCTTCAGTTGGTTGCCAATCACCACCCAATGCCAAATTCAATGCCATCCATTGATCAATTCTCTGCCTTTTGACCGAGACGAGATCGCGCTGCGCGGCGAAGAGCCTTTGCTGAATATTTAGCACGTCAATGAGGTCTGTTTCACCTTCCTTATATTGCAGTTCTGTCAACCGATATGCTGTTGTCGATTTATCGGCAGCATCTTGCAGGATTTGCTGCCTTTTCCGCAACACTTGTGTCTGATCAAGACCGTTTTCTACTTCTTGCAAGGCATTCAGGGCGGCGCTCGCATAGCTGGATATAGCGACCCGCTGGTTGGCGTCTGCCTCGTCGACCGCAGCGTCGCGCAGGCCGCCGTCGAAAATGGGTTGCAACACATTACCAATAATCGACCAAATCAGGTTGGGGCCGTTCAATATGTCCGTCAAATCGTTTGAAGCTCCACCCAGATTGCCGGTAAGGGTTACCAGCGGTAAGCGTGCTGCTTTGGATTGATCCAGGCTGGCAAAAGCAGCAGCCACACGCCGTTCTGCTGCAATAATATCAGGACGTCGCTCCAACAGATTTGATGGAATACCCGCTGCGGGCGTATCGGGAGTTATCGGCAATCCCGTCTTCAACTCTATCTGATCGCCTGGATAGCGACCAAGCAAAACTTCCAACGAACGACGTGCAAGGCGAGCGCCGCCTCTGGCATTCTCCAAACTATCACTGGCTGATGCCAGATCGGAGGCCGCAATGGCGGTGTCTTGTGAAGAGGCGAACCCCTCCCGGTAGCGCACTCTCACAATTCGATCGATTTCTGCCAGTGCAGCAACGGTTTCTTCTGCCACGCCGATTTGCAGCTGCGCTTCCAGACAGGCAAAATAGGATGCGGCAACGGCTTGAGCGAGCGCGTATTGAGCAAATCGAAAATCTGCCTCGACGGCCTGTGTACTGGCATAAGCTGCCTGGCTACCAGAACGCACTCGGCCCCATAGGTCAGCTTCCCACTGCGCCTGTAAAGTAAGGGTATATTGACTGACATCTGGTATCGGGCCTTTGAAACGCCCCGTTCGGTCTGCATTGAAATTGGCATCGACAGAGGGAAATAAGGCGGAACGCGCCTGACGCGCTAAAGCACGCGATGCTTCCACATTGGCTGCTGCTGCCTGAATATCACGATTGTTGATTTGTGCCTCGCGTACCAGTTCAGATAGCAAGGGGTCCACTATGCGATCAATCCAGCCAATCTGCACTTCGCCCGGAGTTGCGCCATCAACCAACCACTGGTCAGGCAAGCTCGGCAGACTGGCCTGTGCCGCCTGCTGGATATCCGCATCGGTGCTAAGCGAAGCACAGGCTGATAAGGCCACTAACGATACGGAGAGAGCAACCATTCTCATTGGTTTTTTCATGCCAAGGCCTCCTCGCCGCTTACATCATCATCCGGTGTATCTGGCGCTGGTTTGGGTGTGGCGCTCTCATCATCCGCGATATCAAACAGAGCAGCGTAGATTACGGGAATGAGAATGAGAGTCAGAATTGTCGCGAAGCTGAGGCCAAAGACCAGGACCACTGCCATGGATTTGAAAAAGGCATCAAAAAACAGTGGTATAACTCCTAGTACCGTTGTGCCCGATCCCAGTAATACTGGTCTAACTCGGCTGGCAGCACTGTCGATGATGGCATCAAATCTGGGTTTTCCATCGCTGATTTCCAGATCAATTTGATCGACCAGTACAATAGCGTTTTTGATCAATAGGCCAGCGAGCGACAAGACTCCCAATATGGCCATAAATTCAAACGGTACGCCCATCACAATCAGGCCAAAGACAACTCCAACAAGCGCTAGCGGTACAACTGACCAGATGATTAGTGGCTGCTTTAGTGCGTTGAAAAGGAGGACTACAACCAAGACCATGGCACCGAACCCGAATGGGATCGCCCCCATAAGTTGTGCATTGGCCTCTTCACTACTGCCAGATTCACCGTCCCATTTGAGCGAGTAACCCGGCGGCAATGGAATGGCTTCTACCTTAGGCTGCACTCGCGCTTGTAGATCTCCAGCCAAGGTGCCGGGTATCGGGTCTGCCTGCGCCTTAATTGACCAAACCTTATCTGTCCGGCGTAAGCGGCTATCCCTCCACACGGTATTTACCCCGTCTGTAATCTGCTCGATTGGCAGTGATTCACCAGAAGCACTCAATACCTGAATGCCGTTTATGTCGGAGATATCCTGCCTTTCTTTTTCTGGAGCGCGGGACATGATCGGGATCAAATCATCATTTTCTCGATAGACACCGACCTGCTGCCCGGAATAATTCCGAGCAAGCGCGTTACCCATATCAGTACGACTAACGCCAGCGCGACGTCCTTTCACTTCAGAATAGACCGGCTCGATCATCGGCACCTGTTGGCGCCAATTGTCTTTTATAGAGAGAGCTTCGCCGTCTTCGGCATATATATTTTTAGTCTTCGTTGCGAGTTCGCGCAAAACTTTTGGGTCAGGTCCGGAAAATGTGGCTTCAATCTTAGAGCCGCCGCCGGGTCCGAGGACAAATCGCCAAACTTTCCCCTGTGCCTGCGTATGGTTCTTGTCGATATAATTCTGCACGTTCGGGATTAAAGTATCCAGACGATCATAGTCGTCTACTTTGACCAACAATTGACCATATGCGCTGTTGCTGGATTCAAATTGATAAGTCAGCATATAGCGCAATGTGCCGCGGCCAACCAAGGTATGGACGTTATCCACTCCCTCCTGCTTCGAGACATACTTCTCAAGTTTGCGCATGTCTTCATTGGTCTTGCTAATATCGGTTCCTTCGGGAAGCCAGTAATCCACGACCACTTGCGGAGTGGTAGATGCCGGGAAGAAGCCCGGCGTCACAAGGGTAAAGCCAAGAACCGAAACAATGAAAAGACCCACAGCACCGCCAATTGTGAGGATCTTTTTACCGATTAACGTTCCAATTAAATCTTTGAACCGGTGCATCAAGGCACCGTCTTTTTCGGCCTCACCATCATCCTGCGTAACCTTCATATTCTTGAACAAAAGGCTACACAAAAATGGCGTCAATGTGATCGCAAATATCCAGCTAAACAGCAGAGAAATGAGGATCACCCAGAACAGGTCGCCGGTGAATTCAGCCGTATCGCCCGGCGCCAGCCCAATCGGTGCGAACGCAAGGATACCAACTAATGTACCGCCAAAAAGCGGCCATATGGATTGCCGGACAATGTTACTAGCTGTGTCGATCAACTTCCGCCCCCGTTGAATACCAACCAGAATGCCGTCAGTAACAACGATTGCGTTATCTACCAGCATGCCCAGAGCAATGATCAGAGCACCCAACGAAATGCGGTGCATGGGTATGTTGATAATATACATGATGCCCAGAGTGGCAGATATCGTGAGCAACAATCCGATCCCGATGACCAAACCTGAGCGTGGACCCATAAAAATGAAAAGAGCGCCAATCACGATAATGAGCGCGATCACCACATTAATTACAAAATCGAAGACCGATTGGTCCACAATCTCGGCTTGATTGTAGAATTTATGAAGCTCCATACCAGCCGGTCGTTGTTTCTTGATTTCGTCGAGCTTTGCCGAAATATCCTGACCGATTTGGACAACGTTGGAGCCTGACACAGCAGAGACACCCAGCGCCAATGCAGGCTCGCCGCTATAGTACATCATGAAATCCGCTGGATCTCTGTATCCGCGCGTAACTTGGGCAATATCGCCTAGCTGCACTACGTTACCATCGGCAGAAGAAACCAGCAGGTTCTTTATCGCTTCAACTGAATCAATATCGCCTGTTGGAGAGATGATCAGCCGGCTATTATCAATTTTGACCGACCCCCCTGCAACAACAGTGTTTTGCGTGGAGAGTTGGTTGAAAATTGCATTGACCGTGTTTCCAAGGGAAGCTGCGTTTTGACGAGGAATTTCGACATAAATAACTTCGTCTTGTTCACCCGCAATATTGATTTTGCCAACGCCCTGAACGGACAGAAGGTCTTGACGCAATTGCTTGGCATAACTGCGCAATTCGGCCATCGAATATCCATTGCCGGTCAAAACATAGTATATTCCAAACACGTCGCCAAAGTCATCAAACACCTGCGAAGGGCCGGCACCCGGCGGCAAGTCTCCCGCCGCATCGGCAATCTTGTTCCGCAATTTGGTCCAGATTATTTGAAGATCTTCCTTGGTTGGTGAAGCTTCAAATTTGATTTCAACCGAGAGCTCGGAAAGCCCAGCCGACGAAATCGATGTGACCTTTTTGACCTCAGCCATATCCTGCAGAGCTTCTTCTAGCGGTGCAGAAACTTCGCGGGCAACATCCTCTGGAGTGCCGCCCGGATAGGATGTGAACACCTGTGCTACGCGGATTGTGAATTCAGGATCTTCATAGCGAGGCATATTCTGATACGCTATCCAGCCTGCAAAAAGCGAAAGCAGGATCACAATCCACATGATCAGACGGTTTTTTATACTGTAGGCAGCAATATCCATGGGTCAGTCCAACTCTCTTATGGCTTCCAAGGACGGACTTGTTCGCCCGCACTCAAATAGGTGCCACCCGCAGCGACAATGGTTTCGCCAACCTTCAATCCCGAGGTTGCAATCATGGTTTTACCAACACCATCAGCTAGCTTGACTTCCCGTCGATATATTTTGCGTTCAACTGGTTTGACCACCCAGACATATTTTTTACCTGCCTCTGTCATGATCGCAGAAAGCGGTACCGAGACACCGGGCGTTGCAGTGTCGTTTTTATCTGTCAGTTCGGTATCGAAAAACAGAGTGGCAGTCATACCACCTAACACCACCAGGTCATTGGGGGGAGCGAACCTGAAACGTCCTTCAAATGTCTGAGTGGATTGGTCAGCTTGTCCCGTTGCCTCAGTGAAAGTTGCCGGAAATCTGCGACCTGGAGCGGCATCTAGCTCAACGAACGTGTTGAAAAATCGAACCTTGTTGGAATTGAGGACAAAGCTGCCGGGTACATTGACAATTGCTTCGACGGAGCTGCTTTGCAGCGTCACAATAGGAGATTGAGGTTGTACATTTTGAAACTGTTCGACAAATGTCTTGCCGATATAGCCAGTAAATGGTGCCCTTAAGACGGTATCTCCAAGATTCTTGCGAGCATTATCCAATTCTGCCTGCGCCACAAGACGTTGAGCTAACCGACTTTCAACTACACTGCGCGAGATTGCATCCTCTTTGATAAGTCGCAGCGCCCGTTGATACTCGCTATCGGCATTTCGGAACTGGGCCTCAGCCTGAGCGACCGCGTTGCGAAAACTTCGCGCATCAAGGGCTGCCAGAACCTCACCTTTTCGAACATCCTGTCCACCAATAGCATTCCATTTGGTGATTTGACCGCCCACTTGGAAGGCCAAATCGGTTGCTCTCACCGACCTTACCACTGCAGGCAGGCTGTCGCTCTCTTGTGTCGATGCCTGAGTAATTTTTAACAGTTTTGCTGGTCGAGGCTCGGCTGCTGTTTCCTTTTGCTCTGCGAGACCACAAGCTGACAATAAAAGCACCATAGACACAGTCAAAAAACTTGATTTGCAACCTAACATCATTGATTTCCCATTGCGATTTCATACGACCGTTGGATCGGCGATAGCGCCCTTTTATTTCCATCTACGAAGGTAAGTGCCATCCTACTTTCCTTCCAAAGCCGCTTCTGTTTGCGCTTTTGTAAAACTTCGCTGCATGATTTTCCGCATCGCCAAATTGGGCAGCATACGTCGCAGCAACTTTTGCGCCTTTAGCGATCCAGTCATCACTTCGTGCACCGGACCAGAAACAGGAGAGGTCAGAATTCTCTCTACCCTGTCCGCCACATCTTTCGGCTGAACGAGTTTCTTCTGTCGTTCGACATATTCTTCCAGTGCCTCGGAATCGCCCTTCAGCATAGCTGTTTGGACAAATGGGACGGCTATTGTCGTTACCTTAATTTCATCTTCTCCCCACTCAACATCCAGGGCCTCGCTTAGATGCTCGACGAATATTTTTGTTGCGCTGTAGGTAGATAGGCCGGGTATTCCGTAGGTAGTTGAGGCCGATGACATATTTATGACATGCTTTATTCCTGGTTGATCTTGAAGATGGGGTTTTGCGAGATAGCAGCCGTTGATCACACCCAGAACATTAACACTTACTGTCTGATTGTGTTTTTCCAACGCCAGGTCAGAAAATTCACCATCATTTAACACGCCGGCATTGTTGAAAATGGCATTTATCCCTCCGGATTTGCCGATGATATGTTCCAGAGCCCGGCCAAAGGATTCTTGGCATGATACATCTGCAACTGCTGTGGCAATCCGACCGGTTGGAAAATGTTTCTTGGCTTGTTCCAGATTTTCTTCGTTGAGATCGATCAGACCAACAAACCAGCCACTTGCAGACAGTTTGCGGGCGGTCGCAAGGCCGATGCCAGCAGCCCCTCCGGTAATGACAATAGATTTTTTTATCTGACTATTTGACATGGCTATCCCGCTTACGAGGTTGCGTCCGTTTTCGACTGCAATCCAAAGCGTGTGAACACATTTTTAGTGATCTGCTCTACAAAGCTGTTCTGCGCCGCCAGTCCATGCACCCATTCGGTGGTTCCTGCGTTGAACACTTCACCCTTGCCACATTTGAAACTAGCCATGACCGCATGACCGCGCATCAGCCTGGCACGTGTCTGCGGCGTGTCTTCTCCAAACGTGACCCGCGTTAGAATTTCCCGATCTTCCAGAGGGATTACCTTGGGGAAAGGACTGCGATCTGATTCAGCCAGTGTGGCTGGCGCCATGGCAATAATTTCGAGATTTTCCGGAACACCAAGACCGCCAGCAGGTTTCGGCAAACCGTCCTCGCCAAATTGTATCGGGCAACCATCATTCTCATAGCCGATCAAGGGCACGTCGCCGCCGACTATATCGCCATAATATAGATCAGTATCGTCGAGTGCCCAATGCGTATCGTTGTAGATAGTATAGGCCGCGCTGCCTCTGGAAGCGCACATTGCGATGCGGTGATAGCCGCCATAGAGGAAGGATAACCCAAGGAAGCGGGCTTCCGGTGCCTCGAAAGCCGGATGAGACCATAAGTGGGTCGCATCTTTGCGGGTCGATGGATTAGCCCACAGCGGGTCATTTTCTTCACCAGCCCATTTATGCGCGACCATCGTCTGGCCATCATCTTCCCAACGGATTTTCCAATAACAGGTATTGCCGGAAAAGCTGACGAAATTGCCGCCTTGTTCGATGAAATGCTCGATTCCAAAGCGCTGGTTGACCGACCAATATTCACTATGCCCAACGACCATAGCGGTTTCATATCCGGCCAGCACAGTGGCGTTGGTCTCGAAATCATGATCGGTCAGATAATCAATCGCGTAGCCATGCTTCTCGGCCCATTGGACAAAGACGTGCTCCCACTTTTTCAGGAAACAGGCGGAACCGTCATAGGGAGTAGGTTGGTGCTTCATCGCCCATTCCATGTTCCCGGGGATTGGCATTTCACCAACATTGCGCGGTTCATAGTTGATAAGGCGGGGAGGATCGCCCGGAGGTGCAAATAGACCCTGGGGATAGGGGCGCATGCGCGATAGTCGGCCAATGGCACCGTCACGGGATTCATCGGGCGTGACCTTGCCCTCCATCAACCCAATCACGTCGGCATAGGCATTGCGCCCGCCCCAATAATTATAGGCAGCATAGGTATTGGTGGATAGAATGATCGCGGCTTTCGCCTTGGGGGCATCACTGCCTTTGCGCAAACAGATGAAATGCTGGCTTTGTGCACCATCTGGTCCAGTGAGTGTCAGATCATAATAGCCGGTCTCCCAATCTTCTTCGATTTCGAAAGAGAATGCCGCCGACCAGCCACAACCATTAGTGTCTGCGTCTTTTGGTATCTCGTGCTCGTCAATCTCAATTCCATCGAATTTTGCGACTTGCTGCACCTCTTTCCCGACGCGGCTTATGCTAAGGGTGCAGGGTGAATTGGGCGCGCTAGCGAATATTGCCACCGTTTCTCCCGGTGCGGCGCTTACCTTATCCGTGTAAAACCAAGGTTGCGACATCAGCTCCCTCCCTTTTTTTCGCCACGCAGCAATGCTACGCCGAGCCAAGCCGACCATAGCGGTGAAAGCACTACCACCAGGGCCAAAGCGGCGTCCGATATCTCCACCATTCCGGCATGCGATGTTATGAATTGAACAACCCAGATGGCGGACAGCGCGGCTGCACTGAGGCCCAGAGCTTTCAAGCCAATGGCAGAAAGCAGTTTTGCCAAGCCGCCTAGCCAAATGGCCACCAGGATTGCCTCCAGCAACCAATAGCCGCGCCAGTTGCCGCCGATTGAGGCTTCCCAAGCAGCGGCCGTTCCGGCTGACTGACCAGCATGTAGCGCTTCAAACGCACCTGCCATCTGAACGGCACCGAAAGAGCCCAATAGGCAATAAATTAGGCCGCATAGGAAAGCGATATCCGTCAGGTTTTCATCAATATGTCGCAGCGCTTTCCACGCATAGACGATGACCGGTATGAAAATCAGATAATAGCCCAGCACATCCGTCCACATTGCAGCATAGAATAGTCCAGCTTTGTCAGCCGCCAGGCCCATCATCTGATCCCCGCTTTGAAACATTGCCACTTCGCCATCGGATGCAGTCATAAACAGAAACTGGGTCAGGTAGGCGAACGGAAGTGAAACGATCGCAGCTAAAGCAGCAAGCTTTCGGCCGGGAATTTCTGGGTTGAGAGTTGCCATCTATAACTTTCCTTTTTTCAGATCCGAGCGTGCCCTCAGGCTGCGACTTTTGAACCGTCATCTTGAGTGAATTTTTCAATCGCGCGCTGCACGCTCCACAGCGCGCTTTCCATGTATCCGCCCGACATGTAATCGCCGCAGAACGACACACCTGCCCGATTGTCTACTGATTCCAGAAATGCGAGTGTGCGTTCATTATGGCCAACAGAGGATTGTGGAACCGCGTGTTTATGGCGCGTGACCGCATATCCTTCGATGTGATTATCAACATGCGGCAGGTATGACGCGATATCCCGGCGCGCGATTTGCGCGATTTCATCATCTGGTTTGTCCATCAATGGCTCTGACTGCGGACTGATGATCCATGCCTGCAAAGTGGCCCTACCGGATGGCGTATTTCCGGGGCTTTTTTGGTGCGTATCAACACAGAATGTGACCGTGCCTTTCTTGTCCCGGTTCTCAAACGGCAGGAAATAGGTCCAGACATCTTTTTCGAGGGAGCAGTCCAAGAAAAAGGATACGAGAATGGCAGGAGGCATCTCTATGGCGGAAAGATAGTCCTTTTCCTTTTGCCATTCGGAAGGGACAATTTTGGCCGCGTTTGGGGCGTGTGCTGCCACCACGATATGGTCGGCTTCGACAATGTCACCATTTTGCAGAACGAGGTCAGTTACTGCTCCGCCCTCCTGACGAAGACCTTTTACCGGGCTGTTATATTGAATGGTGGCGCGCTTCGCGAGCTCGGCATGCAGAGTGGCAGTACCGCCTTCCAGCGAGACATAATCGGTCAGCATGATGATTTTGAGCAAACGGTATATTTGCAGCATGTTGACCCGCATATCCTCAGGTTCGCTGAGCCCCCCGACCATGGTCAGCATCCGAACAATATGGTTTTGAACAAATGCTTCTGATGTTGAGTCCATGGCCAATTGCGCATCATAAGGTGCCTGCTTAGCCTCGGCTGCAAAGGTATGTGACCGGTTTTTGAGCAGCATCTTCGCCATGTAATAGGCGACTTTCAGATTGCCGGATATTCCGCCGGGATTGATCCAAGGTAATCGCGGGCTGAGCAGGTAGGATTCACCTAGATTTTTGCCGGTGAACATTCTGCTGCTGCCTGTGATTTTTTTTAATTTGGGAGAGAGCCCCAACTCATCAATAATCCGCAGACCATTGGTGTAGTTGGAATGAAAATATTGAGACCCGACATCGGCCCAATCATCCGTGCCAGGGCGGTTCAGCAATTTCCCCCGCCCGCCCGCACGGTCAGATGCTTCATATATTTCCACATCGTGACCGAGTTTTGAAAATTCATGGCTGGCGGCCAAACCAGCAATTCCGGCGCCTATAATCGCGACCTTCATGGCTCTCTCCTTTGATTAAATTATCCGAAGGAGAAACCTGCTGATGCACCTGGCTTGATGTAGCGCGGAGCATCGCGGCCCATCATCTGGCATACGCCCAGAACAGCCTGCTCAATTGTTCCGGCATCAGTTATATCAACCAACTGATCTTCATCGTCATAATTGATGTTGGCACCAGTCACGACCATGAAACCTTCGGCATTTTCTTCAGCCTCTTCAGGCACCATGAATTGGTGGATCGAGCCGCCTGGTTCATAAAGATAGCTTCCAGCTATCTGTTTGTCCTCGGGATATTCAACGTAGTTCCATGTCCCTTTTGTCGTCAAGAAATGCACCGTACCGGTATGGAAATGACGTGGCAGCAAGGTGCCAGGAGGAAATTTTGCGAATAGGACCCAAGTACCATTTTCAGGATCCAGAAATAGCGGTTGGATAAAATACCCATCGGTTGGATGTTGGACTGGCTCTTGATCGTTAATGTTAACCGTTAGCAGTCTGTCTTGGTGATTGATGACTTCAGGTATTGCCATTTTTCTCTCCTGTGTTTGTTTCGAAGCCATATTTAACTGGCCAATTCCAATGGGACAGGTTAGCTCCGGACAATAAGGGTATCATTTTCGGACAAGAGATATGAATCCAAATCAGGACCATTTTGACCGACCTGTTCTGTCACCGCAGATTGCAAACTTGATCTTGGATATCCTTGGAGAGCAAGGAATTCCGGCACATCAGCTTTTTTCGAGACTCGATTTTGATCATGGCCAGTTGGCATCAGAAGACAGCTATTTGAGCTTTCATCAAATGTTCGCCCTGATCAATGCGGCCCTAAGGTTGTCACCGACTCCCTGGCTTGGGCTAAAGGTCGGCGATTCGGAAACAATCGGTACCTGGGGTGTCTTGGGCTATGCCTTAATGAGCAGCGCGAGCGAACTTGAAGCTGCAGAGATTGGCCCGAAATATTACCAAGCGGCACCAAGTCTAATGCAAACACGGACAGCTATTGAAGATTCTCGTCAGCGTATAGAAATGACTCCTGTCTATCCGGCTGAGCGGCTTGTGCCTTTTTGTGTTGAAGAAAATATGATGGGTATATGCAAAGTCGCGTCGGAATATCTCCAAGAACCGGTGCGTGCGCTGGAGATCAGTCTCACCTATCCTAAGCCCGTATACTCGCGCAAATATGAAGAATATTTTGATTGCCCTATCCATTACAATGCGGACCGCAATATCCTGTGGACCCGTGCCCCTACTGATAGGCCACTGCGCAATTCCGATGCCGCAAGCGCAAGAATTTGCCTGAAGCTCACCGAAGAAATGGTGCAGCGAAATCGCGATGAAGATGATTTCATGCTGACAGTGAGACGCGAATTGCTTCGTAATCCGGGCAATATGTCAGGTATGGAACAGGTGGCATCAGAACTGGCCATGAGCTCTCGCACCTTGCGCCGAAAGTTGACTAGCCTGCAGACATCCTTTCGTGCTCTGCAGGATGATGTCCGGAAAAATCTGGCGTTGGACTATCTAAGAAACACGCAGCTCAATATCGATCAAATTGCCCATCGACTAGGATATAGCGAAACCGTAAATTTCCGACGCGCTTTCAAACATTGGACAAATCATCCACCAAGCCATTTTCGTGGCTAATCAATGTCCGCTTTCGGGATATAGCTGTCGTCAGAAATTGTTCAGAGGCCTAGAAGATTGATTCTAGCGACAATCTCCTCAACGCATTCCGCTGGAGATGAAATCGAAGTGTCCAATTCCAGATCATAAGGGATCTCCTCATGGACCACATCAAGCTGTGATTTTGCCAAACCTAACTTACGATCCCCGCGCTCCAATTCTCGTCTTTCCAGTTCATCCAGCTTACAATCGAGCTTTATCACAAGTACACCAATCCCATCGAGGGTACTGGAAAACTCCAAGTGCGATTTTAGTCCACTGTATATTATGTCGACTATGACGTTGTGGCCAGTTTCCGCCAATGCTTTGACCGATTTAGCCATAGCCAATTTCATTCTAGGGAAATTTGCGGAACTTGCCGGAATTGTTGGAGGTGTCATGTTCCAGAATGCGTCAAGTTGACAATGCAAATATGTGTCAGTCAATTCAAATTGAAGTGCACGAGCGAGAGTGGATTTTCCTGAACTGGACGCCCCATTGAGTACAATTACCTTCCCAGTTCCCTCCAAAATTCAACTCCATGATTGACGGTTCGTAGCGCTCGTTTCCATTGGCTGTTTCAAAACCATAGATCAACGATCATCTATGTTATCGGTCGATGAGGTTTAAAGATGTGATGTTTTCTAGCGTCCGCTTTCGGGATATTGCAGGCATAACGCTGGTGTCTGCTATGGGCGTAAAAGCGGACGTTAAAAACCGATAGCTGACCTTCCGCTAGCGACCCAATTTTTAGCCATTCAGGATCGTGTAAACTTGTCACCATTGCAGACATGTTTTCTCTATGGCATGGCCCAATCAACGTGACGGATGACCAAAAGGCTAGCGCGACGACATGATCAATAAAGAGTTGTTGGCATATTTTGGCATTGCCATTCTCTGCTTAGCTGGTCTCGTACAGGCATGGATTTTAAAAGAGGGGCAATATTGGCCGGTCTGGGTTTGGCTGCCACTAGTGGTGATTGGCCTAATTTCACTTTGGGTGCTCCGCGATCCACCTGATCCGAAGGCTAAAACCTTTGATTTCAATCCTCGGCGCGGCGCATTTTATTTCGTTTCTGGGTTCATTATATTCCCAGTGGTCGCAGTTATAAATGCGATTTTCGGTGCCGAACTATCCATATTTTCAATGATTAGCTTCACTTTGATAGGCTCCTGTGTCGCAGGAGTAGCGGGCACATTTATGGAAAACACAGGTCTTTGAGACTTGAGGTTCTGCTATGTCTACTTCTCGGACAGTTCGTCCTGAAACCGACAGACCGCTACCACCCCCAGAATAAGAAGCTAGAAGTGGTCTAGGGTAGAGTCCGCTTTCGGGATATTGCGGCTACTATGAGATAATCAATATGATTGCTTGTTGCTCATCGCCACTTTAGCGTCAGGGCACTAATTTCACGGAGACTATGTTATGATCTTTAGCATTATCGCTATGATTGCTTCGACTTCGCCGATTCAAAATGCATCATCTGGTCCTGTACCAGCAGGCAATCCGGGTAATTGGATAAACAGAATTGATTATCCTCAGGAAGCACTTCGCAATAGAGTCGAAGGTACAACCAGTTTCGCACTGACAATAGGAATGGATGGATTGGTCCAGTCTTGTGAAGTTACTACTTCTAGTGGATCAGCAGCATTGGACTATACAACCTGCAACAAGATCACGGAACGCGCACGTTTTCGTCCCGCGAGAGATGAAGCTGGCAAAGCGATCATTGGAAATTGGAGCAGCCGTATTCGTTGGCAAATGCCCACTCAGCAAACGTCTACTCAAAGGCCAGGCCTAATTTTACCGAACGAATTTTCCACCACTAGCAAAATCACTTTGATGAGAGAAAAAGATGGTACGATCTCTTCTTGCAAATATGGACATTTCGTAACCGAAGAACAAGAAAAGGCCTTGTGTGATCAAGCCAAATGGAGATTCGGTAAAAATTTGCCGGATAGTTTGATCAAAGACAGAGTAAAAATAGTGGTCAGCACGACCACAAAGATCGAAACCAGTCTTGCAGAAGCAATCGAATAGCAGTTCAATATCCATCTGTTGTTTTTGACCATATCTGGTGATGTTGAACGGTTTTGTTCTAATGTCCGCTTTCGGGATAAAGCAGACCATGTTCCAGAACAGGGCGAGCGTGCTGGCATTATTTGTGATGGCTGCAATTGAAACTGTTTCGGGTTTGATACCTGTAACGCCGGCGTCAGGTCACCCTTCGCTTGCGCTCGGGATTTTCGCGGAAAATAATGCCCCGCATTATTTTTAGATCCGCGAAAATGGTAGACGCTACAGGGTTCGAACCTGTGACCCGCTGATTAAGAGTCAGCTGCTCTACCAACTGAGCTAAGCGTCCCTATTTTTGTTACAAGGCGTATATAGGTTGGACTGTTCGCAGAACAACCGTTGAAGGACGATCTTGACTTTATCCGAAGGTTCCGCTGCGGCGGCCCGGATGGCGGTCTATCGCCATTAGCATTCCGATACAGATCATGATGGTCATCATGGACGATCCGCCGTGACTGAGGAAGGGCAGGGGAATGCCGACCACGGGCGCAAGGCCCATGACCATCATCAGGTTGATGGCAACATAAAAGAATATCGTTGTCGAAAGACCAGCGGCCAAAAGCTGAGAGAAGCGCGTCTTTGCCTTCATCGCGACTCCAAGACCCCAGCGGAACAACAGGAAGAAGCCGGTCAGCACCGCAACACCGCCCATCAGGCCCCATTCTTCTGCCATGGTGGCAAAGACAAAGTCTGTATGGCCTTCAGGCAGATAATCGAGATGGCTTTGTGTGCCGTTCAAAAAGCCTTTGCCAAATATCCCGCCAGACCCGATCGCGATTTTGGACTGGCTGATATGATAGCCAGCACCCAGGGGATCATTTTCGGGGTTGAGGAAGGTGGTGACCCGGCGCTGTTGATAATCTTCGAGTCCAAAGAAAAAGGCGATAGGGGCGATGACGGCAACGGCCGCTGCTCCACCGACAAAAAGACGCATCGGCAGTCCGGCGAGAAAAGCAACTGTCATGGCACCAGCTACAACGGTGATCGTGGTGCCTAAATCTGGTTGCAGCAGAATGAGGGCGCAAGGAAAAGAAAGCAATATCAATAGCGGCCAGATGGCGCCCCATGTCCGTATCTGGCCCGCTGGCAAGAGATCGTAAAAACGTGCAACCGCCAATATAATCGCAGGCTTCATCAATTCGGATGGCTGAATGCGAATGAAGCCGAGATTGAGCCACCGCTGGCTACCACCGCGAACAGCGCCGATGAACTCTACGCCCAGCAACATGATAACCACGACGATATAGACAGGAAAGGCAATGGTTTTCCAGAAATTCTCTTTCAATCGCGAAAACACGATGGCCATGGCGAGAAAAACAAGAAAGCGTATCATGTGCAGGCCCGCCCAAGGCGTCAGGCTACCTCCGGCCGCCGAATAAAGTACGACGAAACCAAAACTTGCCATGACAAGCAGCAATAATATTGTTTTCCAGGGAAGTTGCGCAATGGGCGCAGGAATAAAATCGTTCAATGCCTATTGCCCCACTTCGGCAGTAGAATCCTCGCCATTTGCTTCGGTTTGAGGAGGGGGTATGCGCCCTTCAGCTATTGCCTTTTCCAGCTCCTTCTGCGCGCGATAAGCAGCGAGCTGACGATCCATGCGTTCGGAGATGGTTCCGTCCCAGCTTTCCTCCAGTGCCACCAGCTTCTCCATTGCCTGTTCGCGATCATATAGAAAAGTCATGACGTCACGCGCTACCGGATAAGCAGATGAAGAGCCACCCCCATGCTGAATCACGACAGACGCAGCATAGCGCGGATTTTCAACCGGTGCGAAGCAGACAAACAGACCATGATCGCGGAATTTCCAAGGGACATCACGGCCTCCACGGCCATATTTCAAGCTGACGACTTGCGCCGTTCCTGTTTTACCACCCAATTTGATATCCTCGAGCGGCAGTCGCGCGCGTCTTGCCGTGCCGGCGCCATTCACCACTTCACTCATAGCTTCACGTACATAGGACAGATGCTCTGGAGAAATATCCAGCGGTGTTGCGGCGGGGCGGTCTTGTTCGAACAGCAATTTGGCTTCCAGCTTCCTTCCCGAAGCCATACGGGCGGCCATCACGCAAAGCTGCAGGGGATTAGATAGGAAATAGCCCTGTCCAATGGCGCTATTCACTGTATCAAAATTGGCCCATTCACGGTCATGGCGCTTTTTGATCCATTGTGTGTCCGGCACTGTGCCATAGCTTTGCGAGGCAACTGGCAGATCATATTTCGCACCTAATCCGAGTTCACGCGCCATCAGCGCGATTGCGTCATATCCAATCCGCAAGGCCATTTTATAGAAATAGGTATCACAGCTTTGGGCGTTCGCCCGCTTCATGTTCACGCTGCCATGGGTGCTGTGGCAATTGAAGAAGCGATTGCCCACCCGCAATCCGCCGGGGCAGCTAACGGTTTCATCCGGATCAATGCCAGCACGCAGCAAGGCAAGTGACACCATCGGCTTGATTGTCGAACCAGGTGGAAACAGACCCTTTAACGATTTGTCACGCAGGGGAACATGATCGTCGTCGCGTAACATGCCATATTCGGTCTGGCCGATGCCATCCGAAAAGCTGTTGGGATCAAAAGACGGCATGGACGTCATCGCGAGGATATCACCAGTCTCGCAATCCATCACCACCACAGAACCCGATTCCGGACCGAGCCTGCGAGCGGCATATTCTTGTAAATCGACATCAAGAGTCAGTTGCAGGGCTTTTCCGGGAATGTCCGGCCTGCTGTCGAGTTCCCGAACGATTTTGCCGCGCGCGGTGACCTCGACCCGCTTGGCACCGGGTTTTCCCTGCAAGCGGTCCTCGAATGTCTTTTCAAGACCATCCTTGCCGATCTTATATCCTGGCGTGACTAATATCGGATCCGGGTTTTCCTTATAATCTTCAGCAGAGGCAATCCCGACATAGCCGACCAGATGGCCAACCGCAGCGCCCGTCGGATAGAAGCGGGAAAAACCTTGTCGGGGCGAGACACCAGGAAGATCGGGCAGCCGCACGCTGACCGCAGCAAATTTCTCCCAGTCCAGTCCGGTCGCAATCTGCACGGGCTGGAAGCTGCTGGCCTGTGTCAGTTCCTTGTTGATCCGGTCGATCTCTTCCTGATCCAGTGATAAGAGCTGGGCCAGTGTCGCAACGGTTTTCTCTTTGTCGCGCATGCGATCGGGAATCAGGTCAACACGGAAATCGGTCTTGTTGTTTGCGATCGGTTTGCCGTTGCGATCAATCAACCAGCCCCTCCGCGGTGGAACCAGTGTCAGATTAACCCGATTGCTTTCGGATAAAAGCTGGTAGCGCTCATTCTCCGCCACCGAAATATAGGCCATGCGCCCAGCGAGAAGGACGCCGATACCGACCTGCAGACCGCCAATGATCGTGGCTCGCCGCGAAAATGTCAGTGCCTGAACCGCACCGCTAATCGTCTTGCCCCCGCTGATACTCATACCGCCACTCGCCAATTGTCAATCGCGCCGATCAAGCGGGTTACGAATGGATAAAGGAGGATGGAAAGCAGAATCTGGGGCACCAATATTTCGAGCCGGAGGAGATTGGATTGGAAATCGATCACGAGCATGCCGCATATTAGCACAAAAATGATGGAAAGGGAGGCGATAAGCCAGTCTTGCCAATAATCCCTGCCGACACCGCGACGATCGAGTGTTTCCAGTGCCAGAAACACAAGCGACCATAAAAAGGCGGCGCTGCCAAAGGGTTGTCCGCTGAACATGTCGTCAATCATGCCGAGAGGAAAACCAGCCCATACCGGCCAGTAGCCCGGACGGATCAGGCGCCATGAGAGCAGCACCAGAAGCCCCATTGGCGGCAGGATCGGATAGTCGGTAACTAGCGGCAAGGCTGTGATCATCGATCCCATTATGACCGTGATGGACGGAATGAATTTAATGCGAAACTGGGATGGCTGACGATTGATCCGGGAACGATAGGGTTTTGCCACTATTCGCTACCTTCCGTTTCCGTACCATCGCCGCCAATTTCTTCCTGCTCGATCGCCGCAACGGTCTCTGCCTGAAACATCGGCTGTACGATGACGTGGCTGACTTTAGCGGCATTGGCCAATATGCGTGCAATGGCGCCGGTATCGGTCTTGCGGATCACAACGGCAACCGGAATGCCCGGTGCATAGAGGCCGCCGCTGCCCGAAGTGATGAGCAAGTCGCCGCCCTTGAAGGGATTGGTACCCAGATTGATCGGTCGAATGTCGACGGTACCGTCGGCGCGGCCAGTAGCAAAGGCGGGCAGCTCGTCACTGGCGCGTTTCACGGGCATCACATTCTGGCTATCGGAAACCAGCAATATCCGGGCGGTTGTCGGACCAGCCTCCAGCACCCGTCCCACAAGGCCTTCCGGCGCGCGCACTGGCTGTCCGATTAAAATGCCATCGGTCGTACCCAATCCCAATGTTGCCATCCGGCGGGAACTGGAAGATGTCGAGCTGATCAACCGTGCCATACCGATCGCATCGGGCACTTCCTTATCCAGATCGAGCAGCCGTTTCAGCCGCTCATTTTCCTGTTTGAGCGCGCGGGCTTCCAGTATCTCAATGCGGTTGCTTCTCAACTCACGTTCCATCGCCGCATTTTTGGAAGCCGCGTTGAAATAGGCGGAGATATTATCGCCTGCATTGCCAGTGGCTCCACCGACTTCAGAAAGGGTTTTGCTAACCGGCGCGGTGGCTTCCGCGCCGATGGTGCGCAGCACAGCAAAGCCTTGAGGGTCGAATATGGAGATAAGCAGCAGGAGGAGACCGACGACAGCTCCTAATATGCCCAGTAAGTAGCTGGCGAATATGCTATATTGCGCCCGCTTGGAAAATCCTGGGCGCCGGTTTCGTGGCGGCGCCATGCTTGCTTATCCTCCCGATTTCTTCATTCTGGTCAAATCATCCATCAAGCCGTGGTGAGCACGCCGCGGAACATATCGTCTTCCATTGCGCGGCCCGTTCCGATCGCGACACAGGCCAAGGGATCTTCTGCCACGGTTACCGGCAATCCGGTCTCGTCACTAAGCGCTTCATCCAGGCCAGAAATCAAAGCGCCGCCACCGGTCAGGACGATGCCCTGATCAACAATGTCAGCGGCGAGTTCCGGCGCCGTATTTTCAAGAGCGATCCGCACGCCCTCAATAATGGTGCCAATAGGCTCACTCAGCGCTTCGGCAATCTGGCCTTGATTGATCGAAATTTCCTTAGGGACGCCGTTTACAAGGTCACGGCCCTTGATGTGGATCGTGTGGCCCACGCCATCAGCAGGCGCCTGAGCGACGCCAAAATCTTTCTTGATCCGTTCAGCCGTTGTCTCGCCAATCAGCAAATTGTGGTGACGGCGGACATAGGAGACAATCGCCTCATCCATCTTGTCGCCGCCGGTGCGGACAGAAGTTGTGTAGGCCAGCCCGCGGAGCGAGAGAACCGCGACTTCCGTCGTGCCGCCGCCAACGTCAACGACCATCGAACCAATCGGCTCTGTAACCGGCATGTCGGCGCCGATAGCAGCTGCCATCGGTTCTTCGATCAGAAACACCTGGCTGGCTCCGGCATTGGAAGCGGCATCGCGAATAGCGCGGCGCTCGACCGAGGTGGAACCGCTGGGAACACAGATCACGATTTCCGGATAGCTGAACAGCTTGCTCTTGCCGTTCACTTTCTGAATGAAGTGCTTGATCATCTGCTCAGCCACATCAATGTCGGCGATGACACCGTCGCGCAGAGGTCGAATCGCTTCGATGCTGTCGGGCGTCTTGCCCATCATCATCTTTGCATCATTGCCTACTGCTTTGACTTTCTTGATGCCATTGATCGTTTCGATTGCAACAACCGACGGTTCGTTGAGGACGATTCCCTGACCGCGTACGTAAACAACCGTGTTGGCTGTTCCCAGATCGATTGCCATGTCCTGAGACCTGAACTTGAACAGATTTCCAAATACCATGTTTTTACCCGTGTTTTCTTATATTTACAGCGAACGCTGTTCCCTAAAACCATAGCGACATTTTGGCTGAACGGGGGATGAAGCTAAGCATTCGGATCGTCCCGCAAATCCCCCCGAGAAACTAAGTCACAATCAAGGGTCGCTTGGCATGATCGCTTGGGCTAGGAATGCGGATATGTCAATAAGAAGACTCCCAAATAGCCTGATCAACCGGATCGCAGCCGGTGAAGTGGTCGAACGTCCGGCCAGTGCGCTGAAAGAGCTGGTCGAAAACGCCATTGATGCCGGATCGAGCCAGATCAATATCCGTCTCGAACAGGGTGGCCTCGATCTGATCGAGGTGGCCGACAATGGGTGCGGCATGACCCGTGATGACATTGCGTTGGCGCTGGAACGGCACGCGACGTCCAAACTGCCGGATGAAGCGATCGAAATGGTCGCGACATTGGGCTTTCGCGGCGAAGCGCTACCCTCCATTGCGAGTGTTGCGCGACTGACCATCGAAAGCCGCGTGGAGGGCGAAGATGGCTGGACACGTATCGTCAACCATGGAGAAGTCGAGAGCGACGCACCGGCAGCGATCCCGCCCGGCACCAAAGTGCGGGTTGAACAGCTATTTGCCAAAGTCCCTGCCAGAAGAAAGTTCCTGCGCACGCCGCGCAGTGAATATGCGGCCTGCGTGGATGTGGTGCGGCGGCTTGCCATGGCTAGGCCTGATATCGGTTTCACCCTGACCCATGAAAATCGTAAGGCGATTGCAGTGCAGGGCGGTGAAAGCGGTCCGGATCGGGTGGCGGCGCTGACCAACAAGGAGTTGCGCGCCAACAGCGTTGCGGTTGATCTGGTGCGCGAAGAGGTTCGCCTGTCTGGTGTCGCAGGTCTGCCAACCTATAACCGCGGCGTTGCCGATCATCAGTTTCTGTTCGTCAACGGCAGACCCGTGAAAGACCGGCTGTTGGTCGGTGCAGTACGCGGCGCCTATGCGGAAATGCTTGCGCGCGATCGTCATCCTATTGTGGCGCTCTTTATCGATATGCCGCCGGAGCTTGTGGACGTGAACGTGCATCCGGCCAAAACCGAGGTGCGGTTTCGCGAGCCGGCGATGATCCGCGGGATGATTGTCAGCGGCTTGCGGCGTGCTTTGGACGAAGGCGGCTTTCGCGCCGTCCAGCGACCAGCAGAATCCGCTTTAGCCAATTGGCAAACAGAACCACAGGCGCCGGATCCACAAACGAGCATTTTTACGGCGCAAGGGGCGGGCGGGGGCAGAGCCACGATAGCCTCGCAGCCTTATCCATCTGCAACTGCTGGCGGATTACAAGCCAATAAAAGTCCGTATGGTGCAATAAATCCGGATGAACTGGCACCCTTGATGGGACGGGCTGAAGAAGCGGCGGAACCGGTTCCTGAAGCGGTCAGCCATCCGCTCGGCATTGCCCGAGGGCAGGTGGCGAAGACCTATATCGTGGCTGAAGCAGAAGATGGACTGGTCATTGTCGATCAACATGCGGCCCATGAACGGTTGGTGCTGGAGCGCATGCGCAAGGCCGTTGAGGGCGGCAGTGTAGCTTCGCAGGCCCTATTGATGGCCGAAGTTGTGGAGCTGGATGAAAATGCCTGCGACCGCCTGGAGGCACGTCAGGCGGAACTGTCCGAATTCGGGCTGGAGCTGGAACGATTTGGCCCCACTGCGATGTTGGTGCGCGCCACGCCAGCAATGCTCGGCTCTGGCGATGTCAAAGGTCTGATCACCGATCTGGCCGATGAACTCGGGGCTTATGACGAAGCATTATCACTGAGGGAACGGATTGACCATGTCGCCTCAACCATGGCCTGTCATGGGTCGGTGCGGGCAGGGCGCGTGCTCAATGTTGCGGAGATGAATGCGCTTCTGCGAGAAATGGAAGTGACCCCGCATTCAGGCCAGTGCAATCATGGTCGCCCTACCTGGGTTAAATTGGCGCATGGCGATATTGAAAAACTCTTTGGGAGAAAGTGATGCGTGAGTCGGCTTTATGCCGAAAGCGGACACTAGTGGGCACTCCTGGAATGGCGTATTGATCAGCCCGAACGTCTTCAGTCCTGCGTCGTCGCCATCCAATCACCTAGATTCATCGGGAAGGGAAATATAATTGTCGAGCTGTTCTGTTCATTGGCTATAACGTTCAGCGTCGAAAGATACCGAAGTTGCATCGCTTCAGGTGCTTCGCTTAAAACCCGCGCCGCGTCCAACAATTTTGCGGCGGCCTGATATTCGCCCTCCGCATTGATCACCTTCGCTCGTCGTTCGCGTTCGGCTTCCGCTTGACGGGCGATTGCGCGCACCATCGATTCATCGATATCAACGTGTTTGATCTCGACATTGGCAACCTTAATGCCCCAGGCATCCGTGTGCTTGTCGAGGATTTCCTGCAAATCTTCGTTAAGTTTGTCTCGCTCCGATAACATTTCGTCGAGCTCGTGCTTTCCCAAGACCGAACGCAATGTCGTTTGGGCAAGCTCGCTCGTCGCCTGTACAAAGTCCTCGACCTGGATAATGGCCAGTTCGGGGTCAACGACCCGGAAATAGACCACGGCGTTGACCTTGACCGACACGTTGTCACGCGAGATCACATCCTGGGTCGGCACATCGAGTACGATTGTTCGCAGATCGGTTTTGACAATTTGTTGAATGAACGGGATAAGAATGATCAATCCCGGACCCCTTACTCCCGTGAAGCGGCCGAGAGTGAAAACCACCGCTCGTTCATATTCACGCAGGATCTTTATCGCCGCCCAGAGGAAAAGGACGACCAGCAGTATCAGCGGGCCATAGAAACTGTAGCTTAGAAAATCCATTTCATCCTCCTTTTGAAGGGTCGCTTTGCCCTTGTGCACGCGAGACCTTCAGCTTCAGGCTCTGAACCCCGTTGACTACCACTTCTTGGCCTTCGCTAAGATTGGCGGGTCCCTGCGCGTTCCAACGTTCCGAATGGATGAACACGTGACCTTTACCATTGTCCCAGTCGATCACGATTGCAGACGCGCCGACCAGTTCTTCGACACCCGACACGACCTCGCGTCCGATTGATCGGATTCCAATACGCAAAACGAAAACAAGTAGACCAGCGCTGAATATCGCTAGCGCGGCAATTACGGACCAGTCCACACGAAATTCCGATATGTCGGTGTCGAACAGCATCGTCGCTCCGATGGAGAAGGCGACGATACCGCCGATACCTAATATGCCGAATGACGGTGCAAATGCCTCGCCGACCAGCAGCCCAACACCGAGCAGGATTAGCGCGAGGCCGACCATATCGACCGGCAGCACGGCCAGGGCGTAGAATGCGATCAACAGGGAAATTGCACCGACTGTTCCTGGCACCAGCGCGCCGGGATTGAGGAACTCGAAAATAAGTCCGTACATACCGATCATCAGAAATACGAGGGCGATATTGGGATTGGTTAAAGTGGCAAGCAACTGTGTTGCCCAGTCAGCTTCAAATTCGGTGATAGTGATATCGGCGGTTGCAACCCTGTACTCCTCACCGTTGATGGTTGTCGCTTTTCCATCCAGTTGTTCCAGCAATGACGTTATGTTCGGCGCAACGATGTCGACGACATCCTGATCGAGCGCGGCATTCGCAGACAGGCTTTCGGCCTGGCGAACTGCCGCTTCGGCCCACTCTGCATTGCGGCCGCGTAATTCTGCTAGAGACCTGATATAGGCTACAGAATCGTTTACCGCCTTTTGGGCGGCTGCGTTCGTCGGCGGATTTCCGCCTTCATCACCCTCCTTGTCGGCTTCTGGGGCGGGCACGGCCCCGATCTGGATCGGTGTGGCAGCGCCAAGATTTGTGCCAGGCGTCATCGCGGTAAAGTGACTGGCGTATAGAATATAGGTTCCGGCGCTTGCGGCTCGCGCGCCACTTGGATGGACATAGGTCACGACCGGAATCGGCATCGCGAGTATGTCCTGGATAATCCTGCGCATGGATGTATCAAGGCCACCCGGTGTATCCATCAAGATAATCACAAGCTCGGCGTTGGAAGACTGAGCCCGTTCGAACCCGTCAGCAACATAGGATGCCGATGCCGGGCCAATCGCTCCTTCAAGCCGTATCACATATGCTTCTCTGGATGACGATTGGGCGCTGGCTGCGGAGACTGCCCAGAGGAGAGCAATGGCCGCCAACAATAGGCAAAGAAAGTGATGTCGGCTAGCCCACAAGGCACTCATCGTCCGCGACCCTCCAATCTAGTCGTATCTGCTACTGGTCTCAGTTGTGCCGCCTGACTCGGAGTCCCCGCCATCTGCTTGACCAGAACCGGTCAACGAAAACTGCCTAGGCCAACGCCCACCGATTGCTAGCTGCTCACCATCAATTTTGAATTGAATCTAAGACGCCCAAGCGGTTGGGCAAATCCGGAAAGATACTTAACGAATCTTGATGCCCGGATCTGTTCCCAAAGCAGACTTTAGCTTTGTGACCGCAATATCCCGAAAGCGGACGTTAAGATTTGTTCAGGGAGAAGCGATGTGGAACCATTTGCACCGTCTTGGCCGAATTCGATGGATCTAAGTCGAGACAATTCTGAAGCTTGTCTCGCGCGGCAGTGTTTGGTTGCTCCCAAAGCGTACTTGAAAATCCGGCGGATGAAGGGTCGCAAATCCATCCGCCGGACGCATCGCTTTCGCGTGCTTTTCGAAAGACCTAAGGGCGGCCTATCGGGGTTTATATTCGCGCAAAAGCATGCTGCTTTTCACGGTGCGATATTCGGCGCGGTTGCCGGATGCTGTTATCTGCTGTTCGGCAGAAGATTTCATAAAAGCATCATATTCTTTGTTTCGCCGTTCTGATTCTGCTGCATCTGGAATGCTGGCAAAGGTCGTCATAAGATAAAGTGTCGGCTCGCCATCACGTTGGTTCTCGTTGATGAGTATCTTATAGTCGCTGATCCAGCCTTTGGATTTGGCAAATTCCTGAACTTTGGTCCAATCGCCAGCGAGATGGTTTGCATATTTAAACGCTCCGCCGTCTTTGATATAAATACCGCTAACGTTTGAATATTCACCCGCGACTAACGGGAATTCCTGGGCTTGCACCACCGTGGGCAATGCCATGGGCAGGGTTACCACCATCGCCGCAGCTGCCATCTTCATTTGTTTAATCATTTTCATTCTTCTTCTCCTTCATTGTTGAACTTTTCTTTGGGCAGTGCCGCCTCTGGTACCGCCTCGGGATTTCCCACTTTGGCAAGTAGGCATATTGCGAGAGCCACCAGCGTGATCGCGGCGACCGTGTAATAGGTGACGGCATAGCCACCACTTTCGACCAGCCAGCCGGAATTACCGGACATCACGGATCGAGCCAGATTGGGAACTGCCATGAACAGTGCGAACTGGCTTGCTGCCACTGCAGGGTTGCAAATGCGCATGGCCCAAACGACCAGCAGGATCATCAGCAGAAGGCTCAGAACATATTGCGCCGCAAAGACTATCATAAAGGTTCGGTCACCCTGCCAGCTGTCGAAGGTCGCACCGCCGATCACTGCACAACTGCCCACCAGAACAAACAGGGTGCCGATGGCATTGCGCAAGCCAACCAAGCGTACAATCAGCGGGGATAGTAAGCCTGCGGCAACGGCAGCGATCAGGCTAACAAGCGCTGAAAAGCTGGAATATTTATCGCTGCCCCAACCCAGTTGCTGCACGGCGAGTGTCGGAGTCACCGCGTCAATAAACGCCCAATTTACCTGAACTAGAAAGACAGCCATCAGGAACAATATGGTAAGCGGCGAGACGATCGACCGGAATATTCCCGCAATGATTGGCAACCATGCGCTGTGTTGCCGTTCCTCACATTCGCGGGAAGCCGAGCCTTTACTCCATGGCAGCAAACGCTCACCAGGACGTTCGCGGAAGATCACCACCACGGACGAGACGATGGCAACAAAAGCAGCGAATACCAGCGCCGTCGACGCGATATCACCTGACATAAGCAATTGTCCTGCAACAAAACTGGCAGCCGAAATCCCGAGTGCCTGTGAAGCGGACATAAGGCCATTGACCATTGTGCGCTCTTCATCAGGCACCAGGTCAACAGCCATCCCATCTACTGCAACGTCATTAAAGGTGGCGCAAAGGTTGAGGGCAAAGCAAAAGGCCGCCAACAGGCCGATTTGATCAACAGTTGGCGCAGCCATCGCCATCGCCAGCAGGGCAATCACCATCATGGCTTGCGCGGTGATTATCCATACCCGGCGGCGTCCCATAGGTCTAAAGGTAAAACGGTCCATCAACAGGCCGTTCACCAGTTTCAATGACCATGGCAGCAAAGCGATTCCCACAAAGGCGCCAACTTCCGTCGGCGTTGCGCCATTCGCCGCCAACCAGGACGAAATGCCCACGGTCGACAAGCCGGCTGGTACGCCTTGCATAAAGTAAAGGATGGCCACAACGACAAGGCGCGCCGCCTTGCTCTCGGACAATGAAGGAACGGCCAGTCGTACTGGCAGCTTAACGGCTTGCTCCATTTCATCCCCCTACATCCAACAGGCATAGCTCTCCTGCTGGCGGCCAAAGAGATTTTTGAACCGACCTGAACGATCAAACTTGTCTGCAATTTCAATGCACTACTGATGCACGCAAATGTAAATTTCCGTCAACGGCGCTACCGTCAAAAAAGCGTCAATAATGGTCTATTTGATGGTCAAAGGCTTGGGGAGCAGGTCCGGCCAGCCATATTTTTCCCATGCATCGACCATTCCGATGCGTTGGGCAAAGTCCATGAAGTCAGGATGCAAACGGACCTGATTAATCGGTTCTGCATCAGTCCACAGCGACATGAAGGCGAAGAAATTGGCCGGTGTTATCTGCTTGCCGAGGGTTTTGAAAACCATCTGTGCCTCACCCATCCAAATGGCCGGGATTACGATAGTAGAGTCACAGGGATCATGCAGTGTCGCGTGGAGCATCTCCAACACCATGCAATAATTTTTGCGGTCCTGATCGTTCTCGCTCCAAAGCCCCTTCGCAGCCATCAGCCAATAGGCATCCATTGCTTCGGGTTCCATAGGTGCACTGCCAGCTGGTGGGTATATTACGGTGTTCATCAGCTTCTTTGTCAGCTGATATTGTTCCACCGCGAGTTCATTGTCGCCTGCAATCGCAGTTGCAGCGGCCAGCCACATAGAGGGAAAGCCAAGATCGACCATCCGCTGTCCCGCATCAATGGCGGCATCAATATTTCCAAGGTTGAGATGCACCCCTGATAACATGGCATAGCTGCGTCCGTTTACCGGATCCTGATCGATAGAGGCGTCAATATAGGGCAATGCTTCCCGGCACAGCCCGCAATAGAGCAGAAAAGAGCCAACACGGTTTAAAACATCCGGATTATTGGGCTCCAGCCGATAGGCCTCAAAAGCCAAGTCGAGCGCACCGACAATATCATTTTGGGTCCAAGCGTAAAAAGCGAGCACGATGCGGGCGTGCGCCTGCTGCGGCGATAGACTGAGAGCTTTCTTTGCATATCCAGCTGCTTTTTCACTGCGCTCCAACCGGTCTAAACATGGCGAATAAACCGTCACATTAATTTCTGCTTCGGCCAGTGCCGTCCAGCATTCCGCAAATTCAGGATCGAGCGCCAGCGCTTTTTCGAGCAATTCAATAGCCGTAGGTAACACCCCGTCGCCAATGGCTCTTATGGTTAGGGCCCGACCCTGCAAATAGAGCCCATAGGCTTCCCTATTGGTTGTCAAGGTTCGGGTTTTGGGTTCATGTTCTTGCAGATTGAGCGCTTCACTCAACCCGTTCGTGACCGCTTGTGCGACATCGGCACGTGCCGCAAAAATATCGTCCAGAGTGCCATCATAGCTATAGGACCATGATTCAAAACCGGTTTCGGCATCAATCAAGCCAACATCAATACGAACTTGCTCTCCATGTCTTTGAACAGAACCTTCCAAAAGATAAGACACATTTAGCGCGCTCGCGATATCCGATGGGCTCTTATCGGATTTCTTGAACTGGAAAGACGAGGTTCGGCCTGCGACAAGCAGTTGAGGCACCTGACCGAAAGTGGTGATTAACTCGTCGACGATGCCATCTGCGAAAAAACCCTGATCATCCGGTTCTGCGATCGACTTAAATGGAAGCACGGCAATGCGAACCTTGCCCTTCTTGCGGCCGGAAATCGGGTTGGGGGCGGGAGATCGTAATGACCAAGCGCTAAGCAAACGGGCATGATTTGCTAAATCATCTCTTTTCTCCAAAGCCGATAACGCAGTCGTAATTGCACTTTGTAAACGCTGCTCTGCCTGATGGCGATGCACTGAAAGCCAATCGTCAAACGCTTGGCCAAAATCCATCTGATCCAATAGTGGCTTGGCACCTATGGAGACCAGTCTTTCGGCCGCTTCCAAATAATTGCCTTCAGTTAGGCAATGCTGAAGATCAGAGAGGTCGGTTCTGACAGTTCCATCTCTTAATCCGATTCTCGACCGAGAAATATTCAATAGGTCACAATTCGCCGATGCCAGCACTTTGCCCAGGTCCAACAAACATTGCCGTAAGCTAGCCCGCGCCTGAGCTTCAAACCGGCCTGGCCAAAGAAGTTTGCTCAAATAATCGCGATCAATCGATTCATCCGGCGCCAAGCATAACATAGCCAATAAAGCGCGTGCACGGCGATTAGAGATCGGGATTTCGTCACCATCCAGCGCTGCAAGTCGAAATGCTCCAAAAAGCGTGGCCTGCGCTTGCCCGTCAGCTTTAGTAAGATTATCTTGCCGCTTTAAAGAATCCAACAGGCCGTCCCCCAACGAACACGTTGTAACATAATGCAAAATTGGTGCAGCACAATCGCTAAATCAGCACGGACCGCGATCTCAGTTGATGGGTGTTTGCGCCAATATCCGCTTTGCACCCTAAGCGGACGTCAGTGTGCCAATAACAACTAGTCTCCACGCACCTGAATCAAGCCGGTGCTCTCCATCGTCATGACTTTCTCGTCATGCTGGTTAAGCACAGTGATCTTGCCCTTCATGATCCCCATTTCCGGACGGCTTTCCGACCGTCGTTTCTCAAGCGTCACATGTTCGCAGCGCAGTGTGTCGCCTGGATAGACTGGTTTTAGCCAGCGCAAATTCTCAACGCCGGGGGAACCCAGGCCAGCCTGTTTATTGGCGTTCATATGATCAACCATCATTCGCATCATCATCGCGGCGCTGTGCCAACCGCTCGCGGACAAGCGACCAAAATGCGTCTTGGCAGCGGCTTGCTCATCGAGATGAAAGGCCTGCGGGTCATATTTGGACGCGAAGTCGATTACCTCTTCGCGGGTGACGTCATAGGATCCATATTTCTGGACGACGTTGATCTGGATATCTTCATAATAGAGCATGGGTGGTCTTTCTGATGAACCCTGTTTCTATGACAAGGATTCAGGGTCTTATCGCCTGTTCAAATGGAGAGAGATCACCATCACTTTCGCGCGCTTTGATTTCGGCCAAATGCGTGAGCAGTGAATAGATATCGACATTATCGAAAGTCTCGATCTTGCCATTGCCGGTAATGCCGGGGCCACTAGCGAGAAAAAATGCGATCATGTCCGGGTGAAGATGGTCATAGCCATGGCCGCCGCCAATTCCAGTCATCCATCCGGGCTTGTCCTGATAAACAACCCAACCGGATTCGGGCAGGCAAATGATCGATGGCACGCGTGGGTTTTTGCCATATTGAAAACGGGCTGGAATTTCGGCTTTGTTCCAGCATTCCATATTGTCATGCGGTTTCAGGAAGGCCGCGTTGATGGCGGTCATGTCGTCTGACAAAGGTTCGATCCCCGCATAATTGCCGTCGACAACCAGACGATATTGATCGCGCGGCAGGATGTTGTCGAGATAGATGACACGGTCAGGGTGGGTCTCGGCCATCCCATGATCTGATGTGATAACGAGGTTCACCGGTTGACCCAAGGTGGTAAGCTGTTCCTTCAGGCTACCGATATTCTGGTCAATCGCGCTGATCGCAGCATGGAGTTTCTCGCTGGGTGCTGGTCCGTAGTAATGGCCGGCGGTATCCACGGTATCGAAATAGAGCGTGACCAATTGCGGGCGTGTCGCCGCAGGTCTGCGCATCCAGTCGACCACAGCATTGACCCTTCGGTCATTGGATAGAGCCTCCGAAAAAGGCCACCAGTCGCTTGGCCGTGTTCCGTCCAGTTCCACTTCAGATCCGGGCCAGAACATGGTGGCTGTCCGCACGCCTTGTTTCTCGGCCGTTATCCAGATGGGTTCGGCTAGGTCCCACCAGAATGGGTCCTTGTTCGCCATCGTGAATCTCTGCCCGGGACGCGCCACATCTTCCATACTGTTGCCAACAATGCCGTGATTATCCGGCCTTTTGCCAGTCACCAGAGTCCAATGGTTGGGAAATGTCTTGGTTGGAAAACTGGACCGCATATCAGCATATATGCCGGATGCCGCCAGCGCACTGAGATTGGGCGTGATCCCGCGATCCAGATAGTCGGGGCGGAACCCGTCAATTGATATTAACATCGTGATCGGTTCGCGGACCTGCTGATCGGGCAGGGCACTGGTGCCCGTCGCTGTTGATGCCTCGACCGTTTCTACTGTCTGTGTAGCGGCGCATCCCGCCAACAAAGTGCAAGCGACAAATGCCTGTAATATATATCGAATCATAACCACCCCTTTAGACTGGTTTCAGTCTAACCGGCTTTTATGACAAATCAGACATTGAATTTGAAATTCATGATATCGCCATCCTGTGCGACATAATCCTTGCCTTCCTGGCGGAGCTTACCGGCATCCCGTGCTGCGCTTTCGCCGCCCAAGGAAACAAAGTCATCAAAAGCGATTGTCTCTGCGCGAATGAAGCCACGCTCGAAGTCGGTGTGAATTTCGCCAGCTGCTTCTGGGGCCTTGGCACCCTTGTGAACCGTCCATGCGCGGGCTTCTTTTGGGCCAGCGGTGAAGAAGGTCTGCAGACTGAGCAGCTGATAGCCCGCACGAATGACCCGAGCGAGGCCGGATTCTTCCAGACCCAGTTCAGCCAGATATTCTGCGCGTTCCTCGGCCTCCATGCCAACCAGTTCGGAT
The DNA here is from genome assembly GCF_900149705.1 of Sphingorhabdus sp. Alg231-15. Taxonomy (NCBI): domain Bacteria; kingdom Pseudomonadati; phylum Pseudomonadota; class Alphaproteobacteria; order Sphingomonadales; family Sphingorhabdaceae; genus Sphingorhabdus; species Sphingorhabdus sp. Alg231-15. The sequence goes on along the minus strand of NZ_LT703001.1, from coordinate 701,394 downwards.
TCGATCGCCGCAGACACGATGACGGCTTCGGCATTCTCGGCCTTGGCCTTTTCAAAAACAGAAGCACTCAAGTCATTGCCATTGGCCGCATCGCCTTCATCCACGTTACAGACATAGAGCACAGGTTTGGCGGTCAGCAGCTGTGACTGGTCAAAAATCCGCTGCTCTTCATCATCATTGGGCTGGGTTAGTCGAGCCGGCTTGCCGTCGCGCAGCAATTCCAGGGTCTGACCCAATACGCTGGCGGCAATCTTGGCTTCCTTGTCGCCGCTGGTCGCTTTCTTTTCAAAGGCCGGGACGCGTTTTTCGAGGCTCTCCAGATCGGCGAGTAGTAGCTCGGTCTCGACCACTTCGGCATCGGAAATCGGATCGACCTTGTTGGAAACATGCTGGATATCGTCATCTTCGAAACAGCGCAGAACATGCACAATCGCATCGACTTCGCGGATATTACCCAGGAACTGGTTGCCCAAACCTTCGCCCTGTGACGCCCCTTTGACGAGGCCGGCAATATCAACAAAGGCAAGCTGTGTTTCGATAATTTTCGCGCTGCCAGCGATTTTGGCAATTTGCTGCAATCGCGGATCGGGTACAGCAACCTGGCCGACATTGGGCTCAATCGTGCAAAATGGATAATTGGCTGCCTGCGCCGCCTGCGTTTCGGTGAGCGCATTGAACAGCGTTGATTTTCCGACGTTGGGAAGGCCAACGATACCGCATTTGAAACCCATTTTTGTCACTCCGTGGAATTAAGCGTGCTCGATAGCGGGCCTCCCGTGTGATTACCAGTAGCAAGATGCGATGGATATTGCTTTCATCGATGAATAGGTGCAGGTTACTAAATATTAACGATAAAAAACGGGGAGAGTGGATATGAAAGCACGTTTATTGGGTGCGCTCGCAGGTGGGTTGATACTGGCGACAGCGGTTCCGGCACAGGCGGAGCGGGATACACAGCAATATACCTCCCTGACCATTTTTGGCGATAGTCTGGTTGATGCCGGCAATGTTTTCACGGCCACCGGCGGTACAATTCCTTCACCAGCCGAAGGTTATTTCAACGGTCGGTTCACCAACGGCTTCGATTATACTGACCTGCTCAGCATCGAATTATTTGGAGCGCCGACGGTGGCATCGTTGCAGGGTGGAACCAATTTTGCATTTGGTGGTGCCCGCGCTTCGAACACAGGCCCCATTGTTCCCGATCTGGGCGAGCAGCTCGATCTGTATAACGGATATCTTGCGACACCCGGCAATGAAGTCGACCGGAACGGGCTCTACATTCTCAACTTTGGCGGCAACGATATTTTCAACGCGCCGGACGATCCTGGTGACGCAGACCTGTTTATTCGCCAGGCAGCTCAGGATTATGCCGCGGGCGTTCAGGCACTGAATGATCTTGGTGTTCGTAATTTTCTGCTGACGGGTTTTCCCATCGCAAGCCCCCTTGGTTTTGCTGGCGAGGCCTATCTGACGCAGGAGCTGGGGGCGCTCACCCTCGCGAGTGACGTATCTTTCTTCCGTTATGATTATCTCGATTTCTTCAATCGTTTGATCACCGACCCGGCTGCACTGGGACTACCGCCGCAAAGGCTGGATACTACCTGCCAACTCGCTGGCCCTGACGCGATTGCCAATGGCTGCGAGGGTATATTCTCGTTTGATGGAGTTCATTTTTCAGCACCGATTCACGAGGCCTTGGCCCGCGATATGGACAGCCAGTTTAACTTGCTTGGTTCGGTCCCTGAGCCAGGCACCTGGGCGATGATGATCTTCGGTTTCTTTATGACTGGTTCTGCTATCCGCCGACGTAAAAAGGTTCGTGTCAGCTATAGCTGAACCGATATCCGGTTTTGGGATCAGCCGTCTTGCAGCCGCAGGGCGACATCGCTGATGAAGCGCGCATCGTCGCCTTTTGCGAGCCATTCGGCTTCAGACGCTATCGCGCCTAGCATGCCTGCGAGCGGATCAATCTCTGTCTTGGTATAATTGCCAAGAACATGGCCATGAACCCGTGATTTGTGACCGGGATGACCGATACCGATGCGGACCCGTCGGAATTCTGGGCCGATATGGGCGACCAGTGACTTGATACCGTTATGGCCGGCGGTACCGCCGCCACGCTTTACCTTGATCTTGAATGGTTCCAGGTCGAGCTCGTCGTAAAAGACGGTCACGTCTTCCGGCTCCAGCTTGTAGAAATCCATGGCAGCACGCACGCTGCGGCCGCTTTCGTTCATGAATGTCGCGGGCTTCAACAACAGCAGTTTTTCCGAGCCAAGCCGCCCTTCAATGGCCCATCCCTGGAACTTCTGTTTGGGTGTGGGAAAGCTATGCACCTCTTCCAATGCATCAATCACCATGAAGCCGACATTATGGCGATGAAGCGCATATTGTGAACCCGGATTACCAAGGCCGACCCATAGTTGCATGCGTGAATTCCCTTAACCCCAGTTACAAAAAAACCGCTCATACTTCGCCAGGCGCAGCATGAACGGTTTTTCGTTACAGTTATTTGGGTGCGAAGGTCTAGTCCTCTGAACCGCCTTCTGCTTCGCCTTCGCCTTCAGCTGCCTCGCCTTCAGCGCCTTCTTCACCCTCTTCGCCTTCTTCACCTTCTTCGGCTTCGTCTTCAGAAGACTTGAGTGCGGATGGAGCGGTCACACCAGCAATGGTGAAGTCACGATCAGTGATCGAGCTCTCAGAACCATCGGGCAGGGTGACATCGGAAATGTGAACAGAATCGCCGATTTCCAGACCGGTGACATCCACCTCGATCTGATCAGGAATCTTGTCAGCATCACACATCAGGTCCAGTTCAAAGCGAACAACGTTCAACACGCCGCCACGTTTCAGGCCAGGTGATTCTTCTTCGTTTACAAATACGACAGGAATATCGACCTGTACTTTTGCGCCTTTGGCAAGGCGGAAAAAGTCGACGTGCAGCGCACGGTCACTGACAGGATCGAAAGCAACATCTTTCGGCAGGGTCCGGGTTTTCTCCCCGTTCAAGTCTACCATGACCAGCGAGTTCATGAAGTGGCCGGTACCGAGCAGCTTGTTCAGCGCGCGTTCTTCCACATGAATCGTTATAGGGTCTTTTTTATCGCCATAAATAACGGCGGGGATGCGGCCTTCGCGACGTAGTGCACGGGAGACTCCCTTGCCAGCCCGTTCGCGAGGCTCGGCTGATAATGTCAGCTGATCACTCATAATGTTGCTCCAAAAATAGGTTTTTACGATATTTCCGCCACGCCTCCAGGGTGCTCATGGCCGGAAAGAGGGCGCTATAGGCAGAGACTAGCGGAAAAGCAAGGCATATTGCGGGTTAATGGCCGACAATATTTGCCTAGCGGAAAAAGCCGATCTGATTGCTTGTAGCCAGCAGGGTTCCGGCTTTTGACCAAAGCTCGACACGCTGGTCCGTTGAACTGTTTCTTACAGTTGCACCAGAAACGCGCAGCAAGAGATGGTCCGAACCCGCAGCCGCGATATCATCTTCGCTTGCATAGATATAGGTGGCCATGGACACCGTCGATCCCATGCGAGGAATGTCGGATAGGAAGAAGGTTCTCGGCATTGGAGTATCGCAGATTGCGATAATGCTCTTGCGATCAACCGGACGGCCATCTTCCTGTTTAATCCAGGTCATCGTCTCGGGCGTTCCATTGTCCGAAAATGGCGTTCCTTGCACGATATATTGTTGATAAGTGGCAACCCAGTTCGGAGTCATCGGCATGACTTCCAGCTTGATGCCTCCGTCCATGGCTTTGGTTTCTGGTCGCGCAAGTTGATAGTCGATATTTGTTGGTTTGCGATTGCTGGTAACAATATCCGCGGTGTTTGTTATCGCGTCGCGCTGCAAAAGCTCTGCACGCCAAAATTGCGTCGATGCCCCGGATTTGAGCAAGCGTATTCTTATTTCCACTTCGCCAGGCGCCACAGCGGACAAATAGGACATTTGCAAGGAGACAATCGGTGCGGCGCAATCGGGATGTTCTTCAACCGCACGGGCCGCAATAGCCGCAACCCATCCACCAAAGGCAGCCCCTGACGGGTTTTGAAAAATTTCGCTACATTCGGCGACAAACTGGTCGGTTCCGCGCGGCACCAGCGCGGTTTCCTGATCAAATAGAAATGACATAAAAGAACCTAGGAACCTATCTTACTGAATTTTCTCAATCTTATATCCACGCGTTTCCAGCATGTTTTGCACAGCGTCTGGCCCAACAAGATGCGCCGCGCCCACTGCTACAAATGATATGCCTGGGCCTTGCATTTTCTTGTCCAACTGCTCCGACCAGTCCTTGTTACGAGAAATTAACAGCTTCTCACGGGTCTTGGGATCTTCCAATATGCCGCCCTTGGAAAGCTCAACAATCTCATCCGTATCGCCTGATATCCAGGCATTAAACAGTTTCTCAAAAGAGTCTTTCGTGTCAGCGGCTTCCTCAACGACACTGGTCAGCATGTCGCGCTGCTGCGACTCTGGCAGGGTGTCAAAATAACCCAATTGCTGTTCAATCGATTCAAGACCCTCGACAGGCTTTTTCAGTTCACCAAATTGCGCGACCAGTTTCTTCTCTACACCTTCGCTGGAATCCAGACCCAAAGCATTTGTTTGTGCGGAGGCCAGTGATAGCGCCGCGGCCCAGCTTTCCATGCGATTCAGTGCAAATTCGGGAATATTGCTTTTATCGATAACCGCATCCAGATCATCACGCAGGGAGGGCTTTATCCGTTTTTCGATCTCTGGCTGGTTGGGAGAAATGGCGAGTTTGGCAAATATTTTGGCGGCGTTTTGCGTGTCCTCCAGGCCCAGCACCTCGATAACCAGTTGATCAGAGTCAGAAATGGCTTCTTCAATGGCGGCGGTTCGCCAATTTACGCCTTTGGGCAAGATGTGGATCGTTCCAAAGAGGTAGGCCGATCCTTTTTGCTCCGCCTTGGTGCCGGTGACTTTCCAAAGCGCAGGTTTCCCTTCTTTGACGGTATCCAGTTGAACCGGCTCAGGAGTGTTAGAGCAGGCCACCAGACAGGCTGAAGCGATAATGGCCCATAAGGCTTGAATATATTTCATAAACGCTATCTGGGCATCATTGTAATCGAAAAGAAGGGCAATTGAGCCAAACGCCCTAATATTTTATGCGTTTTGTTTTCAGGCCGCGCTCCTTGAGCTTCGCTTGCAAACTCGCGTCACCGGCAAGATGACCCGCGCCGACGGCCATGAATACGGTTCCGGGCTGATCCATCCGGTCATCCACCCACTCGGCCCAGTCGGCATTGCGATTGGACAGCAAAGTATCATAAAGTATTTTCTCTTCCAGACCTGCGTTCATCAATTCCGCCAATGCCTTGATATCCGCATTGGCCCAGTGCGCGACCATGTTTTCCATGCCATCGGCCATATCGTCGATCGTGTTGACGTTAAAATTGAGAAAACGGATTTGAACGTCTTCCGGAAGATTATCAAAGAAACCTAGTTGCTGCTCAGCTGTTTCCAAGCCCACGATCTTCATGTTTCTGGCCTTCGCCGTTGCCGTCAGATCATCTTCCACACCGCTATTCGTATCATAACCGTTTTTCATCAACGGGACGAGCGACATGCTGACGCTGGCAAACCAGGGTTCCAAAGGATCGAATGCATTAACCGGCAATTCCAGAGAAGTGAGCGCGGCTTCATAGGCAGTACGATCTTCCGCGGTGAGCTTGTCGCGCAAGGAAACACCGGTCTTGTCTATCGCCAGATCGCTGACAATTTTCATCATCGCAGCCGGCTCAGGCTCGATCATCTCGATAACCAGTTCGCCAGACTTATCAAATGCCTCTTTGATGGCTTCATCAAACCAGCTCATGCCAGGCTTCAGGATGTGGACGGTTCCAAACAGATAAATGGTCGTATCCTCGTCCTTCAAAACCCAGAGCGCCGGATCGGGATCGTCCGGTATCGTCGCGATTTCTACCTCGGCAGGCGCAGATGTGCTGGCCGATTGCGCCGGGGTTGTTTGGCAAGCGGCCAGACCGATTACCAGAGGCAAGCATATTAACGGAGAAAACCAGCGACGCGTCATGGGCATAAATTCCAATTTTATCGAAAGACCGGGGCTTGATAAGTTGTGACTGTTAATTGCCTATTTATGTCGGAAATCCCAGCAATTTTTCAATATGCAAATAATTTTCCCTGCTTGCGGTGGTCACTGCTTTACCACTCTGCTAATTGGTCAGTTAAATCAGGAGACATATGATGAGCCAAATCCATGCCCGCACCTGCCATATCTGTGAAGCCAATTGCGGCGTATTGGTTGAAGTTGAAGGCCGCGAGATTCTATCAATCAAAGGCAATCCTGATCACGTCCTGAGTCGCGGCCACATCTGCCCCAAAGCGACAGCTATTGCAGACTTGCAGGATGATCCGGACCGTTTGCACAAGCCGCTGAAGAAAGTGAATGGTCAGTGGCAGGAAATTGGTTGGGAAACCGCATTTCAAGAAATTGCCAGCAAGCTGAAGGACCTGAAAGAGGCCGGTGCGAAACCGGCCATGTATATGGGCAATCCCAGCGCACATGATTATGGTATTTCAACGCAGATCAGCACATTGCGTCGCGCCATCGGCCTGAAGAACATCTATTCCGCGTCCACGCTGGACCAGATTCCGCATCATGTCGTGCAATATCATATGTACGGTCATGTTAGCCTGGCGGCGGTCCCGGATATTGATCGCAGCCAGTATCTGGTGATTGTTGGCGGCAATCCGGCTGCCTCCAACGGCAGCATCTGGACGGTGCCAGACTTCAAGAAACGCGTGAAGGAAATGCAGGCACGCGACGGCAAGTTGGTTGTTATCGATCCACGCCGGACGGAAACCGCGAAACTGGCCGATGCGCATCATTTCGTGAAGCCGGGTACTGATACGGCGTTGTTTCTCGGCATATTGAAAGCGGTTTTTGACGACGGCCATGCTGATATCTCGCGCCTCGAAGCAATTATGGACGATAGCTGGGGGAATATTGAGCCAGCGATTGCCGGTTTTGATATGGCGCAGCTATCGGCGCATTGCGGGATCGCGGTTGAAGATATGCGGGACATAGCGGCGCAACTCGGCGCTGATCAGCCGGCGGCGATTTATGGCCGCATGGGTGTTTCTGTCTGTGAATTTGGCACGCTCAACCAGTGGCTTATCCAGGTAATCAACATAGCAACCGGCAATCTCGACCGCGAAGGCGGCACGATGGTGCCTGAACCGGCGCTTGATACGATCAACCTGGTGGGCAGGGGCTCTGTCCGGAAAACCCAGACGGCGCGCGGCGAAATGCCGGTGGTGATGGGCGAGCTGCCGACCATCACTTTCGCAGAGGAAATGCTGCGCGAAGATGACGAGCGAGTCCGCTCCTTGTTCGTTGTCACTGGTAATCCGGTTCTGTCAGCCCCTGATGGTGCGAGGCTGGACCGTGCGTTGGAGAAGCTCGACCTGATGGTATCATTCGACATGTATGTTACCGAAACAAGCCGCCATGCCGACTATATTCTTCCGCCTTGTGGACCGTTGGAAAAAGACCATTATCCCTTCTTTTTTGGACCTTTGGCGGTGCGCAACTATGCCAGCTATTCTCCTGCGATCTTTGACATTCAGGATGGCGAGAAAGCCGACTGGGAAATTATCGCCGAACTGGCGCGCGAGATATTGGCCACCGATGGGCAGGATGTGCCCAATATCCGCGAGCCAAGAGACGTGCTCGACAATATGCTGCAAAGCTCGCCGGCTGGCCTGACCCTAGCCGAAGTGGAAGCTGCGCCGAACGGAATTGATCTGGGGCCATTGCGACCGTGTATGGCGGATCGGTTGATGACCGAGGACAAGCAGATCCAATGCGCCCACCCCGACTTTCTGGCGGAATTGCAGCGCTTTGACGATTCTTTGAACGATGTCCGTCCGGATGTGCTGCGTCTGATCGGCCGCCGTCACGTACGGAGCAACAATAGCTGGTTGCACAACAGCAAGCGCCTGCTCAAGGGCCCGGAACGCTGCACATTGATGATCCATCCCGATGATGCGACCGAACGCGGTCTGGCGGACGGCGATATGGCGGCGGTGGAAAGCCGGGTGAACAGCGTCGAAATCGTCGTCGAGGTAACCGATGACGTCATGCCCGGCGTGGTGTCGATCCCGCATGGCTTCGGTCATGGCCGTGAAGGGGTGGGACTGTCGGTAGCCGCCGCAAAACCAGGCGTTTCGATCAATGATCTTACCGATCCGGAAAGCTTTGACCGATTGTCTGGCAACGCGGTGCTCAACGCGACGCCGGTAACGGTTGCGCCGGTCCGAGAATTGGAAGCGGCGGAGTAGCGCAAAAACGCCAATCACGGCTTGACCCTATGGCGTGCTTTCGCCAAAGCAAGCGCGACACATATTGCACACCCAAATTCTTTGGCGAAGAAAGCTATCACTTTGACCGACCAGAAGCCTCTCAGCTTCCAGCAGATCATCCTGAAACTCCACGATTATTGGAGTGAACAGGGCTGCGCAATCTTGCAGCCTTATGACATGGAAATGGGTGCTGGAACGTTTCATACAGCAACCACTTTGCGCGCGCTTGGCCCCGACCCATGGAATGCGGCTTTTGTGCAGCCTTGCCGTCGACCTACCGACGGGCGTTACGGGGAAAATCCGAACCGTTTGCAGCATTATTATCAATATCAGGTGATCCTCAAGCCATCGCCGCCGGATATCCAGCAGCTTTACCTCGATAGTCTGACTGCGATCGGCATTGATCCGATGCTGCATGACATCCGTTTTGTCGAGGATGACTGGGAAAGCCCGACATTGGGCGCCTGGGGTCTGGGCTGGGAAGTCTGGTGCGACGGCATGGAGGTGACGCAGTTCACCTATTTCCAGCAAATGGGCGGCTTTGACTGCAAGCCAGTAGCCGGCGAACTGACTTACGGACTGGAACGGCTCGCCATGTATATTCAGGGCGTCGATAGTATCTATGATCTGGATTATAATGGGAATGGAGTCAGTTACGGCGATATCTTCTTAGATAATGAGAAGCAGATGTCGGAGTGGAATTTTGAGGTTGCCAATACCGAAACGCTGTTTGACCTGTTCAACAAAGCGGTTGGCGAATGTGAAAATTGCCTCGAGGCGAAACTGCCTATCCCAGCCTATGAACAAGCGATCAAGGCGAGTCATGTGTTCAACCTGTTGCAGGCGCGCGGCGTGATCTCTGTGCAGGAGCGCGCCAGCTATATGGGCCGTGTCCGCGACCTCGCGAAAGGCAGTTGTGAAGCCTATATGGCGAAGAACGGGTGGGACGCGTAATGGCTGATTTCCTGCTCGAACTGCTCTCTGAAGAAATTCCCGCCCGTATGCAGGCCAAGGCCCGTGCCGATCTGGAGCGGTTATTTGTCGCCCAATTGGCTGATGCTGGCCTCAAAGCTGGCAATATCACCGTTTATTCGACGCCAAGGCGGCTTGCGCTGATTGCAAAGGATCTGCCTGCGCAGACCGAAGCGGTGAATGAAGAAGCCAAGGGGCCGCCGGAAGGTGCACCGGATCAGGCGGTTGACGGATTTTGTCGCAAAAACGGCGTGACTCGCGATCAGCTGGAAGTACGCGACGTCAAAGGGCGTGCGACCTATTTTGCGGTGATCAACAAGCCGGGCCGTGATACCAAAGAGGTTCTGTCGGAAGCGATCCCGGCAATCATCAAAGCCTTCCCATGGCCCAAATCCATGCGCTGGGGTGATGCGAGTCTGTCAACCGAAAGCCTGCGCTGGGTGCGGCCTTTGTCCGGCATTGTCGCGATATTGGGCGATGATCTGGTGGCCTGTGCAATTGACGGCGTGGCGTCAGGTTATGAAACCGTCGGCCATCGCTTCCACCATGACGGAGTGGTAACGATCGGCAATGCCGGTGATTATGCCGAGAAACTGCGGGCGTGCCACGTGCTGGTCGATCAGGCGGAACGCGAAGCGATTGTTCGCGAGGGTGCGGCCAAGGCGGCATCGGACGGCGGACTTGAGTTGGTTGCGGACGAGGGCCTGGTGATCGAAAATGCCGGCCTGACCGAATGGCCGGTCCCGCTGCTGGGCGGCTTTGACCCGGCGTTTCTGGATGTACCAGAGGAGGTCATCCAGCTCACCGCCCGGGTGAACCAAAAATATTTTATCTGCCGTACCCCCCTCCCGCTCGCGGGAGGGGCCGGGGGTGGGCCTGGAACCACAGGCAATCCCACCCCTAACCCCTCCCGTAAACGGGAGGGGGACTTGGCACCGAATTTCATCTGCACTGCCAATATTGACGCCAGCGACGGCGGCAAGGCGATTGTTGCGGGTAATGAAAAAGTGCTGGCGGCAAGGCTGTCCGACGCCAAATTCTTCTGGGAGCTTGACCAGAAGACGGCGCTGGAAGATCATGCCAAGAAATTGAGCAACATTGTGTTCCATGAAAAACTGGGCACGGTTGCCGACAAGGTAGAGCGTGTGGCCAAGTTGGCCGAGTGGTTGGTTTCTTTAGAAGGGAATGGTTTTGACCAGCCCAACCCCGGCGATACATTTCATGGTGAAGTGTCCGAGGCCGCACGTCTCTGCAAAGCCGATCTCGTCACCGAAATGGTGGGCGAGTTCCCCGACCTGCAAGGTCTGATGGGCGGCTATTATGCAGAGAAACAGGGCAAGTCCAAGGCGGTCGCAAACGCGATCCGCGATCATTACAAGCCGGTTGGGCAGGGTGATGAAGTGCCGACTGATCCGGTGACGGTGGCGGTGAGTTTGGCGGATAAGCTGGATACACTTGTCGGGTTTTTTGCAATTGGCGAGAAGCCTACGGGATCGAAGGATCCGTATGCCCTACGAAGAGCCGCTATCGGAATTCTAACGCTGTTGGAATCAACTAACTTAAGATTGTCTTGGTCCAGTGCTATTGAATTTGCTCTCGGTGAAATTGCATATTCATGCGGTAAAGCTGGCAAAGCAAAGGAAGTTAGTGCCTTTGTTCATTATGTGACAGAAATTGATTGGGAAGTTTCAGACGCGATCGAAGCTATCCGAAAGAAAGAACGAGACGGAGCAAAGTCTAGCCCGTTCGGTGATAAGCTTTTCGATGAGATGAAAGATGCTTTTTTGGCGGCTCCCGCTCTTATTAGAAGTTTTCTTGTTGATCGCCTCAAAGTTCAACAACGCGAAGCAGGCGTCCGTCACGACCTGATCGACGCGATTTTCGCCCTAGGCGGAGAGGACGATCTGGTCCGCTTGCTCGCGCGCGTGAAGGCGTTGCAGGCTTTTGTCGAGACGCAGGATGGTGAGGACCTACTGGCTGGCTACAAGCGTGCTTCGAATATCTTGAAGAAGGAAAGCGCAGAGCAGAGCGATACAAAATCCCTTTCCTACACGCCCGAAAAAGCAGAGAAGGCACTGATCGACGCACTCGATTCCGCGCAGCCCAAAGTGGCGGCCACGATCGAAAGCGAAGACTTTACCAGCGCGATGACCGCACTGGCCGACCTGCGCGCGCCGATTGACCAGTTTTTCGAGGATGTGACCGTGAATGACAGCGACGAAGACAAACGGACAGCGCGGCTTGCATTGCTTGCCCGTTTCCGCACAGCCGTGCACCAAGTCGCTGATTTTTCGAAAATTGAGGGGTGATATGATTGCCGATCAACATCGTGTGAATTGTGTGAACTTTGCGATGGGCAAATGCTCCTCCTCCGTTGAGCATGAACGGAATTTATGGTCTGTGATTTGTGTGAACTTTGGCATTACGACGGGTCAAGAACAGGTCAGAACATGCTCGACATGACGGTCAGAAAAGACCCTGTGAACCGTGTGAACTTTGAAACCGTAAAATTGCGGAGTGGATCATAAAATGACCCAATATGTATATCGTTTCGGTGGTGGTGTGGACGCGGATGGTGCGCCAACTGACGCAACGGATGCGCGCAACCTTCTGGGCGGCAAGGGTGCCAATCTCGCCGAAATGGCCAATATTGGCCTGCCAGTACCTCCTGGTTTCACGATTTCCACCGAAATGTGTACGCGCTTCATGCAGGATGACGGCGTCTATCCCGACAGCCTAACCGGTGAAGTCGCGCAAGGCGTGGCGCATATCGAAACGATTACCGGCAAGAAATTCGGCGATGCGGCTGATCCGTTACTGGTTTCGGTCCGTTCCGGTGCGCGGGCATCCATGCCCGGCATGATGGATACGGTGCTCAACCTCGGCCTGAACGATGAAACTGTTGAAGGCCTCGCAAAAACCTCTGGCGACGAGCGTTTTGCCTGGGACAGCTATCGTCGGTTCATTCAGATGTATAGCGATGTTGTGCTGCAGTTGGATCATGATAGCTTTGAGGAAGCGCTGGAAATAGCCAAGGAAGATAATGGCTTCTTCACGGATACTGAGATGGAGTCTCAGCATTGGAAAGCGCTAGTGGCGGAATATAAGGGCCTTGTCGAAGAACAATGGGGCAAGCCGTTTCCGCAAGATGTGAACGACCAGCTCTGGGGCGCAGTCAGTGCCGTTTTTGGCAGCTGGCAGGCAGAGCGGGCCAAAGTCTATCGTCGGCTCAACGACATTCCCGCTGAATGGGGCACTGCGGTCAACGTACAGGCGATGGTGTTCGGCAATATGGGCGAAACATCGGCAACCGGTGTGGCCTTTACCCGCAATCCTTCAACCGGTGACAGCGCCTATTATGGCGAATGGCTGATCAATGCGCAGGGTGAGGATGTTGTCGCGGGCATTCGCACGCCGCAATATCTCTCCAAAGCTGCGCGGGAAGAGGCCAATGCCAAGCCGCTGTCGATGGAAGAGGCGATGGCCGAGACCTATGGCGAGCTGACCAACGTGTTTGATCTGCTGGAACGCCATTATCGTGACATGCAGGATATCGAATTTACCGTCGAACGCGGCAAATTGTGGATGCTGCAGACACGGTCCGGTAAAAGAACGGCCAAGGCGGCGCTGAAGATCGCAGTGGATATGACGAATGACGGCCTGATTACCGAAGAAGAAGCTGTAGCGCGGGTTGATCCGATGGCGCTGGACCAATTGCTTCATCCAACGCTGGATCCCGATGCCAAGCGCGATGTGCTGACTACGGGTTTACCAGCCTCTCCGGGCGCAGCCTGCGGGATTATCGTATTCGACTCCGATACTGCTGAACACCGCACCGAAATGGGCGACGACGTGATATTGGTGCGGGTCGAAACCTCGCCAGAAGATATTCACGGCATGCACGCGGCCAAGGGCATTTTGACGGCCCGTGGTGGCATGACGTCACATGCCGCAGTGGTGGCCCGCGGCATGGGCCGTCCCTGTGTATCCGGTGCGGGCGGGCTCAGTATTAATAATGAGACCAAACTGCTGAAAATCGGCGATCGTGAGCTGAAAGAAGGCGATGTTCTGACGATCGATGGCAGTAATGGCCAAGTGATGGCCGGGCGCGTGAAAACGATCCAGCCGGAACTGGTTGGCGATTTTGGTGTCCTGATGGAATGGGCCGACAAGGTCCGCCGTCTGGGCGTGCGCACCAATGCCGAAACACCGCAGGATTGCAGGGTTGCGCGCGATTTCGGTGCGGAAGGTATCGGACTGTGCCGGACCGAGCATATGTTCTTTGAAACCTCCCGGATTACCGCTGTTCGCCAGATGATCCTCGCTGCCAATGAAGCGGGCAGGCGGGAAGCACTGGCCAAGCTGCTCCCCGAACAACGCGAGGATTTCCGCCAGATATTTGAAGTAATGGTCGGCTTACCGGTGACAATCCGCTTGCTCGACCCGCCATTGCACGAATTTTTGCCGCATCATCAGTCAGAATTTGAAGAAGTGGCTGCTGCTGCGGATGTTGGTGTGGAAACGCTGAAACAGCGGGCCAATGAACTGCATGAATTTAACCCGATGCTGGGCCATCGCGGTTGCCGGCTTGGGGTTACCTATCCCGAGATATATGAAATGCAGGCCCGCGCGATATTTGAAGCGGCCTGCGAAATCGCCGAATCCAGCGGTGAAGCGCCCATACCAGAGGTTATGATTCCGCTGGTTGCCACGGCGCGCGAGCTGGAACTGATGAAAGATGCCGTTGACCGGATGGCGGAAGAGGTTTTTGCTGAGAAAGGCCGCCGGATCGAATATCTGGTCGGCACCATGATCGAACTGCCTCGCGCTGCCTTGATGGCTGGAAAAATCGCTGAGCATGGCGAGTTTTTTAGCTTTGGTACTAATGACTTAACCCAGACAACACTGGGTGTGTCGCGTGATGATGCCGGACGTTTCCTGACTCAATATGTCGACAAGGGCATTTTCCCGCGCGACCCGTTTGTCAGTCTCGACGTGGAAGGCGTCGGGCAGTTGATCGAGCTGGCGGCCGAGCGGGGCAGAGCGACGCGCGGCGATATCAAGCTTGGCATATGTGGTGAACATGGCGGTGATCCGGCATCCATCGCCTTCTGCGAAGAAACCGGATTGGACTATGTCAGTGCGTCACCCTATCGCGTGCCGATCGCACGGCTCGCTGCGGCTCAGGCGGCGCTTAACAAGCGCTAGTCAGCTGGACCCTTTAGGATCTGATCCACCAGTGCCTCGTCGACGTTGAATTTCCAGTTCTGGATCAGATGGCGGGGATGGAGTTTACCGTTCAGGCAGGACAGGTGGCAATAGACGCCATAGGACATCGCCATATTGTCCTTGCTGCTCATGTCGCGAATTGAAAGGCTGGTGAGGTCCTTTGGGTCAATATCCTTGCTGCAAAAGACGCAAGGACCGAAGCCACCGGAAACCTCTTTGATTTCAGCAGGCGAGGGGGGATTGGCGGCTACATCGGAATTGAGCCGCGCGATCAGGCCGGTAATCGCCAGATTCCATCCAGCGCTGTCCTCTGAATCTTCAGACCACAGATCGAGCAGCTCGGAGTCGCCCAAAACCTCGGATACGGCCATTTTAGCCTGTTCAATAAGCGCGGCATCGGCTTCTTCTAATTTATCGAGCTTCTTCAGAAGGTCACCGGGAATATCAGGCGCGACTTGGTCCATAGATATCGCAACAATCTCGGCCGCTGCGATGATCTCTGATGCCAGATCGACATCAATGTCCTGCTCTTCAAGACTAGCCAGCGTATCGAATTTGGCAGTCACATCACTCAGACTTGTAACATCAGACACCCAATCCTGTGCGCTGTCATTTTCAAAGCTACCGGTACCCCATGCGCCCATTTTCTGTGCTCCATAAATTGATGAGCAGATAAATAGAGCGGTTTCGCAAAAAACAGGTTAAAATGGCTTGCCAGCAGAAGAATCTCCCCCTATCTGACTGCCTTCAATGCGCGCCCGTAGCTCAGCTGGATAGAGTACTTGACTACGAATCAAGGGGTCGGGAGTTCGAATCTTCCCGGGCGCGCCATTTCCCTCTTATTGGACAAGATACGGTCTTAGGTGCACTTGCACTGTTGCACTGGGGCGCGTAGATTATTTGCATTGTATCTGTATCCCACGCGTAAAGGATTGCCTTTTGGCCGATTTTTCTGACACTTTTGAAGATGCCCTGGCTGCTCGCGAAGCGGCCAAAATTCCTGTTCCTGACGAAGTACAGGACGCGGTGAAGACTTTACTGCGCTGGTCTGGTGAAGATCCAGATCGTGAAGGGTTGCTGGACACACCAAAGCGGGTAGCGAGAGCATGGAAAGAATATTGCGAAGGCTATAATGAAAACCCTGCCATACATCTGGCACGGACGTTCGAAGAAGTCGGCGGTTATGATGAGCTAGTGTTGCTCAAGGACATTCCATTCCATTCGCATTGTGAACATCACATGGCTCCGATCATCGGCAAGGCCAGTATAGCCTATATGCCGACAGACAGGGTTGTCGGTATCTCCAAGCTTGCAAGGGTACTTCACGGCTTCGCTCGACGTTTGCAGGTGCAAGAGCGTCTGACGGCGGAAGTAGCCGAATGTATCTGGGATAATCTGAAGCCCCATGGCGTGGCTGTTGTGATCGAGGCAAGCCATAGTTGTATGACCGCCCGCGGTGTTCGCACGCCGGGTGTTGGTATGACGACGAGCCGTCTCCTGGGCTGCTTCCTGGAAGATGCGCGTAGCCGCAAGGAAGTTATGAGCCTGATGGGCTATTGATCAATCAGGAGGATTGTGGCGCAGCGTGAAGCTGACCGCGGCCTCCAGCATCTTCAATCGTGTATCACCACTAGACAACCAATGATCTTCGCCTTTTAGTCGAATGAAATCGAAAGGTTTTTTGGCATCTTTTAATGCATCTGCCATTGCTTTGGATTGGTTGATATTGACCACGGTGTCATCGTTGCCATGAATCAACAATATTGGTGCGTCAGCGCGCTCTGCAAATTTTATCGGGGAGACTTCCTTGAGGTCGCGGCCTTTGCCCAGCTCGGCAAACAAAGCTCTTCGAAGGCCTCGACTATTTCCGCTTTCTTTCCTTTCTGTCTCAACGAGCAAAGATAAATCGCTGATACCGGCAAAAGAGACAGCGCATCTATAAAGGCCTTGCTGAACGGTCACACCGGCCAGAGCGGCATAGCCACCATAAGAGCCGCCCATGATGCAGGCTCGATCACCATCGGCTATGCCAAGACTAACGAGCGCTTGTAGTCCGTCCGATATGTCGGATTGCATTTTACGGCCCCATTCGCCTTCACTTGCATTGCGAAATTTTACGTCCTTGTTGGTGGAGCCACGAAAATTGGGCTGGAACACAGCATATCCTCGTGAAGCAAAGGCTTGGGCCCACCAATTGAATTCGGCTTCGTCATGGGAATGAGGGCCGCCATGAGGAAAAACGATTATTGGTAATTTTTCCGGCTTTCGTCCAGGCGGCAAAGTCAAAATTCCATCCAGATTGAGACCATCTTGCGCTTGGTAGGCAAATGTTGTGATTTTACCAACCTGTTGACCCTGAATGGCTGGATAAGAACTTCCAAGAAGTTCCGCTTTGAACGCCTTCAGATCAATCGACCACCAGCTGCCAGCATCTGCGTTTCCATTGGTGAACACAATTACTCTGCTAAATTCATCATTCCAATCAATGATGTCGACATTGACTTTACTGAAAGCACTTCTGATTTTGGCGGCCAGTTTATTGCGCTCACTGTCCAGAAAAACGGATCGATTATGGCCATTTTTCCGGCGATATCCGATCAGTCGGTTCGTTGATTTGTCGATAAACCAACTTGCGATTGCCTGATCAGTGAAAACGCGTTTTTTCTCTCCACCTGATAGTGGTATTTCAAAAATCTTCTGAGAGTTAATGCTATTGTCGACCTGCTGAAAAATGACCGTGTCGCCATCTTTTCCAAGCGCAATCAGCGACAAATTTCCACGCTTGATCATTCCATTGGTAATGGTCTTACCTTTGGCGTTCTCTATTTCCCACTTGCCATTCTCTGTGTTGAAGTTGAGCTTGGCAGCGACTTGCCCGTTTTCCTCCAGAACCCAGTCGCTATAGGCTCTGAAATCACTCGTCTGTTCGTCGACCAAACTGTCGGATTTTGTATCAAGATCGATTTTGAAGACCCGCTCACGATAGGTGGTGGTTCGGTTTGAACGGAGTTTATTGTCGATTTCGAGCGCCATTCCTCCAAAATAACCAGACCAACGGTTATCAATTTTTCGCAAGCCATAGCGTCCAAAAATAGCATTCGCGATCCTCGCCTGCTTTTCGAAGACCCAGGCATCTTCATCTTTCAGCAGGGAGTGAATGAACACTTGCATAAACTCCCCCTTATTTGCTGCGAAGCCCCGACCCATTCGTTCTGTCTGTGAAGCCGTGACCACTATATATTCATCACCGGCCCAATCTACGTCGCGAACCTTGATTGTTCCGAGGTTTATCGATCTCAAAAGCCGATCTTTGCCCTCTAATATTATCAGTCGTCTCTGGTCTTTGTCAGCGGTGACAATGGCATAATATCTGCCCGTTGCTGAGATTGCAGTTCTCTCTAACGAAGGCAATTCGCCATAAGCTTTAAGAGGTGGAAGTTCATTTGCATTCGCTGGACCGTTCCATGCAAAAATAGTCAACAGCGGCAGTAGAAGCACTTTATATATGAATCGCATGGATAGATACACTAATGCCCAACATGTAAAAATATAGCGCTAAATTGGAAGATTTGGAATTGCTACTCCATCCACATACGCATGAGATTATATTGCAGCGCTTGCATGCGGGTGTAGTTTTCATCGCGCATATTTAATCCTTCCAGTGCCGCAACTTCGTTCAACTCGTACATGAGGTTGCGTTTCATGACATCGCGGATGCGGCTTTGAATGAAGGTAATCGCTACCATTCTCTCACCTTGCGAGATCGCTTCGACTTCATGCAAAGTATGGGATGGATAGACGATGGCAGTTCCAGGAACGCCCTTGAAGCGCATGCCGGCTTCACCTTGAGTCACATACAATGCCCCACCTTTATAGTCTTCGGGGCCATTCAAAAAAATTGTACAGCTAATGTCTGATCGAATGGGCCCATCGGGCAGGGGAATGATCGCACTATCCGCGTGCAGCCCATAATGCATGCCGGGTTGATAGCGAGTGATCAGTGGAGGAGCGACCTTCTCGGGAAAAGCGAAATCTGTGAATTCCGGATTGGACATTAGTGCATCATGGAGAATCTTCGATGTTTTGTTGTAGGCTTCCAGATCATGCAGTTGCAGGTTGTTTTTCACCTTTGAATGGGGATTGCTGATCTTCCCATCCACAAATTGACCGCTACTGGCGATTTTTTTGATTTCATTGACCTGGCTTTGGTCGAGTAATTTTAGCTGCTTAAACATTATTTTCTCGTTTCAATCCATTGCATCGCATCGGCTACCAGAGGAAAGTTGGTGGCTATTTTTTCCGTCCACACTATCGCGGCACGTATCTCAGCGGCATAGTTTTGGTTGGCTTCTGCCAGCAATTCCTGACGCAAGTTGGGACTATAATCATGTTCCGGTGCTTTGGAATAGGAAGACATGATGGGCCCCGCTACCAGTTCAGCCGCTTTTTGCTCTGACAGATCAAGATTGAAGTGTGATGCGGCGGTGATCAATTGATCTTGGGGGGTGTCGAGAAATGCCTCAAAATCCATCCACAAGATTTTGGCCGACTGGCTTGTCTTCTGCGCTACGAAAAGCGTCACCAGTTCGCACATCCAACTCATTGCAACGCGCTGGGCTAATGATAACTCCCAAAGCCGTGCAGGCGGTTCACCCAGATGTTGGGTCAGTCTTTTGAGACGGGCACCGGCCATCATGTGCGTTTCCTGAACCGATGCCTCACCAGCTAATATGGTGGGGATGTAACGATCGAGCGGAGCGTAAAGAAACAACGCTTCCGTTGGCATTGCCAGTAGCTGTGGAGCCAATTCGCTAACAAAACTGCTCGCCTTGATCATCACCCGTTGATGAGGATGGAATGCACGCGATAACCAACGGACGGTTTCGGAAAAGCGTTTTTCATAGACTTCCGGCGACCATGGACTTTCCGGCTCGTGTCGTATTTGGGAGATTTCACATAAGGTGCGTAGAAGCTGCGGTTCCCGCAGCGCGAGTACGGTATCAATTTCCCCGAGCAGCCGTGAAAGCAACGTCGATCCGACATGTCCGATATGAAAAATATACTGCGGCACGACGCCTTGGGGCAGATTGACCTTGGACAGTGCCGCCCATGGAACCAGCTGTCGCCGCAATTGCGGTGTAATGATGCGCTGATCGAGAAAGCTTGCCTTGCGATAGTCGTCTTCCGTCAAATGCGATAACAGCACTTGATCGGTAGGTAGATCAACCAGATGGGTCAGGAGCCGAGCATCCTGAGAAAACTGATTTTGCCAGCTATTGGTCAATATGCCCTCAATCCTAAGAAAAAGCCCGGAGGCGGATTGTTACTCTGTAACGCACCAGCTCCGGGCTTTTCAATCACTTGCTGACAAATATTATTCTTTGTCTTCAGCGCTTTCTTCTGTTTCTTCAGCCGCTTCCTCGGAAGTGTCTTCATCTGAAGCTTCGTCAGCCTCTGTTGCTTCAGCTTCTTCACCGTCATCTTCGCTTTCCGGTGCCAAAGCCGCAGCAGCCAATTCGGCCTGCTCTTCTTCAAACATCTGGGCGATCACGTCGATGCCGTCTTTCTGTAGCTCAGCTTCATCGTCAGAGCGGGCCACGTTGACCTCGACAGTGACAGAAACTTCAGGGTGTAAACGGATGCGAACGTCGAAAACACCAAGCGTTTTGATCGGTTTTTCGAGGATCACCATGCTTTTCTCAACACTGGCACCGTCGGCAGCCAATGTTTCGACGATGTCACGAACCGAAACTGAACCATAAAGCTGGCCGCTGGCGGAAGAGGCACGGATCAAAACGATCTGTTTGCCATCAACATTGCCGGACGCTTTTTCGGCGTCTTTGCGTTTCGATTCATTGTCCGCTTCAATCTGCGCACGGTTGGCTTCGAAAACCTTTTTGTTCGCTTCGTTAGCGCGCAAGGCTTTCTTGTTAGGCAGCAGAAAATTGCGTGCATAACCGTTTTTCACGGTTACGACGTCGCCAATGCCGCCCAGTTTTTCGACTCGTTCAAGCAAAATAATATCCATGTCTCTTGCTCCTATTTCACGAGGTAAGGCAGCAGGCCGAGATGGCGAGCGCGTTTAATTGCCTTGGACAATTCGCGCTGCTTCTTGGCAGAAACTGCGGTGATACGACTAGGTACGATTTTGCCACGCTCGGAAATATATCCCTGCAGCATTTTCACATCTTTATAGTCGATGGGTTGTGCGTTCTTACCGGAAAAGGGGCAGCTTTTGCGGCGACGGAAAAATGGACGTCCCATGTTTATTACTCCTTTTCTAGCTTAACTGTCGTCGCGGTCACGACGAGGGCGGTCACCACCACGATCGCTACCACCACGGCGGCTGTCACGGTCTGGCTTGCGCATCATCACGGACGGGCCTTCTTCATGCTCGTCCACGCGGATGGTCAGAAAACGGATCACGTCTTCGTTGATACGGGTCTGACGTTCCAGCTCGGCAATCACGTTGGTTGGCGCGTCGAGACGCAACATTACGTAATGGGCTTTGCGGTTCTTCTGAACCTTGTAAGCCAGCGTACGCAGGCCCCAGGTTTCCGTCAAAACGACTTTGCCTTCATTGGCTTCAACAATTTTTGTAGCTTCCTGAGCGAGACTATCGACCTGAGACTGGCTCAGATCCTGACGCGCGAGGAAGACATGCTCATAATGCGGCATGCTTCATTTCCTTCATGTTACCGATCGCTGACGCCGCACCATGCTGACACGCCCCTCCGGCTTTCTTCATTTTCCGCGTGATTCGAAGTCCGAACTGCGCGGAAGCGGGGCCTATGGCGGATTTGCAGGACGATTGCAAGTGCTGTGATTTGAGGGAAAATAGACAACCTTCTCTCCAGCTGCCTCACCAAGCTAACCAAATTCGCAGTAGTCAAAAAGGGCGCCTATTTGAGATAAGTCCCGTATCGGAAGGATATACTATGTCAGTTGAAGCATTGGAAAAACCTTGGCATCTGCGTGGCAACTGGGCCCCTGTTCTGGAAGAGAAGGCGGCTACCGGCCTTGTCGTAGAAGGTGAAATCCCTGACAATTTAAATGGTACTTACATACGGACAGGACCCAATCCGAGTTCAGGACAATCGGTTCACTGGTTTTTTGGAGATGGCTTATTGCATGGTATTCGCCTGCAGGATGGCAATGCCGAATGGTATCGAAGCAAATATGTCGAAACGATAGGTTTCGGCGAGGATCCTTTGCAAGCAGGCCATATGGGAAAATGGGATCACAGTAAGGCGAACACCCACATTGTGAGCCATAATGGCGAGGTTCTAGCGCTTAACGAAGGAGCATGGCCTTACGTCATAGATCAAGATCTCCGCACTATTGGCATGCAGAATTACGATGGTGCTCTGACCACGGCGATGACCGCTCATCCAAAAATCTGTCCTGAAACAGGAGAATTATTGGCTTTTTCCTATGCGAATTTTCAAGCACCTTTCCTGCAATATATACGAGTTGGAGCAGATGGAGAGTTAAAACAGCTGGAAGGCATAGATATTCCTCAGAAGGTGATGATGCATGATTTTGCGATCACTCGAAACTACGCGATTTTCCTTGATCTGCCGGTCGTTTTTGATTTCGAAATGGCGATGAAGGGCTTTCCCTATGAATTTCGCCCAAATGCAGGAGCGCGTCTGGGGGTCATGCCACGCAATGGCAATAACGGGGATGTGAGATGGTTCGAAATTGCGCCTTGCGCGATTTTCCATACCGTCAATGCTTTCGAAGAAGGGGATAAAATCGTAATGATTGCTTCCCGCATGGGCTCCTGGAGCCATAGCGACTTTAGCGATGTTGGTTATTTGTGGCGCTGGACCATTGACCTGAAGACCGGTCAGGTAACCGAAGAGCAGCTGGATGATCGTCCCGGAGACTTTGGCCGGGTGAATGAACAGTTCACAGGCCTTCCGTCTCGCTATGGTTATTTGATGGAGATGGATGGCGAAGGTAATCCGGAAGAACCAACCTATGGCAAGGCGTTGCTCAAATATGATCTGCAATCCGGGGCGTGCAAGTCGCACGAACTGGGGGCTAGCGTCCGTGGCGGTGAACCCACTTTCGTGCAAACGGGAACCGATGAAGATGATGGTTATGCCATGACCTTTGTCCATGATGAAGCAACCGATCAGTCAAGCTTTGTCATATTGGATTGCAAGAATTTCGACGCAGAACCGGTAGCGACAATAAGATTGCCCGATCGGGTTCCCTACGGCGCACATGGCAATTGGATACCGCTGCAATAATTATACAAATCTGCCTCAGTGCACAAAACGAGTTCTGGCTGATCGCAATCAGCTGAGATGAGGAAATTTGAACCCAGATATGTTACAAGGGTGTTCTCAAAGCGAGATTAGGAACATTCTTGTGTCGAAGCTTTCCCGGACTGTTGGTTTTTCAATTGCGTTGACGTTGGCCATCACTCTTTCTGGCTGTGCCACCGATGTCATCCGAATTGAGCGCGCCGGAACCATGACCGATGCCGCGCGCTCCGCCACCGATGCGACACGGGTGCTAATGGCGGATGTGCAATCGGAAAACCGAAAGGCACTTATCGATCTGGTCGCCGTAGATCCCAATTGCCGCCTTCCTACACCGCTAATTGCCCAGGGAGAAACAGGCAATAACGAGACGATCTGCCGTAAAGGCAGCAGGCAAGAGAACGACTTCCAGCTGCCGCGTCTGACCCGTCAGGACTTTGGTCCATCGCTGGCTGTTATTGATGGGCTGGTGACTTATTTTGACGCAGTGGATGCAATAGTTACCCGCGAACCCACGGACTTGGCCGGCAAGCTGCTTGGTGCGCAAGCAACTTTAGACGCCGTCGCGGCCAATTTGGGAAGCATAGCCGGGCAAGAAGACGTCAAACTCCCTGCTTTGACCGATGATCAGAAAGGGGCGGTTGAGGACACGCTGTCATTGCTCAATGAGATTATCGATGAATCAGCGCGTGTCGATGACTTGCGTGATGTTGAAATTCAGCTGGATCAGGCCGCTTTCGCCAAGGATATCGACAGGCTGAGCCGGATAAATCAGAGATGGTTGCTTGTCATGGATGTGCAGATTGACAATCGGTTGACCCTTATTGAGAGCCGACTGCCTCGCATTCCCGCACAACAATTCGATCAAAGACATCGTTTCGCTGCACAGCAAATGACATTGATCGAACGGCAAGAGGCATTGCCGGAATTGGCAATCGCATTGTCGAAGACCGTAGGAACGTTGCGCGAAACGCATCGCGATTATCAAGGCCTGTTATTTGGTGACGATAGGCTACTGACGCTGGACGAAAAACGGAAGGCAGCAGCCATCACCCGGACGCGATTGCGCAGGGCTCTGGGTCATCTTGCTGCGATCGCCAGAGTGTTCTGAAAAGGAGAGGTAAATGGTTGAACTAGCCGGCCCATTGCTCAGCATGCGTGACAGCTTGCATATTCTTCTTGCACGTGTCGGCAGCAATTATGCGCAGTCTGATCGCGTCACGCGCGCCATCTTTAAGGTAAATTCTCTGCTGCAAAATCTTGCAACGGGGACTAGTGCGGACATCGTCAAACTGCGCGTTGTGACTGAGAATATTGCGCTATTCACGCCCCAAGAAGCGGCTGCTTTTGATCTCTTGTTTGATGAAATTGAAAAAGTTCTGGCCGATTTGTAACCGCGGGTGCTGGGTTCAAGATGAGGTTTCTGCTGTCCGTTTTGTATCCCATCCTGACCCTCCGGCTCATTTGATGAATTTGAACATATGACCGCCGATCTTGCGCATCTGAATTTCTTCCGAACCCTCGGTGATCCGGTAGCGCCGGTGATGGCGGTAGATATGTTCGAACGGTTTGTGGCGGGAATAGCCCATGCCGCCATGGACTTGCATTGCGCGGTCGGCTGCATCGCAGCACAATCGATTGGCGCGGTAGTTACACATGGACACCTGCGCTGACAGATATTTGGCAACATCGACCTTGGCCATACCGTCCATCTGTGCTGCGGTTTTATAGATAAGCTGGCGCAGCATTGCCGCTTCGGTATGCAATTCTACCAACGGAAACTGGATCGCCTGATTGACGGCCAGTGGTTTTCCGAACGGCTTGCGCTCTCCGGCATATTTTACTGATTCATCGATGCAATATTGCGCGGCACCCAGTGACGACGCGGCCTGACGAATACGGTTTTCGTGGACGAAATGCTGTGCGGCAGCGAGACCCATGTCGAGGTCTCCCAATATTTGGTCCGCTGGAATCCAGACATTGGTGAAGCTGCATTTTGGGTGATCGGTGGGCATGTTAAATGTCCACATATATTCGCCAATTTCAAAGCCTTCTGCATCGGTGGGAACCAGAAAACAGCCAATACCCTGGGCATCGCCATCCTTGCCGCGATGGCGGGCAAAGGTCATGACATGAGTGGCGACGTGCAGACCGGTGGTCCACATCTTGTTGCCGTTGATCAGCCAGCCATCCACTCCATCGCGCTGCTCTGGCACGGCCGTGGTATCCATCCATGTTGCATCAGAGCCGTGATCTTCCTCTGTCAGGCCAAAGCACCATTTCATCTCACCTTTCAGCATCGCAGGAATGCATTCCTGTTTCTGCTTCTCGGTGCCAAAGTCGCGCACCATGAGGGGCTGGACGAGATTACCGACGATTGAATTTTCATTCTGCAGATCGTTATGCAGGCCAAGGCCCTTGTGTGCTAGATGTTCGCGAATGCGGGCCATGCCTAGGTTGGAGCCATCTTGTCCGCCGAAATCCTTGGGCAGGGCATAGCGGAAATGACCAGCGGCATCGGCGGTGCGGCGCATCTCGTCGAGCAGGTCTTCCCATTCCTTGGTCGGCAGACCCTGATTGTCCCAGTCGGTTCGGCTGTCTTCCCGGCGATGGTCGAAAAAACGGATATTATCGTCGCGCTGCTCAATCGGTTTGATTTCAGCTTCGATAAAATCATCCAGAACGGTGAGATAGTCTTCAATATCCTGTGGAATGTCAAAACTCATATCATGGGTTCCATTTGTTGAGAGCGACGGCAAGGCCGGCATATTTGGGTTGGTCGATAGACAGGCGTTCCAATGCAGACAGCCTGAGATGATCCCACAGACCCGGATGTTCCGGACCCACGCGTCCTTCTGAAAGCGCCGTGCAGAGCTGTCCATGGTCAAATCCGATAGCTTTTAACCGTTCGTCTGAAGCGGTCTGGAAAGCAGAACCAAAGCTGGCGTGCCGCTTGGCGATGCCCAGTGCATTGCCGGCAACCCTGGATTGGAAACGGTCATGGCCCTTCAGATCGGGCTGGACCGTTTTCATATTCCATTCGGAGAGGGCAGCCAGCAGCTCATCATAGCTGGTTTCACCTTTAGCCTCTTGTTCTTCGGGTATTTTCCAATTCAGCGCAGTGCTGATCTCTTGTGGCAAAATCTCTTCAAACAGCAGTGCTAGATCAATTTCAACTTCCGACACGCGGCGACCAATGACGGTGCGCTCCAACGAACGATCCCCGTGGCTGCGCCAGATCTCACCCATGACCAGACAGGCGACTCCCCACCAGACAGTGGAATAGATCAACCAGAACCGGAAACGGTCCGGGTCAACATTTTTTCCGCTGTGCCTGGCATATGCAGCGAGAAACGCTTCGGCGCTGTCAAAGCCGCCCGCAACCTTCTCATAATGGCCAAAGCGCCAGCTGGGAGTGCAAAGATAGGCGAGATCCTGGACGGGATCACCCAGTCGGGCCAATTCCCAATCCAGTACCGCAGACAGGCCGGATGGCTGGATCATGAGATTGCCCATGCGGAAGTCGCCGTGCACCAACTTTCGGGATTCACGATCTGGATCATCCGGGCTGGCCGGAGCATTTTCCTTCAGCCAGTGAAAAGCATATTCGTAGATCGGGATGGCACCGCCAATCTCTTCATATTTGTCTTGCTGCAAGCCGATAAGGTCCAGCGGGGCGTAATATTCCAGATTGCCGAACAACGGGCCGGGATCGATATTGTGGATGTTCCACAGCTCCGCCGCGCATTGGTCGGTCAATTTGCTCTCGGCTTCAGCAAATTCGGGATTGCCAAGGATTTTGTGGGGCAGGGTCTCCCCCTCCGCCTTGTCCATAACAAAACCTTCGCCAAGGCCATCTTCTGGCGATAGTCGCGCTCGGACCGTTGGGGCCGTCACGCCAGATTGAACCGCCAGATCGATAATATCCGCCTGGGTGGCCAGCGGCACACCACGCAAACCTTCATCATCCGGAGAAATCCCTGCAGGCAATCGGCGGAGAACAAATTCCTCGCCTCCATAGGCAAAGGCCCAGCTCTCCATGCTGGCTCCGCCCGATAGCCTGCGAAGGCCTGACAACTCACCGTCCATGCCGAGTGTCCTGCGGCAAAAAACAGTCAGTTCATGTTCGGAAACGGCTTCATTCATCCTGAAAGCTTAATTGCTCAGTTAAAACTTGGCAATCGTAATAGTGGTGCAATAGTGATAGCGATTTACGTCGTGATACTTGCATGCACTTCCATTCCCTCTTACCTGCAGGGACAACAAATCAACAAACCGATAAGGGGCAAGCATGAGGGCGTTTATTTTTCCGGGACAGGGCAGCCAGGCGGTTGGCATGGGCAAGGCGCTTGCCGAAGCCAGCAACACGGCCCGCGAAGTTTTTCAGGAAGTCGATCACGCGCTGGAACAGAATCTCTTCCAGTTGATGTGTGAAGGCCCGGAAGATGAGCTGACCCTAACAGAGAATGCACAGCCGGCGATCATGGCCAATGCGATCGCGACTCTCCGTGTTATGGAGAAAGAGGGCGGCAAACCGATGGCGGACCTTTGTACCTATGTCGCCGGCCATAGTCTGGGCGAATATACCGCGCTTTGTGCGGCGGGCGCGCTAGATCTGACAACAACAGCAGAATTGTTGAAATTGCGCGGTCAATCGATGCAAAAGGCGGTTCCGGTGGGTGAGGGCGGTATGGCCGCATTACTGGGAGCGGATATCAAGAAGGCCGCCAGCCTAGCGAAAGCAGTGGCGCAGGGCGACATCTGTACGGTCGCCAATGACAATGATCCGACCCAGGTGGTCATTTCCGGCCATATGGCAGCGATCGAACGTGCCATTGCACTTGTTAAAGAACATGAGATTAAACGCGGTGTGTTGTTGCCAGTTTCGGCGCCATTTCATTGTTCGTTGATGCAGCCTGCGGCGGAGGCGATGGAAGAGGCGTTGGCAGAAGCCAGCATATTGCCGCCCGCTGTTCCGGTTTTTGCCAATGTGACAGCAGATGCGGTGACCGATACAGATGAAATACGGCAGTTGCTGGTAGAACAGGTCACGGGAACCGTGCGTTGGCGGGAATCGGTGCTGAACCTGTTCGAGGCTGGCGTTGAGCAGTTTGTCGAATTCGGTGGCAAGGTGCTTGGCGGAATGGTGAAACGCATAAATAAGGAAGTTCAGACAACCAGTCTTATCGCAATGGATGATATTGAAGGCTTTCTGAAGGATATTTGATTTGGTGGATTTGGAGGCCATAGAAATAT
Organism: Sphingorhabdus sp. Alg231-15; assembly: GCF_900149705.1. Classification (NCBI taxonomy): domain Bacteria; kingdom Pseudomonadati; phylum Pseudomonadota; class Alphaproteobacteria; order Sphingomonadales; family Sphingorhabdaceae; genus Sphingorhabdus; species Sphingorhabdus sp. Alg231-15. Next base: position 673,296 of record NZ_LT703001.1, on the reverse strand, counting down.
TTGAGGTCACCAACAATAATATAGAGCTGATGGATCATGTCGCTGATGATCTGTTTGATAATCCTGTCGATCCGGCGCGGCTGTCTGCTTTTCTGGCGGAGGAGAGCCACTGGCTGGTTGTTGCGCAGCTGGATGGAAAGGTGATCGGCAAGTGCACTGCAATGGTCCACAAACGGCCAGACAAGGCAGATGAGCTCTATATTGACGAAATTGATGTTATTGAAAAGCTGCGGCAGAACGGAATAGCCAAGCAAATGCTTGCCAAAGTCTTGAAATTGGCAGACGAACGCGACTGTGAAGAATGCTGGCTAGGCACGGAACAAGACAATATACCCGCCCGCAAACTTTATGAATCCAATGGCGCCAAGGCCGAAGATTTCGTTCTATATTATCTGGAATACTGAGGAATTTTATATGTTTGATCTGACAGGAATGACCGCGCTGGTAACCGGCGCATCGGGTGGCATTGGTTCAGCAATTGCTAAATCGCTGGCTGCACGCGGTGCGACAATTGCCTTGTCCGGTACGCGCAAGCTGACATTGATGGATCTGATTCCGGAACTGGAAGGAGATGGACATGTTGTCATCCCTTGTAACCTTGCCGACGCCGAAGAAGTCAACGCGCTGGTGCCGCAAGTGATCGAAAAACTTGGTAAGCTCGACATCCTGGTCAACAATGCCGGAATTACGCGTGATGGGCTCGTCATGCGTATGTCCGATGATGACTGGTCGGATGTATTGAACGTCAATCTGGAATCAGCCTTTCGTCTGGCCCGTGCTGCTGCGCGGCCGATGATGAAAGCCCGGCACGGCCGGATCATTTCTATTACATCGGTTGTCGGCGCTACCGGTAATCCGGGGCAGGTGAACTATGTCGCATCAAAGGCGGGATTGGTCGGGATGTCCAAGGCGCTGGCGCAGGAACTGGCGTCACGCGGAATTACCGTAAACTGTGTTGCTCCCGGATTTATCGCTACGCCGATGACCGAGGCACTGACAGATGCGCAAAAAGAAGAGATAAATCGGAAAATTCCCGCAGGTAAAATGGGGGCTGGTGGGGATATCGGGGCGGCTGTGACCTATTTGGCCAGCGATGAAGCATCCTATGTTACCGGCCAGACACTGCACGTGAATGGCGGCATGGCAATGATCAGCTAAACGGCTTTCACAATGTTCTCCACAATATTTCTGCTGGTGATGACCGCAAACCCCGAACCGCTTCTTCCGACTGCGGGACTGCTGACAATTGAAAATTTCGATTGTGTGAGCAAGGGCGTCTCGGCCGATCAGGCGCAGGCATATTTTGCGCTGGCGCGTCAAGGTAAGGAAGTTGATGCGTTCAAGTCAGCAAAGGGACTGACTGAAGACTGTCAGGCCGAACACGGCTGGACAGATATTCAGACGCGAAGTGCATTTAGGGTTTCCTTGATGGATGGCTGGATAATGCAAGACGGATTGGTGGAGAAAATCCAAAAATTGGGAGATTTTAAATCCTTTTTGGATCAATATTATAGCGATAATGTGAAACCGACAGGTCGATATATGCTGGAGGATGTCTTCCTGTCTGGGAAAATGGACAAGGATTTGACCGCAGCGGGCTATCCCGAAGACAAGGAATTGCGGGAACTAGCGTATAATTACTGGGAATGGCGCGGAGCATTGTACGGTATCGAAGAAGACTTTCGAAACGGCGAATTGCGACAATAAGAACAATAAACAGCGTTCATTCATAAAGCTGCGCTTGCCCTCTTGCATGCAACGCGCCATGCCACTAGGACAAAATAGAAATTAATACCAACGAAGAAGGAACTCTCATGAGTGAGACTGCAGACCGCGTAAAAAAGATTGTTGTTGAGCATCTTGGTGTAGAAGCTGACAAAGTAAACGAAGAAGCGGCATTCATCGATGATCTGGGCGCTGACAGCCTCGATATTGTTGAACTTGTGATGGCGTTTGAAGAAGAGTTCAGCGTCGAAATTCCTGACGATGCGGCTGAAAAAATCGCAACGGTTAAAGATGCGATTGATTTTATCGACAACAACAAGGGCTAATTGATTTTGGAATGCGGCCACTTTTGTGGGCTGATATTCCGGGGCCAATGATCGCTAAATGATTACAAAGCGGCTCACCGGCCTGGGAAGCATTTCCTGAACCGGTGGCCGCTTTTGAATTGGGGCTTAGGAAGGCCCGTTATAAGGAGCATAGCATGCGTCGTGTTGTAGTGACCGGACTGGGTTTGGTAACGCCTCTTGGCGGAGATGTGGAAACAAGTTGGAGCAATATTCTTGCTTCAAAATCCGGTGCGGGAAAGATTACGCGCTTCGATGCTTCAGACCAGAAATGCCATATCGCCTGTGAGGTGAAGCCCGCCGACCATGAATATGGTTTTGATCCGAATTTGCGCGTCGATCATAAGGTACAACGTCAGGTTGATCCGTTCATCATCTACGGCATCGATGCCGCTGGACAGGCACTGGAAGATGCAGGGCTGACAGAATTAAGCGATGAAGAAAAATTGCGCACAGGCTGTTCTATTGGTTCCGGTATCGGCGGATTGCCGGGTATCGAAAAGGAATCGCTGGTTCTTAACGAACGTGGCCCAGGACGGGTAAGCCCGCATTTTGTCCACGGGCGACTCATCAACCTGATCTCTGGACAGGTTTCAATCAAATATGGTCTGATGGGGCCCAATCACGCTGTTGTCACAGCCTGCTCAACTGGCGCGCATAGCATTGGTGATGCAGCACGAATGATTGCCCTTGATGATGCTGATGTGATGCTTGCGGGTGGAGCTGAAGCAACTATTTGCCCCATTGGTATCGCCGGATTTGCGCAAGCCAAAGCGCTGTCCACCAAGCGAAATGATGATCCAGCCGCTGCTTCGCGGCCATATGATAAAGACCGTGATGGCTTTGTCATGGGCGAGGGTGCAGGTGTTGTCGTTCTGGAAGAATATGAGCGCGCCAAGGCTCGCGGCGCGACCATCTATGCCGAAGTGGTTGGCTATGGTCTGTCCGGTGACGCACACCACGTAACCGCGCCGCATCCCGATGGGGTTGGCGCGTATCGCTCAATGGAAATGGCACTGAAACGCTCTGGCCTGACCACTGCCGATATTGATTATGTCAATGCTCACGGCACATCGACCATGGCGGATGTTCTGGAGCTGGCCGCCGTGCGCCGCCTGTTCGGTGACGATATCGCGACGATGTCGATGAGCTCAACCAAGTCTGCCATCGGCCATTTGCTCGGCGGCGCAGGCGCAGTAGAAGCGATTTTCTCCATCCTTGCGCTGCGTGACCAGACCGTTCCACCAACACTGAATCTGGATGATCCTGAAGAGAGTTGCGCGGGCGTCGATCTGGTACCGCATGTCGCCAAAAAACGCGAAGTCAAAGCGGTTCTTAGCAACAGCTTCGGCTTTGGCGGAACCAATGCCAGCGTCATCATGAAGGCGGTATAGCATCATCATGCGGCGCTTCGGCTGCCTTATTCTTCTGGTTGCGGCCGCGCTGGTTTTGATACTTGCGGGCAATTTCCTCTATGGCTGGAACGCCAGTGGACCATTGGAGAATGAGCAGCAATTTATCGTCAAGTCGGGCTCCAGCCTGGGCATGGCGGCAAAAGCGCTGGAAGACGAAGGTGTCATCAAGTCTGCGGATGCCTTCTTGAATCGCGCCAAGATTTTCGGTGGATCCGAGCCAATCAAGGCTGGCGAATTCGTTATTCCTGCTGGCGCAAGTAATGCCACGATTCTGGGCATATTGCAGGGCGGGAAAACCGTGCAGCGGCTCATCACGATACCAGAAGGTACGCCCTCGATTATCGTGCATGAAAAACTAATGGCAGAAAAACTTTTGACCGGTGACATCCCCGTTCCCGAAGAAGGTTCACTCTTGCCAGACAGCTATAGCTTTGAACGCGGTGAGAGCCGAGCGGCGGTCGTGGCGCGCATGCAAAAGGCGATGAAGGATACGATTGCCGAACTATGGCCCAAAAAAACCGCAGCCAGTGTGGTCAAGACACCAGAAGAAGCCGTCATCCTTGCGGCGATCGTCGAGAAGGAAACGGCGCTAGCCCGCGAACGACGCACCGTTGCGGCTGTCTATAGCAACCGGATCAATCGCAACATGATGCTGCAGGCCGATCCTACGATTATCTATCCGATCACCAAAGGCAAACCGCTGGGTCGGCGCATTCGCCAATCCGAAATTGCGGCAGTGAATGATTATAACACCTATTCGATGGTTGGCTTGCCTAAGGGGCCAATTGCCAATCCCGGGCGCGCCTCAATCGAAGCGGTGCTTAATCCGGCGGACAGTGAATATCTCTTCTTTGTCGCGGACGGCAAAGGCGGGCATGTTTTCGCAAAGACACTGGCGGAACATAATGCCAATGTCGAAAAATGGTTCGCCATACGCCGCCAACGCGGAGAGATGTAAGCGTGCCTATGGCAAGCCAATTGATCAACAGCGTGATGGCATCAATATTGGCATTTTCGGGCTCAGACTCGCCTGAAATATCCGAAGAGGCGGGTAGCGATATCGTGCAAGCTTCGCCGGATGCGCAGGATCATGATGCATCACAAAAATTGCTGGGACGCTATTATCTGCGAGGCGTGATGGAAACGGCTTCCGGTCTGCAATTGTCCGAGGATGGCAGTTTTCAATGGTATCTGAGCGTTGGAGCACTGGACATTATTTCTGGCGGAAGCTGGAGTTTTGAGGATGGGCTGGTGACGCTGATCTACGATCCACCGAAAGAGGGTGCGCGTTATGACCCCATCGGCACAGTCATCATGAAGATCGACGGAGAAAACCTTGTTCCACCGGAAAAAATGGGACGGGGCGTTTATGTGAAAGCGAAGCCACGACCAGAGAGCGAGTAATGTGTCTCAGTCGTCCGAACTATCAGACCCGGCAGCCACAACAATAAGTCCAGCGTCGACGATTTTCTGACCCTCTACACCGTCTGTCGGCATCACCACCATTCTGAGTCCTGGTTTGCCATCCGCATCGGGTTTGCGCCAAGACATTGTGTTGAGCGGCGAAAACTCTCCGGGCATGTCGTTCTCTGTCATGCCTACGGCATCGGCACGCTCGGTCAGTCGTGTTGGGAAGCCAGCGGGTTCGACCCCCAGCATCATTGGTTCGTCGGATGGTCGTGATGTGAGAAGAATACAATAGCGATCCTCGCTATCCTCTCCCCATGCCACGACGTAGCGGTCGGAAAACAGGTGATGTATGGCGCCGTTCTCGGTATAGCGCGCGCGAACCATATCTCTGCCTCTGGCGGTGATCGGTAACAGCGCCAAGCCTTCAAAAGGTGCAATATCCTTTTGGACAAAGCCAAGGCAATCGTCGAAAATTATCCGCATAACCAGCGGCTCGTTATCTTCTATTGTCCGGGGTTCAGATGCCGCAACTGGAAGAGCCGACAAGACAGAGCCGAGCAGTGCCATGGCGACCCATTGAGACTTCCGCATATCAACTATACTCCATGCTTGTAACCAAGCGTAGGATAGGTCCGATCAGTAGTTAAACCGCGTCGCCAAGCTATCCCGAGCTTCCTGATATTCGCTGATCAGTATGTCGACCATGTCCTGAACCGAGCGGACTTCATCAATAGCACCGATGCCCTGACCGCTACCCCAGATATCTTTCCACGCTTTTTTCTCGGTATTGCCGCCAGAGCCGAAATTCATGGTCTTATAGTCACCCTGTGGCAGGTCATCTGGGTTCAGGCCGGCATTCTCGATGGAGCCGCGTAGATAATTACCGCTTACACCGGTGAACAGGTCGGAATAGACAATGTCCTTGGCACGGCCTTCGACGATTCCATCTTTATAGCCCTGGTCGGCATTGGCTTCCTTAGTCGCGATAAAGGCGGAGCCCATATAGCCGAGATCCGCACCCATAGCCTGCGCGCCGAGAATAGATGCGCCGCAACCGATAGAGCCAGACAGGGCAACAGGGCCATCAAACCACTGACGAATTTCCTGCATCAGTGCAAAGGGAGAAATAACACCGGCATGACCGCCAGCACCTGCTGCCACCGGGATAAGGCCATCGGCGCCTTTTTCGATCGCTTTATGGGCAAAGCGGTCGTTGATAATGTCATGCATGGTGATCCCACCCCAACTATGCACGGCGGTGTTGAGATCCTCAATGGCGCCCAGTGACGTGATGATCAGCGGGACCTTCCACTTGGCACAGGTGGCCATGTCTTGATCGAGACGATCGTTGGATTTGTGGACAATTTGGTTCACCGCAAAGGGAGCTGCTGGCTTGTCGGGATTGTCCCGGTTCCATGCCGCAAGTTCTTCTGTAATCTGGTGCATCCATTCATCGAGCAGGCTTTGTGGCCGTGCGTTGAGGGCAGGGAAGGACCCGACGATACCGGCTTTACACTGCGCAATGACCAATTCCGGTCCCGATACGATAAACAAAGGTGAACCGATAAGCGGCAGGCGAAGATTGTCGAAAATAGCAGGTAAAGTCATAAGGTCCCCAATAGAAAAGGCTAAACGGAAAAGCTTAGACCTCCGCCATAGCCCAAGCCGAGGCGGATTCCACTGTTATTTTAACCGATTGCTTAATCCGGCTGCTAAATCCGGTTTACCGCACTGAGCAGCGCTTCAACCGAGGCTCTTGCGACATCGCTATTGATGCCGACACCATAGAATTCGCGGCCATCACCGGTCTTGCATTCGACATAGGCCGCCGCCTGCGCGTCCTTGCCTGAACCGAGGGCATGTTCCTGATAGTCCATGATCTCCAGCGAGATGCCAAGAGATGAGGCGAGGGCGTCGACAACGCTGGATATCAGGCCATTGCCGCGACCACTGACGGACGTTTCTCCGTCGGGCCCTTTGACCTTGCCGACGAATATGCGTTCGCCGCCGGTCTGACTTTCCTGATAGTCGATAAGGCTGTATTTACCGCCACCATCAAGATGATAGCGTTTCTGGAATGCACCCCAGATATCTCTGGCAGACAGTTCCCGGCTTGTCTCGTCGGCCAGTTCCTGCACCGTGCGACTGAAATTGGCCTGCAGGCGTTTGGGGAGCTTTAACCCGTAATCCTGCTCCAATATCCAGGCGATACCACCTTTGCCGGACTGGCTGTTAACACGGATCACCGCTTCATAGTCCCGGCCTATGTCGCGCGGGTCGATAGGCAGATAAGGGACATTCCAAAGTTCGTCATTGCGCTGTTCTTGCGCCGCAAAGCCCTTTTTGATGGCATCCTGATGGGAACCGGAAAAGGCGGTAAAGACCAGTTCTCCGGCATAGGGATGGCGTTCCGGAACCGGCAGTTGATTGCAATATTCGACCGTATTGACGATTTCATCCATGTTGGAAAAATCAAGTTTTGGGTCGACACCCTGCGTGTACATGTTGAGGCCGAGCGTCACCAGATCGACATTACCCGTGCGCTCGCCATTGCCGAACAGACAGCCTTCGACACGGTCAGCACCGGCCATCAGACCCAGCTCCGATGCCGCGATGCCCGAACCGCGATCGTTATGCGTGTGCAGGCTGATCACGACATGCTCGCGCTTGCTAATATGTTTGCACATCCACTCTACTTGGTCGGCATAGATATTGGGCGTTGAGGCTTCGACCGTTGCTGGCAGATTAAGGATCAACGGTTTCTCTGCCGTCGGCTCGATAATCTCCATGACTGTCTCACAGACCTCCAGGCTGAATTCGATCTCTGCGGTTGAGAAAGTTTCGGGCGAATATTCGAAATGCCAATCGGTATCTGGATATTTCTCCGCCTGTTCGCGCAGGATCGTTGCGCCTTCCTTGGCAATATCCTTTACGCCTTCCTTGCCCAGCTTGAACACAACATCACGCCATGCTGGTGAAACCGCATTGTAGAGATGGACAATGGCCTGCTTGGCGCCTTCCAGACTGGCAAAGCTGGTTTCGATCAGATCACGGCGGGACTGGGTGAGGACTTGCACCATGACATCATCGGGAATGCTGCCGGACTTGACCAAACCGCTTATAAAATCAAAGTCGGTCGCGCCGGCGGACGGGAAGCCGACCTCAATTTCCTTGATCCCGATTTTTACGAGCAAATCAAAAAAGCGCTGTTTCTTTTGTGCATCCATTGGATCAATCAGCGCTTGATTGCCATCCCGCAGGTCGGTGGAGAGCCAACGTGGAGCCTTGTCAATGATGCGGGAAGGCCACTGGCGGTCCGGCAAATCAATCTGACCAAAGGGGCGATATTTTTGAGATGGATTAGAATGCATGATCGATACTCTTATGCTGCAAGCGATTTCACGCAAGGCGGAAATTGCTAGTTAATTTCAATTTTCTGGAAAAATAATCCCTTAGACGGGGCCGCCGCATCAAGCAGCAGCTCAGCTACGCCTAAGGGCGCATAAGTCGGTGTAGCTCTAGGTTTGAGGCACATCTCATGCCGACATTCATATCTTTTGCGGTGCAAAAATCAACCATGCTGGTGAAATTATTTTGCAGGAAGTGAAACCTTTTCGCTCGACCTCGCGAAACCATCAACGAGCATGACGGCTCAACGAAATTATTTTTACCCTCAATCACAAGAACTTAAATCTTACCAAGGAACAAAAAATGAAAAATCTTATTATGCCATTGGCGCTCGCACTAACCGCGACCACCGGAACTTTCGCCCTTCCTATTGATGCGGCCATTGCTGGCCCGACCTACACCGGTGTTAAGGGTGGTAACACGGCAGTCGGCGGTTATGACGTCACGTCTTACTTCACCGGAAGCGGCGTTCCAGTCAAAGGCAGCAAGGCGCATAAGGTAAAATATAAGGGCGCTGACTATTTTTTCAGCACCGCGGCTAACGCCAAAAAGTTCAAGGAAAAGCCAGCACAATTCGCTCCACAATATGGTGGTCACTGTGCATGGGCGTTGTCACGCGGCTCGCTCGCTCCCGGTGATCCACTGGTCTACAAAGTAGTTGGCGGCAAACTCTACCTCAACGTCAATAAACAGGTTCAGAAAACCTGGCTGACCGACGTTGCTGGCTTCATCAAGAAGGCCGACATTAACTGGCCAAAATTCCCGGATAACGCCAAATTCGGCGGTTAATCGGACCCCCTATTCGTCACGTAGCTTTCTAACCTGAACTCTAAACTCAAAGGAAAATATCATGAATAATACACGTAAACTGTCCGCAATGCTCGCTGTCATGGGTGGTCTGTCCCTCGCAGCTCCATCGGCTGCTCTGGCAACCTGTACCGCAGCGCCAGCGACCCAACCGGCCTGTAGCGCCTGTGCAGCAGCGGCCTGTGCTGCAGCCTGTGGCGCTTGTGCAGCCGCGGCATGCGGAGCCTGCGCTGCTGCCCCAGCCTGCGCTGCTGCCTGTGGCGCTGACGCCGGTGCCTGTGCTGCCGAACCTGCCGCTTGTGGTGCCTGTGCCGCCGCTTGTGCACCTCAATAATGAATAGTGGTTTGGGGGGGATAGCCTGTGCTAAACTACAGCGCCCCCCTCAAACAAATTTCCCGAAGGACTTACCAATGAATAAAACATTTCTTGCAGCCAT